>JAAUZX010000014.1 GCA_014804365.1 Lachnospiraceae bacterium
AAAATAAACCCGATCTGTTTACGTCTGAAGATCGTCGCCTGCTCCGCATTCAGTTTGGCAAGTTCCTGACTGCCGATTCTGACACTGCCTTCGCTTGGAACGTCCAGACCTCCCAGCATATTTAGCAGCGTGGATTTACCGCTCCCGCTGGTGCCGATGATAGCGGTAAATTTGCCCCTCTCGATCTCCAGATCCACGCCGTCAAGCGCCTTGACAAGCGCTTCTCCCTCTCCGTAATACTTCTTCAAACCCGTAGCCTTCACGATCGCTTCCATATAGATTATCCTGCCTTTCCCTTACGATATCAGCGCTGCAAGATGTTGCTCGAAATCGTCGGATATACCCTCGTATCAACATCTCCTGCTCTATAGGAAATTGTATCAACCCTAAGTTACAATCAAGGTACAGAAAAGGTACATTTTTGTGACATTGACCGATTTACATGAAAAAAGGACATCTTCATTTTGAAAATGCCCTGTAACTGCTCTGTAAATGCTTTTATTGTTATTAGATACCGCCAGAATGATACCTATGAACAAATTTCTTTTTTATACATATCCGCTATATAAGACGAACCATTCCACCAGAGTTTTGAAGATTCATCATATAACAATGCGCCTGTTTTTGATGCAATAAATTCTTTCAGCATTGTGGTGGGAGGAATATTTAAGTCATTAACCAATTCTTCAACGACCAAAGTAACCATTGCATCCACAGCAAACTTCTTTTGCTCTTCTGTGACATCTTTTAATTTCTCCATATCTGCTCACTTTCTACAAATGACAGGCATTTCAGCCCTGCATCTGTTCTGAAACAAAACTGATTTTCCAAACGCTCCGGGATTAGTCTGCCTATACACAAGGCATCTGCCTCTTTGCTTCCGATTGTGCCATAGGCACCAACTAAGTATGTCAGTATTGTAACATTAGTTGCATCATCTGCAATCTTCCCGGCTATAATGTCATATTTTTTCATTTCATTGACAACAGTCTGAAATGTATTTGCCTTTCTATGTCCTACGACGCAATGCAGCCAGTCGGCATCCGCATCTTGAAAAATATAATCTGTTATACTTTCACTCTTATGATAGCAAAATGCTGATATCACTCCATACCTTTGATCTTCAGCAATTACCCTCTGAAATTTTGCTTTTTTCAGCGATGTATTGATAAAATTCTCTGCCTGCTCCTTAGATGATGTCAGATAAAACCCTTTTCCGAAATCCTTGAAATCAGCACACTTTGACAACTCCGGGGTTTTTACTTCACAGTAGCTTCCATGATAGAGAAGCATGCCATCAGATAATTCCAGCATTCACATTTACCCCCTTATTTTTCAACACAGTTTTTATTTCATCAAATACCGCATAATCACCTTCCATATGAAAAACATCATAGCACTCCTCAATAAATTTTAGGATGCTATATTGATCAAATAATGCATTCACCTTCTGAACAGATGTATTCCACTCTTCTGCTGCAAGCCGAAGCAATCTGACCTGCATAAAAATTATTTCAGCTCTTTGATTCATATCAGCATCCCCTTTCCTTTTTATTCTAATCAGGTATTTCTGTGCTATATTCTTTTCTAACTAACCCTATATCATAGTCATTGTGTCGCTACGAATTGTAAACGACGTGTGCAACAAGCTTTTCTGAATATATTCTAACATCAATAATCCTCTCTTACAATGAAAATGAAGCTTTCACCGACTGACATTTTTCGTCCAGACAAAAACAATGCTATAACTCCTCTCTCACTCCGCCACCCTCAACCTCTCCGTAACACTTTCTCTCATGACCAGACGGAGACAGCACAGCGGAACCAGAAGTGCGGCTGCGAACAGAAACGGCAGCACGATCCACATCGGCATTAGGGAATATCTCCATGTGGCGCACCACGCGCTTGTCGTATGGGTAATCCACCATCTTCCCAACAGCCATGTCAATGCCGAAACCACCGGCACAAGGAAGGCAGTCAGCACACCACCGTATGTCAATCCTTCATAAATAAGCAGCCTGCGGATCTGTCTCTGCGTCATGCCCAGACTCTCATACACCGCAAACTCTTTTTTCCGTACAAGCACGCTCGTCACCAATGCATTGCCGAAATTCAACACACCGATCAGCAGCAAAACCGCCCCTACAAACATAGGAATCATATAAGTATGGAACAGCGCGTTCTTAAACTCCCACTGATTGTCGCTTCGCATCGTAACCCCGATTCCCGTGTCCCCTATAAGTTCCTTCAGAAAAACTTCAAACTCTTCCTGACTATTCTGGTCAATATCTACCAATATATTCCTGACACCACTGTCAGTAAATAATTCTTCATAAGTCTGCACCGGCATATAATAGGAAATGTTATACTCCGCCTTCCGGCTGTCGGAACCGGTAATCATGTGGCTCTTATATGAAACAGCCGCCATGATCTCAAAAGAACGTCCGCCGATCTCCACCTTGCTTCCCACCGGAGGTGTCGAGACGAAAGACGTGGCGCTGGCACCCGCGGCGATCACATAATCTCCCGTGGCAAACAGGTCTGCGTCGTAGGAGCCTTCAACGTATTCTCCGTCAAGCAGAGCCACAGACAACGCCAGTCCGTCTATTCCTGTAGCAATGCCGATATACTCTCCGGTTTCCCGGAATATCTCATAACCCGCTAACCAGTCCGGTGAGCCCGCCATGGCCTCTTTTCTGGCAACGCCGTCCGAATCCTCACTCTCGAAATTCTCTACAATAATTGCACGCTCTTCCTCGCTTGCATACATAGGCACTTCCATCGTGCGTATCGTTCCCAGTTCTGTCACCGCCTCATGTTCCGCAAGCTTTTGCATAAACTCCGGTGTGATACTTCGGCTCCACGGATTATAGCGCTGAAGATTGGTAGCCGCAGAGGCATCTGCAATCAGATAATCGCTGTAAGCAATATCCTCCAGATACTTATCCTCGTCAGCACTGACATACTGCGTCCAAAGAACACACAGCAAGGTTAGGGACAGCAGCATGGAGGCAGCCGCCAATGCGGATTTGCCTTTGTCCCGTCTGATTCCGGACAGCTTCATAAGCGGTATCACGGTACGCCGCGGCACTGCACCGACAAACCGCACAGCCTCGGCAGGGCTGATCTTTGATACGAATTTCGCAGGCAGCATACAGGCCGTCAGCGTGATAAAATACGTGAACAGCGCACTGTACACAAACGGAGCCAACCGGAAAAACAAAAGCGCCGGATTCTGTCCGCCCGTATTTAAGATCACATACGGGGCCACTGCGGCACAAAGCGCAAATCCAAGCAGCCAGCCTACAGGAATTGCCGGAAGGCACAGATATGCCGCCTGCCCTGATAAAAGCCGGCCGATCTGCCTCGGACTCATCCCAAGACTCTTCACCCTCCCGTAGAATCTCACATTCTCTCCTGCGGAGATTCGCACGATACTATACACCATCAACATGCCGCACGCCGCAACTGCAATATTAATCATATAGTATGGCACTGCTTTTCCTTCCGCACGTTCTACTCTGGCCTCGTTATACGCCAGATTGGTATCATATACGACACCGTCCACCCCCAGATCAGCGAGCAGTTCCTCGGCCTGCATATCCAGATCATCCGGCCGGTACAAAGTCACTCCCAGCGTCACAAGATCCGGCGCATCGGGACAGAGCCTGTCCGCGGCCGCCGGAGTGATCCATGCACAAGTCTCCGTAGAACCCATGTCACTGCTCCACCATCCGCAGAGCCGGAAAGTACTCACCCGCTCCTCACCGCCATCCACGGGAATCCAACGCAAGACCACCTCTGCTCCTTCCTTGTGCGGAATCGCCAGCGACCGCATGGTAAGCTCGTCCATGGCAATCTCATCGTCAGACTCCGGCATCCGTCCGAAAACAGGTACCGCCTCCGTTGCCGCCGCCCAATCAGAATCGACTGCCGCAAGCTTCACACTGCGATATTCCATCACATCATCGGCTAAAATCCCTATCGCTCTCACAAACACCGTCTTTTTCACATCGGCGTGATGCGCGATCGAAGACGCCTGCGCGCTGTTTAACCCATAATACAGAATATGGCTCGTAGAACCGTAACGAACCTGATAGCCGTACAAATATCCGTCACGGATCACAAATCCCAATGCAAAAGAAAAGGTACACAACATACTCACCAGCGCAATCGCCGTCATAAGAAGTATGCTGCGTCCCTTATGAAATTGAAACTCCCGCCGCACCAGCTTACGGCAGACCTTAAGATTATTATTCTCTAACATATTCTATAAACTGATCCTCTGCTCCCTGAGCTTCCCGTCCTCCATATACAACACCCTGTCTGCAAGCTGCGCCAGCTCTTGATTATGTGTGATCATCACCAGTGTCCGGTGATAAAGTTCAGCAGTCATTTTCAACAATCCCGCCACATTCTGTCCGTTACGGGAATCCAGGTTACCGGTAGGCTCGTCAGCCAGTATGACCGACGGCCCTGACACCAGCGTTCTGGCGATTGCCACCCTCTGCTGCTGCCCGCCGGAAAGAGCCGACGGATATGCGTGCAGACGCTCTCCTAATCCCAGCAGTTCCACGACCTCCTTCAGATAATCCTCGTTTGGTGCAGAACCGTCCAACTCTAACGGGAACAAAATATTCTCCTTCACTGTCAGAGTTGGAACGAGATTATAATTCTGGAATATGAATCCCACCTTCTTACGGCGGAATACCGCAAGCTGCTCCTCCCGCAAACCGGCGAGACTCACACCGTCCACAATCACTTCGCCCTCTGTAGGCACATCCAGACCGCCTATCATATTGAGCAGTGTAGTCTTGCCGCTGCCCGACGCACCTACTATAGCAACGAATTCGCCTCTTGCGACGGACAGATCGACTCCATCCAGTGCCCGTACCTGATTATCCCCGCTGCCGTAATATTTCTTAAGCTTCCGTACCGTAACCATATCCATATTGACTGTCTTTATCTTTATCCTTCTTTTTCACAAACATCAGACCAAACACACCCACACCGCAGTTACTTGACACTGTCGCAGAAGCCTTCTGGGTAATGATCCTGTCAAAATGCATATATTTCTCCACTTCTTCCAGAATCTCTTCGATCTGGTGCACCGTACACCCGGCATAGGTGAGAAAGAGAACGCTCGTATCGATCTGCTTACCGTGCCGAAGCAGCTTCTTCACATATCTGCTCCGTACATACTTCATATTGCCACCCATCTCTATCTTCCAGAGCTTCAATTCGTTCTGTGACATATGGAGCACCGGATGAAGATTCAGACCGCTGCATACCTTATGCACCGCAGCGCTGACCTTTCCGTTGCGATAAAGCGCCGCCGTACTCGGCACAAGGAAATTGGAACATACCCTGTCCCGGAACTGATTTAAAGCCTTGCAGATCTCCTGGACGTCTTTCCCTTCTTCCGCCATAGATGCAGCGTACAATACCATAAGGCCATGGCCGCTGCTGATATGGGTAGAATCCACTATGGTGACATTACCAAAACTTCTGCTCGCCTGCAGCGCATTCGGATAAGCCCCGCTTAAGTCAACGGTAGCCGTGATGTGGATCACATGCTCCGCACTTTCCAGCGTATCCGCAAAGAAATATTCATATTCCGAAGGCTCCGCCGTGGAAGAATGGGCATAATTCCCCTCTGTCTGCAAATAATTTAACAGGCTGTCGGAAGAGACCTCGAACAGGTCGCAGAAACACCCTTCTTTCGTATGCACATAACAATACATCAGCCTGATCTGATATTTCTCCAGCAAATCTTTAGGCAGATCGCAGATGCAGTCGGCAGTGATCGCGATTTTCCGCTTCCTTACGCCGCTCACACGGTTAATGGTCGTCTCTCCTTCCATCTCATCCTCGTCTTCCTGTGCAACGTACTCGATCAGCTCATCCGGCAGATACTTTAACAGACTTGCCTCCAAAAGCGCCGAGTTAATGGGTTTCGCCAGATATCCGTCAAATCCCATATTCTGGTATACCTGTTCGGCATTCGTCATGACATTGGCAGTCAGGGCAACAATAGGCACCTTCTGACAGAACCCTTTCGTCTGGGCGCGCACCGCTTTCATCGTTTCCTCACCGTCCATATCCGGCATCATATGATCCATCAGAATCACATGGTACAGATTCTCGGCAGTCCGCTTCAGACATTCCTTGCCGCTCTCCGCTGTATCAACTTTAATCCCCGTACCCCTAAGCAGTTTGATGGCTACCATACGGTTCATATCATTATCATCTACAACAAGTACTCTGGCATCAGGCGCCGTGAAGCTCTGTTTATATTTTGCACGGTTATTCAACTGTTTCTGCGATGCAAAGTTGATTACGCCGATGGGCCGTACATTGACAATACGCTGTTTGACCTCCACCGTAAAAGTGGAGCCTTTGTGGTATACGCTGTCCACATAGATCCTGCCGCCCATCATCTCCATCAGTTGTCTGGAAATATTGAGTCCCAGTCCGGTTCCTTCAATATGACGATTATCGCTTTCGTCCACGCGTTTAAAAGAACTAAACAGGTCGTCCAGACTCTCTTTACGTATTCCCATACCGGTATCCGTCACGGAAATACGCAGCATGATCTGGTCCGCCGCAATTCTTTCACCCTTAGCCGTCAATGTGACAGACCCTTCTGCCGTGTACTTGACTGCATTAGTCAACATATTGGTGACTACCTGCTTTATACGTACTTCATCACCGTAGAGCATTGACGGAATCTCCGGATCAATGTCCACCTTAAACTCCAGCTCTTTCTCATGAGCACGAATCCATATCAGATTCACCAGATCGCTGAACATGGCGCTGATCTCATACTGTGCGGGTACGATCTCCATATTGCCTGACTCTATCTTGGACAGATCCAGAATATCATTGATGGTGGTCAGTAACATCTTACTGGCATTCTGGATATTAATGGCATTCTCGGCAATCTCGTCGGAGATATCTTCCCTGAGGATCATCTCATTCAAACCGATGATCGTATTGATCGGCGTGCGGATCTCATGGCTCATATTAGCAAAAAAGGCATCTTTTGATCTTGCGATCCGCTCGATTTCCTCTTTCTGCTTCTCCGTCACTTCCTGCTCTTTATTATACGTCCACACCTGAATTTTCATCAGCATACCGACAAAACAGCTCACCACCAGCATCGTGATATAGGAATCAACGAAGCTGTAGGCGCGGCTTCCCCTCGGCACCATATTCGGATACTGGTAGGCAATATAATATGTAATAAAAAAAGTAAGCACGGAAACCACCAGCGCAAAGATCATTTCTTTGCCGTCAAACAACAGGAACACATAGACCAGCCCCAGCACAAACCAGACCGGCGTACCGCTCTCTATGCCCCCGCTCAAAATAAAGATCAACGGGAACAAAATGAGATTGGATGCATAGACAAGCAGCTTGGCAGCCTTGTTGATCTTGCGCCGGTCCGCGGCTATATGAATCGCAACAAAAGATACGACGCACATTGGGATCAGCGCATACAACACCACAGGCGCCGCTCCCAGCGCAACGCGCCCCATTCCGATAATAGAAGCGACAAATGCCAGCATCAAAGCGATCCGCATGAACCTGTCCTGAAAATTCACCTGTTCATTCAACTGAGATCGTAAAAACCTGCGTATTCTCTTAATCATAATTGCCTCCGTTCTGACTTCCCGTAATCTTCTCCTTCAACTCCTCCAATACGCCGCCGGCGCCGAGGAAATCGAATTCATCCACGCTCTGTCTGATTTTGGCCGTTATTTCATTCAGATTGATCCCGTGATATGTGCAGGATTCCAGCTGTTTCAGAATATCCTCTATGCCATCGCTCTCGAAATTATCCAGCTGCTCCTGCAAAAGAGCTATCTGTCCGTTCAATGTCTGTCCGTCTGTCTCCTGTAACACCTGTCCCGTATCGGTATTCCCTGTATCTCCATTCTCTCCTGCCTCCTCTCCGGATGCATCCGATCCGGAATCAGGACAGCCATCGGGATAAATAAAGGAATTCTCCGCAAGAGCCGCCAGAAGCTCTTCATGCTTCTTCATAAACTCTGCATGATGTTCTATAATATATTCGATCCGGTTTTCTTTGCCTGCCATCTCCATACTGAGGGCAAGCTCCGCCAGATCATTTGCTCCGATCCCTCTGGAATTACTCTTCAGGGCGTGTGCGGTAATGGAATAATTCTTCCAGTTCTGCTCCTCAAATAACTGCTGTAACTGCCGGCTTCTTCCCGCTCCCTGCGCATGATACATGGCGATGATCTCGCGCAGTCCTTCTCTGTCACCGCAGTAAGAAATGCCCTGCGAAATATTGATGCCCGCGCGGCTGAGTGCCTCTAATCCTTCCGATTCGGATGAAGCTCCTGCCGGTTTCTCTGATTGATCTGTGGCAGCGGGTTCTGCTGCCGTCCCGGGACTGTTCTGTTCCACAGCGTCCTCCTGCCCCGCTGAAGACTGTCTGCCGCCCCTGCTGCCGTTCTTACCGGAGACATCTGCGTCCTCCTGCATCTGCGGATCTATCTTCACCTGCTTCTGCTGCGGGATATACCGCTGCAGCATTCTCTCCAACACGCTCAGTTCAATGGGTTTGGCAATAAAATCATCGAAGCCCTCTTCCATGAACATCTCTCTCGCCCCGCCGATGGCATTCGCCGTAAAAGCGATTATCGGAAGCGTCTGGAAATACGGCCCCGGCTTCTGGCGTATCCTGTGAAGCGTCTCCACACCATCCATCTCCGGCATCATGTGGTCTAAGAATACGCAGTCATAATCCATGCTATTCAATTTATCAAGCCCTTCCTGCCCGCCAAGCGCCATAACCACCTTGATCTGATAAGGAAGAAGAAGCCTTGCCATGACTTTCAGGTTCATGGCGTTGTCATCGATCACAAGAACCTTCGCCGTAGGAGCCACAAATCGATAGCGGCTGTGCTGCTCATCGCTCTGCAGCACCTTCTCGCCATTTAGCACCGCTGCAATAGACAGTACGGTAAAAGGCTTGTAAATACGGAGCATATTGCTTCCGCTCTGCATCTCCTGATCATAGTCGAGGATCAATACGACCTTAAGCTCCTGCGCCATTTTCTCAAAAAATGCCTTATCCTCATTGTACTCTTCCCAGCCGATAAAAATATGCGTGTAATTCTCATTCTCTATACGCCTCTTTAACTCCGAGAGATTCCTGCATACACGGAACATAACACCGAACTGTTCCGCCATATGACGCATGCATTTCTCATAGCCTTCCCGCACCACGGAGTAATCATATTTATCCATATTGATATAGCTTGCAACGAAAATACGGCTCTTGTTCCTGATGGAGACAATAGGCGTTTCATCCAGCACCTTCTGCGGAATAGTAAACTGGAATTCCGTACCGTTTCCGGGCTCACTTTCCACGGTGATAAATCCGCCCATATTGCGCACCAATGCCTGCGTGATGGCAAGACCGAGTCCGATACCGCCCTCTTCCCGGTTCCTTCCGGAATTGACCTGACTGAAGCTGGCAAAAATATTCTCCATATCCTCCTGCTTCATGCCGATCCCGGAATCTTTGATGCTGACTAACAGGTTAACGCCATACTCCTCTTTCCGGCTCTTGATCCGCAGGATCACGCCGCCTTCCTTCGTGAATTTAATGGCGTTTTCCATAAGATTCATGACAATGCGCCGGAACTTCTGTTCATCTCCCAGCAAGTTGCTTGGCAGATTCGCATCACAGTCCACGATCAGTTCCAGTTGCTTGCCGTTCTCAAGCGTCAGCGCCATATTAATGATATCCGTAACCGTGGAGGTAATATTATAACTCTCCTCCGCCAGCTCCATCTTCCCGCTCTCTAATTCCGAGAAATCCAGAATATTGCTGACCGTGGCAAGAAGATTACGTCCCGCAGTCTGAATATCTATGATATCGCGTCTCACATTCACGGGAATATCCTCATGCAGGATAGCCTCGCTCATGCCGCACACCGCATTGATGGGCGTCCGAATTTCATGGGAGATGTTCACCATAAAATCATCCTTGCTCTTCTCCACGATCTTCAACTCGCGGATTTTTTCTACCAACTGCTCATTAGTCTCCTGTCTGGTGCGTATCGTGATCCATGTGACGAACAGAATTGCATATGCCGAAAGAATATGTAAGAAGAGCCTGAGAACCTCATTGGCTGTCTCTACTTTGAATGTCCGCAGAACAAACACGTGATAGGCTATGATCACCGTAGCGCAGAACAGATCAATATAAATGATATCCGTAATACTGAAGATACCGAGCAGGACGATCAGCGCAAGCATCGTGGACAACATCGAGGTAAAGCTCACTGACTGTGTTGCATAGATGGCAAAATTCACCCATGTCATGACCGCCAGAAATTTGGCGCGGTACTTATAGTCCCGGTATTTCCTGCTAAAAACGATCCATCCCGCCACAACAGTCGCTATAATGAGCTCCTTGAGCAGAATATGCCATGCTAACAGAAACGAGGAGACAAACATCGAAAGCGAAAAAATCGTGAAAAAAATCAATACGATCTGTTCCAGCTTCCTGCTCATTTTCTCATTCCCAAACTGTCTCTCTTCCACAGTAACCTACCTTACCTTTCATCCGCATTCCGTCGGTAATCCCTGTCAACCGCTCTTTATCAACTGATACCCAGCACTTCTTTTAACATCGGAAGCATTTCCATGAACACATCGATGATCACCGGATCAAACTGTGTTCCCCTGCCCTCCTGCATGATCTGCATAATACGCTCTATGGGACGGACCGGCGGCTTATAACACCGCTCTTCATACAACGCGTCGAAGACATCCGCCACAGCCATGATGCGCGCCGCCAGCGGTATCTCCTCCTCCTTAAGTCCGGTAGGGTAACCCGTACCGTCCCACCTTTCATGATGGTACATGGCGATATCCTCCACGATCCCCACATAATGTTCGTCTTCCACATCACCGATGATCATCTTGATGATCGTACTGCTGTGCGTGGTGTGCTGTTTCATCGTATCAAACTCTTCCGGGGTAAGCCTTCCGGGTTTCTGCAAGATCGCATCGGGAATCTTGATCTTCCCCACGTCATGTAACGGCGCTGCTTTACACAGATCCTCTATGTATTCTTCCGTTAATTCCTGGGCAAAAAGATTCCTTCTTCGCAGTTCGTTGGCGATCATCCGCACATACATCTGCGTGTTTTTAACATGTTTTCCTGTGCTTCCGTCCCTGCTCTCAATCAGATTTGCCATGCCGACAATGACGGAATCCTGAATCTTACTGATACGTCTGGCATCTTCCGTGATCTTTTCCGCCTGCTCTTTTACCATGTTCTCCAGATTATGACGATACTGATCCAGCTCGATCGTCTTATCCACCCGGCTAAAAAGTATATCCGGAACAAAAGGCTTGGTGACGAAGTCCATGGCGCCCATCTGAAAACACTTGATCTCCGTCTCCGCCAGATTATCCGCCGTCAGGAAAATGACCGGGATCGTCTTAGTCTCTTCTTTCGCCCTGATCTGTTCCATCACCTCATACCCGTCCATGTCCGGCATATTGATATCCAGAAGGATCAGCTCCGGACGATGATTCTCCAGATATTTCAAAGCGCCCCTGCCGGAATTAGAAGCGGCAATACGATACCTCGGCATAAGGATCTTCTGCGCCAGTGCCAGATTCGTCTTATCATCATCCACAACCAAAATCGTATTTTTCATTGAATTCTCCCTTCGTTGACAATTGATTTCTCTATAATCAACTGTACTACTTCTAGTTTAACAGATATACGGAAAAAGTGCTGCCTTTTCCGATCTCTGACTTCACACTGATATACCCCTTCTGTCTGGTAATGATTCCCTGCGCCAGATAAAGGCCCAGACCGACTCCCTCCTGACCGGCAGTCTCTTCTCCCCGGTAGAACCGCTTGAATACATCGTTGTAGCGCTCTTCCGGTATGCCGATCCCTGTGTCAGTAATATCCACGCGGGTATAGAACTGCCACGGGCGGACGCTGATACGGATGCTTCCGCCATCCGGCGTATACTTGACTCCGTTGTCCAGAAGATTGCCCAGAGCCTCCGCCGTCCACTTGGGATCGTGTCTCACCTGAACGGATTCCTCACATTCCACCGTAAATCTGATATTCTTGTTCTCCGCCTTTGTAAGAACACCGTTTAACGCCTGTGCGATCGTGTCATACAAGCTCGCCTCTTTAGCATGCAGCACAAACGTTCCCGTTTCCAATCGCGACATCTTAATAAGCGACTGCATGAGAAAATCCAGTTTACCGATCTGACCCGCCATGGTCTCCAAAAATTCCGACCGTTTCTCCTCGCTCAGCCGATGTTCCCGCAGAATGCCTATAAACATTGAAAGATTGGCGATAGGCGTCTTGACCTGATGTGAGATGTCGCTCACCAGCTCCTGTATCGTCTGTTTGTCCTGCAGGCTGCGCCTCCATCCTTCATTCATCAGATCGTAATATTGCAGTAATTTACCCTGCACCCTTGCCGTCAGGGTATCCTCATAAGGATAATAGTTCTCCGGCTCGCGTCCGGCCATAAGCTCATCCAGCGTCCGGCACAGCTCTTCTGCAAAACGGCATACCTGCCGCCGCTGCCACAGACACCATATAAGCGCAGTCAGACACGTCCCTCCGCACAAAAACAATAATGTATACCGCACAGAGGCACGGGGAACCCACATCCACAAAACATACAGAAATCCTGCAAACAACGCCGTCCCCATGACAATCATCACCGTCGTGACCGCATGATTACCCACCGTACTGCCCTCTATATGCTTTCTCTGTGCCTGTTCCATTCTCACATCCCCTGTTTCTTCTGCCAGACATATCCCATCCCGCGCACAGTCTTGATGTAGGCATGTTCCTCATCCTCAATCTTGGCGCGAAGCCTGTTCATGGTCACCGTCAGTGTATGGTCGTCTATGAAATTACCGTCACAGTCCCACAACCGCGTAAGTAAACTCTGTCTCGTGACGACCTTCCCTGCATTGGCTGTCAGAATCTTTAATAATTTATATTCATTCGGTGTGATCGTCAGTTTCTCGCCCCCGCGGACTGCGGTAAGCGCTGTGAAATCCACCTGTAAGAAATCATCCCGATAACAATCCCCGACGGCTGCCGGTTCCGCCAAAGCGCTGCCCCGGCGGATCGCAACTTCAACCCGTCTCAAGAGTATTTTCATATTAAAAGGTTTCGTAATGTAATCTTCCGCGCCCAGATCAAATCCGTTTAATACGTCTTCCTCTAAATCATTGGCCGTAAGGAAGATCACGGGAATCTGCGGATTACGGCTCTTAATCTCCCGACACAGTTCAAAACCGCTTCCGTCAGGCAGATTCACATCCAAAAGCATAAGCGCATATTCTTCCTGTTCCGCCAGATATCTGGCCTTGCGGCAGTTGTAGGCCGCCTGCGACACATAACCCGCCGCATCCAGTTCAAAGCACAGGCCCGTGCTGAGGGCAAGATCGTCTTCCACGACTAAAATCCGTTCCATTTAAGTCTCCTTAGCAGTTTCTGCCTATTTATCCGGCATAAATCCATCACATTGACCTGTCTGATACCGTCTTCTCCCATTGTCAGTTTCCCATTCTTACCGACATTATCTCATTAGATATAGTATCATATTTCCGCTCCGTCCTCAACAAAAAATCGAGTTGCGATAGGTTCCGCCGCGATAGGTTGCGGGATTTGCTTATAAGTTGCTGCGCATCTTGGCAAACTCGAAAAGAACGGCGCAATTTCCTATATCGTAAAGAGCAGGCGCCATCTTTTCGACAGCGCCTGCCCGTATGAGCAATATAAAGTTTTTTCCGTAATAAAAGCAGACTACATCCCCGGCATGTAGTAGAAACAGGTCTTCTCCGGAACCGCAAGAAATCTTTTTCCCAGAGGGTGCTCCTCTACGCGGTAGTCACTGGCAGCCGCAACCACGATCCTGCCATCGTAAAGTGCGCAGTACCTTGTCCCTTCCCAATCGCAGGGTGCCTCATAGACCGGCAGGACGTTCACGGCTTTGTCGTCTCCCAGATTATACGTAAAGATACCGTTATATCCCCAGAACACGAAATCCGACTCCGCGCCCGACGCTATGATGTCAATCATAATCGTATTCTCCGGCATGATATCATAATAGATTTCATCCAGTGTCCCTTCCTCCGCATTAAGAGAGGCAATTCCCATTCTGCGCTCCGGCTTCTCGGGATCATAGTAATTCTCGATACACGTGTAAACTTTACCATCCTTGCCGACGCCCAGTCCACCGTTCAGATTCAGGGCATACTCATCGGGCGCAATACGCGAAATATAATTTCCCTCCCGGTCTAACACGAGGATCTCACATTCCTGCGCTTCCTTAGGCGACTTAAGTCCCGCCACACTGAGATAGAGATAGCCGTCTGCACCGATTGTCATTCGTCTTGTGTAACCTGTTCTTTCCGGTGCCATATAAGGGGACATGTCGATCTCGCGAAGCAGTTCTCCGTCCTTATTCACTACCCATACCGCAAACTCTCTGCTCTCGAAATCATTCTCATCCGGCCACTGCCACAACGCCATATAGACGTCCCCGTTCACATCCTGACACATCGCAAGGATTCTCGTCTCCACACCGAAATCATCGAAGAAAAGCTCGGAATCACTGCTGCCGATCTCCATCCGGTGTACGGTGTTATACCCTGCCAGGAACAGTTCATTTCTCCCTGCCGCTATCGTCAGATCCAGTTCCAGATCTCCCGTGTAAGGAATGGTCAGTTCCTGCGTCGGTTCATAGACTGCATCGCCTTCAAGGATCGATATGTCGGTTGCCTCAATTTCTTCTTCCTCGATCTTGGGCATCTGTGCCTCTCCCGCCGCGATCATCTCATTCATTTTCTGCAGGCTGTAATCCCTCTTGTGTATGAAATCGATAATCTGCAGCAGTTCTTCGTCGCTCATCTCCTTATCTGGGAAGAAAAAGGTCGTTGTGTCACCTAACAGAGCAACCCCTTTGCCCTTATACTCCTCCGCCTTCTCTATCATGGTGAGCTCACCCTTTGGGAAACACGCCTCGTTCTCATAGGCTTCCCGCAGCTTACTCATCCGCTCTTTCTCGGTATCGGTATATGGCCTGTTATAATTGTCAACTCCGATCTTTGAAGCATATATCTGTGTGAAATACTCTTCCATCTTCTCCCTGTTCATGGCTTCCATCCGCTCTCTGAGCGCACCCACCGAAGCGACCGCTGTCGCGGAGATCAGCATGATCATCGCCGCTGCAAGGATTATGCTTTTCTTAAAGTTCATGCGAAACCGTTTCGCTTTGGGTTTACATAATATTTCTTCTATTCTGTCGGTCATGCTCTGCGGCATGACCATCTGCTCTTGTTCTGCCATATGAAAAATCGTCTCTTCCCATCTGTCTTGCATAGTTCTCTCCTTTCTGCCCGCTGCAAGCAGTACATTCACGGAATATTTTTTTTCCTGTTTTGCAGCGTTTTTCCTGTCTATTCCTCCAACATCTCCTTCAGCGCCTTTTTTGCTCTGTACAATCTTGATTTTACGGTTCCCTCCGGCACATGAAGAATCCTGCCGATCTCCTTAATTGAAAACCGCTCGTAGAAATACAGCATGATCACTTCCCTGTGCGCCGTCTCGAGCTGCATAACCACATCCCATAATTCATGGTTCTCATCTCTGAATGACGGCATATATGCCTCCATGTCTTCCATCGGCGTGATCCGTCTTTTTTTTCCGTATATCCTTCTGGCTTCGTTCGCCACGATCTGCATGATCCACGACTTAAATCGGTTCCGGTCTCGAAGTGTATGCCTCTTCTCGTAAGCCATAAGCACCGCTTCACTGACCGCATCCTCCGCATCCTGCCTGTTATGCAGCATGGCAAGCGCCAGCCGGTACATGTTCGGCGCATATTCCCGTATATTCCGTTCAAATGTCTCTTGTTCCATGCCGGACACAGCACCTCCTTATTTGATGTTCATTCCCACAGAATGCCAAGCACATATTCATCCGCCTGATACACCCTTAAAACGATCGTTCTGTCAATTAAGATAAAAGAAGCAGGGAAAAGGTTCCCTGCTTCCGTAAATTATTTTCTAAATCGTAACTGTTCAGAACTCTGTTCTTCACAGTTACGAAGATGCACGCTGATACATCTCACCGTCCCATCATGCTTCGGCGCTAATGACTTTCAAGAACACCTGCACCAGCTGCGGGTCAAACTGCGTACCGGAACACCGAAGCAGCTCTTCCGCCGCCTGATCATGGCTCATAGCCTTGTGATAAGGTCTGTCGTGCACCATGACATCATGGGAATCCACCACCGTAATGATACGGGACAACAGCGGGATCTCCTCCCCTTTCAGTCCGCCCGGATAGCCGTTGCCGTCCCATCTTTCATGATGGTGTAATATGTACTCCGCAATAGGCTGCAGTTCCTTGGAGGCACTGGCGATCCGGTATCCCTTCTCCGTGTGGCTCTTCATGACTTCCCACTCTTCGTCCGTCAGCTTACCCGGCTTAAGCAGTATTGCATGCGGAATCGCGATCTTACCGATGTCATGCAGCACTGCCAGCAGAGCCAGCCGCCCCAGATCGGTGTCAGATAGGTTGATCGCCTTGCCAAGTTTTACGGCCATCTCTTTCGTGCGTTCCACATGCTCCTCCGTTTCATAGTCGCTCTCCGTCAGCGTCTGTGTCAACGAATCCAACAGGGAACTCTTCTGGGACGTCTCATTCATCAGCTTCTTCGTATGCATACTGTCGGAGGCTTCTTTCAGCGCTTCCTCTACACTCTTGCTGTCATCTCTGATCACCGCAATACCGTATTCCAGATCCGTGTTGATTCCGGTATCATTGCTTTCACGGTACTGTTCCCTGATATTTTCAAAAAGGCGAATCGCATACTCCTGTTCGACCTCGGCGAGTCCGGCCGCCATATCTCCGTCCTCCAGCCGTGCAAGCACGGCGGTATTCGGCAGGTTATCCCGCAGCAGATCTGCCGCTCTTCTGAGCATCTCATTGCCTTTGGTCCACCCGAACACATCATTTACCAGCCCGATCCCGTTGGTGTTGCAGACCACTACCGTAATCGGATAGATACTTTTCTCGATTATACGGTTCATTCTGGTATGGAAGCTTTGCTTAGAATACAGCTGTGTCAGCATATCCCGCTCCACTTCCAGATTCTTCATAATAAGCAGATGTCCGATGTTTCTGCCCTTCTCATCCTGAAGGCAGGTGAAATTGCACTGATACACCTTCTCGCCGCCCTCATCGGAGTTTCTCCACTCAAACACCTGATCCGTCACCGTGCTCTGTAGTTCTTTGAAAGAAGCGATCTGCATGAAATCCATCATGCTGATCCTCCTATTCTGCTGATTTAATATAGGAAAAAGCTCCCGCATGTCACGGTTCGTATCCGCCACATATCCCTCGTAATCGAACAGCACCATCGGCGTTCCCATATATTCCAGAACCATCTTTCGGGTAGAATTCAGCATTCCCTTAGACGTATAATCAAATATATTGCCATATATGACCATCGTGATAAAACCGTAAAACAGCACCGAAAGATCTATGCCCACCTTGAGCACCCCCGAGATATATCCGCTGCTGAACAAAATCACAATTACAAGTCCGGTCAGCATATACCTATATCTCCCACTGTAGATCTTAGGCACCGTATATACTTTTACAATAAGGACATAAACAATGACCGCCCCCATGAAGAACGTAAACCCAAAATGGAAATAAAATAGCGGTTTGGGCACATACATAAACTTGATCGCATATATACTGTACAAATTGTACTGATAACGCAGCACGATCTCATGGGAGATGTTGACGATAAGCAGCGCCGCATCAACCAGCGCGATCCCGACATGCAGCAGATAAATATATTTTCTGCGTTTGGGTGCCAGTATCTTATAATTCGTAAACTCCACGACAAACTGAAATGTCGTGACTACCAGCAGATCCATACATATGAAATATATGCTGGTGCACAAAGATGCCATAAAATACGATTTTACAATGATTCTCGCGATGTATGCTATATTCAGCATACCTGCCGCCAGAAACGCGTTTCCCGCAAACACGCCCAGACGGCTTTTCTTCCCATAACTTTTGAAAGCATAGATAATCGCGCATAGAGCGGCAAGCCCATGCAATACATAGAACCAGACATTATCCCCCATCTTATGTTCCCTCATTATCCATCAGTTCAGACACTGATACTTTATTCTTAGCATTCTGCCGACATACTCACAGATCTCCCCATCTGTTCACAAAATAAACCGTATTAGTACTATAATAACATAATTCGCCGCCATTCAACAGTTTTCCTTTATTGTCATAACGCACAAATATAGGCTGTTTAAATTGTACACATTGCTACCGATAAGTGATTCCCGCACCGGCATGCGGCCGCATCGCACTGTAGGCCGCATCCGCCGCAAACAGACATAATACCAGCACACCAAGTCCGATCCTGACTCTCACCGGCACTCTCCGGTACAGCGAATAAAACAGAGGACTGACCACCCACACAAGAAGCATCCCGCCAAGCCCGAAGAGCACACTGCTTAGGACACAGATCCTGCCGTGCAGATTCCATGGCATATCGCTGTAATCCCACCATTTGACTCCCCAAGTCAATTCAAGATACCATCCCGAAAGATACTCCAATGCGGTGCACAACAACATAGATGACACAAAGATCAGAACCGGCCGGTCGCGCCACCTGTGAAACAGTATCTCCAGCATAACGGCGCCTGTTCCGTAGATCGGAAGCCACGGTCCTGTCAGAAATCCCCGATTGACATACGTGTCATCTTTAAAAAGATACAGAAAACCTTCCCAGAGCCACCCGAACACTGCCGCCAAGACAAAAAGCCAGACATAATAAAAGAAATCCGTTCTAAACTGCTTTATTTTCTCTCCCATGTTACGTTCCTCACTCTTTTTGACTATTATAGTCATTCCCTTTGTGATGTAGGATATCCGTTTTTTTCTCTCTTAATCCCTTTATTATATCCATTGGCACGGTCTAAAAAACTCAATTTGGCACTTTCAATCATGCCATTTTGCGGTATAGTTATCTATAACATTGTTAGAGGAGGAATGTAATTATGAAAAACGAAAAACTTCTGAAAATTGTACTGACCGGTATTTTTGCCGCACTTTCCTATGTAGTGTTTACCTTCCTGCAGATCAAGATCCCCATGCCCGGAGGCGATGCCACTTCCATCCACCTGGGCAACGCGGTATGCGTACTCGGTGCCCTGCTGCTGGGCGGATTCTACGGCGGTCTCGGCGGGGCCATCGGCATGACCATCGGCGATCTGTTTGATCCCGTCTACATCGCCTACGCTCCCAAGACTTTCATTCTGAAGCTCTGCATCGGACTCATTACAGGTGTTATTGCTCATAAGATCGGCCATATCAGCACCGAAAAGGATAACGGCAAAGTTTTAAAATGGACGATTGCCGCAGCCGTGGGCGGACTGCTGTTCAACGTAATCTTCGATCCGTTAGTCGGTTACTTCTACAAGCTGCTGATCTTAGGCAAACCCGCCGCAGAACTGACACTGGCATGGAACGTGGCTTCCACCTCCATCAACGCCTTTACCTCCACCATCGTGTCTGTCGCGGTATACATGGCGCTTCGTCCCGCGCTTAAGAAATCCGGACTTTTCATAACAGCTGCTACTGCAAAAAATTGACAAAAGGGGCCGTTGCGCCATAGATGATTACTCATCTATTTTGCAACGGCCCCTTCTGTTATATGGATTCGGCCTAGGCGTAATATGCTATCAGTCAAGCGCTTCCATCATGAGTGCTGTGATCTCCGCGACCACATTTTTAAACTCTTCTGCAAGATTGGTTTCCATTCCTCTTGCATTGATTGTGAATGTAACTTTCTTAGTTCCGCCGTACTGTCCCTTACCAGCCAGAACCAGAGTCGCTTTGCCCTTCTTATCATTCTTGCTGTAAGAAACAATATCGTATTCATCGTCTCCTACCGGATTGTTCTTGTATGTCACGATCAAATCATCCTTCTCCAGCTCGGTTCCGTACTGACTAAAGAACTGCTTTTTCTCAGGCTTGATCTTTACCTTAGCTTCACTAATCATCTTGCCGGTGATTCTGAACTCAAATTCCTTCGCCTCACCTGCTTCTCCTACAACATAATCAGAACCGCTCAGCGTGATAATGACCTTCGCCGTATGACTTTGCCATTCGTCTGCTGTTATATCTCCGATATCCTCTTTCGTGTTGGATGCATACGCTACCGTATAATCCTTGTTCTTCGTAAGCTTCTTGCCGTTGTCGTATACAACCGGATTAGGCGTGTACCGAGCCTTACTGCTGCTGTACTTCATATCCGGAACTTCTACGGTAATCTCACCGCTGTCCCATGATTTCGGCTCGATCTTTAATTCTACCGCTTTCTTCAGGCTGCCTTTGAAATTACCTTTACCTGCAATATTGATCCATGCCTTCTTCGTCTCGCTGGTAGTATTCTTGTTGCCTGTATAGGTCAGCTTATAATCCCGATCTTTTATAAGCGTCCTGCCTTCATATACAAGCTCTACATCCGGCGTAGCGCCTGCACGATTCTGCTTTACAGTAATCTCTTTACGTTGCAGCATATTGCCATTCAGCGCAACCTTCTCAATTGTAAAGTTCTTCTTGATCGTACCGCTGTATTTGCCCAGACCGGTAATTGTCATTGTTACCGTACCTGCATTCACATGCTGCTTTACATATGCAATTCTATAATCTACGTTCTTCTCCAATGGCTCTTCAGATTCGGTTGTCTTATCCTTCAATACCGGATTCTGGTATACAGCTTTACCCGTATAAGGAAGTTTTGTCTCAAAACCTGTTATCTCAATAGTATTTGTAGAGAACACTTTGCCCTTAATGGTAAAAGTCTTACGTACGCTTCCCACATACTTGCTGTCTGGTCCTGCAGTGATCACTACACTGGCAGTTCCGACCTGCTTGTTATTATCATAGGAAACCACATAATTATTAACAGTGCCATCCTCATCCTCTTCTGTCTGAGGAATAACCTTGCCTTTCAGCTTCACGACGATCTGTGACTCTTCAAACTTGACCTCTTTTCCATCGTCATAATCCAGAGATTTCGGAATCGTCACTGTCGCTTTGCTTAAAAGATCCTTATCCTTTACAACCTTGCACGTTAATTCTGTCTCACCTGTATAATTACCTTTCATGGTAATCTTGATTTTGTAAGTACCTTCTTCTTTCGCTTTCTGTACTTCTGCAGTCTGCCCTGATCCGTCGTCAAAAGTGATCACCTGTGTGTAATCATTCTTTGTGCCCAGTTTCTTCTTACCATCTTTCACGGTCACAGCGATATTCTGCTCTCTTCCGTTATAGATGATATATTCAGGAGCTGTGATCGTCAGTTCACCAATCTCTTTCTCCAAGATCTTGAAATGCCCTGTAATTGTCTCACTGTAGTTTCCTTTACCTTTGATGATAACATCCGCATCTCCGGCTTTCGTATTATTCTTATAGCTTACCGTATAATCCTTCTTCGGTGTCAACAGCTTCGCATCATCATATACCTGTACATCCGGTTTGATTGCTTTACCTGTGTATGTCTGTGCAGGGATCTCCTTAAACCAGATGCCCTTATAAGCCGTAGGCGCAAAGTCAACCGCCGTCTTATCGGTAGTCACTACCTTGAATTCATCGTAGTAGAGAGTTGTACTCAACGGGAACTCTACACCCTCTTTGGCAATTGCATTGCACCAGAGTCCGATGCTCTCGATTTTGCTCGGATCTAATTTTGCATCCTTGCTGTCTCTTCCCACAAACGCACTGAAAGGAATCGTTACCTTTACAGGGAATCCGTTTGCCGCGTTGTCCGTGTAGCTGTCAAATTCCTGCAAATAAACCTCAAACACCTGATTGCCCGCCGTAACCTGTACTACAATTTTCTGCCCGTTTGTCTCGGGAATCGTGTAGAACTCAAGTGCATTACCATCACTCCAATCGGCCACGAAGCTCTTCGTAGCTCCTGCCCATGCATCGGATGCCGCCAGCGTAATATCCATCTGTAAGCCATAATCTCCGCCAAAGACTTTTTCTGAATCATTTGTCAGAGAAAGAGTAATCTCACTGCCGGAAGCCTTATTGGTCGCCCATGTAAGTCCTAACTGCTGGCTGTTACCATTGTAACCCTCGAAATCCTCGGGCACCATATCGTCCTGCTCTGCCTCAACCATATTGAATCTGGCTGAGATTTCTGATATCTTTTCATTATTTACAAGCAAAGTGATCGTTCCCATGGCTTCGCCCATACTGACGAGTGCACTGTCTTTCAGTTCTGCTTCCCAGACAGCTTCCTCCTCATTGTAAGCTGCCTTAAGGATCACCTCATCAAACTCTGTTGAAACTACGAACTGCACGCTGAGATCTTCCGCCTTAGAATCAACACCTGATACTTTCGCGGCTATGCGCGTTTTCGGATTATTTTCATCAGGAAGAATCCTGTCGCCTGACTGAGGCGCTATAAAATAACCGGACACATCGTTTTCCTTCGTCGTATTGGTAACGCCGCTGACATTCTTAAACCCACTGTTCATATCCGTCGCGAAAACACTTCTGCCGTCATTATAGAACCTGATGAATTCATCCATCATCTCATGTCCGTGAAGATAACCGTCTTCTTTCTTCTCTACTGCATAAGGAAGATAGAAGCTGCCGTTTTCACCGAAATTCGCCCATACGAGGAAATAACTTACGCCATCGTTACTGATCTCATCGAGCAGCTGCATATACCAATCCATAACCGTATTGCCGGTACGCTGCAACGCTATATCTTTACCCGCTGCATCCTTATCAGCCACACCGGTTTCTGTGATGGCATATAATTTATTGTGTGCTGTTGCGAAATCTCTTAAAATAGTATTCTGCTTTTTGATGCTCTGCAGATACCCTGCTTCATTCTCCTGCGAAGGATTCTGATGATACAAGTCATATCCGATCATATCAACATATGCATCGCCCGGATATCTTGCGCTGTACTCACTGACGTTTGCCGCCTCACTGCCGGGTCCGTATACATATATTATGTTATGTACGTCCCTGGTCTCTTTCAGATAATCTACCGTATAACGGTACAAATTAATATATGCCTGCTCGTCACAGAACGCAGCGCCCCACCAGAACCAGCTTCCCGTATTCTCATGAAGCGGTCTGAACAGAATGGTAATGTCGTACTCTTCCACTGCCTTCGCATAATCTGCAATCAGATCCAGATAATCCGTATAGAGATAATTCAAGTCCTGACCGGGCATGATCCTCGGCACTATATTTCCGCTTGTGGTACCCGGTGTATAACCGGAGAAGTTGTACTGTTTCTCCCCGTTTACTTCCCAATAACCCAATGTTTCATTCGTATTTCCGGTTTTTCCCGATGCTTCATACTTCTTAACTCTCTGATCGATTAACTCAAAGTTCGGCATATGCGCTGATAAGGTGATGATAGCGCCTTCTGCCGCCGCTTCTCTTGTAATCTCTGCGACTTTGGCAATTCTCTCTGCTTCCGACGTATCCCACGTAGATGCCTCATTACCTGTAAGAGACAACGTATCAATACCGACAACGCCTGCTATACTGCCTGTCAGATCCTTGGTATCGGAATTGGTGAACCCATCGCCCTTACTTCCTGCCTTGTGGTGCGTATCATTCTGATGCCCGAAGATCACACTGTCAGATTCTCCGACCGCCTTCAAATATGCGTACAGCTTCTGGGTTGCCATGGTAGCCCCGGCATCCACCATCTCCACCTCTTCAGCAATGGCAAATTGCTTTCCGCTCGCCGTCCGAATACTTCTTCCGTCATCAGCAACTTGGATTCCGGGTCCTTTCACAGGAAGGATCGTGGAGTCCACGTAAACATCCTCTGCGTCCTCTACGGTAACCTTCGTAAATCTCATATTGTCGAGATATACATCTCCTACAAAGTCAGTGTTCTTACCTACAAAACCAAATGTCAGATTTGTAAAAGCTCCAGCCGGGAATCTGTTATTCAGTACAAACTCCGCCTTATAATAGCCTTCTAATCCCGAAATATTTGCCGGTTCACCTGCCGGTAATGCAGCGTCACATTTAATATCCGGAATACTAGCATATAACTGAATGCCAAAGCTGCCCGTCTTCTTATCTGCCGGTTTATAATACACATCCGCCTTAAAAGCATTATATCCCTGCAGTGTATCCACAGTTTCCGGATGGGTATATTCAAACTTTGCCTCACTCCAGTCATGGCTCGTATCCGCAGAATAGTCCATTGAAGCAACTAAAAACATCTTGTCGCCAACCGTCTCATTCTTGATCTTGCTCTCCCCCGTATACTGATAAGAATTCGCAGATACTTCCCAGTTCGATGTATCCAAGTTCAAGAACAGATCTTCTGTAGGCTCGGGAATATCACTGCCGGATTCGTTCACAGCCCAGACTTCAAGGTTATCCAGATACAGATCTCCCTCATAAGTGCTGCCTGATCCTACGAAACACGGGATGACTGCCTGAATAGGTGTGATATTCTCAAAAGGATACGGTTTATTTGCCTTAAGATCATTATCATATGTCTCAAAGTCGGTCATATCGATTTCTACATGGACTTTCTTATAACCGGGTACACTATCATCTTCTACCAACTTAGTCGTCGTAAACTCAGGAATTGATTTTGCAGTAGCCCATGTCCAATTCCCACAAGATAATGCTGCCTGTGCCTTCATGGAATCAAAGCCTGTTCCCACTTTATCTGCCGGGAAGTATACATCATAGCTCATGACTACTTTTTCAGCAATCTTTTTTGTATAAGACGTTGTTAAATTAAACTGCGCCTTAAAAATATCGTCCCAGCCACTTCCGGATAATTTGACAGAATACTTCACTGCCTTGTTGTCTGTCGCAAGCTCTGCAAGCGTAGGATTCGCTCCACTTACATTTTCACTGAGAACACCTGTAATATCTGACAAAGAATTAAAGTTATTCTCATAAATCAGCTCTTTGCTTGCCGCCGGCGGATCCTCTTCTTCGGATTTGCTTACCGCTATTACTTCGAGGTTATCCAGATACAAGTCGCCTTCATAAGTGCTGCCCGATCCTGCGAAACACGGGATGACTGCCTGAATAGGGGTGATATTCTCAAACGGATAATCTTCACCATTATATGCGAAATCAGACATATCAATTTGTACGTGAATCTTCTGGTAACCCGGTACGTTCGCATCCTCCTTCAGATCAGTTGTCTTAAACGCAGGCCATGACTTCTGAGAAACCCATTTCCAACCTTCTCCGCACTTTAATGCTGCCTGTGCTTTCATGGAATCAAAGTTCTCTCCCGCACTATCTTTAGGGAAGTATATATCATAACTCATGACAACCTTATCACTGATTGTTTTATCATAAGACGGTGAAACCTTAAACTCTGCCTTAAAAATATCTTCCCACTCTTTACCGGATAATTTGACAGAATACTTCACCGCCTTATTTCCATTTGCAAGCGTTGCAATCTCCGGGGTTGCACCCTCTGCATTCTCCGTCAAAACACCTTCAAGGCTTTCCAGAGAATCAAAGTTGTTCTTATAAATCAATTCTCCTTCTATCGGATCTTCTTTGCCGGGGTCGTCCGGATTATCATCGCCATCTGTGACACCCACCGCCTTAACCTTCAAGTTATCAAGGTAGATATCTCCCTTGTATGTGCTTGTATTCCCTGCAAGACACGGAATGACGGCTTTGATTGGTGTGATATCCGCAAATGGAAAATCTTCATCTTTGCTCGCAGCATTATTCCATGTTTTAAAATCATTCATATCAATTTCAACATGAAATACTTTATAACCATCTACATCCGAATTTTCGGCCCATTCCGTTGTTGAGTAATCAGAACCCTGTTTTCCCGTAACCCAAGTCCAACCTGTTCCGCTCTTCAATGCGCCCATAGCCGTCATTTTTCCAAAATCTTCCCCAACACTATTCTCAGGGAAGTACAGGTCATAGCTCATGACAACCTTCTCACTGATTGTTTTCGCAAATTCATCTTCAAGGTTAATCGCCATTTTGAAAATATCCGCCCATTCACTGGTTCCGGATAAATCAGCAGTTATCTTGATTGCCTTATTGCCTTCTGCAAGTTGTGCCAGTTCTACAAGTGTTTTGCCGTCTTCACCTTTAGACACTTCACCGAATTGACTTCCTGCCACATCCACAACGTCTTCAAGGTTTTTCACGTCGTTGAAATCATTCGTATAGAAAACATCTTCAACATCTGGTTCTTCCGGCTCCTCATTCCCGGAATCAGAGGAAGTATCCTTTAAAACTACGTTGTCAATATACAGCTTACCATTATAGGTACTTGTGTCTCCTACAACCTTTAATGAAACCGCTCTTAATGACGTAAGCTCTTTAATTTCCCAAGACTCACTCGCATTACCTGTGTTACCTGTTATATCAACTGAAATATGAATCTTGCTATACCCTTCAATATCACAGAGTACCAGATCTTGCGCTGTAATAGCAAAATCCTCATCTGCTACAAGCCACTCCCAGTCATCCCCATTATTAAGTACAGTCTGTACTTTCATGGTTCCAAAATCACTTATACTGCCCTCTTCTACAGCCTCAACGTCTTCATCTCCGTCAACTGTACTGTTCGGGAAATAGATGTCGTAACTCATTGTCATCTTTTCTTTGACCGGCGTTTCATATGCCTGTCCCAAAGCATAAGATGTCGTGAAAGCTTCTTCCCAGCTATCCTTTCCTTCCAAAGCCACATTATATTCCATGGCATTATTACCGTCGGCTAATTCTACCACAGTACCCGTTTTTTTGCCATCATCCGATTGGTCACCTACTGATGCAGAATCAAAATCATTCTCATAAATAATCTTGCCTTCTACATCTTCCTCCGCATCAGACGAAGCAGCCGCGTACACTTTACGAGCCTTCTTTACTACCGAAGGCTTGTCTTCTTTCTTATCCTTCTCATCATCAGCCTTGACATCAGAGTCATCTTCCTGATCCGTGCTATCGTCCTCCGTCTTTGAGTCCTCATCAGGAGCATTTACGTCTTCTCCCTCTGTCTCGTCAAGGTCATTTGTACCTTCCTCCGCTTCATTTCCGGCATTTTCGTCTGCCGGGCTTCCGCCAGCCGAATTGTCCTGTGAGGAATCATCATCTTTGGAATTCACATCCTCAAAATCTTCGTCTTGGTTTTTTCCGCCTTCCGTCTCGTCCGGTTCCGCCACTTCCGCAGAATCTTGTTCAGTTGTATTCTCCTGAACATTCATTCCCACTTCCTGTGCCATAGCCGTGACAGAAAGCTGAGGAACCGAAGTTGCCATAATAGATGCCGCCATTGCAATGGACAGGCTTCTATTAAAGATTCTTCTCATCTTTCCTATCACCATATTCTACTCTCTCCCTTCTTAAAAATAAAATGACACTACACAAAATGTATAACTTTAAAATAACATAATATTCGCTTAATTTATATTGATTTTTTAGCTAAATAAAAAAGTTATTTTTGTTTATATCTCACAAATATATTTTGCATTTTATTAATCAAACAAATATACTGTATTTGTTTTAATAAGTTTTCCGATGCCCATAGATATATAAAAATCGTGTATATATTGCAATTTTCATATATTTTCACATATGACGCTCCTTCTACATCCGAACCTGTTTAAAATTGCTATATATTTTATATTGTTTATTAATATAAGCTAAACACGTATATTGATTTACTTAAAGCAATTGTTTGTTATAGCATACCCATCGAAGCGGCGCTATCTTCCGTCTGCCGTGTGTCACTGTTGCTTATGTCCGCAGTATATTTATCCTATTTTTTCTATGCTGTTTTGCTAATTTATCTTGTCTTTTGCTTTAATTAATTATATTATTAGATTAAAATTAATTGGACGAGGATTGATACGAATTATACTACAAGGAGTTTCACTATGAATATTACCTATCAAGAACGGAACAGAATCTTTAAACTGGATACAGCGCATACAAGCTACTGCATCGGTATCGTGGACAAAGAAAATTTTGTCGGACATATTTATTATGGAAGAAAGCTGACGGAAGATAATCTGGCATATCTGATGCGCACGGAGGAACCTCCTTATGTTCCATCCGAGAACAACAGGGATAGAACTTCCTTTTTAGATACATTTCCTATGGAATACACAGGCAGCGACCTGGGGGATTATCGCGAGGGAACACTTGAGGTCAGAACCACGAGTGGTCACACAGGTGTGTCTCTGTCCTACTTATCCCACAGAATCTACGATGGCAAGGAGAAGCTTTGCGGACTTCCCGCAACCTTTGGTCAGGATCCGGAATGTAAAACGCTTGAGCTGACATGTGAGGATAAGATTTTGCACTTGCAGGTGATTCTTTCCTACAGCATCTTTGCAGACAGTGATGCCATTGCCCGAAGTGTAAAGATAATAAATAACGCAAAAGAGCCGATCTATCTGACCAAAGTGCTGACGGCATGTATTGACATGGACAATGACGATTACGAGATGATCACACTGCATGGCTCCTGGGCGAGGGAACGCGCGATTCAGACAAGACCCGTCACGTTGGGAAAGCAGAGTGTTTCTTCAGTGAGGGGAGAGTCCAGCCATCAGGAGCACCCTTTCATGGCATGGAAAAAGAGTACGACTACGGAAGAAAGCGGAGACATATACGCAATGAATTTCGTGTATTCGGGTAATTTTCTGGCACAGATCGAAATGAATCAATTTAGCAGCATACGCGCCATGATGGGAATTCACCCGCATGATTTCTGTTGGAAGCTGGGTGCGGGAGAGAGTTTTCAGGCGCCGGAAGTGATCTGTGTCTATTCCTCGGAAGGGATTGGCGGCATGACAAGATGCTTCCACGACCTGTACCGCAATCACCTGATACGAGGTGAGTACAAAGACAAGAAGCGTCCCATTTTGATCAATAACTGGGAGGCGACCTATTTTGATTTCAACACGGAGAAATTATTAAATATTGCCGGACAGGCTTCCAAGCTGGGCATTGAGATGCTTGTTATGGATGACGGATGGTTCGGTCACAGAAATGACGACAATACGAGTCTGGGCGACTGGCAAGTCAATGAGGAGAAAATTGGCGGCGGTCTAAAATATCTGGTGGACGAAGTGAACAAACTCGGCATGAAGTTCGGTATCTGGTTTGAGCCCGAGATGATCTCGCCGGACTCCGATCTTTACCAAAAACACCCCGACTGGGCGATTGCCATTCCGGGCAGGATGGGCAGTCTTGCCCGAAACCAGTATGTGCTCGACCTGACCAGACAAGAAGTGCGGGATTATGTGTATGAGATGTTTGCTGCGATTCTTCGCAGCGCCAATATCGAATATGTTAAGTGGGATATGAACAGACAGTTGAGCGACCCCGGAAGTTACGGACTTCCTGCCGACAGGCAGGGAGAACTTTTCCACAGACAGGTACTGGCTGTCTATGAGCTGCAGGACAGAATGACAAGAGAGTTTCCTCATTTGCTGTTGGAGAACTGCTCCGGCGGCGGTGCCAGATTCGATGCGGGCATGTTGTACTACAGTCCGCAGATTTGGTGCTCCGATGACACCGATGCGATAGAAAGACTTTCGATTCAGGCGGGCACGGCGATGATCTATCCACTATCCACTATGGGAGCTCATGTGTCCGATTGCCCGAACCATACAGTGGGCAGAGTAACGCCTTTTGAGACGAGAGGTTATGTAGCGCTGGCCGGAACGTTTGGCTATGAATTGGATGTCACGAAGATATCCGAGGAGGATCGAAACCTGATCCCGAAGCAGGTCGCCATGTATCATCAGTACAATGACTTAATCAGAAGCGGCGACTATTATCGTATCGCACACTACGCGGATAATCATTATTATGACTGTTATGAGGTGGTGGCGAAAGATAAGAGCGAAGCGCTTGTTACCTATATCCAGATACTTAACAGACCGAATTACCACAGCAGGCGCATTCACATTCCGGGACTTGATCCCAAGAGAACATATGAGATAGTCAACGCGGAAGACTGGCCGGAGATGAAACAGACCGAATACAAGGGTGATACGCTGCATTATGCCGGCATCAACATTCCGCCGCTGTGGGGTGATTTCAAGGGCAGATTGATGCACTTGAAAGCCATATAAGTGTCAAACAGAAAACATAAGGCAGCCTCCGTTGCGATGGCTGCCCTATAGATTGACTGTTTAGACATGTATTGAAATGTTTTTTTCTGTTCAACCTACGATCCCGTCATCTTCCGGCATAATCACCGCCGCCACCAGATAGATCACCAGACCCGTTCCGCAGCTTACCAGAGAACACAGCAGCCACACGAGACGAATCAATGTAGGGTCCACATTCAGATACTCCCCGATTCCTCCGCACACACCGCATATTGTCCTGTTTGTCCGTGAACGCATTAATCTCCTATAGTCATTACTCATAACTTTTTCCTCCTATTGACTAGTTTAGTCATTCCTTATTTTCCTACCGTTTTCATTCCGCAAAATCCACATGCACATTTCCCATAGAGCACTCGATCTTATAAGTACTGCTGCTCCCGTTGGAAATATTCACTTCATCCGCCAATCCCGTATAGCTGCGGCTTCCCACACGCACATTTCCCATAGAGCATTCGATTTCATAATTGTGATCTTCCTCCGCATCGTCCAGGCTCAATTGCACATCGCCCATGCCGCAATCGATGTCCATATTCCCGCTGAACAGCCCGGTCAGTTCCGCCTTGCCCATGCCAAGCTCAAGGTCTGTCTCCCGCGCCACCTGTGCACCGTCAATATGCAGTTCTCCCGCACCCACATCCAGATCCAGCTCGCCTGCACTTAGTGCATCCAATGTAATCCGTCCCGCGCCGACCGACATTCCTATGCTGTCCGCTGCCGTAAGGCCGTCGATGCTGCATGCACCTGCACCCACCTCAATATCTATTTCACGCGCCTCCAGACCGACCGAATCCATGCTGCCGGCTCCTATTTCGATGTCCATGTATTCCGGATTAGTCCCCTTCGGCAGATAAAGATATACCTTAGCCTCCGTCTTAACCGTAATGCCATTCCCCGACCAGTTCCACACACCACGCCCCGTTCTGTGTAACATCCTCAGGGTATCTCCGTCCTCCACGATGTAGCGGAAATTTTTCGTATTCCCGGTCATACGGATCCCGACATGATCTCCCGTCGTTTCCATAATGTGAAGTTCACACGCGCCCAGCTCCATGTAAAGCGAGCGAAGAGTATCTGCCGTCAATTCCAGTTCTACTTCCCCGTCCTTTTCACTGATACGGTTCCACTTCTCATATTTCGACCAGTTAAAGTCATCGTCCCAATCATCGTCCCAGCCGAACCCAAACCGCAGGCCGCCGCCTGTACGGGTATAATGAAAAGGAATCCCCGTTATGCCCATAACATCCACGTCTCTCAACACCCTGAAGCCGCCAAACATCGCCGCTATGCCGCAGATCAGACAGCCGATGATAAAAAAGACCAGTGCCGTCATCAGACACCCTTTTGTAAACTTACTCATTCCTGTTTTCATGCCCGTGCACCTCCTCTGTTAAAAAGTCTCCGGCATAGAGAGACGATCCCTCTGATAAACGCCGGTATTGCCGTTCCGGCCATCAGCACCATCAACCACACAAACACAAGTCCGATGGCAAACAAAATAAACGCCGTTCCTACTAAACTTATTCCGCCCAAAGGTACGGAGAACAACAGTACGATGCCCGTAATCAGGAGCGCAATTGCAACTACGATTAATCCGATACCCGCAACTAAAAACGCAATGAACACTGCGAACAGTGTTGCCAGAAGTCCGACCGCCACTCCGAAGAGTCCTCCCAGCAGTCCGATCCAAATCGGAGAAGTGAGCACTGCCAGAATCACGATCAGCGCGATCGTCCCGCCCGGCATATCCTGCTTCGGCTGCGTATGCTGACCACCCGAAGGATTTCCGGTGGAATTACCGGCATTCGTCTGCTCATACGGGTTACTGTGTTTCCTCGTATCCTCTCTGCCTCCGTAGAAGCTGTCCGCACCGCTTCGTTGATAATAACCGCCCTGATAATAAGCATTATCCGCCTGTGCGGTATTACCGCCTGCCTGCTTGAATGTCTCCGCTCCGTTTCCTGCTGTATCAGCTCTTCCGTTTTGTCCTACATCCTCTGTCCGAATCAACTCATCCCGCGGTGCCTGCGTATATCCGCTGAAACCGGACTCCGTGAACTCACCGGTGTTCCCGCCGTCACTCAATCCCGCTTTGATCGTTCTCGCCAGCTCCTCCGGCGTACCCAACGACGCGATGACACCGCTCTCATTCTCTGCTCCGGCATCGTCGAAGTAATCATTATAATATTGGATGGCTTCATCCCGCTCCGTCGGTAATACATCGCCAAGAAGCTCTGTCAGACGCCTCATAAACTCTGCTCTATTCATGCTTCAATCCTCCCTCAAAGATACTGTTTAACTTGGCGGAATACCGATACCACTCACTGATATACAGATTAAGCTGTGCCCTTCCCTTCTCTGTCACCTTATAGTATCGTCTGTTCCTGCCCGCACATTCCATATCGTAGACTTCCAGACATTCATCCTTCTGCAGTCTCCTGAGCACGGGATATAACGTGGATTCCGAAATCTCAATGACCTGCCGCACTTCCTGCGTGATCTTATAGCCGTATGTCCCTTCCGGTTCACTGGACACTACCGCCAGCACGATCGCATCAAGCAGCGCCGCACCTGTGTTAAAAACCATGCGATAAACTCCTTTCCTGCTTTTTACATACCTCATAACGAATCATCCTCGCATTATGCATCAATAATATTATATGAAGTTACATATGTTGAACATTATAATATTATTGATCTCTATAATATTATATGCTGTATAATATTGTTTCTGTAGATACTATACGGCATATAATATTGTTTGTCAACATATATTTTTAAGAAATTAAAGTTCGCAAAAACACCTGCAAAAAATTGCGCTGGCAGATCGCACAAAATGTTCACGCAGTTGTCTTGCGTAGGAATATGAGATTTTCTTAATATTCCGTTCAATACCCAGTAATTTCGGGACAAGGATGTTCCGAAAAGCCCGACCTGAGCCCGGATGGCGAATGTCGGGCGGTTACGTCCGCAGCCTCAGTTCAGCCGGAATATTTTAGAAAATCCATATGACGAAGCCGATAACTGCGGGAACATTTTGTGTGATCTGCCCTCCGTACTTGATGCGCCCTAATCTTTATAGCTTTAAAATCTCTTCTCACACTATATAACGCCATACACACCTCAATATCTTCACAAGTCGCCATACAGAATCCAAACTGTTCGCGGCGGTCGGTTCCCTGTTGCTCTGCTCATTACCTGATTTCTGGCACAAAAAAAACGGTTTGCCCACGCAAACCGCATCGTTGTTTCTTTATTATATTGATCGGATTAGTCACCATCGTTCTGCTAAACAGCCATCGTGTCCGATAACATTCCCAACACCTCAGGGAACGGCTGTAAACTCCGTTCAAGAATCCCATGCATATGTGCTATTGCTACGCCGTAGTTAACGATCGGCACCCCCGCCGACCTTGCTGCTTCGACGCGCCGCTGCACCTCCTTTTCGTTGAGCATACAGCCGCCACAGTGCACGATCAGAGAAAGCCCGGAAAGATCATCGGGGAAGCCGCCGCCGGATGTAAACGTATATTCAGGCTTCACTCCCGCGTATTCCTCGATCCACTTCGGTATTTTTACCGTGCCGATATCGCCGCATTGCCGGTGGTGGGTACAGCCTTCCGAGATCAGCACCTTGTCGCCGTCCTTAAGTCCTGACAACGCCGCAGCGCCCTTTACCTGCTCTGCCAACTCTCCCTTATACCGTGCGAACAGGATCGAAAACGATGTAAGCATGATTTCTTCCGGCACATCTTTAGAAACTCTGTCAAACGCCTGCGAGTCCGTGATGACAAGCCTCGGCTTCCCGGGCAGCACCGCCAGCGTATCCGGCAGTTCCTCGGGCTGACAGCCGACGAACGTGCAGTGATGATCCAGAATTTCGCGCATGGTCTGCTGCTGCGGAAGTATCAGTCTTCCCTTGGGAGTGGCCGCGTCCACGGGAATTACCAAGACCACAACGTCACCGTCACGCAGCAGATCGGCAATGATGTACTTTTCGTTTTGCAGGCTCCCTGCAAACTCACCGATTCTTGTTTTGAGGACGTTTACATTTTCGCCCGTTACGGCGCTTAAGTAGAGCGAGTCTCCGTGGAGCGACGGCCTTTCGGATAGCAGATCGGCTTTGTTATACGCAATCAGATACGGTAGGCTGCGCTCCTTAAAAAGCGCAATCAGTTCATTATCCTTTGCTGACAGCCCCTGTGACGCGTCCACAACAAGCACCGCAACATCGGTCTTTACAAGTATCTCTCGCGCCTTTTTGACGCGCAGCGCACCAAGCTCGCCCTCATCGTCAAGCCCAGGCGTGTCGATAACGACGACCGGTCCGAGCGGTAGCAGCTCCATTGCCTTACGGACGGGGTCGGTAGTCGTGCCGCGAACCTCGGACACTACCGAAAGCTCCTGCCCCGTGAATGCGTTTACAAGACTGGATTTTCCCGCGTTGCGCATACCGAAAAAGCCTATGTGCAGGCGCTCAGCGGATACGGTATCATTTAATCCCATAGCTGTGTCCTTTCGTTAAAAACGGAAATCGCGGCGGCCTAAGTTCTTGATATCCTCAATGTTGCGCCGCGCGATCTCGCGCACCTTTTCCTTAGGTATACGCTCCAGCTCGCGCTCCACCATCTCGTAGCCGACACGTTTTGTGTCCTCTAGGGCATAGTCCTCGAGATACTCCGAGAGCGTCATAAGCGCGTTGGGGTGGCAGCAGTTGAGTATCTGTCCGCTCTTGCACAGGCTCATAAAGCGGTCGCCCGTTCGTCCCTCGCGATAACATGCGGTGCAGAATGATGGGATATGTCCGCTCTCCATAAGCCACTTTACCACCTCGTCAAGCGTTCTCTGATCGGAAACGTCGAACTGCTCGGTGTCATGCGGGCGCGTTTCTTCCGTGTAGCCGCCGACCGACGTGCGCGAGCCGCCGCTTACCTGTGAAATTCCCAGACGGAGCAGCTTAGAGCGCACCTGCTCGGATTCGCGCGTAGATATGATCATTCCCGTATAAGGTACGGCAAGACGTATGCAGGCGGTGATCTTCGCGAAAGTCTCATCGTCAATACCGTTGTCGAATGCGGCAGGGTCGATATCGTCGGCGTGTTTGACACGCGGTATGCTTATCGTGTGAGGACCTACGCCGTGAGCAGCCTCAAGGTGCTCCGCGTGCATAATAAGACCTGCAAATTCGTATTTATACATCTCCAACCCGAACAGAACACCCAATCCCACGTCGTCAATGCCGCCCTCCATTGCCCTGTCCATTGCTTCAGTGTGGTAGGCATAGTCGTGCTTCGGTCCCGTGGGGTGCAGATTAAGATAGCTCTCCTTGTGGTAAGTCTCCTGGAAGAGAATATAGGTACCGATCCCTGCTTCTTTCAGCCTGCGGTAGTTCTCGACGGTGGTCGCGGCGATATTGACATTTACCCGGCGGATATCACCGTTCTTGTGATGAACGCTGTAAATTGTCTTAATACAGTCGAGTATGTACTCGATCGGGTTGTTGACAGGATCTTCCCCTGCCTCAATGGCAAGACGCTTATGTCCCATATCCTGAAGCGCTATGACTTCCTTCCTTACTTCCTCATGCGTAAGCTTTTTGCGCGTAATGTGCTTGTTTTTCATGTGATACGGACAGTAAACGCAGCCGTTAACACAGTAATTCGAGAGGTACAGCGGCGCGAAAATAACGATTCTGTTGCCGTAGAACGCAAGTTTGATCTCCTCTGCGATCTCGTACATCTTCTCGATCAGCTCAGGGTCCTCGCACGCCAGAAGAACCGATGCCTCTCGATGGGTAAGCCCGGCGCATACGCTGCCCGTCTCGGTCTTCCGGGGACGAGCCTTTTCGAGTATGCTCGCGATCAGCTCCTTGTTATTTTTATTTTCCTCGGCATAAGCGAGGGTTGCTCGGATCTCCTCATCATTAATGAATTCCTCCGCTTTTAATGATTTAGGGTCATAATTACTCATAGCGTTTTCCTTTCCTGATATCTCCGATATCTGTTGCGATCTCGTATCCTATTGAATTCATTCGCTGTTCGAGACGGCTTCTGGACTGAGCTGACTCATCGCCCGTGTATATCTTGTTGTCGTACAGCTCGTATTTGTTCCGCACCGAAATCGGTGACAAATTCGGCATCACTACATTCGCACCTGAGAGTATACCGCGCTCCCTTCCATCCGGGGCAATCGTGCCCAGCGCCGTTGTCGCTGGCAGCAGCACCGGCGGATAAATCAGCCGTATGATCGACAGCAGAAAGCAGGTCAGTTCAAGCGTTCCCGGCGGCTCGTCCTTAAACGGCGTGTCATGGTGCGGGACAAACGGCCCGATTCCGCACATATCGGGCTTGAAATTTTCAATAAACTTCAGATCCTCTGCAAGCTCCCTCGATGTCTGAAAAGGCGATCCCACCATAAAACCGCAGCCCACCTGATAACCGAGCCCACGCAGATCGTTAAGGCAGCGCATACGGTTGTCAAACGACATCTCCGGCGGATGCAGGCGTTCGTAGTGCGCTCTGTCGGCGGTTTCGTGACGTAGAAGATACCTGTCCGCGCCTGCTTCACGCAGCGCTGCATAGCTCTCAAGACTCCGCTCGCCAAGCGAGAGCGTTACCGCGCAGTCAGGGTGCGCCGACTTTAATTGTCGGATCATGCCGCACATGACCTCGTCCGAGAAATACGCGTCTTCGCCGCCCTGCAGAACAACCGTGCGGAAGCCGAGTAAATAGCCTTCATCGGCACATTCAAGTATCTGCTCCTCTGTCAGGCGGTAGCGGTCGCAACTACGGTTGCTTCGTCGAATCCCGCAGTACAGACAGTCATTCTTACAGATGTTGCCGATCTCGATCAGTCCGCGCACGAACACCGCGTTTCCGTAGATCTCACGCCGTACCCTGACGGCGTGTTCTGCGAGAAAAGCCGCAGCATCAGCGGAGCGGTTTTCGATCAGATATTGATACTCCTCCCCGACAAGGCTGCGTTCCGTAATCAACCGTTCTGCCAGCTCTTTCATACGCTCATTCATCGGACTTCACACTCGCTACTCTTGTTCCCATAAAAACCCTCCAACCAAAAAAGCCGCGTCCTATACAAGACACGGCATGTTATCATACCCAAAATACAAGCTGCAATACACGCGGTATCACACCTTGCTCTATTCCATATAGCCGTGCCTTTCCTCAGACCGAAGTCTTTATGTCAGGCGACAAAAACATTCCTAAAAAAGATTCACTTTCCCGACAATGCCGTCATTAATGACATAGTAAGCAGTGAAATCCTCCGGTTTAATATAGATCTGCATATTTTCGATAGATTCTCTCTGATGACCCTTAGCGCAATAGTGAGATTTCACCCGCTCAGTCACCTCTTCCATAGTTACCTCATACTCCCGATACTGCAGAAACACTTCGGGCACCACATCCTTCTTTACAGACGCCTGTTTCTCATCTGCGCTTTTTACTTCAGAGTCTGTCACAATCTTTGCACTTTCCTCTGCTCCGGACACTGCCGGAATAACCGCTTCACCCTTCATCTCTGTTTCCATTGTGTTTCCTGTTAACTCCTTCTTGTCCATCAACTTCTCCCCCTTGCGCCGGTTCGCCGGCTTCCTCTGTATCTGTAGTGACGCACGCACCCCCTGCGCACACCCCATCATCATAACAACTATTGCTATTGTAACATTGTTTCCCTTAATCCACAAGTAATACATGTCGGATTCGAATATTCAAATATTTGCAACAACAAAAAGACCGGCGCCCACACAGTCTCCCATATGTCCGCCAGTCCCATTATTATCTTTTTACTTCTATAAAACTTCTGCCACGCCTCTTACGCCGTGAAACATCCGTTCCGCACGAATTATCTAATGCCGATCTCCGTATCAGACTCCGTTACATGGCTGTGCGTCTTGATATAGTCCACGATCTCGTCCAGCTTCGTGAATGCAAGGCCCACATAGCTGTCCGCACATCCATAATACAATGCGATCTTGCCACTCTCGGAGTCATGAATGGTTGCGCACGGGAAACATACATTCGGTACGAATCCTCTCTCCTCATACCACTCTTCCGGTGTCAGCAGGAAGTTCTCACATCTGTAAAGTACCTTGGACGGATTGTCGATATCGAGAATCGCGCCGCCGATGGAGTATACGAGTCCGTTGCAGGTTCCGCTTACGCCGTGGTAGAACAGGAGCCATCCTTCACTTGTCTCGATCGGAGCAGCGCCGCCGCCGATCTTAACGGACTCCCACCACTCGGAGCTTCTGCCCATCACATGTCTGTGTCTGCCCCAATATACCATATCCGGACTCTCGCTTAAGAAGATATCGCCGAAAGGCGTATGCCCGGAATCCGAAGGTCTGCTTAAAAGCATGAACTTTCCGTTAATCTTACGAGGGAATAGCACCGCATTTCTGTTAAACGGAATAAAGGGATTCTCAATTCTCGTAAATGTCTTGAAGTCCGTGGTCTTCGCCATACCGATGGAAGCGCCGTAGAAATCCTGACACCAGATGATATAGTAGGTATCCTCCACCTTAACCAGCCGGGGATCATATGCATAGATCGGCATGAAGTCATTGCCTTCCTCGTCTTTAAAGGGAATCTTCTCCTTATCAAATTCCCAATGAATCGCATCCTTGCTGTGTCCCAAATAGATATACGGAATGCCGTTAGTCTGCTCTCCTCTGAATACGCCGATAAATTCATCGCCGTAAGGCATAACCGCACTGTTAAAAATTCTCGCCACACCCTCAACCGGATTTCTGCCGATAATAGGATTCTCATTATACCGCCAGATCGGTGCGCCTTTTAAGCCTTCCGGCTTCTCCTGCCACGGCACATTTTTTACAGCAGGACTGATCATTTTCACTTCACTCATTTTGTAACTGTACTCCTTTCGCTCCTATGTTTTTATTTTACGGTTACTGTCTCGATAAGAATTCGAGGTTCTTTTTGATCAGATCACACCTCTGTGCCACACACTCTACAGAGCGCAGCGGATCATTCGGTGTATTAAATACATAATCGATCAGCTTGTCGATCGTTGTTGTCGCCACATGCATCCTCGTATCACTGGACGCGTAATAAATATATACTTCTCCGTTATCTTTCGCAATAGCGCCGTTGGTGAACACCACATTCGACACATCGCCCACACGCTCGCCCTCTCTCGGTCCGATCAGCATGCCGGAGGGTTCCGCAATCACCTTGGAAGGATCGTTTAAATCTGTGGCAAACGCATAGATTACATAGCGCAGTCCGGCTGCCGTGTTTCTCACACCGTGAGCGATATGAATCCATCCCTTGTCTGTCTTGATCGGGGTTGCGCCCGCTCCGTTTTTCGCCTCGGTAATGGTATGGTACTTGCGCAGGGAAGTCATCTTCTCCTCGTCGATCACCGCATGGGTAATATCGTCGCACAGTCCGAAACCGATACCGCCGCCGGAACCTGTGTCGATGAAATCGTCCATCGGTCTTGTATAGAACGCATATTTACCGTTCACGAACTCCGGATGAAGCACCACATTTCTCTGCTGCGGGGAGCGGAGTGTGGTCAGATTATCCAGTCTCTCCCAGTTCTTTAAATCTTTTGTCCTTACGATACCTGCCGCAGCCACCGCTGCAGACAGATCATTCACTGTCTTATCCTTACTCTCGGAGCAGAACACACCGTAGATATAGCCGTCCTCATGCTTGGTCAGCCGCATATCATACACATTTGTCTCCTCCGGACAGGTATCCGGCAGAAGGATCGGGTAATCCCAGAACTTAAAACCGTCGATTCCGCTGTCACTCTCCGCTACGCCGAAGAAAGACTTTCTGTCATTGCCCTCAATACGCGCTACGAGATAATACTTGCCGTTTAACTCGATTGCTCCGGAGTTCATGACCGCGTTAACACCGAGCCGCTCCATGAAATAGGGATTCGTCTCCGTATTCAGGTCATATTTCCACGTGAGCGGAATATGCTCTCTGGTCAGCACCGGATACTCATATCTGTCGTATATTCCGTTATATATTCCGGACTTCACATTTTTTCTGTTGATCAGTTTATTGTATTTCTCTAATTCCACATAGTAATTACCATGTAACATCATTGTTGCCCTCCGCTCTTCTAATCACTTCCAGACACATTCTGCCGTTATGATACGGACATTTCCAAGGTTCCACAATAGGCTTGCCGCTCACTGCCTTACCCTCTCTGTCCACAATCCAGAACCATTCTGACCCTTCTCTCTTATCAACCACATAATTCCTGATAAATTCCCATTCCGCCTCGGCAGCATCCCTGTATTCCGTATGCTCCGGTGCCAGCGCATAGGCATTCAAGAATCCGACTATCGCCTCCGCCTGCACCCACCAGATGCGATTCTGATCCACCACACCCTTCTCGCACTCGTTCGCAAAAGAATGTCCGTCAAAAGCCACCTTATATACTTGACCGGTTAAGTCAAGAATAATCGGAAGCATTTTCTCTTCATATGCCTTCTCTCCCAAAACGTCCGTGCCTCTGCGGATCAGCCATGCCGCCTCAATATCATGCCCGTAAGAGTGCAGATCTAAGATCGAGTTCATCTCTCTATCGAAGAACACTTCCTGCCTGTGAAGCTCCGGATTATAGATTTTATCCGCGATGGTATCTAAGATCCACTCCAGACGTTTCTTCACATCAGCATCACCGCTCACGCGGTACAGTTCCGTATACGCCTCAAACACATGTAAGAGCGTATTCATCGTCTTATCCGCGATCACGCCGTTCTCGGACAGCTTATCGTTCTCGATCTCCTTAAACTCTCTGTCGAAAGCTTCCTTATAGCCGATCTCGTCCGTACACCGTTCTTCTATGATCCGGAATAGCTCCATCGCAGTCTCAAGCGCCTCTTTATCTTTAGAAGCATCATAATAGGAAGACAGCGCATAGATGGAAAACGCCTGATTATAGGTATGTTTCGTCGTATCCTCCGGTGTTCCGTCATAGGCAACCGACCAGAACACACCGCCCTTATCCTTGTCAACACAGTACTTCTGCATAAATTCATAACCGTGTTTCGCTTCCTGAAGCAGGGATTCATCGTGCAGTGTCATATACGCGTTCGCATAAAACCACGTGATACGACTGTTTAAAATACACCCCTTCACAGCTTTCTTATCCACCTGCAGATCATAATCCATATACCCATAATAACCGCCGTTCTCATCATCCCGCAGCTTCTTCCAGAATGGAATAATACAGTCAGTCAGATGGTTCTTTATCTCTTCTACCATCATCGCTTATTGTCTCCCCTCTTCGTTACTGTTCCTGTGCTCTCCGTCTGTTTCTCTAATTACCTTGCAATTTTTCTTATTTATTATTTTACTCGTTTTTAAACTTAAATTTCGGTTTAAAAACGAGTAAAATAAATAACTTTAATTTAAATTATAAGGTAATTCGTAATAATGTCAACATACTAAGAACAAAACTGTCACCTTTACCCAAATATAATTTATTTTTTGTTCAACTTCACTACATGTACGATTAACCTTTTACCGATCCTGCAGTCATGCCGCTGTAAATCTGCTTCTGGAAAAGGATGAATACAATGAGCGCCGGCAGGAGGGAAATAATAACACCCGCACAGATCAGATTGTATTGGCTTCCGAGCGGTCCCACGAAGGTATACAGTGAGGTCGCCACCGTCGGATACAGCTTCTTGTTCTGCAGATACAGATTCGCACAGTAATACTCGTTGTATGTGCCCACGCCTTTTAAGATGCAGGCCGTAACGATCGCCGGACGCAGAAGCGGAAGCAGTATTTTATAGTAGATTTTAAAATATGATGCCCCGTCTATGATCGCCGACTCGTCTAACGATACGCTTATGTTCTCAAAGAACTGAATGTAAATATAGATCGCTATGACATCCGTACCGCACATCATGATAATATATCCCACAAGGGAGTTGATCAGTCCCAGCTTAAACATGATCTCATATACCGCGATCTGCATAGCAACACCGGGAAGCAGCGTTGCAAACAGGAACAGGCTTCTGATCAATCCGTTGCCCGGAAACTGAAATCTGTTCAGTACATAAGCAAGAGATGTACCTACCAGCACGGACACTACCAAAACACTTATCAGAATAATGGTAGAGTTCATAAATGCACGGCCCATATTGGCTCTTGTAAACGCATCCACGAAGTTGTGGAAGTTCAGCCAACTCTCCGGCAGCTCCATAACATTGGTCTGCGCGTACTCGGCCTCTGTCTTAAATGCCGTGATCACGCAGGATACGATCGGCAGGACCGCTACAAAAGCAAAGAATACAAGTGAAAAATATTTTAAGAAAGTAAGTAAAACTTTACCGGTTTTCTGTAATGCTGTCATTTATCTCCCTGCCTTTCTCGCCGCTTGTTTTGCAAGTTTCTTGTCACGACGCTTAGTTGCGTTAAAATCCTCGTCCTCCGAATTCTTAAAGACATACTTAAAGAAAAGTTTCTGCAGAATCGTCGCCGCAAATATAATCATAAGCAGTACTACCGCCATCGCCGACGCCAGACCTACCTTCTGCTGCGTGTGGGCAATCTCATGCATTACGATAAAGTAAGTTCCTGTCCCGTTGGCACCGTCCGTGATAACATAAGGCGGCTCGAATGCGCTCAGGGAACCTGTTATGGATAAGATCACATTCAAAGTAACGATCGTCTTAATGCTCGGCAGGATGATATAGATGAACTGATGGAAACGGTTCGCACCGTCCAACATTGCCGCCTCATACAACTCGGCATCAACCGACATGATCGCTCCGATAAAGAGCACCATGTTCTGTCCGAAATACCGCCAAACAGAAGTTCCTACAAGTGATATATTGTTAATGCTCTGATCCCTCAACCAGTAAGGCAGATTATCCAATTCAAAGCCACACCACTGAAGTACAGTATCAAATACAAATCCTCTGGTGTAGAAAAACTTAAAGATAAAACCGATTGCAATACCATTGATCAGATAAGGGAAAAACATGAATCCCTTAAATATATTGCCGCCCTTTACCTTGAAACTTAAGACAGTTGCCAGATAAAGCGCCAGTACAAGCTGTACCAAAGAACCGCCCATATAATACAGACTCAGTTTCAAAGCTCTGAAGCAGTCTTTTCTGTTGAATACACTGACATAATTGTCCCAACCTACGAACTCTCTCTTGCCGATGTATTTCATTTTCATAAAACTGTATCCTACCATCTCACCGAACGGAAGGTATGTAAAAGTAAATAACAATGCAAGCGGAATGATCATAAATGCAATAATGATAATCGCCTGCTGACCCTTTCTGCTCTTAAGCCACTGCGAAAAGGTCTTTTTCTGTGTTCCCACTGTATTTGCCTGTGCCGCCATATGCTATCCTCCTGATAATTCGAGCCGGGGTAATAATTCTATCCCCGGCTCAAATGCCATCAATTAATACCTACATGAATCATATCTATGAAGCTACTTATTGATACTGCTATTTTCTTAATAGGAAACCTCTACACCAAGTGCCTCCTGAGCGTCATTCCACTTAGCTGTCCAGTCTGCCATGATATCATCAAAGCTCTGGGAGCCTGTAGCTGCCGCTTCTACGATTCCCTGAACCTTAGCGTCGCCGCCAGCGTTGAAGGAAAGTTCGGATTCAGCGTTCATCTCGTTCATGATGTCTTCCTCGCCTGTCAGAGCAGTTACGTTCGTTACAACATTAACGCCGTCGAATACGAAAGAAGTAGGAGCTGTCTTAGAGATCGGGTAACCGCCTTCTAAATCACACCAGCCGGACTCTTCTACCATGAACTTAACAAATGTCATAGCTGCTGCCTTGTTATCGTCAGATGCGTTGATGTTGATACCATAGCAGTAGTCAGGACCTGCTGTTGTGTACTGCTGTCCGTTTACGGTGATCGGGAAAGGCATATATCCGATATCATCCGGATTATCGCCGGCCGCTTTCATCTGTGCGATTGCCCAGGAACCAAGTACCATTGTACCAATCTCACCATTGTTGATCATTGCCTTACAGCCTTCCCAGTCAGTTGTTGTGTAGTCGTCCTCGATCAGACCCTGTGCAACTGCGTCATAAAGGATTTTGTACAGAGCATATGCGCCTGTGCCGTCGCCGTTATCCTTGAAAGGCTCTGCCGTGTGAACAAACTTCTGATTTAACCATGTCTCGTCGCCTGTTGTGATTGCGCCAAGGAATGCGTCCCACTGACCGCCCATGGTCCAGCCTGCCGCGTAGTTAGTGTACAGCGGAATAGCGTCTGTGTTATCCTTGATTGCCTGTAACGCCGCGATGAAGTCATCGGGAGTTGTCGGAAGTGTTGTAATACCTGCGTCAGCGAATACCTTGCTGTTGTAAAGAATACCCTGCGCGTTACCCATGTAGCCGATACCATAGCAATTGCCTGCCGTGTCTTTCCACTGATCAGCAAAGTTCACAAGCTCACTCATTTCATCTACTGTTCCGTAAGGAATGAAATAAGAAGAAAGATCTGCTGCGTCTACAGCCGGAATAAACATTACATCGCCCCAGTCGCCTGTAGAGAGACGAAGAAGTGCATCTTCCGCATAATCCGTGATACCTTCTGTTTCAACAGTGATGTTAGGATACATCGCGTTAAACTTGCTTATCAGATCTGCCATGGTGCCATCATCTTCACGGTCTGTCTTATGATGGATAAATTTGATTGTTGTCGTGATGTCCTCGTAATCCTCACCAAGTGTGATGGAAGCGTAGGTCAAACCACCTGCAGGTGCCGCTGTGTCATCCGCCGTATCATCTGCTGCGGGTGCCGCTGCATCATCAGTAGTATCATCTGCCGTATCATCAGCGGATGTGTCTGCTGCCGGCGTGTTTGCTGCTGTGTCATCGCCGCCGCAGCCTACTAATGAAAAAGTCATCGTTGCTGCTAAAGTAAGCGCTAATACTTTCTTCAGTTTCATAATAAGTATCCTCCTTTTTATTTTGCTCTTTTTTAAGAGCTGTTAGTTAATTGATTAACTTTAAATTAAGTATACATCACTTTATTTTTTAATCATCACCCATTATTGTTATTTATATATTATTATTGCTGTATTTGTACTTTTCTTCTATTTATACAATTTTAACTGCTGTTTTTTGTGCATTTTCACAAATCATTTCTTGATTTCAATATCATCATTGACATTCTCCAGATTAAATTATAAGGTTTAATTAGTTTATTTTTTAGCTTGCACTAATAATGATGCTATAGACAAGCAAACAGCTTTTTGCCGACAATCTGAGGGAAACCATATGACATTTCAGGAAACTTTTGAAAAATCCATATCCGTCAAGCCGTCTCTGACACCCGAGTTTCTGCCGGAAGCTTTCGTCGGAAGTTTCTATGAGCTCTCGGAAGAGACGACAGACCGTCTGACCACTGTGCTGTGCGGCGGCACCATCGAGTTTCCTTCTATATATAAGCTCACCTGTGACCCGATGGACTGTCACATGCTGCTCTATACGCGCACAGGCAGCGGAAATCTGCTTTGGGGCAAAAAAAATCACAGCCTGACGGAAGGTACTTTTCTCTACATGGACTGCTCTGCCGCTTCTTTCACACTGGATGCAGCACAATCCCCATGGCAGATCAGTATTTTCCTGGTTCGCGGCACTCTTCTTGCCACACTGGATTCCCTTGTCCCCTTTGGCGGACTATTGCTGCACACCATCGTATCTACTCATTCTCCCGTACTCAGCGGTATGGAGCGACTTCTTTCGGGCAGCACTGACGCAAATCTCCGCAATAAGCTGACGGACGCTTCACTTCTGCAGGGCATGATAACGGACTTATTCATCGATGCATGGAAGCTGGAAGCGCCGGCAGACAAGTGCGCACCTTATCTGTCCGAGATCAGACAATATCTGAATACGCACTTTGCCGATCCGCTCCGGCTGGATGATCTGGAAAAGCGCTATCACATCAGTAAGTACCGCATATGCCACGAGTTTTCTAAGGCATTCGGTTCTCCACCCGTGCGCTATCTGAATCTGAGGAGGCTGGAGGTCGCCACGCATCTGCTTCTGACCACCGACAGACGGATACACGAGATCTCTCTCGACGTGGGCTTCGAGAACACCAATCATTTCATCAACCTTTTTAAGCGCGAAATGGGCACCACGCCGCAGGCGTACCGAGATGCACACAGGGGTTAAAGTAAGGCCGGTTCGCCTATACTTTAACCCCTGTTCTGTTCCGGGATTATTCTTTTTATCCTTCATTTCTTAGTTGCCTTTATCGCGCTGCGTAAAGGCTGCACATGATCAAATCATTTATCCCCGTCTCGCCACACTGTTCTTGCAGATCAGCCGGCCGTTAACGATGTACACGCCCTGCTTGTAATGATCTCCCGATATCTTGCGAATCATATTCTTGACGGCACGTCTTGCCATCTCTTTCATATCCGCCTCATAGGTAGTGATTCCTACATCGCACAGCCCCGGCGGCTGATAATTGTCATATCCCACCACCGATATATCCTGCGGTACCCGATACCCCGCCCGCTCCAATGTCTGCACGAGCATCGCCGCCGCCGCATCATTGTTGCATACAAACGCCGTAGGCATCCGCTCCGGCAGCCTGATTTCAAATCCCTCGTCCGATCTTCCCGTATCCGGATCTCTGTCGTTTAGCACCCACGCCTTATTCACATCAATGCCATGTTCATACAGAGACTTCACGTAGCCGAAATAACGATCCGTGATGCTGTCCGTGGCGAGCACGTTGCCTACAAAACCGATATCCTGGTGCCCCATATCAAACAGATAATTCGTCATGATATACATGCCGTGGAAACTGTTGGACACGATAGCATCACACTTCCCGTCCCGGTCATAGAAATCCAGAAAGAATACGGGGATCGAAGCATATTCCATCAACTTCTCCAGATAATCCTTCTTGAGCCTGCCGATGATCACCAGCCCTTCCGTCTTCTTTTCCTGCAGTAGTTTAGGCATGATCATCTGATTCTCGTCCTCACTCTGCAGCACCTCCAGCATGGTAAAACACCCTTTCTGTACCGCTGCCGTAGCCACGTCCTGATACAGTGTCCAGTAGAAAGATTCATATTTGGCCAGAAACCGGTCCGCCACGATGACACCAATGGTATAGCTTGCATTCTTCTTCGCCCGTTCCCGACTTATGGAAGCCGCCGTCCGGTATCCCATCTCCTGTGCCTGTTTCTTGATTCGGGCGCGAAGTTCCTCGCTGACGCCCTTCTGGTCAGACAACGCCTTCGATACCGTGACTGTACTGACCCCCATAACCTTGGCAATATCTGCCATTTTAACCGTTTTCGCCATAATTCCCCCAATATTGTGCCTATAATTGCGCTGACCTGCTCTTTGTATTGTGATATCCGAAACTGCGTACAATACCAGACTATGCCGATTGTGACTGATTACAGACTAAAAATTAAGCAACATACTTAAATTATAAAGTAATTTACAATAATGTCAACACCATTACACTGGATTTTTCAGATAGGCAGATATTTCACATTGGCAGATCATACGTTATTGTTCGTACATTCGCCAAGAATAAGGCCTGAACAGATAAGAATTCACTATCTATTCAGGCTGCTTTTCGACACGGATACAAAACTTGACACTTACGCGCAAAACTGTGCCATGTACAACTGATAATATATCCCTCTTTTTTCCATCAGTTCCCGTGCATTTCCCTCCTCAACGATCCTGCCGTCGTCCACAACAAAAATCCGGTCGGCTTTCTGGATCGTGGAGAGCCTGTGAGCTATGACAAAAGACGTCCTGCCTGCCAGCAGATGTTCGATTCCATCCTGTACCAACAGCTCCGTCTTCGTGTCAATGCTGGATGTAGCCTCGTCCAGAATCAGAATCTTCGGGTCGGAAACCATCGTCCTGGCAAAAGCCAGCAGCTGCCTCTGTCCGATGGACAATCCGCCGCCCCGCTCCGAAAGCTCGGTGTCATACCCCTTCTCCAAGCGCATGATAAAATCATGAGCATTGACCGCCTTCGCCGCCGCAATAATCTCTTCATCCGTGGCGTCCAATTTTCCATAACGTATGTTGTCTTTAATTGTGCCGGAAAACAGGAAGTTATCCTGTGTCATGATGCCCATCTGCCTTCTCAGGCTTTCTATGGACACCCTCTTCACATCATGCCCGTCAACGGTTACGGTTCCCTCCTGCACATCATAGAACCGGCTGATCAGATTGACGATCGTAGATTTCCCCGCACCGGTAGGTCCTACCAGCGCGATCGTCTCGCCCGGCTTAATCCGGAAACTCACGTCATCCAATACTTTCACTTTATCGTCATAGGAGAAGCTCACATGCGCAAAAGTAACTTCTCCCCGGATCGGCGGCATCTGTGCCGCTCCTTCTCCGTCCGCAATCGCCGGCGGTGTGTCCAGTATCTCGAAGATCCGCTCTGCTCCCGCAATATTGGTCACCAACTGATTATAGAAGTTACTGATATTGTGAATCGGCTGCCAGAACATATTCAGATAAGTTCCGAAAGCAATGAAAGTACCCACTGAAACCTGATCCACGCCAAGCACCACAATGCCCGTATAATACAGCAGTATGCATCCCAGTCCCCAGGACAGATCGATCACCGATCCGAAAGCGTCACTCATGCGCACCGCATCAAAGAAGCTCGTGCGGTGTTCCATTAACAGATCATCGAAGGTATCCTCTGTCTCCCCCTGCGCGTGGAAACTCTGTATAATCCGCATCCCAGCCATGTCTTCATGAATAAAAGCATTTAAGTTGGCCGATTTCTTCCGAAACAGCTGCCATCGCGGATGCGCTTTAATCTGAATAAATAAAATCGCCGCCGCCATAAACGGAATCGTCATCATGGACGCAAGCGCCAGCTTCGGATTCTTCCAGATCATAATCACCACCACCGCAATAACCGTCAATCCGTCCGGTATCAGAGTCGTCACACAGTTGGACAACACATCTTTGAGCGAATTGATATCTCCGATGATTCGGGATAATATTTTACCGGTCGGTCTGCTGTCAAAGAAACGGAAATCCAGTTTCTGAATATGTGTATAGAGCTCCTGCCTGATAGTCAGCAGGATCTCGTTGCACACCTTCGCCATAATATACATGCGCAGTTTCACCGTCACCACCAGCAATAAGTTGATCACCAGCGCGACCGCCAGCAGCTTATAAAGTCCGCTCAGATCTCCCACCGCGATGTGATCATCTATCGCTGACTCCATAATCAACGGATTGACCAGGCTGATCAATACACCATATCCCATAATCAGCAGCACTAATATGATCTGCCATTTATAAGCGAGCAGATAACGAAACAGGCGCATTAAAGTCTGTGTTTTGCCGCGCTCCACACTCTGCTCGTCATCTTTATAAGAATTTACTGCCATTTATATCACCATCCTCTCACTCTGACACACATGCCGTTTTATACGACATATGTGTCATATTTCTCGTCTTCCTGTACTCCGTATCGTCAAGTTCCTTCTGCCCGTCTCCCGGACTACACGGCCGTATTTGTCTGTACATCACCGTACTGTGATTCGTAAGTCTCATAATAGAGCCCTCTCTTAGCTAACAGTTCTTCATGGGTGCCCCGCTCCGCAATCGCACCGCCATCTAATACAATGATCTCATCTGCATGCCGCACCGCACTGATCCTGTGCGCGATAATAATCTTCGTCGTATTCTCCAGCGTCTTTAGTGTCTGCTGGATTAAATGCTCCGTCTCCATATCAAGCGCCGACGTGGAATCGTCCAGCACAAGGACAGGATCTCTCTTGGCCAGTGCCCTTGCGATACTGATCCGCTGTTTCTGTCCGCCGGACAGACCCACACCACGCTCTCCGATCACCGTGTCATAGGCCTCATCCATGCGCTCGATAAATCCGCTCGCCTGTGCCTGCTTGGAAGCTTTCCTGACCGTCTTAAAATCTATGTACTCTTTCTTGCCCAGCTTAATATTGTCATTGATCGTATCCGAAAACAGGAATACGTCCTGCATCACGTAGCTTACGCTGGTACGAAGCTGCTCCAAGGACATATCCTTAATATTCACATCATCCAGATAGACGGCTCCGTCCGTGGCATCATACATGCGCTGAAGAAGCTGTACGATGGAAGTCTTCCCGGCGCCGGTAGCACCCATGATCCCCAACGTCCTGCCCGCCTCCACCGTAAAGGAAATGTCATGCAGAATCTCATACTGATCTGCTTTATGGAATGATACATGGTCGAAGCAGACTTTCCCGGCCACTTTTTCTAATTTGACCGGATTAGTCGATTCCACAACGCTTGGTTTCTCCTCATAGATCTTCTTTATTTTCTTATTGGAAGCCACCGCCGCGGAGAAACTGTTAGTTAACCAGCCCAGCATCTCCATCGGCCATACGATATTGGTGGAATACTCCACAAAAGCCGTCAGCTGCCCCAACGTCATCTCGCCGTCTATGACAAATTTTCCGCCGACCAGAATAGTCAACAGCGGTAATATCTTAGTCACAACAGAGAAACACGGATAATACCGCACAAACACCTTAGACTGTTCCATATTCAAATCATAGTACCTTTTATTATGTGACAGAAATTTGCCGATCTCAAACTTCTCTCTGGCAAAAGCCTTCACTGTCCGCACACCCGCCAGGTTCTCCTCCGCCACCGTGTTGAGCACTGCATTCTCCTCGCTGATCTCCTCATAGACCTTTCCCAGTCTGCGCTCCATGATTACCGCAATAAAACCACAGAGCAGCATTGCCGCTGTAGGGATTAGCGCCAGCTTCCAGTTAAGCATATACATACACGCCAGAATGATGCTCGTGTGGTACATTACCTCAATCAAAAGCATACTGACATAGCTCATTGCATCCCAGATACGATCTATATCCTCTTTTACACGCGCCATCAGCTCGCCCGTATTATTCCTGTCAAAGAAGTCTGCGCTGAGTCCCTGAATGTGCCTGAACAGATCTCTTCTCATGTCGCCGGATATCTTCGTGCCGTTCTTATCAAAGGTATATTCCTTCACATACTGAAAAACGCACCTGCCGAGTCCGATCCCCAGAAATCCCAACAGCAGATAGTTCAATTCTCCGATATTACCGCCTACAATAACGTCATCCACTACCCGTGCCGTCAGCCGCGGTCCCATCATGTCAAGCGTAACCGCAATCAGCAGCGACGCGATGGCAATCAGGTACGGAATCTTGTACTCCCATATGTAACTCGATATTTTTTTCATCTTTTCCTCCCCTCCCTCATAAACACATAGAAAATGGCTGTGGTAAAATTACCACAGCCATTGAATAAGCCTAACACACATATTGACCAGTCCAGTCACAGTTCTTTACTTGGCATGATCCTCTATCTGCGGAGGTAATTTTATGTTTTACCTTATTAAAATCTGATTTTGTATGCATATTGATTCTGTTCTTCATATCTTTAAACATAATTTTTACCTCCTTTGCTTAGTTTATTTGATTGAAACGGATTACTTCTGCTTTTAACTTTTTACTCTTAAGTTTTCACAAGCTTAAGCAACATTATTGTTAGCTTATACCAGTTACGCTTTCTTGTCAACAAAATTTTTCTTTTATTTTTTTATAAGGAAAAAACTTTAATTGTGATATAGAATTTCTTAGATCTTTTATGAAATTTCCTGAAGTATCGGGTTCTAACAATGTAAAAGTAATATAATCGCCAATATCAATGATATCTTCTCTGGCACGTTTAGTAAGAGTTATTCGGTAATCATCCATTGGCACGATACCTCTCTTCCAATTCATCAAAAGCCGTATTAAAATCCAAAAGTTTATTATCATACATGTCCTGCAATCCTTCGCCTACAAAGTCCCGAAGTTCTATTCTTGCGTTTTCTGTTAAGGCATAAATAGCTGGTTCCATAAGATTCTCCTTCTAGTTTGATATATTTATCGTATCACAATTAAAACGTTGCTACAACGACAAATATTGTTAAATACCGGTTAAGTGCTATGCCATTGACGTTCCCACGCATCAATGATACGATGATGAAAACAAGAAACCATCCACCATTTTCCCATTCCCACAGGGAAGATCATCGCGCACGCTGCCCTGTCCATGCAGACTTACGGCAAAGCATGTGCAGAAACGAGGATATCTATGGACCCACGAGAAACCGATCTGCTGGAATTTGAGAATGATCTGCTGAATGCGAGAAAACAACTGAACGAGTTAATCTATAAGTACGCAGATCAAAACCAGGATCTTCAAAACAATGCAATACAACAGGATAAAATTAATTATTTTGAAACAGAGCTGAGATATCTGAATAATCAATTACAACTATTGAAAAAATCCCCATATCACGCACCGATATCAAGTGATCCGCCAGTCAGACAGTCTGCCGAAATCTCCTCCGACATACAGGAGCCCATCTCACAGACTATAGCTCAACAGATGCTGCAATCCCCCTTCCCTGCTATGGCTCAACAGTCTGTACAGTCCCCGGCTCCGGTTGCATTTCAACAGACAAAGCCTACGACGGACGCTCCCGTTGCCGATACCGCACAGCAGTCTAAGTCCCGTGACTATGAGAAACTGTTTGGCAGGAATTTTATGGGTATCTTTGCCTCCGTACTGATCTTCATCAGCTTGATTATTTTTGCCACACTCATGCTGCCCTATCTGACCGACACAATAAAACTGATCGGTCTGTATGTCATCAGCTTCTCCATATTAGCGGCCGGATACATACCGTCCAGAAAGAACCGTACCAATAAGTTCTTCACCGCACTGATCGGCTGCGGTATCGGTTCCCTATACATTTCGCTGCTGTTAAGCGATCTGTATTTTAAGGTAATCGGAGATATGACTTTATATATTCTGATCTTAGTCTGGGCCGTACTGGTGAAATATCTGCCCGGACTGAAAAACATGGTTTTCCACATCATAGGCCAGTCCGGCATCCTCATCGCCACAATTCTGGGAACGGCTCTGTGCGTCCACGATGCCGATGCCGCAAAATATTTCGTTCTGACCGTCTTCTACTTTATCTCCGCCGTTGTCTTTGCCGGCAGGGATCGTACGAATTATATACAGAATCTGTGCAATCACATCTGCAAATCCACGAATCTGATCGTTTTCCTGGTGGGATTAGCACTCATGGAACCGACCGGGTTGAGAGTCATCAACATTTTGGTCATCATGCTCTATATGCTGGCGGAATTTTATTTTTCTTATAGGGAAGAATACCGCGACGGTATTGCTTTTCAGCTATTGACCATAGTAAACTCCGTCACTTTCATCTGGCTGTTCCACCTGACGGAGCTTTTTTCAAAAGACACTACTTATCTATTCATGTACATTGCCGCGATCGCACTGCTGCTCTATGTGTATAAAAAACACGCCGAGTACGAGATTATTTCAGAAATCTTCTTTCTCGCCGTGATCTATCTGGGCTGTCACAACCATCCTTTCATTCAGAACCATCTTTATGCGTATCTGACTGTCATACCGGCTATGATCTATGGCAAGATAAAGGATAAAAAGCTGTATCTGTATGCCGGTCTGGCATTTACCGCAGAACTGCTTATTCCGAATTTCTCTACCGCATACGTTTACGGAGCGTACACGTTCACTAATTTTTTCGCAAACCACTGTGTTGATTATCTGATTATGACCGCTGCTATATATCTTACCTTCCTGTTTGTCTGCCGTACAACAGACCTGACAGGCTTCAAGATAATCGGCTACATCCTGATCAACCTGGTCTTAGTCCTTGTGGTACGTGACAGCGCCTACCGGTTCATGCTAGACTATAACGCGGAACATATCGGTACCATAGAATATACCTCGGTCAAAGCGAATCTGATTCCCTTCTTTATCCTGGCGTTGATCCATCTGGTTCTGACAAAACTATCCTATTTCGGCACCTCAAAACCGGTGGAACACATGCTTCTTGCGATCAATGCCCTGCTTATGATTGCCGGATGTATCGGCATCAGCTGTCGTCCATGGAAACCTGCCACAATCATGATCACCGCCTTACTGTTCCTGATTAATTCGCGCAGATTATTGCTCCGTGACCAAAGGACCGGGTACTATATCGCATTCAAGTATACTGCGTTCATGGTCTGTGTCCTGAATTCCTATGACGTGGTCAATTATATGATCAGCATCAGCTTACTGCTGTTCGCCATCATAAGTATTATCATCGGATTCTATCGGAATAACATTACTTTCCGCCTGTACGGCCTGATTCTGTCTATGATCAGCATTGTCAAGCTGATCATGATCGATATACAGTATGACAGTACCATTGAGAATGCCGTCAGCTTCTTCGTCTCCGGCGTTCTGTGCTTTGCAATCAGTTTCATTTATCATAAGATTGACACAAATTTTAAGAAAAGCTGAGTTTGGCTATATACATATAACAAACAAATTAGCTGACTAAATTTTGTTTAATTTAGCCAGCTAATCATATATTTCTATGTTTCCGCTTTATTCTCCTAAGTACGCTTTCTTCACCGCCTCATTATGCATCAGCTCATCCGCATCACCCGACAGCGAAATAGTACCCGTCTCCAATACATAAGCTCTGTCCGCTATGGACAACGCTTTCTTCGCGTTCTGCTCTACTAACAGCACTGTTGTGCCCGACTCGCTTACCCGTCTGATGATATCGAAGATCTCGTTGACAAAGATCGGGGATAATCCCATGGACGGCTCGTCCATCAGGATAATGTTCGGCTGGCTCATGAGCGCCCGCCCCATGGCAAGCATCTGCTGTTCACCGCCGCTTAAAGTTCCCGCCATCTGTGTCTTACGTTCCTCCAGTCTGGGAAAACGTTCGTACACCATGTGCAGATTCTCCTTGATCTCGTCCTTATCTTTTCTCGTATAGGCACCCATCAGCAGATTGTCATAGACCGACATCTGTGCAAACACACGCCTTCCCTCGGGCACATGTGCCATACCCATAGGTACGATCTTATAGCCCGGCGTCTTCGTGATATCTTTGCCCTCGAAGAAGATACTGCCGCTGGTGGGCTTGATCAACCCCGTAATCGTGTGCAGAGTTGTGGTCTTGCCCGCGCCGTTAGCACCAATCAGCGCGATGATCTCGCCCTGTTCCACCTCAAAACTGATTCCCTTGATCGCCTCTATCACACCATAATGTACATGAAGATCTTTCACTTCTAACATTGCCATACATTAATTCTTCCCTTCTATCAGTCTTCCGAGAATGCCCGCTGTAAGCGGCATTCTCGCAGACGAAACATAGATTTTCTTTGGCTGCGTTCTTTGCAGACTTAGAAAATCTTTTCGTCTTGTTAACTTCCCAGATATGCCGTAATAACCTCCGGATTATTCAATACGTCCTGCGTATCACCCTGTGCCAGCACCTCACCGAAGTTAAGCACTGTCAGCCTCTCGCAGATTCCGGACACCAGCTTCATATCATGCTCGATCAAAAGAATCGTCATATCGAAATGATCCCGCACGAAGCGGATCGTATCCATAAGTTCCTTCGTCTCATTGGGGTTCATGCCCGCCGCCGGCTCGTCTAACAACAGCAGCTTCGGGTCAGTTGCCATGGCTCTGGCGATTTCTAATTTTCTCTGCTGTCCGTAAGGAAGGTTCTCCGCCTGATAGTCCGCATAGTCCTCTAATCCGAACACCTTGAGCAGTTCCATCGCCTTCTCATTCATTTCTTTCTCTACTTTATGATAACGCGGCAGACGCAGAATCCCCTCTAAGGTCGAATAGGGATAATGGTTATGCAGTCCCACCTTAACATTATCAAGTACAGGCATGTCACCAAACAGTCTGATATTCTGAAAAGTTCTGGCAATACCCGCTTTGCAGATTTCAATCGTCTTCTTACCCGTCAGATTCACACCGTCTAAAAGGATGGCGCCCTCATCCGGCTGATATACTCCCGTCAACAGATTAAAGACCGTCGTCTTACCCGCACCGTTGGGTCCGATCAACCCGTAAAGCTGTCCTTTTTCCACAGAAATATTAAATTCATTGACCGCACGCAGACCGCCGAAAGAGATCCCTAAGTTTTTCACTTCCAATAATGCCATGTCTTATGCCTCCTTCCCGGACTTCCTGCCCGCTGTCAAACGCTGCTTCACTCGTTTTCTGAAGAAGATTGCATTCGGACTCCAGTTAAAGATCATCATAGCAATCAACACGATGGCATAGATCAGCATACGATAATCGCTTAACACTCTTAAGACCTCCGGTAAAAGCGTCAGAAGTACCGCCGCAATGATGGATCCGCGAATATTGCCGATACCGCCCAGCACAACAAACACGAGAATCAGAATGGACATGTTATATCCGAAGTTCTTAGGCAGCGCTGTCAGCGAGGACAAATTATGCGCATAGAGTACGCCCGCCACGCCGGCCAGTGAAGCCGAGATCGTAAATGCAATCAGCTTATATTTCGTCACATTAATCCCCACAGACTCGGCGGCGATCCGGTTGTCACGAATCGACATAACCGCACGTCCCGTTCTGGAATGGATAAAGTTCAACACGATGAAAAGTGTGACCAGCACAAGAATCACACCGACGGTAAAGTTGGAATCATTCGGCGTGCCCGTGACTCCCTGTGCTCCCTTAATCAACACCACACCGTCTTCTTCCATATTAAGGGACAATGCGTCCTTCATCGTAAAATGTATACCGTTAGCATCCACGCCGAGATACAGTGCATTAACGATATTCTTAATGATTTCTCCAAAAGCAAGTGTCACAATCGCCAGATAGTCACCCCGAAGGCGAAGTACCGGAATACCCACCAGAAAACCTACCAGAGCTGCAGTAACAGCACCGATGAGCAGCGCAATGAAAAACCGCAGTCCGCTCGATATGGCATCTTTAAACGCCAGGGAGAATACCGCGCTGGAAAAAGCGCCCACGCACATGAACCCCGCATGTCCGAGACTCAGCTCCCCCAGAATTCCTACCGTCAGATTTAAAGCGACCGCCACGATCGCATAAGTACAGAAAGGCACCAACAGCCCCTGAATCAAACTGGATACATGTCCTGTGGAAACCAGAAGCTGCATTACAATATATGCAAGGATCACCATGGCATAGGTGATCAGATCATTCTTCGTTGTTTTACTTAATCTGCCCGCTTTCGTTTTCATATCCTTCTCCTTCCCTTCGCTTAAACCTTTTCCTGAATCTTCCTGCCGAGAAGTCCGGTAGGTTTCACTAACAGCACGATGATCAGAATACTGAATACGATCGCATCGGAAAGCTGGGAAGAAATATAGGCTTTGCTCAGATTCTCAATAACACCCAGCAGAATTCCGCCGATAAAAGCGCCGGGAATCGAACCGATCCCGCCGAATACCGCCGCCACGAAAGCCTTAATACCGGGCATGGAGCCGGTGTATGGCGTAAGCGCCGGATAAGCAGAACATAAGAGCACACCCGCGATTGCCGCGAGAGAGGAACCGATGGCAAAGGTCACGGCAATCGTGCCGTTCACGTTGATTCCCATAAGCTGTGCCGCGCCCTGATCTTCGGACACCGCCGTCATGGCGCGTCCGATCTTGGTCTTTTTCACAAAAAGGGTAAGACCGACCATGATAACAATATTGACTATAACAGTCACAATAGTCACGCTCTTAATGACCAACTGTCCGTCAAACAATTCCAAATTCGGTAATGTCACTACATTCGTGAATGCCTTCGTATCCGAACCGAATACGAGAAGCGCAATATTCTGTAACAGGTAGCTGACACCGATTGCTGTAATGAGTACGGCAAGCGGTGAAGCTCCCCGAAGAGGTCTGTATGCCACCCGCTCAATCGTCACACCTAAGATCGTGCACACCGCCATGGATATAATGATCGACGCGAGGGGATTCAGTCCCATGCCGCTGACCGTCACAAACACCACATAGCCGCCGATCATAATGACATCGCCGTGGGCGAAATTCAGCATCTTGGCAATACCGTATACCATCGTGTAACCAAGTGCGATCAGCGCGTACACACTTCCTAAACTGATTCCGTTTATCAAATGGGCTGCAAAACTCATACTTACACCTCTGTTCTCTTGTTCATAAATAAAGTACATTTATGGAGAATGCTCGCTGGCAAGCGGCATTCTCCCAGACATGACTTAGTTGCATTAAGGCACCGTACTTTGGTGCCTTAGTGTAACTTCATGTCTTACTACATAGCTGTATATACGCCGTTCTTAATAATAACTGCCTTAGGAGCTTTGGTGGGTTCGCCGGAAGCGTCCCATGTAATACCTGCGCCGGTAAGTCCGTCTACCTTGATCTGTGTCATTGCTGCTGACAGCGCTGTGCAGATCTCTTCGTTGGACATATCCGCTGTGATCCCTGCCTGCTCTGCCGCTGCCTTGATGGTGTAAACCGCATCGTAGCCGTCCGCTGCGAACTGGTTCGGGGTCTCGCCGAATTTCTCATTATATGTGGTAACAAACTTAACTGTCAGATCATCTGTTGCGTCTGCTGCGAAAGGAGTCAGAAGCATAACGTCCTCCGCTAAGGAAGCGTCGAAGTTCTCAACACCCAGAATACCGTCCAGACCGTCACAACCGAAGAACTGCACATCAAATCCCATATCGGAAGCCTGCTTTAAGATCAGGGCTGCTTCATTATAATAGATCGGCAGGAACACAAGATCTGCTCCCGCATCCTTTGCCTGCTGTAACTGTACGGAGAAATCCGTCTTGTTGTCCGCCGTGAAAGCACCTGCCGTCACGATCTCAAAAGACTGATTTGCCGCTTCCTGTGCAAACTTCTCATAAATACCGGAGGAATATACATCGGAGCTGTCATAGATGACCGCGATCTTAGACGCAAGACCGTTCTCACCGATATACTGCGCGGATGCCGATCCCTGGTTAGGGTCTGAGAAACATACGCGGAAAGAGTTATCATTGGTAACACACTCTACAGCAGAACCCGAAGGTGTCAACTGGAATATCTGATCCTCTGCCGACTTAGCCGCCACTGCAATGGAACATCCGCTGGTTACGCAGCCGTCCAGCACCTGCATACCCCAGTCCTTCAATGTATTGTACGCATTAACGGATTTCTCCGCATCCAGTTCATCGTCCTGGAAATTCAACTCAACCGTCATACCGCCTATACCGCCTGCCGCATTGATCTCGTCAACTGCGATCTGAGAACCGTTCATCGCTGCGATACCGTATACTGCCGCACCGCCGGTCAGAGGTCCGATACCGCCGATCTTAAACGTGCCGCCTGCGCCGGCTGCCTGTGCACCGTCTGCCGCACCTGCATCCTCTGTCGCATCTGCGCTCTCTGTACCTGCAGCATCCGTTTCCGCATTGTCCGCGCCCGTATCCTCTGCTGCAGCATCCGTTGTTCCCTCAGCCGTACTGCCGGCATCTGCGCCTGTAGAACCACAGCCAGTCAGCACTGTTGCCATCATGGCTCCTGCAAGCACAAGACTTAACATTTTCTTCTTCATAATCTTCTCCTCATTTCTGCGCTGCTTCTTGTACATAACGAGTTTGTGACAGGCAACGCACATACACAAATCCCGTGATTGAAAAAAAATTTTTCGGTTAAGGTTCAAAAAAGGGACTTCTATATAATAATAAGAAGTCCCACCCTTGAAACTTAGAAAAATAATAGTCAAATTCTACAATTTTGTCAATAGTTTTTTGTTAATTTTCCTATTTTTCCATTTTCCAGAAAAAAGCGCTGTATCCCGGCAGCTCGCTTCCGCCGCCGAAATCATGGCTTTCTCCGCTGATCAGATCCACCGCCATGCCGCAGCCCGCGTCGAAATGCGCGGTGTAGTTCTCGCTGTCCGCGTTAATTGCCACAAGCACTCTCTCACTGTCGCACTTACGCTCGAAAATACACTGCTTATTCGTCAGTACAACGGAACGAAAATCTCCATAGTTGAGAGCCGCGGAATTCTTCTTCGCCTCGGCAAGCCTGCTGATCCAGTCACACAGGTCAGTCCACTCCGGCTTCTCGAAGCAGGCTCTGAGTGCCGGATCGCCCTCGCTCTTGTGCGCCTTCGCGCCCCACTCACTGCCGTAATATACACAGGGAATGCCGGGCATACCGAAACACAGTGCATAAATCAACGGTAAATGTGCCTCGTTGTTCAGATTGCTCGCGATTCTCGTCACATCATGGTTATCTACAAAAGATAACATGTGTTCTCCCTTATATAAAGTCCAGTTCTCAGGACCAAACTGTCTGAGCAGTGAATGATTGATCTCAAACATGTTCATGCTGTTAAAGCTGGAGAACAACCCCTTATAACACTCATAGTTCGTAGCGGAATGTAACATCTGCCCATTGACAAGCGTCTTGTAATCACCGTGAAGCATCTCTCCCAATAAATAGAAATCCGGCTTCAGACCATCCGTAAAGCCACGCAGCCTCCTGACAAAATCATGATCCAGACAATATGCCACATCCAGTCTGAGTCCGTCGATATCAAATTCCTCTACCCATCCTCTGACGCTGTCAAGGATATGTTTGATCACATCCTCATGTCTTAAGTTGAGTTTTACCAGATCGTAATTTCCCTCCCAGCCTTCATACCACAGACCGTCATTATAGTTGGAGTTGCCGCCCAGATTAATATTGAACCAACTGAGATAAGGAGAATTCTCCCGATTCTTAAGTACATCCTGAAATGCCCAGAATCCTCTTCCCACATGGTTGAAGACACCGTCCAGTATCACTTTGATCCCGTTGTCATGCAGATTCTTACATACTTCCTTAAAATCTTCATTCGTTCCCAATCTGCAGTCGATGGTGTGATAATCCCTCGTATTGTATCCGTGGGTATCGGATTCAAATACGGGAGAAAAATAGATGGCGTTTATTCCCAGCTTCTTCATATGGGGAATCCAGTCATTCACTTTCAGGATTCTATGTACCAACTGCCCGTCGTTCTCAAAAGGCGCTCCGCAAAATCCTAACGGATAGATCTGATAAAAAACACTCTCATAAGCCCACATAATATTCTCCTCTTCTTTATAATCTCTCATTTTATTTCTTTAAAAACTCACGCCTTTTATTTTATCACTGTTCCCTTATATTTGCAAAGTATCATTGCATTGACCGGGAGAGTATCTTTTTGAATGAACTAAAATCCGTTTGTCGACTTTTCCACAGCATTTTACCCATTATTTTATGAAAAACGTTGCGATTTGCCAAAGAAATCCCCAATTTCCACATAGTTATCCACATCGACAGCAATGTCATATCATGATGAATTTTCCACCTTTTTTGTCAAAAAAGAATGTCATTTTCGGAATTTTCTATTATAATTATGTCACTTTTCTAAATTTCCCATGGTGAAAGGTGTCAATAAATATTGTATAATGTTTTCATAACAGTCAATAGATTTTGTGGGTTGACGTTTTAAGTCAATCGAATTACGGAAAGGATGGTATTCAGATATGCAGCCGATACTGGGCTCCCATGTGGGAATGAGCGGTAAAGAAATGATGTTGGGCTCCGCGAAGGAGGCGGTGTCTTATGAGGCGAACACCTTCATGTTATACACAGGTGCACCCCAGAATACGAAGCGAAAGGATATCGGGGAACTGAATATCGCCCCTGCATGGGAATATATGCACGCCCACGGAATCAATGAATTCGTTGTTCATGCACCCTATATCATCAATTTGGCTAATACGGTCAATCCTGCCACCTATGAAATTGCAGTGGAATTCCTTGCGCTGGAAATCGAGCGCACGATCGCCATGGGTTCCCACATCCTGATCCTGCACCCCGGTGCACATGTGGGTGCAGGGACCGAAGCAGGTATTGACCGGATTGTTCAAGGTCTGAACGAAGTGCTCACCGGAACACAGGACTGCTATATCGCGCTGGAGACCATGGCCGGTAAAGGTTCCGAGATCGGACGCAGTTTTGAAGAACTGGCTGCCATCTACGACAAAGTCACACACAGCGATAAACTGCGCGTCTGTATGGATACATGCCATCTAAACGATGCCGGTTATGATATCGTAAATGATTTCGACGGGGTAATTGACCAATTTGATCAACTAATTGGAAAATCGCAGATCGCCCTGTTTCATATCAATGACAGCAAGAACGAGCGCGGCGCAGCGAAAGACCGCCATGCCAACATCGGCGAGGGCACCATCGGAACGGAGGCTCTGCGATACATTGTCCACCATCCTGATTTCATACATCTTCCCAAGATACTGGAAACTCCCTATATTCCGTCATTGACTGATCCGGACAAGAAGGTGCCGCCCTATAAGGAAGAGATTATGCTGCTGCGGGCGCAATAACACGGCGACATTTACAGCCATTCATCCCAGAAGCGTTCTATCCGTCGACCAATATGGTCAACTGTTACAATTTCATAATTTTCCCACTCTCTGGGAAATAATCTCTGATAAGCAGGCGACAGAAACCTGTCATCTAAGAGCGCCACGATCCCGAAGTCTTCTACGGTACGGATGACTCGTCCCGCCGCCTGCAGCACCTTATTCATACCGGGATACCTGTAGGCATAATCAAAACCATTCTCTCCCCACCCATCGAAATAATTTTTCAACAGTTCCCTCTCATTGCACACCTGCGGAAGCCCGGTGCCGATAATGACGGCACCGATCAGGCTGTCATTCTTTAAGTCGATGCCCTCACTGAAAATACCGCCCATCACACAGAATCCCAGCAAACTTCTATCTTCCTCCACCTCAATTTCCATCCTGATCAGCGCATTCAGATCACAGTCCTCATTTCCGGTGAACCTGTTCAGAAACGCCTCCCGCGCCTGTTCATTCATATAATCTTCCTGCACGATGCACTCCACGGTCCCCTCTGCATTGAAATAATGTATATAGATTTCATAAACATTTCGCAAAAAAGCATGGGACGGAAAGAACAGCATATAATTGCCATGCCTCTGCCGTACTACCTCATGAATATATGAAGCGATCCGATAATATTCCTCGTCACCTCTTCGCGTATATCTGCTGGTCACATCGCTACCGATGTACAGCCCCATCTTCTCCGGATTAAACACCGACTTGGCATACACCTCATAATCTCCTTCATCCGCTCCCAGCAGCGTCTTATAATACCCGATCGGCAGAAGTGTAGCCGAAAACAGGATCGTACTTCTTCCACGCTGCATACACTCTCTGAGATTCTTCGCCGGATTGACGCAGAAAAGTTTAAGTATAAAACTGCCATCCGACTCCATCTCCGAATAAGTCACATAATTCTCATCCAGAAGCTCATACATCTCCAGAAAATGGGACACCTCAAAATAAAACTCCAGTATGTCACTGCGCACCGGACTGTCCTCATGATCCTCCAGATAATCATCGATCGCCGCACTCAGCCTCGTCAATGCCCGCACAAAGGGATCAATGTGCTCCTCCACCCTATAATTTTCACACTCTCTTTTCAGGGCAAGCAATTCCTTATTACATTTATCCAGATTCTTGGCGATCCGCTCATCGTACGCCCGGACCGTCCTTTTTAACTCCAGAAAATCTTCCTTCCGAAGCACTGCACTGTACATATCCCGGCCCCGCTCCACCAGATTGTGGGCCTCATCAATGAGGAAAATATAATCTCCCCGGATTCCCTCGGCAAAAAATCTGCGCAGATACACATGCGGATCAAACACATAATTGTAATCACAAATGACCGCATCGGCAAAAAGGCTCATGTCCAGACACATCTCAAACGGACATACGCTGTGCTTCTTCGCATATTCCTCTATTTTTTCCCTGCTGAAGACATCCTCATGGGTAAGCATGTCGTACATCGCGTCGTTGATTCTGTCGTAATGCCCCTTGGCGTAGGGACAGTGCTCCGGATTACACTCTGTTTCCTCCAGGAAACAGATCTTGTCCTTCGCCGTCAGCATAACACTCTTAAACTTTAAACCATGCTCTCTGAGGAGTGCGAAGGTATGGTCGGCTACCGTACGGGTAATGGTCTTGGCCGTCAGATAAAATATCTTCTCGCACAGCTCCTCCCCCATAGCTTTCACTGCCGGAAATACCGTGGAGATCGTCTTCCCCACGCCGGTGGGTGCCTCAATAAACAGTTTACGCTTATGATAGATCGTCCGATAGACATAGGAGGCCAGTTCCTTCTGCCCCTCTCTGTAAGAATACGGAAACGTCAGCGCCTTGATGGATTCCTGTCTCATCTTCTGCCATGCAAAGCTGTAGTCCGCCCATTTGCGATACTGTTCCATCACTTCCTCGAACCATTCCCGCAGCTCCTGATAGGTATAGTCATAATGAAAATAGCGTATCTCCTCGGTTTCCATATGACAGTATGTCATGCGTACGCGAATTGCATTCAGACCGTTCTGCGCGGCATAGATATAAGCGTAACACTTCGCCTGCGCCAGATGAACCGGCACGGAGTCCTTCATTTTCTTAATATCTCGGAATACACCTTTGATTTCATCGATGGTAACTCTGACTTGCTGAGTCAACTGTCCTGTTGTCTCTGTGGATTTCGCTGTTATATCCTCTGTTACATTCTCCGTAATGATCCCATCCGCACGTCCTTCCACAATAATTTCATATTCCCCTGTATCATAGACGTACTTAAGTCCCACCTCCGCCTGATATTCCGGCCCCATACGCCGCTGAATCATACGGTGGATTCTGCTCCCCTCCTGCATCGCGTTCTCAGGAGATACCGTTCTTCTATTGTCGATATCGCCGGAGCGGAGGATAAACTCCACCAGACTCCTGACTGAAATATGTACTTCCATCTCAGACCATTTCTTTCTATAGCTGTGCCATTACACAAAAACTCCCTACTAAGATATTACGCTATCTTAAATAGGGAGTCAATGTAACGAATTCCATATAAAACTATTGTCCTTTTACACTGTTGCATGTCCGGGACGGCGACAAACTCTTCCAGGCTGCCTTCTTAACACGCCACTGCGAACTTTTTGAGATATTTCTCAAACTCAGCATCGTACCCGTTATACGCAACCGTCAGAACCTGCTTAAAATTAAGTCCTAACACCCCGACAATAGATTTGGCATCTACAATATAGCTGTTATAGGAGATGTCAACATCATAAATGCATTTCGACGCAGCGGAAACAAAGTCTCTCACCTCATCCGGTCTTAATTTAATTCTGTGTTGCATAACATTCACCTTCCTTTTCCATTCATGTATGCAAAAGGCACACATAGAAAAATTTGTTTACTTACTCCTCGTTTGAAATGATTATACTCTTTTCATTTCGTTTGTAAAGAGGCTCTTTTTGTTCTTGATAAAAGACAATATTGCCACTTTCTTGCAACTTTACATAAATATTTTGAACTTCAAAGCTTTTTTTGTTTAATCTGTCTATTATCTGCCATTATGTCCAACTTCCACTGCCGCAATTTACTCAGTTTTTATTAAATTCAACCATATAATCTTGGAATCCCAGCGGCAGCATCTGACATTGTAAACGGATGTTTCTGCGTTCACGGATCGCAATCGTCTTATGGAACATGGTAAACAATTCCTGGTACTGCTGTTCCTTCTGTGACCACTGCATCCGATCCTTAGGCAGCTGCTCCTCCTCCGACACCAGATACCATTCCTTGTGCGCCGGATGTATCCCGTACAGTCCATGCTTTTCGTCATAAATCATGAAGTTCTCCGTTGCCAGCCGGTCTGCAAAATGCGGCATGACAAAAGGCACCACATTGTTCTCCGGTCCGATCAATGCATATAAAATCCCCTGCTGAAGCTCCTGAAACCGTATAAACTCCACTTCGTGATGTACTTCATTCGCAGTGCGTCTCGCAAGTTCAAATGTCCTGACCACGTAAGGATTTCGCAGATTTTCCATCGTCCGCCTGCCGCTTCCGGCCGTGATTCCCTCTACCACGGTGCGATAGATTGCCTCACCCTTCGACCTGTCACAGGATGCCGCCGCCCTGCAGATCGTCATATACACCTCTTCACCCAGCCTGCTCTTCAGTGTCCTAATCACCTTATCAGTCTTGACAGAATCAGGGTGGCTATACATGTAAGTTGCAAATAATCTGTAATTATCTTCCTCACCCACCTGTATATGAGTGTGCTCATGCCCCTCCCTTAAAGCATAAACATCATAGACTGCCGTGAAGATTCCCTCTAACGAGTCCTCACAGATAATATATTTCTCTTCCATAATATATGTCTCCCGTATACCATTCCATCAATTATATAGAAGAGCCGTCCAGCTCATCATGTCATTAACAAATGCATAGTTACATTTCCTATGCTTAGGCCAAATCACTTCACAAAATACTCCTGTAATTCTGTGCTCCCAGAATCATCCCGTCATCGAATAGGGATATCTGCCTGTATGTCGTCCCATCCGGCATAAACGGCAGCCGCTCTCCCCGGCCCATCCGATTCTGATAAGTCAGATTGCGCACGATATATTCCTCATCAATCTTCGTCGGATACATCATCCTGCCACCGCAAGTGATAAAATACAACGCCCGCTTTAACACCACACCCATCTTCTTTAAATCCTCAAATGTTAGACTGCCGAACCGTCTGGCTGCTATGATGCGCCTTGCACTCTTGACACCGATCCCCGGAATCCTGAGAAGAAGCCGATAATCCGCACGATTGATCTCCACCGGAAACACTTCCAGATGACGCACCGCCCAATCCGCCTTCGGATCAATCGCCATGTTAAAATTAGGACGGTCTGTCGTCAACAATTCATCCACCTTAAAATCATAGAACCTAAGCAGCCAGTCCGCCTGATACAGCCTGTGCTCCCGAAGAAGCGGCGGACCGCCCGTCACGGCGGGCAGTTCCTTATCCTCATTCACGTTTACAAACGCCGAGTAGTACACTCTTTTTAAGGAAAATTTCTCATACAGGTTCTCCGCCACTGACATGATTTGATAGTCGCTTTCCGGCAGTGCTCCCACCACCATCTGCGTAGACTGCCCAGCCTCGCAGAAATGCGGCGCATGTCTGTATAAGGCAAGTTCATTCTTACTCTGGGTAATACCGTTCTGAATCTGCCGCATCGGCTTCAATATATTCTTGCGATGCTTATTCGGCGCCATCTCCCGCAGTCCGTCCGCCGTCGCCATCTCCAGATTCACACTCATGCGGTCTGCCAGATACCCTGCCCGCTGTATAAGCAGCGGATCCGCCCCCGGAATCGCCTTCACGTGGATATATCCCTGAAACCGATGCACCGTGCGCAGCTTATGCACTGTCTCACAGATCAGCTCCATCGTATAGTTTGGACTGTACAGTATCCCTGAACTTAAGAACAAACCTTCTATATAATTGCGTCTGTAAAATTCCATCGTCAATTCACACACCTCATCCGGTGTGAAAGACGCCCGGGGCACGTCATTGGACTTCCGGTTGATGCAGTATCTGCAATCATAGATACACTCGTTGGTAAACAGTATCTTTAACAGAGAAATGCACCTTCCGTCTGCCGCAAAACTGTGACACAGTCCTGCCGCGACCGTATTTCCGATCCCCGTACCGTCATTTTTGCGGTTTGATCCGCTGGAGCTGCACGATACGTCATACTTCGCGGCATCCGCCAGTATTTTCAGTTTATCCATAACCGACATCTGCGGCGATATCCTGACTTCCATCCCCTAATCAATTCCTTTTCCTAATAACAGATCATCCCATATATACAGAACGTTTGTTCTGTATGTGTATCATATCATATACTATTTTCAAAAGCAAGTACTTTTTCGAACATTTGTTCTTAATCTCATATTTGCTTTTCACGTAATTATTCAATCGCAATACACTTTGATTGGAACCGGACGCGCTGTGAAAGGAGCGAAAGCGCGGCTCCGTAGATATTGCCTTCCCTCTGAGCGTCCGTCTTAGATAACCTTCAATCATTAACATATTATTCTGCTAATTCCTCTTGATTTCTCCCGCAAAACGCGGTTAAATAAAAGTAAATTTGCTCCGCAAATTAACTTTACGAGTATTGCTTCGCAAACTCGTCCATCCAAATTTCTATAAAGCGAGGTTTCCTATGGATAACTTAATGATTCCCAAAGATTACAAATCCGCGCTGAATCTGCACGACACACAGATCGGCATCAAGACTGTCAAAGACTTTTTTCAGGTGCTGTTAGCGGAAGAGCTGCACCTGCTGCGCGTATCCGCACCGCTTTTCGTGGACCCGGCTTCCGGTCTGAACGATAACCTAAACGGCGTGGAACGCCCGGTGTCCTTCGGCATCAAAGAGCAGAACGAAGCACAGGCGGAGATCGTGCACTCCCTTGCGAAATGGAAGCGCATGGCACTGCAAAAATACGGTTTTACACATGGTGAAGGGCTCTACACGGATATGAGCGCCATCCGCAGAGACGAGACAACAGACAACATTCACTCTATCTACGTTGATCAGTGGGACTGGGAAAAGATCATCTCCCGCGAGGAACGCACATTGGACTATCTGAAAGAAACTGTCAGAGCCGTCTACAAAGTGCTGCGCAAAACCGAGAAATATATGGCGATCCGCTATGATTATATCAGCGAGATCCTGCCCCACGACATCTTCTTTATCACGACACAGGAACTGGAAAATATGTTCCCCGAATATACGCCGAAGGAGCGTGAATATTACATAACCAAAGCGAAGGGCGCTGTCTGCGTCATGCAGATCGGCGATTTGCTGGAATCCGGCGTAAAACACGACGGACGCGCTCCGGACTATGACGATTGGGCTCTGAATGCCGATATCTTAGTCTACTATCCAGTACTGGACATTGCTCTGGAGCTGTCTTCCATGGGCATACGTGTAGACAAGGATTCGCTGCTTAGCCAGCTCGACAAGGCCGGCTGCCCCGAAAGAGCCGAGCTTCCTTTCCAGAAGGCAATTCTGAACGAGGAGCTTCCCTTCACCATCGGCGGCGGTATCGGACAGTCCCGAATCTGTATGTTTTTCCTGCGAAAAGCGCACATCGGCGAAGTACAGTCTTCCCTGTGGCCGGAAGATGTGACAAACGAAGCGCTGGCAAACGGAATACAGTTGCTTTGATAAATTAACGTTATTCCGTTTATACTTATTTATTTTTTCGCTTGACTTTTTCTCATTCATGCTGTATGATAAGTCCAACATGAGTAATCAATGAACCGTGCATTCGCACATTCAGGCAACTTCTGCCGCTTTACTCACAATCATAATTAAATAGCGGCAGAGGTTATCCATATGAACCTTCTGCCGAAAAGGAGGGTATCACTATGGAAGCAGCATTAATTGAAAGAGAGGAACAGTTTATGACCATTGAAGGAGGCAAATCCTACACAACCGCGGATATTGAGGCGCTGCCCGACGGAGAGCGTGCCGAGCTGATCGACGGCCAGATGTTTATTATGGAATCCCCGTCCGTAACGCACCAGAGAATTCTCGGAGAACTTTATGTACAGATCAACCTGTATATTAAGAAGAATAATGGTCCGTGCGAGGTATTTCTGCCGTTCGGAGTATATGTGGCTGACGATACCCGCAATTATGTGGAGCCTGATCTTTCCATCGTCTGCAAACCGGATAAGTTGGACGAAAAAGGCTGCCACGGCGCACCGGACTGGGTGATCGAGATCACCTCGCCATCTAATAAAATCATGGATTACGGGCGGAAGCTCTCACTCTATCAGGAGAATGGCGTTCGGGAATACTGGATCATCGATCCGAAGCAGAAATTCGTTACAATATATAACTTTGAGCATGGAGAAGGACCTGTGATCCATCCTTTCTCCGAGCCTGTAAAGGCGGGGATTTATCCGGATCTGCATCTCGATTTTACACAATTTATGTAAACCAGCCAAAAAATTGATCTTCGTTGAGTTGAGAGATTCACTTCACGAAATCGAAAATATGTAGGAATTTCCTATACAATAAAGAGGGGATCACCGATCCCCTCTACACTCTGTTACTTTTTCCTATTCCATAAAATAGATTCTGGAAGCAAAATCCGGAAAATGCCTCACCTCATCACTATAGCCTGTGCCGCCAAATGCCTGCTTTAGTCTGACACCGCCGTACATCAGCGCATCACCGTAGGCATAAAGATCTTCCGTTTCCCCGTCCATCTTCACGAACCTGGCAACAGTTCTGTGCAGCAGGGAATCCTGTTTAATATGGATCGGCGATACGGTATTGACCAGATCTCCGAATTCCCTCACGTCATATTTCAGCGTTCTGTTGTAGAAATGATATTTCCGTTCGGAATCAAGTCCTTTTGCCTTATAGAACGCATACTGTGTGTTCGGTGCCACCAGCTTCTGAAGCAGAAATCCCACAGCTTTCGAACGGTCTTCCGACACACAAGTCCACTCTGTCACATTGCCGTTATTTCCGCTCAGACAACTGCCGTCCCCCTGCTCTGAAAATGTCCTGCCACGATAGAACGTGCCCCATTGCAGCACTTCGCGCCACTCCTTATACAGCTCGATCTGCGCTTTTACCGCTGCCAGTTCTTCTTTCTTCATATCGCAGAAATTGCACTCGTAGCCGCAGATACCGAAGCATGCCACATGGAATCGTGTCTCCAACGGCGTCGTCCTGAGTGTCTGATGGTTCGGACAGGCGGACACATGGGCGCTGACTGCGGACATCGGGTAACCGTAACTGTACCCTGTCTGAATCTCTGTCCGGCACAGCGCATCCGTATCGTCGCTTGCCCATATCTGCGGGAAATAACACAATATTCCCAGATCAAAGCGGTTCCCGCCCGCCGCGCAGCCTTCGAACAGTATCTCCGGAAACCGTTCCGTCAGCTCCTTCATACAGCGGTACAATCCCATCACATAGCGGTGTGCCACCTCTCCCTGTCGCTCAGCGGGCAGCGCCGACGAATAATAATCCGTCACGGTGCGGTTCATATCCCATTTCACATAGGCGATCTCTGCCGAGGAGAATACGCGGCTCATCTCTTCTATAATATAATCCTGAACCTCTTTTCTCGTCAGATCCAGAATTCTCTGATTTCTTCCCTCGGAATGAGGCTTGTCCGGAATCATGAGAACCCAGTCCGGATGCTCCTCATATAATTTGCTTTTGACATTGACCATCTCCGGCTCCACCCAGATTCCGAAATCCAGTCCCAGCTCTTTTACTTTCCGCGCCAGTCCTTCCACGCCGTCAGGCAGTTTCTTCCGGTTCACTTCCCAATCGCCCAGCGACTGCGTATCGTCATCCCTGCTGCCGAACCATCCGTCATCCATCACAAAAAGCTCAATGCCCACCTCTTTTCCGGCTTTCGCAAGCTGTAAGAGTTTACGCTCATTGATATCAAAATAAGACGCCTCCCAGCTGTTGAGCAGGATCGGACGAGTCTTGTGTTTCCACTTGCCCCTCACGATATGCTCCCGCACGAACCGGTGCATATGACGGCTCATTCCGTTGTATCCCTCATGAGAATAGCTCATCACCGCCTCCGGCGCCTCGAAACACTCTCCCGCACCGATCCGGAAGCAGAAAGACTGCGGATTGATCCCCATGACCACCCTTGTCTTACCGTACCCGCTGACTTCCGCCGCCTCATAGTGATTGCCGCTGTAGATCAGGTTAAACCCGTAGCAGTCACCCAAATCCTCCGAAGTTTCCGGCTTACTCAGCATGACAAACGGATTGGCGCGGTTAGAGGACGTTCCGGTATAGGAAGCGTTCACATGTCTGCCCGACTTAAGGCGCGTATCCGTCCGCTTCATCTCTCTCGCCCACGCACCGTTAAACGTTGTAAGCACATATTCCGGCGTATCAAAATCCACCTGTGCACTCATGAGTCTCGTGAGCCTGATCTCGTCCTCGCTGTCGTTAATAAGGCGTGCGCTTCTGGCAATCACGTCACAGTCCTCATACACATAATAATGCAGTTCCAAGGTAAGCGCATACTGCCGGTCCTTTAGCACAATACACAGATGATCCGTCTCTCCCGCTTCATCATAGGACGCCGGAAGAGTATCATACGCTTCCTTGCCCTTCGTGATCTGTGCCGACTCAAACAGAAAGTCCGATGTATAACTGCCGTCCGAATGAATCACCTCGATAAAAGGCTCCCGGATATCACCTTTTCCGTAAGAAGACATCTCCAACCGGATATCCTCCAGCGAAAACGCGGTATTTTCCTGATCATATGCATTGGTATTGCCGGGCATGAATGTATGCTTCTCGACCAAAGCCTTCATATCTTCGTCATCCGTCAGCGTGATCTTTCTTCCGTAATACAAATGCTCTAAGTGTCCCGTAGGAAGCACACGAAAGCAATACGTCGTATTGTCTGTCTCTAACACATAGTTTTGATTATATTCCCGAATCATACGTTATCCCTCTTTTCGTTACCATTCACACTCACGCAATTATTCCTTATACGCTCAGAATGCGCCATACCCTAAGTGCATGGCGCATTCCAGACATTCACATTACGCTTCCTGCTGCCGCTTGCTCTTGATCTGTTCTGCGATCTCTTCCACCTTCTGCTCGGTAAGAATAAATTTTCTATGGAAAAGAAATACTGCAAGCAAAAGACCCGCAATGGGGATCACTGTCATGGTCATCCGCAGACCGAATACAGAGCTTCCCGCCACCTCTGCCGCCACAGCGTCCGTTGTATCGTTACTCAAATTACAGATTTCGAGACATTCGGAAGCGATCAGTGCTGCCACACCGGAGGCAAGCTTCACTACGAAGGTCTGCATGGAAAATATGACACTCTCGTCACGTCTGTTGTTTTTCAGTTCACCATAGTCTACCGTATTAGCAAGAAATACCGTAGTCAGCACGGTCAGCATACCAAACGCCGTAAATACGAAGAACGCGGGAACAAACAAGATAAAAATATTGGTTAATCCCAGACACATGAGGATAAACAGCAATGCATAACCCGTGATTGCCATAACGAAACTTACGTAAAATACTTGCAGAGAACTGATAAACTTACGCAACACCGGATAGAACAGCATCATGGACAGAATCTGGATGCCGCCGCCAAAAGTGTTAAAAAGCGTATATCCGTTGTACCATGTATCGCCGCCAAAATCGTATTTAAAGAAATAGATCAACAGATTCGACGTAATGTATAAAGAGCAGTTAATCAGCACAATCGAGATCACCACGATCATTGTCTGATCATTCTGAACCAATGCCTTGAACATCTGTCCTACGGACGGTGCCTCCACATCCACGGTGGATTTCTCTTTGATATTCAAACAGGTGATGATGATAAATACAACGAACAAAACAGCAATGATCAATGCGAATTTCTGGAAACCGCTACGCTCATCGCCCTGTCCCAACGCCTGTACACACATCACAGTAATGATCGTGATGAGCGCAGAACCCACTCCCGCGCAGGAACGTGCCAGAGTAGTAAGCCCTTCACGCTCTCTGCCGCCCTCTGTAAAAGCCGGGATCATGGACCAATATGGAATGTCCATCATCGTGTAAGTGACACCCCACACAATATAAGTAATCGCGGCATACGCCACCAGACCGCTGCCATTAAGAGCGGGCGGCGCAGTAAACATGACTACCAGAATCACTGCATTCAGAATCGTTCCGATCAACAGCCACGGGCGGAATTTTCCCCACTTTGTTCTGGTCTTCGCCACCAGCACACCCATAATCGGATCGTTAAATGCATCAAACACACGCGCCGCCATCAGGATAATTCCCATCGCGAGCGCACTCACTCCCAGAATATCCTGATAATAATACAGGATATAGCTTGCGGAAAGCATGTATACCATGTCTTTTCCGACCGCGCCTAAACCATAAGATACTTTTTCTTTCGCTGTCAGTTTCATATATGACTTCTCCTCCTCTTTTTTGTTTCTGTTTTGCTGTTCTGCTTCATATCGTGCTGTTTTGCTTTGTTTCTTGCTGTTTTGCTTCCTATTATATAGTTCTGTTTCGCTGGTTTTACGCCCGCTTACCTTTTCCCGCCATAGCCAGCTCCACTACTTTATATGCACCGTCATAGACACCTGCCGCCTTGTTCTTTACTATATTTTCACACATATCCGCCAACAGGCTCTTCTCTTCTGTAAACAGTCTGATCATCTGCAGCGTATGCGGAATGTCTCTGCACTCTAAGGTGCCGTCGCCGATCTCCGCCGAGTGGATCGCGCCCCACTGTTCATGTCCGCCCACACGCTTGATAAACAGCTTCGGTACCGGATAGAATGCGAGTTCGCTGGGCTTCGTCACCAGCACGTCACAGCTTCGCATCAGCAGATTCGTGCAGTATACCGCTTCGAAGATATTCATATGCCAGAATGCATGGATGCCCTGCACTTCTCCTGTAAGCGCTTCTTTGGCAAACCGCTCCGTTTCTTTCCACTGATCGAAGTGCTCCGTAGATACTTCCTTCAATGCAGGAATCTCACTCACCAATTCCTCCCACACATTGCGGTAATCTCCCACATTCACATAGAGCGCCGCCTTATTCTTGCGAATGAGCGGAAGCAGCGATCTGATGATTGCCGAGAAGATCTCTTTCTGTGCACCCGCTCCGCCGATGGTCAGCAGGAAACGGATTGGCTTTCCCTCCTCCTGCCGCTTCAATCTGGCCTCACAGTCCGCCTCGATATTGCTCACCAGTTCATGATCGATATAGTGTCCCGTATATACCAATGCATCGTCCGGCATAGGCTGCAGAACATCATTCCCCTGCATGCCGTTTAAGATACGGTAGCCCTGGTAGGCATAATGTGTCTGCACCGTGTGAAGGCTTCCCTCCGACAGATGAAGCGCCATCGGCCAGTTGTCCGGTATCGCATTGACCACCTGCTTCATTCCCGCATGGATCGCTGCCTGCGCTGGCCATACGTGAGTCGCCACCACCGGAATATCCTTCGGCACGTTCCGATATACCGGAGCCATCAGCTCTGCGTTCATCTGATCCGACGCATTATAGCTCAGCTTTCGGAATCCCTCATAATTCATAGGCTCCCACACCAGCTTGTTAAACAGCCTACTCTTACCAGATAATCTGGAACCAAGCGAATAGAGTTCATTCTGTGCGCTGATTACCTTCGTACAAGTAGTCTGCTTGTAGGAATTCAGATCCATCCAGTATGGTGTATAACCCATGGAATTTGCCGCCGACGCGATTGCCATGGATATTCTGTAATGCCCGAATCCCATACGGATGTTGCCCACGATGATCCCCTTGTCTGTGTCAAAAGCAGCGCCTTCCTTACTGCTGCCCGGCTCCCCGAGCCGTACATCCATAACCCCTAAAGAATCGCCGATATGCGCATTCTTTTCGATGATGACCGGATAATCCACGGCACTGTCATCGCCAAATTTCCTGCTGTACTTCTGCTTTGACCGCAGCGCTTTGCGATATACCTTTTCACTCATCGGATTGCCGAAAATAACTTTTGATTTCTCACTCATATCTGCACTTGTACTCCTTTCATTCTATCCTGCTATGTTGCTGTCTTCCATTATATTCTGTCAGGCTATCGGTTTTCCATACTGATATCCATGCCCCTTTCTCCTGCTCACTCCCTCTTATCGTGCACCCTGATCCCTTCCATGAGTATGCTCACCACCTCGTCCAGTGCATCCTGATAAGTGATCCTGTTTCGGATCAATACATCCCTTCGGAAAAATTGTTCCACCGACGCTTCCAGCATCATCTTAAGGATAGGAATCTTCACCGGTTTAATACAGCCTTCTGCAATTCCCTGTTCCAGCAGTTCGATGATTGTCTCCCAGCCGGTTTCCAGCCGAAGTTCCACCTGATCATAGATTCTGGGATATTTGTCCTTTAGGAGATAAAGTTGACGAAGATCCACATCTTTATACCCCTCCGGAAGCACCCCGAGCACTTTGTGTATCTTCTCAGCCGTACTAAGCCTGTCATCCTCGATCACCTTCCGTTCGCTTTCCTTGATCTTGTCGAACATGTAGTCCACCATAGTCAGAAACAGCGCTTCCTTATCATCGAAAACCTTATACAGCGTTTTCTTGCTGATTTTCAGCCGTTCTGCGATGTCATCCATGGTAAACTTCAGCCCCTTGTCGTTAAAAACCTGAAGAGTACCCTTTAAGATCATTTCTTTTAGCTCCATCGACCGCCCTCCTGTCCATATCTAAGTAATTTTGTAACTGTTCAGACCCCTGTTCTTCACAGTTACGGAATTTTTCGTTCTGTGCTTATCACATTTTGAATTACACATAAGCCAAGGAAACTGCTTTTCTTTTTCTAGTTTCCTTTATTCTAATACTATTCTGTAAAAAAAACAAGAAACTCTTTTCACAAAAAGAGTTTCCGTTTTTTATGAATAATTACCATAATTTAGTTAAAATGCCCCGCCCGGCCTTAATCAGTTTCTTCCTTTCGCACATTTGGTCTCCTCCCATACCGGATCGGCTCCGCCACTGTCCAATTGAAAAAAGCGATCAGCGGTCCCATGAAAAAGGCCGTCACCACAGTGCCGATCCCCACCGTCGCGCCGAAACAAAATCCCACCAGTGTACAGAACAGATCCGAAGATATCCTGCAGATCTGAAACTTCCATTTTCTCTTCTCAGAAATGATCAGGGAAACCGCATCGTAAGTGGATACACCCATGTCCGCCGTAAAATAGAGTGCCGCGGAAAAACACATAATGACGATCCCCAGCAGAAGAACTCCAAACCTGACAGGCACGGACGGCTCCGGCATCAGCCTTTCAAAGAGCTTCGATGAATAATCCGCCACATAGCCCAGCAGAAAAATATTGATCAGAGTACCCAGACCGATCTTCTTTCTGTCCGCCAGAAAAATGACGATCAGCATCAACAGATTCACCACGGCATATACGGTACCGAACCCCGGCGCACCCTCCGGCATGATATAAAAAATCCCGTGTACAAACACCTGAAACGGATCCAGACCCAGAGCCGAAAAATTGAACATTCCGACGCTGAAACCGCAGATCAGTACACCGATTATTGTCATCCATATTCTTCTTGTACGTTCCTGCATTCTTTTCTCCTCATATAACCTATTTTGCCCCTTGGACCAATCGTGAAGAAATCAGCCGCCCAGAATTGCCTTCACCTGCTGCATCTTATCCGCTCTCTGCGCGTACTTATGCAGCAGACCGTCCGGCGTACTGATATCCAGACAGGAGCGACGAATCGTGTGAAACTTGTTCCGATAACGGATCACGCCCTCCGTAACGGCAGTCACCGCCCGTCTCGGAACACATATTGCCTGGTAGAGTGGATAATCCCTCATTATCACCCAACGAGCGGTGATTGTAATATAGTAATCTTTGTACAACGGAGCCGCCAGCTCTTCATTGATTTCCCGAAGGGTCTGCAAATACAAGTCTCTGTCCCGCCCGTCTACGAATTTTCTGACAGAACGTCCAAACGGCGAACGCTCCAGATGATACAATCCGGTGGCCGCATAGAGAGTTATCGCCATAAAAAACACCGCCGTGCATCCATATCTCCCTGCGTCAGCATAACACGTCTCAATCTTCAACGGCGCTGCTCTCAGATCCCTCTCTATGGCACGCTGCAGCCCATCCTCGTAATAGGTGTCTTCCTCCGTAAAAGCATAGCGGAATCCATCCTCATATGTATGCGTACCCTCCACCGCGATTCGTTCCGCCTGCTTCATCTTGCTCCACGACAGGACCACGAAGAACACCGTCCAGATAATCAGGAAATACATCTTAAGATACCACCTGATGCCACGGTAACGGTACAATCTTGAAAGTTTCCTTGGGTTATCAAAATGAAAAAACGGGCGCCGCACCGCCTGATAAAAAGAAATATCCAGATATAAACTGTCCGTGAGCGTATCTCTCCGGATCAGAAGCTCCATCGTGCGAAAAGAGTATGCCGGCATATGCTCCGCACTGTCCTTTGCGCCACCCAGCATGGATTCCACAAATTCGCACAAATCCTGACCCGCGGCACCGTTTAACACCTGTAGGATTATATGATTCAGAGTTCCCCTCACGAAAGTCACCTTTCCGCACAGCGAAAGCCCTCCCTCACGCTCGGTGATCCGAAACGGATAGATATGTTCCTCTGAGGAAATGGTCTGTCCGTCCATGCCAAAGTGACGTAAAAACGCTTTTTCTCTCGTCTTCTGATTGCAACAAAAACCGTCTATCCTCACCCCGCTATAGTCCATCTCCATAAGAACGTTTCCTCCGCGCATCCCGATCCGCTGTCAAGTATCCAAAAAAGCGATCCGGCTACGTTAACTATATCATATCCCTGTGATTTTCTCTATTGGAATTTAGACGTAAAAACGTACAATGCCTTAAAAGCGTCATTCAGAATAACACCTATTCCTCTTCCTGCTCTATAACTGGCTCGTACATACTTTCTTATTGGGAATATTATTTGTCATGTTTTGGAGATTTAATCCCACTTCTTCTCTCCTCCCATAATGCAAGGAAATCTGATACAAGGGATTTTTCCCTTTTATCCGTGCATTTCGCAAACAGCCCTGCACTGTCATTTAACATATCCATTGTGTGATATATGCCGAATTTGAGATTTACTTTTACAATTTTCGTAACCAGTTTTTCATCTGCCTCGATACCGCCCGCCCACAGCATTTTTTCAATCCCCGTGCGTTCCCTACACTCTGCCATGTTACTCAAGTAGATTACCTCTGCCCGCTTTGTCATCTTGTCTTCACGGACAATTCTGGTGATTTCATAGCAATGCGCCAAATCACGGTAAAATGAGTCGCTGTTTTTATCCTTCTTATACGTTGTCATAAAGGAATTGCACTGGCACAAATCTTTTTCCTGCCTGCCCGTTTTTATAATTCCCAAGTGAAGAGTCCGATCCCTCATTTCATGCACCAAAAGATAATCACTGTCAAAGTCAGAATCCTCACGCTTCCCTAAATCATATAAATACAGTTTTGAATAAGATGCAAACATCTCCGGAAGGAAAGACAGATTATCCAGTTTTAAGTGAATGACATCCAAAATTCTGCGCTGCTTTTCTTCTGTCTTATAATATTTCTTCACCAGCTTTTCCAGTGACTGCAGCGTGATTCTTCCCTTTTTTACCGCATATGCCCCAAAATCTCCCGTGTACTGCTTTGGTCTGCCTGCATACTGGAGCCCCATCAAATGCGGTATCTTATCTTCTGTGTTAGACAGATGGATAATCTTTTTGGAAGTGTGGATATAATAATCATACTTGCAGATTGTGTCCTTTACGTTTTGGAAAACCTGCAAAAGCCTTGTATCCTTCATATTTCCTCCCGATGTATAAAGAAATTGCCTGAGCGGTTAGGCTCAGGCATTACATTTCTTTTTGAATTGCAATTCTGGGAGCAGACCTATGATACTCCATAGGCAGAGACGACCTTTGTATTTATATTGCCCGCAAAGCCGGGACGGGTAGCTCCTCTCTGTCGCCGCAAAAGCACTGAAGCTTTTCATTACCTATAACCTATCATGCAGCTACCGCATTGTCAACTGCTTTTCTGCCCTTTTCCACCTTTTAGTGGGTGTTGCAGGCAGTATAAAGAAAAAAACTTTCCATGCTATACTGTGCTGCGAAACGATAACTGCGGCAGATGAGGAACACAGGAAAAATCAATGGAAGAAAAATCATTTCAGAAATATTTCATTTTATGACGGATATGATAGTAATTGATTTTTGAATTGATTCAGTGTATAATCACATAAACAATTGAATAGTAGTAATGTCTTCAGGGCAGGGTGAAATTCCCGATCGGCGGTTATAGTCCGCGGGCGCGAAAGCGCGGGGTTTGGTGAAATTCCAAAACCGACGGTATAGTCCGGATTAAAGAAGGTGTATT
>JAAUZX010000015.1 GCA_014804365.1 Lachnospiraceae bacterium
ATAAATCCTGCAGGCTTCCTTTTAACCCTTCATGCCGGTTTAATATTTTAAATTCTTTCATTACATCCTTAAGCCGGATGATACTTTCACTGTTTCCCATTGTTACCTCCCTCTTTTGATCAGAATATAAAAATAGCTCTGTTATCACAAAATGACTAACAGAGCTACCAATACAACCATGTTATATTTCTCTTTATTCAGACTGGTTTATCATAAGGATAAGTCATGAAAATCACTGCATACTCTGTAAGTTGTTGATTCACTTGTGTGGTTATCGTAATGCACTCTAATCTTCATAACTTTCTCCTTTCTTTCAGTCTGTATTACTGTTTGCTAAATATCTGTTAACTTACACCAAAATATAATAATTGTCAATATATTTTTTTCTTTTTGAGTTTCCCTCAATAGACTGCTTTATTATATCAAATAGGACATCTGCCTCTGTATTTTTGTTCATTGACTCATAGCGGTAGCCGGATGCATATAAAGCTAAGGATAGCCGATCAAGAGCAGTCTCTGAAAATTCGTCCGCTATGTACGGTTTGTCAAACGAATTACCAATTTCCTTATCTATCCAAAAATATGCGCAACCCGTTATTGAGATTAAATATTGATATATCTTAAAGTAATATTTATTGATAAACAGTTCGACTCCGCAACCGCCGCATCGTATACAGTTACGTTGATGTTTTCCGCAGAAAAAAGGGGTATCCTCTGTGTAAGCGTTCCGGTATAAAAGAATGGAAGAAAGAGCTCCAAAAAAAGAGTTTCTTTGTGCATTTACAGGAAAAGAGACTAGGTTTTCGATACTTTTTGTCATTTAAATTCCTCCCATTTTCAATTTTACTTTCGTGCTGCTTCATTCTTTCATCCCCACAAAGATATTTCTTATTTCATTTCTTTCAAAAGCAACTAGGCCAACCTTGTTTATACCTTCTTTACCTAAAGCATGAAGATATTTCTGTTTTTTTAACACATTACGGACAGGACAGAAAGAACGGATTGAAATACTTTCAAAACAGCGCATCCCTGATATCCTCATTGTATGAGAATAGGCAAATCAAAATCCAATCTGCCAAACTTCCTCAGTATGTCCAAATCGCGTGTTATATAATGACTGCTCCAATAATAGTTTCCGATCGTCTGTTCTGCTACACACCATCGCTTGCCATCTGGATGAGGATTGCTTTGTTCGTATGCGTCAATATCCTCTGCAGAAGGAAATTGAAACTCTTGTGTGCAGAGCAACTTGTCAACGATTGCATCCAGATTCATATCCACAGTATGTCTACACTCCGGATAAAAGCTGCTTTCCGGCGAATCGACAAAATACACCGGCAACGGCAGCCATGATGGATATGTTGCAGGGTCATATGATTTAATATTCAGTGCTGATGGATCATAATCGGGATAACCATGAAGAAGAACCTGCCCGCATTGCTTATATCGCTCTTTCAGCCCCTTTGCTTTACAGTAGATGTCGCTGCCCTCGTCTGCGTGTTTGAGAAGGAAGTCCGCAAGTCGCTTAGTCACTCCGATATCGGCTTCTGCTGTTTTCCTTAAATCGAAATGAAACCATGGCATATGCGCAAAGTCATTATTGCTGGGGATTCCCTGCATCCCCACCCAGCCTTTGTCCAATAAATATGCCCCGGAACTCAGGTATTTGACAATACCCGAAATGATTTTGCTTTTTATGTCGCTTTCGTGATCACCTGTCGTATCCAGATAATCCAGCGCAATGCATACCGTATAGGGAGATGAGTTGGGGTTCCAGTTGTTGCACTCAATGTTGTGTCCAAAACCTCCGTCTTCATTTTGGTAACTGGACAAAACCGACAGGAAATCATCGCAACTGCCATTTTCAAAAAGGAATTTCCATTTAGTATAGTCAAGGGGTCTTGCGTTGCGGCAAACCAGCTTTCTTAATCTCAAAATTTCATCAAAGGATATTTTTTTCAATGTCATTACCTCAACTTTCTTTTCATTTGATATTGGTTTACTATACTATAGGAATACCACATGAAAGGTGACAACTGTCTGTCACCTTTCATATTTTTTCTGCATTTTTTTCAGAAACTGTGCAAAATTCTGCCGATACTCCACAGGTGTAATGATTTCAGCCTTATCCCCGAATGATAGAATATACTGATATAAAGCAGAAATATTCGACCATGTAATAGTAACGATAATATCACCGTGTTCATTATATTTCAGCGAATCCACGCCAAATTCATCTATGATACGCCATTTTACCGAATTATCGAATTTTACCACAACCTCAATTCCGCCTATATTATCCCAAAGCTTCTTACAGATGTATTCTGGAACAATCCTATCGGGATTTTTTTCATCCGTAAGAGTAAGCTCTGTCATGCGCGTGAGCTTGAACATTCGGTAATCCTCACGCTGCGTACAATACCCCCATACATACCAGTCTGACCATTGAAACACCAAATGATATGGCTCGATCATACGCTCGCTTTCACCATTTTGCGAGAAATAATGAAATGCAATTTTTTTAGTCTGTTCTATGGCGGTCTTGATCAGCTCAATTTTATCGGATACCGCCGATTTATCCCAGTTAGATAGGTCAATGATGATATGATTGTCGACATTGATTGTATCGGAACTATTAATCGAAATTCTCTCCATAAGCTGACGGTATCGGTTAGTTCCGCTTACGCTATCAAGACTTTGTAAGCCTGTGAGAATTGCTTTCATATCCTCTGAAGAAAGCACAGTGCGGTCTACCTTGTAACCCTCCATAATGGAAATACCGCCGCCTTGCCCTTGCTCTGATAGGATAGGTATGCCCGCCATACTGAGAGCAGCAATATCACGCAGTATTGTTCTACGGGACACCTCAAATTTACTTGCAAGCTCCTGAGCGGTTATTTTATCTTTTTGTAAAAGGATTGATAATATGCCAATCAGTCTATCTATTTTCATTGTATATTTCCTTTTTTGATTAGGGCAAAAACAAGGGACCAGGATACATATTTTAATGTTGGCATTGTGCAAAGCCTTGAAAATAGGGAAAAGTTATGGAAAGAGCCTGCAATCCGTAAGTTATCGATTCGCATTTTATATTATAAAACAAGTTCGAAATATTCTTCCGTAGCCTTTACCCTGATATTCAGATAATACAAACATACGCTTTAGTTCAAACACTTTATTTTCAATATCAATTATGCGAACTGCGACTGTTGCATATTAGATTTAAAAGCTATAATCTCCAATGATATACCTCCGCTAATTCAAATTAATCAACTTTACTATAATCCGGAATTTTAGGTATCAATTCTTTTAAGTTCATGAATATTTTTATTTCGATACACTAAATCGTTTCTAACAGCAAATCCAATATTTTCCCAAAAACCATTTCCGATTTCATTTCTTTCAAAAGCAACTAATCCAACTTTGTTTATACCTTTTTTATCTAAAGCGTTCATAGCGTTATCTACAAGTTTTTTGGCTATTCCTTGATTTCTGTACTTCGGTAAAACAGCCGTATGATAAATATATCCTCTACGCCCATCATGTCATGATATTATCACTCCTAGTATTTTACCGTCATCTTCTGCGACAAAACTTGTGGTAGGATTACGTTTTAGATATTTATCCATTCCTTCCCTACTATCATCCGTTGTATTAAGTCCCATTCCCGGTGTGTTAATCCACAAATCATATATTCCATCATAATCTTTTATGGTCATTACTCTAATCTTTATCATTGCCTTCCTCCGTCAAATCCCGATTTCATAGTTGAATCAATTTGCTGATAAACCAGATTCCTGCTCAGACCTAATTTATAGCATTTAATAACTGTTATATCCTTTTCCAAACAATCCATCAGATTGTTTTTGTTACTGGACTCACATAAGTGCAAAAATAAGAGAAAAACTGTAACACAGAAATGGCTCCCTCTGGAGACATTTCTGTTATTGTAGCACATTACGGACAGGTCTGAAAGAACGGATTGAAATACTTTCAAAAATATAAAAGAAGACGGGCTGTCTCTTTGATGATTGATACACAAATCCGAACATTGATTAATATTTCTTGTTTACATTATGGACAGTAGTATGGTAACGTTATATATAACAAGGCAACATTACAGGAAAAGGAAGTGATTAACCCGATTATCGTACTACCGGTTACCGATAGGAAAATAGACGGAATGAGCAAACAATCAGAAATGAATAGAAAATAAGAGACTGTGAATACAGTTTTTATTTTGATGTCATGAATGATTTTTGCTCTGTATATAGTTGATGTTCGGCTACAGAGTGATATCTGTAGCTTTTTTGTGCCTTGTTAGAAGTCGGAGGAAAAATGATAGAAATTAAATTCGTTGAGGATCAAGAAGAAAAGACAAAAGTGACTTTAGATATTATGAATGCATTACCGGAGTGGTTCTCACCACCGGAAGATATTGTAAATAAATCTGTAACACATAGGAAATATCCTTTTGTTGCAGCGTATGATGATGATAGAGCCGTCGGATTTGCAGCATTGAAGATTCATAATATATATACCGCTGATATTTATAATTTGGGAGTTCTAAGAGAATACCACAGAATGGGAATAGGACACCAATTAATTATGGCTTGTGTTCAATATTGTGTACAGAACAATTATAAGTTTTTGACAGTGAAGACATTGGATGAATCAGCAGCATATGAACCCTATAACGCTACAAGAGAATTTTATAAGAAAGAGGGTTTTTATCCATTGGAGGTGTTTACAACATTTTGGGATGAAGAAAATCCTTGTTTATTCATGATCAAGGTTATAAGTGAGGAAACATATACAGTTTGTAAAAAAACTTAAACTTAACAAGATGTTAGCAGAATCTATATTTGAAGGAAATGCGAAATATGTATATAGACTAAAAGTATAATGTACAGCTTCGGTGAACACTAATTTACCGGAGCTTGCTATAGAAAATTTACCAGATCGTTTTTAATATCAATGTGTTCGTGTCCATAAGATACATTATACATACTCCTTAAAGCATTCGGGCGTCTCATCAAAATCATCTGCAATAGAAACAAATTCGCCTGCCAACGGATTTACCGATCTTTGAAACGTGGCAGTATCATTTGCAGTATTTTCCGCCTGCTTCTGCAATGAACAACATTCTATAAGCGCATTGTAAAAAAGTGGATATTTCTGTTTCAGCCTTATTGGCATTCCTTTCTCATCCAGAAAGCAATGCTCCGAGCAGGCTTCACACACTGTAACTCCTTTGTCATTTTTCATAATATACTTCAGCTTTAATCTCACTCCATTAAACTCTCTGACTATCACTTCTATGTCAACCGTATCCGCAAATGTTGTCGAATGCATATATTTACACTCAACTGATACCACAGGGGAAATAATCCCCTCTTCTTCCAGTTTTGCATAACTCCATCCGATCTGTGACAGGAAATCTATTCTGGCTTCTTCCATCCAACGGATATAGTTTGAATGATGCGTAATTCCCATTTTATCTGTTTCATAATACTGCACAATGTGCTGATACATCTCATTCACCTCACACATTTTTCTAACATACAAGAAAAACTTATTGAACAAGTTTGCCTTGGCAAGAATTATAACATAAAACAAATCGGGCAGAAAGAACTGTTTGAAATGCTTTCTAAAATTCGCAAGACTCTATCTTGCCGGGAATATGCAGATATGGGCGGATACAGAGAATTCATAGAAACTATACTATGGAACTTTGATTTTATTCGACTGACCGTATATAATTATACTGATAGATTTAAAAAGCAAGGAAAATCGCCTACCCGGCATAGCAAAATTTAGCCGTATGCGGCTGAGACCAAAGAACGTGGAAAAGCCGATTGATAAACAGAAAAGATAAAGTAAAAACGAGAGGTATATTTATGGGAGCATGGAACCCTTGGCGTGGTTGTCACAGATACAGTACGGGCTGTAAATATTGCTATATCCATAAAGGGGATTATAAAAGAGGAATTGATACAAACATTGTTACGAAAACAGAAAAATTTTACGACCATATTGAAAAAACAAAAAACGGAGCTTATAAAATGAAATCCGGTCAATTGGTTTTTGTATGCTTTTCATCAGATTTCTTAATAGAGGACGCTGATGAGTGGCGTACTGAATGTTGGGAAATGATACGGGAACGCTCCGACTTACATTTTCTTTTTCTGACAAAGCGGATTGAAAGATTTATGGATTGTATTCCGCACGATTGGAAAGATGGGTACGAAAATGTTACGGTTGGCTGCACGATTGAAAATCAGGAAAACGCAGATTACCGCTTGGGTATTTTTTCCGGACTACCCATCAAGCACAAAAATATCGTTTGCCAGCCGCTACTTGAAAACATCACTCTCTCTGAATATTTACACGATATAGAATTAGTTGTTGTCGGCGGGGAGTCTGACAGAAATGCAAGACCGCTTAACTATGACTGGGTATTGCAGATACGGCAACAATGTATTTCCCATAACGTACATTTTGAGTTTCGGCAGTGCGGGACACATTTTATCAAGGACGGAAAGAATTACACTCTGGCTACTCGTGACTTATGCAGCCAGGCGAGAAAAGCAAATATCAATTATTGAATAACCACCTCTCTTTTTTGTGCAAGGATAGAGAGGAAAAATTTAAGGATAAGCCTTATAATAAAGGAAAACCGAGCCAAAGGCGAGGCTTTCCGCTACCCAAACGTAACGAAGCGAAGTTCGGGTTTCCCGTAAAGCACAATATATATGTGCAGATAAGGAGGTAACTCATGGAATGGGTTGAAAAATTAAACCAAAGCATGAATTATATTGAGGAACACTTGACAGGTGAGATTGATTATGAACAGCTTGGGCGGATTGCCTGTTGCTCCACCTATCACTATCAGAGGATGTTTACTTATATGGCGGGTATCACTCTGGCAGAGTATATCCGAAGAAGAAAAATGTCTTTAGCAGCGGTAGATTTGCAGGGTGGGGATGAACGGGTTATTGATATTGCAGAGAAGTACGGCTACCGTTCCCCGACTGCATTTAACAGGGCATTTCAGTCTTTTCACGGGATAGCTCCTTCGTCTGTGAAAGATGAGGGCGTATCTGTGAAATCTTTTTCCCCCATTGTGTTTAGAATTGCTGTGAAAGGAGCGACAGAAATGAATTATAGAATTGAAACAAAAGAAGCATTCCGCATTATTGGCGTATCTGCACCGCTTGATAAGGAAATCGAAAATAATTTTATGGTTGTGCCTAAGATGTGGCAGGATGCGTCTGTAAATGGAACAATACAGAAATTGGCAGGAATGATGGATACGCCGCCAATGGGACTTTTGGGCGTGAGTGTCTGCAATGATGAAGAACAATGGAAATATTTTATTGCCGTTTCCAGTACAAAAACAAG
>JAAUZX010000016.1 GCA_014804365.1 Lachnospiraceae bacterium
ATACGAAGCATCCACTGGTAATATTTCCGGTTGCCGCCCTTAGAATGGTCTATAACATTTCCGAAGATTACATCTGTAAATGCATCAAGAACTTTTGCAATTGCCATAACAATACCAACACTTCCCACTGCTAAGCCGACCTTGTCGGTATAGAAATAAGTCAATTGACCTACAATGTTGCCCATCAATCCAAGGGCTAACTGACCACCGAAATCAGCCGCATAATCTTTGCCGCGCATCACGCGCCTTGCACCGTCTGCATCATAGCGGATCTCATTTTTATCCTTTGCCATGTTATTACCTCCTCCACATCTTTATTGATTTAAGTTTACCATTCCTCTTCGAACCAATATTGCAATATACTCTTTATAATTGCAAAATACTATTATTATTTTTATAAAGACTGTCTGGTGTAATGTTCTCTCAACTCCTTTGATAAAGAACATCAAAAGAATTTCAAAAGTTATCCGATACTTAAGTGATACTGTACCCCCGGAACATTCCCTTTCAAGACAAAGCAGATATCCCCGCCTGTTTTTTCTCCATCCATTTCCGCCAGAACCTCACCTACCGGATTCAAAACCTGAAGCGTTGCCTTCTCCGCTTTCACATGAAGCGTACCTTCCAGAGTCTCCGCAAATAATTTTCCTTTTAGCTCTACTGCGGTGAAGGGCATACCCATCATTTCCGGTCCCGGATTATATGTAGTCTCATCCATTCCCGTTGTTCCCATCGCCGTCAAAACAAACTCTTTTGCATCCTTAAGCAGTTCTTCCCCTACCGGGATCAATGTAAGGGAAATCCTCTCATTTTCAGAATGTACGCTTATCTTGTCAGAAAGCTCAATATTTTCATCCGGCGCGCCGCTGAAGCAGGCGCAATACGGTGTATTAACCATATATCGGGAATGATCCGGATCGAATACGATTTCCTTGGTATCGGAAACCAGTTTTCCATCCACATATCCTGTACCTTCCGGCATCACGCCCCACTCTTTCATCGCCCGGTCCGACAGCTTTGCAAAGGTACGGTAATCGCCTTCTTCCGCAATCTTTGCAATCTCATCAAATACCAGAGCCTGTTTGCCCAAATGCACACCCGGTTGAATTTCATTCGTTCCCCTTGCAGCCCTTGCCAGACGTTTTTCTTCCTTATAGCGGCGCATTACATCCCGGTAAGCAGACCATGCATAATATACGCCGTGTTTTGCATCAGACAAATCAGCGCCATTTAAAAATCCTGCATTCACCGCAATATCCGCATCCCCCTGATAGGAATCCCCACCATCTAAGAATACATTGCGGGTTGCCGTGATATAAGGGAAGAATGTGGAAGGCATTGAATGAAATTTCGGCAATGTACGCAGATCATTCTGCGTGTAGACCACATCTACCTTATTTTTTGCTGCAAACACCAGCCTTTTTAAAAATACAGAAGCTAAAAATCCCCACTGACAGACAACTGCCGGATCATTGTATGCATCAAATACATTCAGGATTTCATCTGCCGGCTGATCATCCCATTTCTCTGACGTATGATGGTTATACAGGATCAAACCATCCCAATCGTTCAGGCAGGCATATGCAATCATCTGCAAAAATGCTGTTGAATGGAAAGGGTGCAGCCCGTATTCATTCCATTCGCTGAGCATAAACGGTTTTCCGCCCACGATTGCAACAGACGCCAGACTAAGGAGCGTTGTTGCCATGGAGCCTACCCCCTTTTGCATGACCAGAGGATTGGAGGAAACATACTCTGTAGGACCCACTACCATATACGTATTTCCCTGAACCGGAAGAAGCGGATGGTTGAAATAGCTGTTATTCTCCATCATATCTCCATCCGTATGACCATACACATCTGCCGCGCCCGCTATCAGGTTGCTGGTAACGATCGGCACCTTCACACCAAGAGTGTGTAAATAATCCTTCATCATCTGGTAGAATTTACGGTTCATGTATATGCCAAACTCCATGAAATCCGCATAACGTGCCGGACTGCAAGCCCCATCCCAAGCTCCATTCGGGTCATTTTCGGGCTGGTAAAAACCTCCATCCACTCCCCTTACTGTTCCCTGCACCGGATCTTCCTCTTCTCCCAGTGCACAGATTCCTTCGTGTGTCCATGCTTCTTTCAGCCGGTCTCGTGTATCATACTTCATTAACAAATAGTTGTTAAAACGTCTCTGTACTTCATCTCGGTAAGGCTTCATCTGTTCACCGTCATCTGCACCCATCGGCCACTTGATTGCAGAATCCTCATTATTGATCTGAACGGTAACCACCGCCGGATCATCAATTAACGCCAGCCCTGTATAGGGGTTGACATGACACAGAAGTTCTTTTGCATATTCCTTCTGCAATTCAATCAGCCTTTCATTGTACATGGCATGTCTTTTGATACAGGACGGCGCGCCGCCCGGATAATCCGGTTCATCCGCTGCCATAAATTCCCTTGCCACAATCAGGTCAATATGCAGGTAGATACCCTTTTCTTTCAGTTTCGCCGCAAAGTAATCGAAACGATCCAGTCCTTCTTTATGAAACTTTCTGCTACTGCCGCTTTCATAATCCAGAAGTGGGGCCTCCTTGCAACTGCTCCAGCTCCCCGGCTCATCTCCGATCGGGGCATCTGCTGCATGAAGTCTGATCATATTGACTCCCATGCTTGCAAAACGCTCTGCCATTTTATCCGCCGTTTCATGATCCGGCGTATTGGATCTGGCCGCCACATTAAATCCTAAGAATCTGGCGCGTGTTCCGTCCTCAAAATACAAATGCCCTTTTCTGCTCTCCACAAATCCATGTTTTCCTGCCGGTGCATCCAGAAGATGGGAATAATCTAATACTCCTTTGTTTGGCTCTGCCTTGTGAATCCTGATTCTTTGTTTCATGTTTCATTTCCTCCGTTTCTGCCAAATATCCATAAGAACCGTAAACCATCCCGCTTTTTTATGTCTGTATCGTATCATATAGTCCAATATTGATATTGCAAAATACTATTCAAAATTATAATATTCTATCTTGTTTTTTCTTTTTTTCATATTTATAATGAAACCAGATGATTGATGAAAGTTCAGATAAATTCTTGTAGAGGAAAAACAAAATGGATTACATTTCTTTTTGTAGGAACTTCTTTGCCGCAACTAATATTCCAATCAGCCTTCTTAAGAACGAGAAACCTGTATATTCCGCTTTAGGGGAAATACTGTCCATGACCCCGCCGTCATCTCCACAATGGGGGCTTTTTCCTCTGGAGCGCAATCCTGTTTTTTGTGCCCTTTCCCCTGACATTGAATACGGACGGATAAATATTGACGGTACGGACTATGATGTAATTGTAGGACCTGCCTTTAGTGTGCCTTTGACAGAACAACTTGTTCATCAATGTCTGCGTGAATTTATGCTTACTCCCGATTATCGGGAACAGCTCGTAGAATGCCTTGCTTCCATTCCGCGAACCAGTCAGCTTCAATTTGCCAAACACCTTGCATTTTTATATCAGTGCCTGAACCATAAAGAGGTCAATCTGCATGATTTTTTTATTGAAAATGAAATAAAGACCATAGACCGAAGCCATCGTCAGGTAGACCGCCGTATAGATGATACGGAAAATGACATGCTTCACAATACCTATCACTTTGAACGTGAGATATACCAGTATATAAAAGAGGGTAATGTGCAGCGCCTCAAAGATTTTTTAAATTCAAACATTAAGCCCCTCAAAGAAGGAAAATTAGCCCATAACCCGGTACGCCATGCTAAAAATATTTTTATTGCCACTGCCACCAAGGCCGGATTTCTGGGCGCTATCCCCGGAGGTGTGGATGTTGAAAAAACATATCAGCTTGTTGATTTTTATATTCAGGAGTGCGAACAACTTCAGACGATAGAAGAGATTACGAACTTACAATATATGATGGTTCTGGATTTCTGCCAGAGAGCCGGTGAGACACAGATACCGGAAGGCATTTCTTCTGAGGTGTACCAGTGCATGAATTATATCCGCAGCCATACCAACGAATCCATCAGCATTGAAGATGTTGCAAGACAGGTACACAGGAGCAGTTCCCATATGATGCGGCGCTTTAAAGAAGAATTAGGAATTCATATCGGTGCATTTATAACAAGATGTAAACTGGAAGAAGCCAAAACGCTTCTGACCTACAGCGACAAAAGTCTGTCCGAAATAAGCAATTATCTTTGTTTTTCCAGCCAGTCCTATTTCCAGAATGTTTTTAGAAAGCAATATGGAATCACGCCTATGCAGTATCGGAAAAATACGCAAAAGAACTGATAGTATTTTTGTGATTGGTTACTATTTATCAGCTTCCTTTCTGTGCATACGGAACGCATCCCGATTATTGCGGTATGTAATATCGTTCCTGCCTGCCATTAGTTCGCAAAACCTTTCAAACTGATACCAATTGCATTGTTTTGTTCCAAAATCAAACTCATATCCATGCCCCCAGACATAAAATATCTGGTCTTCCTGTGCCTCTGACCTTAGGAATTTATCTGCAAGATTAAATAAATCTTTCTCAATGAACCACACTGTTGGATTATATTGCAATGGATTTTCTGGAAACTGAAAACTCTTGCTGGAAGTCACACACCGCGCATATTCTATCTGATGCCCCCTCAAGTAGGCTTCCGCCTCACTTGAATTTGAGCCAGACGGATAAGCGTGCCCTACAATTTTGTATCCTGCAATCTCTGTCAATTTCTGTACATCCCGTCCAATTGCTTCTTCCAGCATATCTGCGTCCAATTCTTTCAGATTTTCATGTCTGTATGCATGGGATGCTATTTCAAATCCCTGATATACCTGTCTGACTTCATCTTCCGGTATCCTGTTACAATAGCAGTACTTCATCCATAAAGATTTTGGAACTTCTTTCACATACTTTATCCCATAATTACCTATCCGTCCCATCAAACCTTTTTCACCAAACAATCCGGCATTTAAGTTAAAAGTTGCAGATAATTGATATCTTTTTAAGATTTCTATGATACGTTTATCCTGTTCCAAACCATCATCAAAACTCATTGTGAAATATTTTTTAGCCATAACAACTGCCACCTATATATTTTTCTCATATCTCATATCTATAATCCTTTTTAGTTCTTCTTTATCCAAATCCCTGACCATACACTCCCCTCCATACTCGGTCAAATGGACACCATCCACGGAATATCCTTCAAGGTATCCGACTTTTTCTGTATCCATCAATATAGCATCCAAGTCTATGCAGGCATCAAATATCCCACTTTTTATTACCTGATTAAAATTCTGCCTTATATCTTCCTGCTCCTCACCCAGTTCTACCGGATAAATGGAAAATGCTGCCAGAACAATTCCTCTCTGATGCGCCTGTTCCTTTAAATGCATGCACCCTTTCTCAAAGTCTTCCTTCGTCGGAAGAAAAGTTCCCTCTTCCCATTTTCCCTTCCCAATATCATTCACTCCCATTGCAAACAATATATGTGTGACTCCGTAGTCGGAAAAACAATCCCATTCCACTCTTTTTAATGCCGCTTTTCCAAACATTGGCATATCTTTTTCTGCATCTGAAAGAAACCTGTTTCCGCAAATACCATAGTTCGTAAGACAAATCTGTCCCGGATAGGCAACATAAAGGTATTCCTGTAAAGGCTTAAACCATTTTGTCTGCATTGTAATACTGTCCCCAAGACAGGAAACTACTGCCACTTCATTTTCTGTCATAACATCCATCGCATGAAAATAAGGAACCTGCCACATCATAGGCTGATGATATTGCTCTTCAATCGAATGGTAATCATTTTCATCCACAAAACTTTCTCGACAATAATTTCCCTTTGACACCGGCATCATTACATAACTTCCTATGCCTCCGACACTGACCGGTTCTTCTCTGCAATAAACAGAAACAGCCAAAAAGTCGCCCGGACGTACCTCAATCGGGATTTCCTCACTGGTAAGACTGCTATGGGAAGAAACCTTAATCGTGTGAGTTTCGGACAAAAAGGAGACAGTTTTTATGGTGTCTCTAGAAATTTCCCCACTTTTATCACATCTTGCTATTGTCATTTCTTCTATAATTCCGGTTTTTGATTCAGAAGCATTTGATATTCGGATTCTAACCCGGTCACCACACACATTGACCGGTACAATTAATCTCATTGTAGTCTCTCCACCACCATAACAAGGTTCATTTACATACTGTGGTAAAGTAAAAGCTGTAACCCATTTCTTCATAAATACTTTTTCCTTTAATTTGATTTAGAAATCATATCATATAGTTCACTCTAATTATTGCAGAATGCTATTAAAAATTACATTATTCTATTTTGCATTTACTGTTGCAGCAAAACCGATACATAAAAATAGTTCCCAAGAGTAGAAAACATAATCAAGAGGGATTCAGTAAAAGTGTATAACCAAATCCCTCTATTTCTATTGTTTTATGATATGCGTCAGACTGCAAAAAAATGAAGAATGTTAATTTCACATTACTACCGATCGAACAGTTTTCCCTCCGTTTCGCACAATATCTGAACGAGCACCTTAAAATCAAGATACTGCACCCCTTCTATTCCAGAATGTATCTTATCCGCCAGTGCGCTATGATAATAGATATCCATTGCCTTTTCCAATGATATGCTCTTTATCTCAGCTAGGTAAGCAATTATTCTCTCTTCCAAATTCTCCTGATATACTTTTTCTAACGTTTCCCCATCCATCAATCATACCTCCTCAGAAGATTCAAATATCAATAATCTGTCTATCGCTTTTTGAGTAATAAAAGCAATCTGATCATAAGAAGGATAAACCTTGATTTCTTTAAGAGCTCGTTCCTTATCCCAGATCCCAGTATGATACATATCTACTACCCGAAACACCTTATCATTTGCCACTTTTCCAAATATCAAATCATACTTCAGATAGTCCTTCTCACCATCCCGACATTTACACACAAAATCAATCCATTCCACCAAATCTTCATCAAAAGATTTTACCACAAACTCACTGGCAACATCATTCATCCGATAAATATTCAGAACCGCTTTATCTTTTCCAAGAATATCTGCCTTTCTCCTTGCCCATCTTTCCGCCTGCTCTCTGACCGTAGTTACATAGAAACCCATGCCAAAATCAAGCGACCGATAGGAATGTCGTATATCCGGATTTCTCACACTCTCTGTTGAGCCATGGTACACGATCATACTGCCACACCCCGCACTTTCAGATATTTTTTTATATCATCCACAATATATCCGGTTCCTTGTGTATGCAGAATATCATAATGTGGTACAAGGAAACCATCAATGCACCCTACACTCTGTAATTTCCGATAAACCTCAGAGGGCATCATATTCCACTTATCGGCACAGGCATGAATCATATACACAACAAACGAAAAGGATTCTTTATTCATACGTAACCTCCCGTACAGATTACCTTTGTCTGACATTAAGTATACAAAAAAATCGGCATTTTAACAATGCAGTTTTTCAAACCGGCAAATGCTTCAATTTGATATAGAAAATATACATTCTATATGCTATACTGTCTCAAAACGGCCTTCAAGATCATTCTTGAAGAATCATACGAGGAGGTAACTTATGGGAGACGTACATAAGAAAGGCATGAATGCAGATTTAATTGAAAACGATTTGGAAAACTGCTGCCGGGGCGAAGACCTGTGCCAGCAATGTCGGGGAAACGCATGTCTCATAGGTTTTGCGAAGCAGTGTGTCTCTGATTATAAGAAAGCACCAAAAAAGGAAGTTGACGGCGGCACAGACGGAATTCCCACCACCGATTTCCGTGTGTTTAATGAAATCGAATTGGAAACAGCCATCGCGCATATCCTAAAAGAATGTAAAGACTGTAAAGAAGATCATACGGAGGACTGCATTATTAACGTGATCCGCAGCTGCTATGAAGTCGGTCTGCTTGGAGATACACACCCTTATGAGGGAAGCTCGCTTCAATACCTGATGTATCTGAAAGATAACTTTCCCGATAAAGCGGCGTACATTGCCGAAATTTATACAAGTTTACCCTCAGCTAGCGAATTGTAATATAATTATACAGCAAAAGGAGCGTTGCCTCATAACTAACCAATGCAGTTATGAAGCAACGCTCCCTTGCTTATTAAAACCACGTTGATGAGACCATGCCCATCTATACCGTCTTAAACTTCTCAATATAAACCGGGAAAGTATCAGTACCCTTCATCTCTTTGCCCGCCGTGATGGTGACATTCTTGTCAGTGATGAGATATTCCACGTTCGCACCGGCCTCCACCACGGTATCCTGCATCAGGATACAATTCTTGATCTTAGCGCCTTTGCCGACCTTAACGCCACGGAAGATCACGCTGTTCTCCACTTCACCTTCAATCACACAGCCGTCTGCCATCATCGCGTTCTGAACCTTTGCGCCGTCCTTGTAATGAGTCGGGTTATCGCCACGAATTTTCGTATAAATAGGAGCTCCCGAAAACAGAGCGTCCAGATTATAGTCATCCAGAAGTTTCATATTCTCTTCGAAGTAACTCTGCATACCGCTGATACGCGCTACATAACCCGTATACTTGTAAGCCTGTACATTCAGCTTGCCAAGCTGGGGCATGATAATATCGCGCATAAAGAAGGACCGTCCCTGCATATATGCATTGCTGACAAGCTCGATCAGCAGCTCGCGCTCCATGACAAAAATATTCATGGAAGTATTCTGTACACCGTCTGTCTTCGGATTAATGTATACTTTACGGATACGTCCCTGTTCTACATCAAAAGTGTAATAGAAGACTCTGTCGTTTGTCTGATAATCCAGCAGTTCCTTCGGCAGTTCCTGTTCGTTGTATGCGATCGTGATATCCGCACCGCTGTCTGCATGTGCCTGAAGCATAGCATTAAAATCAAAGTTGACCACGACATTGGTGTCTGACATGACCACATATTTTTCCTTCTGTGCTTTTAAGAAATTCAGAATATTCGCCAAAGCACCGGCACGTCCGACATAAGGCCCGTCTACTTTTTTCTCTGCAAAAGGCGGGAAAATATGCAGTCCGCCATTCTTTCGAACCAGATCCCACTCACGACCGGAACCAAGATGATCCATCAATGAATGATAGTTCTGGTTTACGATGACGGAAATATTGTCAATACCGGAATGCGTCATACTGGACAGGATAAAGTCAATGATACGATAACGGCTGGCAAAAGGAATAGAAGCCATCAAACGCACACTGACCAGCTCCGGAACCAGAGCGTCATAACTGTTAGGGAAAATAATACCGATTACATTTGTGCTTGATTTTATCATTGTACTTCACCACCTTCTACATTATTATTTACCATAGCATTAGGGCCTACCACGACATTTTCACCTATGGTGACACCCGAAGCGATGATCGCTACGCCTTTTTCGTCCCCGGTGGGCATTGCACCTACTACGGCATTTTCACCGATCGTCACATTTTCTGCCACGATACAGTGCTTCACAACCGCTCCGGATTTGATCGTCGTGCCGCCCATGATGACAGCGTCCTCCACCACCGCACCGGCTTCTACCTTTACTCCGGCAAAAAGAATGGAATGCTTTACCGTGCCCTTGACCCGGCACCCATCGGTGATCATGGCATTCTCTACAACTGCGCCTGCACTGATCTTGTGTCCTGTCATACCTGCATTGCGGCTGTAGATCTTCCAACCCTCGTCAAAAAGGTTAATACCGCTGTGCTCAGGGTCCAGAACTTCCATGTTCGCTTCCCACAGGGAAGAAATAGTTCCTACATCCTTCCAGTATCCGCCGAAATGATAAGCATACATCTGACGATTATCACGAAGCAGATTAGGGATAATGTTCTTACCGAAATCGTTATCGGATTCCGGATCAGCCTCGTCCTCTTCCAGATATTTTTTCAGAATATCCCAGTTGAAAATGTAGATACCCATAGAAGCCAGATTGGACTTAGGATTTTTCGGCTTCTCCTGAAATTCCGTGATCTTGTCATTCTCGTCCGCTACCATCAGACCGAGACGGGATGCCTCCTCCCACGGAACCTCCATAACGGCAACACTGAATTCCGCGTTTTTCGCTTTGTGGAATTCAAGGAAATCACTATAGTCCTGTTTACAGATCTGATCACCGGAAAGAATGATAACGTATTTCGGGTCATAGCGCTCGATAAACGATATATTCTGATAAATCGCATTTGCCGTGCCTTTATACCAGTCTGACCCATGCGCTTTCTGATAGGGCGGCAGTACATGCACACCGCCATAGAGACGATCCAGATCCCACGGCTGCCCGTTGCCGATATATTCGTTTAACTCCAGCGGCTGATACTGGGTCAGGATACCTACGGTATCAATACCTGAATTAACGCAGTTCGAAAGCGGAAAGTCGATAATACGATATTTGCCGCCAAAAGGAACTGCAGGTTTTGCAAGTTTCTCTGTAAGTGCATAAAGGCGCGAACCTTGTCCACCGGCAAGAAGCATTGCAATCATTTCTTTTGCCATAATACGATTCCTCCTATTTACCATGATAAATAAATTATATAACATACTGGACAATATTTACAGAAAAATTGTTAAATTTATGCAGAAAATTTATGGACGCCAAAAAAAATATGTGTATTTTGTATATAAACAAGATTTGATTAAAATATCTTCCGCATAAAATCTTGTTAATCGAAGCGAGGCTGCGCACTAAGCAAGCTTAATGCACAGCCTCGTTCATAGAGTGTGGTTCGCAATCCTTTACTCCCCTGACACCTGCGTCCCGTCCGCCTTCATGTGATATTTGTCCTTGTAAATCAGCTGTGAGATCGGCACCAGCTCATACCCTTTATCCTGCAGTCCGGTAATGACCATCTCCAAGGCATCAGCTGTGTATTTCGCTCCATTATGCATGAGCACGATCGCCCCATTATTCAACTTATCGGACTCCACCACGCGCTTGACGATGTCGTCCACTCCGTAGTCCTTCCAATCGAGAGAATCGATCGACCATTGAATCGGATAATAACCGCATTTATGCGCATTGGTTATGACATGATTGTCATAATCCCCGTAGGGCGGTCTGAAAAGGCACATTTCATATCCCGTCAATTCCTGCACCTTAGTATGTACTTTCATCAGCTCTTCCTGACATTCCTCGTTAGATAATTGGGACATATTCTTATGATTTTCGCTGTGGTTACCCAGGTCGTGCCCGTCCGCCAGAATCGCCTTCACGTCATCGGGGTAGCTCTCCACCCATCCGCCGGTCATGAAGAACGTCACTTTCACATTATGCTTTTTAAGAATCTCCAGAATCCGGCCTGTATCCTCATTCCCCCACGGTGATGGACTGTTAATGGAAAAGGACAGGCCCCATGACACTGTCCTTTTTCCAAACTAACAATTAAACATTTTTTTCAGAATACATCATAGCCTTTCGACTGAGTTCACGCACACTAGATTCCGCATCCAAAAACTGCTCTCGCCATTTTGTATAATCAAAAGACTCGCTGTTTATTAAAGCAATAAAACGTTCCGCATCAACATAACCTAATTGGGCAATTAACGCATTTATCCCTTCCTGCTTAACCACAGTATCTGTTCTCATATTTATCCCTCCATTTCACTTACAAAAACAACAGGATTAACAATCTTTATTTCCGGTACTGGTGTATTCAACAACTTTTTATCAGTAGTTAAATAATATTCACACTCAGCCGCTACCGCACAGGAAATGTGCAAAGCATCAAATGTCTTTATTCCCTTGGAAGCAAGTGATTCTGCAAATGAGAGAATATCCTCTGTTTCTTCCGCGATACACGAGGATGCAATCGTCTTCCATGGAGCAATCGCAAGTCGTTTTTCCTCATATGGATTTTTCCCATTTTCATAATCCAAAATGTAAGACCAAACTAAATCATAGGCTCCTTCTCTAATCTTAGCTTGAATATATAATTTGGCTTGTGCCTCAAGATGAATTTTTATCTGACTCTGGTCATCAAAAGGTCTGTTATAACAACAGTTATCTAAATATATTTTCACACTCAAACCTCCTTTAATTTCTCCTGTATCATTCGCATTGCCTTTTCGTGTGACACAGTTCAGTCGATTTAATAGAATCTATGCCTTTATCCAACTTACTCGGTTCCACATAATTGATATCATCCTCGTTCAAAAATACAGCAAACGGAGCCGCATAGACTTCACAGTTTCAGCACATCCACCTTTCACACCTCCGCTCTTGATTCTATTATAGGCAATATCCACTGCAAATACAACCGCTTTACCTCACTATGGATATCTTATTTCATTGATTCTGTTATGTAAAAGCCGTTAATATTTCCACTAACGGATTCACACAAAACCGGCAGCCCGCTAATCACTGCAGGCATGCCGGTTTAATAATGCTTCCAATTCGTCAGAGAAGTTATAGACAATCTTAATCGTATTGTCCTCATAGATGTAAATCATGGAAATCATTTCCACTACTATATCCCTGTCAAGGCGGTACAGCTTCTCATATTGCAGCAGTTTTTCAATCCATGGATTCTTTGCAGGCACCTGGCTTTTCAACTGATTGATTTTTTCAATCGCAGAGCGGGCAGCGCTAATCTGCTGCTCATATTTATCTCTGTACCTCATGTAGTCATCTCTTGTAATGAGACCGTCTGAATAATCTTCGTAGGCACGTTCCTTCTTCATTACGAGTCGGTCAATTTCTACCTTATACTTAGAGATATCTCCCAGGAAATCTGCATGATTCTTTCTTTGCTTCTGGTTTTCTTCTTCAATCAGCCGGCTAATATCCTTTACAGAGCTGATAATCAGATTCAAATCATCCAGTACGATTCCCTCCAGCTCCTGTTCCGTGATACTGTGAATGCTGCAGAATTTCTTTCCGTACCGGTTATAACTGCCGCAGTTAAAGAAGCAGACACCTTTACGTCTAATTTTAACCATGGCACGCCCACAGTCACCGCACTTCAAATAACCTGCAAACATGTGGACATTTTCTGTAAGACTGGTATGCCTTGTATTCCTCTTCAACAAGTCCTGAACTTTATCCCATGTATCCCTGTCTACAATCGGCTCGTGCGTGTTCTCAACAACAATCCACTGCTCCTTGGGAAGACTTACCGCACTTTTCTTGCACATCTGCCTAAAGCTCTTATTCTGCACCATATTTCCAATATAAATTTCATTCTTTAAAATATTTCTTATCGTAGAATATGTCCAATAAGAGGTTGCATCAAGCCGGTTGCTGTTATGATAGTTGAGCCCTTGCTGCTTCTTGTATTCTGACGGACATGGTATGTTCTCCTCATTTAGAATTTTTGCGATTGTATTCTGTCCTATGCCTTTGACATACATGGCAAAAATACGCCTTACGATACCGGCCGCATACTCATCAACTTCCAGTTTGTTGTGGTCCTTGGCCGACTTAACATATCCAAAGCTGGCAAACGCACCTATAAACTGGCCATTGCTTTGTTTGGTTCTGAAAGTCGAGCGTACCTTTTTGGATATATCTTTTGGATAAAAACCATTGAACATATTTTTGACATCAATCATCATATCTTCACTGGCGTCGATATCGTAATACTTTCTATCCACACTGTCGTTTATGGCAATAAAGCGAACTTTTTTGGCCGGGAAATACTCGTTTATGTACCTTGAAACCTCTGGCATGTTTCTGCCCAGTCTGGACAAATCTTTGACAACCACACACTGTACATTTCTTGACTCAATATCCTTAATCATCCGTTCGAAAGCAGGCCGATTAAAATTAGTTCCTGTATAGCCATCGTCTATGTATGTATCATACAGGTACAAATCCGTCTCCCTGCTGACAAATTCCATCAGCTGCAAACGCTGATTGCTTATACTCAGGCTCTCCGATTTGTCGCCGTCTTCTCTCGAAAGACGAATGTATAATGCTGTTTTTAACTGGTTATTATTTTCAGGCATATGCTCTTTATCCGGTAAGCTGCACGCCATAATCATCTACCTTGGATTCCGGGAATTGCACACCTGCCCTTTCGGCATAATTACTTTCCCCGAGATGACAACGTATAATCCGCCGCATTAGTTCTTCCAGCCCGTATTGATTGCCATATTCCCTGACGACTTTATATGTGCTTGGCTCTTTCATCTGTTAACCTCCTTATTTGATTTTGTAGCAGGTTCCGTTTTGTTATTTATATGCGAACTGTATAGTCTGCAATCACATATATTTTTACTCAATATCGGTCACGCAATCATACCGTCTTTTTTAAAAATAGTATTCAAAGTCTCATGGAACAGACCGATATCATTCCGTATTTTACCTGTGCTCAGTTCCCGCTTACCGGAAATCCTCCTTTCAGACATTCCACCGGCCGCGGATGCGGCTACCACTCTTAGCTGCCCTCATGGAAATTCTGCCTGTGTAAGATTTTCTGTATATTGCGTTTTGGAACCCCTGCGGATAGCACAGCGGCCTTAACGGCATAAACATGGCAACATCGGTGGCGTGCCATGCCTATGCCGTTGTCCAGAGACCTACATTTCAGGTTCTGGTGCCAGTTCTGAGGATACCTGCTGTTCTGTCGTTTCTTCAACATGTCTGCCGCAATCCGCTGAGATCTGCTGTTCAGCACCGCCGTTCAGCTTTATGCTATATTTCCGGACAGCCGTTGTGCGGATAAGCCCGCGGTAGGATATGGCTTTCCTGGGGGTGTACTTCCGTGCCTCGTCCAGGCCGTTGTAGGTGTCATCCTTCCATTTGTCCAGCTTGTACTCCTTGATAAGCATCTCCGGCCCGTCCATGAGCTTCCCTGTCTTGATAAGCATGGGCCTTCCGTCTTTCGGGTTACGCGGCGGCACAGTCCATATGGGGTTGTTCCGGGCGGCCTGCGCGATGGCATTGCTGAACTTGGTCTTTCCCAGCGGCCTTGTGCTGGGTACGTTCTTTTCCAGCCACTTCAAGTACAGGTCATACAGGAATCCATAGGGGAGCAGGTCCCATGCGAACTGGTCTTCAAAATCTTCAAGGAACTGCCGCACGGGGTCATTATGGGGTTGCACTAAAGACCAGCCTTCTACTGTCTGCCTGTGATGGTCTTCATACTGACCGCTACGGGGTCTCACCAAAGACCATCCTTCTACTGTCTGCCTGTGATGGTCTTCATACTGACCGCTATGGGGTTGCACTAAAGCCCAGCCTGACAAAAAGAAAGAGAGCAGCCATCTTAGTGGCCCACACTGCCATCAAGATAACTGCTTTTCCGAATCCTTATTTTGTTATCATACTATCCTCATACCGCAATCTCCCGGTACTGTGCACCAGATAGGAGCGCCAGTAGCTTTGCGGCATCGTTCCGTTCCCTGTGCATGGCGGAACCGTCGTTGAAAACGACGACCGCTTTGTTCTCCGCACAATGGAAGCGGCATAACATCGCGTCAGCGTCCTCCGACATTCCCAGCACGAGCGGATAGCTGTGCTTAAAAGCCCATGCCGTCACCTGCGGGTTCACCCCTTCCTGCGGCGCACCTGTCTCATAGACCTGTGCCGCGTCATAATTTAACATCAGCCTATCCATCACCTGTTCAAAACCAGAGGACGGCACCCCTGTGATGATGATATCCAGCCATCTCTCCATCTGCATATCCTCCGGTATCCCGCTACGATCTGCTGTCCCGCATACCGCTGCACTTTTATTATCTTAATAAGGGGCCGAAGCCCCTTAACATGTATATCCGTACTGAAACAGATATACGACACCATACTGGCATCCGGGTTCCTCTCAAAAAAGCCCCCGGCACCTGTGAAGGTGCCCTGCACACACAGCGGTCAAGAAATAAGATTTCATCATCGTAACCATTTTGAATGGGGCAGAATGGTTACCATTCCATGGCACAGAAATATCAAAAAATCCAGACAGTCTGGACAATTTCTTCTGTTTTGCACAGCATGCAGGGCTGCATTGGTCTCTTTACCAAAAAGACAGGCTGACAGCAATCTCCTGCTGACAGCCTGCCTTTTGGTGATAATCCCCGTATATCAAATCCTTCTTACTTAATTGTAAACTTCTTGACGATTTCCTTCTTCTTCGCGGTGGTGGTGAGGTTGCTACCTTTAACCGTTACCACCGCCGTATATTTGCCTTTCGCGATGGGCGGCGTCACCATGGGCGTATCACGCTTTGTCTTTCCCTGTCCCACATACCAGACAATGGTATAATCCGAAGCTGGTAATACATTTTTGCCAATCTTCACCGTGTAAGGGTTCTGCACAATGCCTGTGTGCTTCACGCTGCCAGCACCGGCTACAGATACTTTTGCAATAGTGTTCTGCGTTACCTGGTAAGTCTGTGTCGTGTTCACTTCACCCGCGTAATTGCCGATTCCCCGGATTGTGATGGTGTAGCTTCCCACCGGGACATAATCCAGCGTTTCTTTGTTGAAGCCTCCTCCGGTATACAGAATCTCATAGTCCTTGTTCACCTTAAGCGCTTTATTGTTAAGTTTTACCGTCGTCGCCGGTGGATTGCTGCCGCCATTGTAGGGCTTGCTCTTTAATGCCTTAGTGAAGTCTGCACCTGTGATATCTACGGGTGTGATAGTAAACGGATATTCGATTGTGCCGCCATATTTACCTGTTCCCGTAATCACTGCCTTAGCGGTTCCCACATTGGTATTGTTGAGATAAGTGACCTTAAACTTCACGGGCTTGTAAGCCTCATCGGTCTTTTTCTTTATCGTGGGTTTTACTGCCTTGCCAGTATAGGTTACAATCCTGTTCCCATCTTTCTCCGTTACCCCGGCAGGCCATGTGACATCGAACATATCCGCTGTAATAACCTGCCCGACAGATACCTTTACCTTCACGCTCTTGCCGCCAAACTTCACTGTCACATTGGAAGTTCCCGCCGCCTGTGCCTGCATGTGTACTGTGATTATATTGTCTGTTACCATAGCTGTAGCTGTTGCTACCTCCGGCTTGGAGTTTATCACCTCCGGTGCCGTCATTTTCTTCTGGTCAAGCAGCCACTGTGCTGTATGCGGTGAAGCACCCATATCCACGGCAAGCAGGATATCTTTTTCATCCTTCTGCGTTTCCGCAATGCCGAGGGAGACAGCCTCGCTGGTCTTTTTGGTATCCGCTGTCTTGACTGCCTTGACTTGGTCTACGTTCACCGCACAGGAAGCCGTCAAACCCTGCCCCGCGAAGGTGATTACCGCCGTGCCTCCGGCTACCGCTGTGACTTTGCCGTTTTTATCTACCTTTGCGACTTTGGCATTACTGCTGGTCCAGTAGCCGGTGGCATTGCTGGTACATGAGAGCGTTACCGTCTCTTTAGGTATCAGGTCACACGTGCTCCTGTCCAGACCGAATTTCTCATAGCTGTAGTTGCTGTCACTTAAATCCGGGAACTTAAATTCCGTTGTTTCGTCGGCATAGATACAGCCTGTCGCATAGTGTTCCCCTGTATCCCTCTTTAGGAAATATGTTCCATCGGAAGTAGTATGGGACTGGTCTGCGGTATCGTTCCAAGTGGAATCCTGCACATACCACTTGCCATCAGGCATTTGTATGTAGTTCCATGTATGCCCGCCGCCACCTGCCGTGCCGGCTGCATAAATGTTAGGGATTCCGACTGCGTCAAGGAGCCTTGCCATAGCCTTGGAATAGCTCTCGCACACACCGTATCCATTGAGCAGGATACCGTAAGCGGAGTGGCAGTTATAGTAAATCTCTTTTTCCGATTCGTCCGGAGCTGCCTTTGCACCGATATTCTCATAATAGCCATTCTCACAGAGCCACTGGTCGTAATACTTCACGATGCCGTAGACAGGCGCGTCCGGGTAATTATCTGCCGCATAAGCAACCGCCTCAGCACCTACCTGCTGGACTTTGGCATTCGCCTGGGTATCCAGTTCCCCGTTTAGGTTGTAGTATTTGGATACGTCAAAAGTGAAAGTATATGTCCCTTTTTTGGCTTTCGCCTTATACTTCACGGTGCTCCGGAATCCTCCGGGTTTTGCCATCCAGTCCGTCTTGTCAGGGTACTCCAAAATTAATGCGGAGACAGCATGGGAAACATTGACCGGCACAGCCTCCCTGACGGAAGGTGAGAGCGATTCCTGGAAGTCGAACCAGCTATATCCGGCTATCAGTCTCTCCGCTGCAGCCTTATAATATTTCTTCTGGGTAGCGGTAAGCTGTGTCTGGAAATAGTTATCTTTGGGAAGCACAGAGTAAAGCTGTACCGTGCCCAGGTTTTCGGAAGGTACTGCACTATATCCGAAATCCATCGTGTTTTCAACTCTGGCAGGCTCGGCAACCTCAAAGGTCACTTCCTCCGGGAAAGCAATCATGTCAAAGTTTTCTTCCATGATCGTAGCGGGTTCCTCTGCCTGTTCAGCGGCAACGGCCTCATCAGCTATTGCTGCGTCTGACGTATCCATATCCCCAGACAGAATTCCGCCGCCTTCAGCTTCTTCCTCTACAGCCTCTGTATCGTCGGGTAAATCTTCCCCAGCTTCTTCATCTGTGGTGTCTGTACCATTGGATAAATCTTCATCCTCCTTTGGGTCTCCGTCCGTGATATCTGTAACATCAGATGAAGCGTCTTCGTCAGTGATATCGGCACCATCAGATAAACCGTCTTCATCCTTATTTGTTCCTTCGTCCGTCGTATCCGTAACGTCGGATGGACCGTCTTTCTGTTCCCCTTCCTGCGTGCCGTTACTTTCATCCGGGGTAACATCCTCCGCCTTTTCTGCCTCCGTGGTGGGCGTCAGGGTTTCTTCCGTGTCAGGCAGAAATTCAGACTGCATTGTTTCAAGCGCACGCATAGGCACATAGTAAGAGCAGTACAAATCACCTTCTGCGTCAACCGCCAGCACTACATCCTGCATTTCCAGGCCGGTTTCCTTACCTGCGGCAATATCATCACACAGGGCGCGGTATGCTTCCTGTGTCTCTTCATCCATCGCCAGCACATTCCTTGCCGAGAGATAGGTTACACCATCGTAAAAAATCCCGTTGCTTCCTGCAACCTTGGCATTCCCTACAGAATTAAGCTCCTCTGTGTCCATACCGCCATAGGGCTGGATATATTCTTCCATCTCCTCAGAAAGTTCTTCTTCTGTATCTTCCAGCACAACGTCATCCGCTGTGTCAGCTTCAACGTTAGTTTCTTCCTTCACCTGCGGATCGTAACCATTAGGCGTATCTGTTTCCGCGCTGTCTAAATCATCTGTTGTGTCTTCCGCTGAATCACCAGCGGGCAGTTCTTCTTCAATTTCCTGTTCCACGGCCTCATTCATTCCGGTAAGTTCTGCCGCGCCTGCTGATGTCACCGGCAGTCCCGAAAGCAGCAGCGACAGTGCCGCCAGCCCGGCCATAATCCTTTTTCTTCTCATCATTCTCCTCCTACATCCCGTATACGTTGAATCCGTTTTCATTTCTATTTTCTCCTGCATACATGGAAGGGCTGACAGCATGTTTCATCTGACAGCCCATAACCATATCTCTTATTTATTCGGCCGCTGCCGCAGCTGATTCTGCGTCTACTGCAACTGTACCGTTAATGCACACGCCACTGACTCCCAACCTTGGCAGGTAGGCAGATGTGCCTTTTACCGTGGCTACTGTCCAGCCTGTGGTATCCACGCCGCCTGCTGTCACGATATTGATGTAATACTTTCCGTCCTCAGACTGAATAATGCCTGCGCTCTTGTAGGATACCGCACTGCCGTCCTTATCCTTAAGCTGCAGGGTATACTGTTTGATACCCTTGTGGTATACAGTGAAAGTCCCAGATACCGCGGACGCCTCCTGTCTCCATGTCTCATAGCCGGAGATTGTTACGGTGCTGCCGCTACTGGTAAGACCTGCAACCGTCGCTGTGGATGTCTGGCTGCTGCCTGTGCTTCCTGTATCAGAGCTTCCGCCATCGTAAGAGGCAGAGTCACCGGAACCGTTACCGTGGCTGGAAGAGACGTTATCATTACCACTGTTGGGGTTATCGCCGCCATTAGAACCGTTGCCGGAACCGCTGTTGAATTGGTTGCCTTCAGTCCTGCCGAGGTCCTCGGTTGTCTCGCCGGAATCACCTTCCTCCGGATGACGTCCGTCACTAATCTGTGAAGAATCTCCTTCACCGGGAATCTTAAGGTCAGCCTTAGCCGTGATTGCAGGCGTGTTGCCGAGTACGATTGCCATGGCAAGGCATGCTGCAAGGATTTTGTTGATTGTTCTTTTCTTCATGTTTGGTTCCTCCTTTAATCCTGAATGTTTTATTGTATGCAACTTATTGTTCGTAGGTACTACCGGCGTGCGGAAAGCACGCTCTGCTTTTTACTTCTATTCCTCCCCTCTGTGTCAGTATACCGTTGTTATGTACTGTACAAGACAACATACCGTTGTATGCATGTCAGACACAAAAATCCAGCAATGTCTTATTTCTGTTTGGATTCCTAAGACGGTTACCTTATGCCAATAAAGATATGAATGGGGAACGCGGGCTTAAGCAGCCCTCCTAGAAGCAGACAGGGATGAAGGTTTGTCCATCCCTGAGCCTGTCCTGTGATATCATATGAGCGTATCTCCATTGTGCCTTGTACTTCTGACCCATTTCAACAGTTCAGCCTTTCGGGGAGCAGAGATTTCCGCCTCCCCTCCGGGCCTGGTGCACTGCCGAAACAAATAAAAAGCGGTGCAGGCATTTTATCCTACACCGCATAGAGTACAACAACACGACTTCAAGACGCTAGATTGCTGTTGCTTTAGAGAATAAAATCTAGTAGAATGAAGGTGCGCAGTAATATTATGCTGCTGTGTGGGAGCCGGTTTCTCCTGCATAGGACGGTAGGTGACGCCAATCGCCTACCGTCTGCTTTTTTATTCATTTCGTGATAACATTATACAACACCAAAATAGAGTTGACAAGCATAAAACCCTTACGCCCATATGCTGCCCGTATACCAGGGCGGAGAGCGGCACCCGGCCGTCTCTTCGGACTCCTTACATCCTACCCGTGCACGCATACGATTTTCACCCGGACAGAAGGCCTCGCAGAGAACACGTGCTTCATGATAAGGTCTAGCTCATCCAACATACTCTGGTATCCTCCAGAGCCTCCAGTTTTTTCTTCAGCTTTCCGATGGCGTCCGGGTCATCAGCGCTTATGCCTCCCATCCCTGTGCTCCTTATCTTATCCAGAATCCCCTGTATCTCCCTGTATTCCTGCAGGTTGCGGTCACGGGCGGCGTTCTGCTTTTCCTTCTGCCGCACAGGGAAATTCGCAGGTTCTGAGATAAGGACAGAGGGGATGCGGGCGTCAATCGCATATCCGTTGTTCATGTTCTCTGCCAGCTTGCGTGCATATTGGTCAAGCAGACTGTCAATTTTCCCGTGGTACATCGGGTCAACACACTCTTTCTGGTTCGTTGCAATTTTTGCAGCATTATCCACCACCATCTTATATTCCTCGGTCGCGCTTCCAGGTATATAATCCATAAAGCTGTTCATCTCTTTGGCTCGGCGGGCTGCGTCTTCATTGATACTGTAATACTTTACGTTGTTCATTTGTGTAATAGTCTCCTTTCTCTGCTGTGTACGGGATTTCCATATTTATCCACTCGTCCGGATAGAATCTCCATTTTTACGGGATTTCTAAGGGGCAGGCTTCAGTTCGTAGTCTTCCATCTGCTCTTTTGTCAGCGGATGGGGATACAGTATCTCACCCCATGCGTATAACTTTCCTCCCGCAACCGGGCGGCGCCTGTCCTCGTCATAATTGATAATCATGACAGGTCTGTTCCCATCCGGCTGCGGAAAAGTGGCAATATCCACTGGGCGCTGTGTAGAGTAATAGCGGTAGAAGACAGCCGTGCTATGTTCCGTCTTTTCCTGCATTCCGTACATCATGCGCCAACGTTCCGCCCTTTTTTGAAAATTTTCTTCCGCAACATCACGACTGTCATGGCAGCTTTTCCAGTAGTAATCACGCCCACAGGCAGTTTCCGTGAAATTCCAGACCGCAAACCTTTCCGGGGTTCCCCGCATACGTCCTAAAGCGAAGCCGTACCCTGTTTCAAGCAGTATGCTCTTTTGAATCTCATAACCGTCTATTTTGTCCATTAAATCAGTCCTCCTTTCAGAATGGCAACCGGCACAGGTTCCCTGTGCATAAAGTGCAAAAAGACGTATAGCGAGGAAGAGGATACAGGAAAAAAGCCCGACATATCTGCCGGGGAATTCCTATTTTTCCTATACGTATTCAAATAGCGACCAGATATTTTCGGGCTGTATGTTCAGCATCGCACATACGAACGCTGCAGCACCACCATAATGGTCCGTTCCCTCAAAGCCTTTAAGCAGTTCCAGAACCTCGTCCGTGTCGTAGGTGTTATTATGGATTTCTTTCAGCCTGAGCCTTCTTTTTGCTGTGTCATTCATCTTTTAGCCCTCCTTTCCCGGGAGTACCCGGCACAGGGACTGTGCTTTGTACATGAGGAAGGGCAGGAACGGAAAAGCAGGGAAACACAAAAAGGTATCAACGAATATTTTTCGTCGATACCTTCCTGCAAGTCACAAATCCTTATTTCCCTGCTACACAAATATGCACTCTATCACGGAAATTCCGTTCCATCAACCAATCATTCCCCCAAGCAGCATCGAAGCTGAGTGCCACCTGCTTCTTATCCGTCTCCACACAGTAGATCGGCAGTTCCCGGCCGCCCACGGAGCTGCTGACCGTAATAGAATCCGGCAGCACTTTAACCACACCCTGTATCAACGCAACGGTTGCCAGCGCAAATGCCGCCGACTTCGCTACCTGCAGCAATACATTCTGTACAAATCCCTTTCGTTTCTGCTCCTCCTTTGTCCGGTATTCGGAGGGTACACTGCTGCCACAGTGCTGACTGCCGCAATACCGGCCGCTGCTTTTCTCTCTCTGCCGCTGTGCTGTCCATGCTTCTACCTGATCCGGTGCCGGCCATACCCGCTCATTCCCGCCTGCCATGAAATCCTTCTGCATTTTTCCTTCTAATTCACACATCGCAAGTTTAATCTTATCGTTCCAATGTGTTTTCTTTTTACGCATAATAATACCCTGCATACTATTGTTATTACAAGTATATGCAGGGTGTCATATTTTATATGTAATGTAACAGTACGATCATGTCATTTACGTTTTACCCAAATGAGTTCCATACAATAATGTCAATCTCTCCATTTTCATCAAATGCAGTATAACAGTAGATCGGAGAATCTAATTCTCCATAAACTGACGAAAAATTAGCAATATCCAGCCAATCGTCAATCAGAACATGATCTTCAAAACATTCTTCCGCCGTATGCGCAATTTGGGCCAGTGCATTCTGTCTGTTTTCTTCTTGAAGTGCAAGTATCTCCTCCTCAGACTTTCCCGAAACATCCACAGCTATAAGATGGTCCGTATAATGACTCAATTCTATTAATGACGTAATATAAGTATCTTTTGCTATTTTAATCTCATGTACGTCTAAATCGCTGCTTAAAATCAGCATTGACTCATAAATTCCTTCATAATCCGGAATAGAACGGCATATGGGATAATAAGATTCTCCATTCCGACTGCCATGATCTAATGCAACCTTTGTCTGTATATAATAAGTATTATCATCGTTCACACAGTAGACAGAATAAATCTCCGCGGGAAATTCTTCGGTTTCTAACCGATCTCCCAATATAAATTCCTTATCCAGAATCGTAAACCGTTCTCCCGGATGCAATTTATTAAAGTCCCTTTGGAAAATGGAATAAGATATCTGTAAACTTCCTTTTATGATATAGTATTCACCTGCATCTTCAAACGGAGCACTTATACATAACTCAATCGGTCCTTCATAGTCGCTAAACTCTGTAAACCTGGATGTCTCACTTGGCAATGAATCATCTTGCTGTGCTGTCTCCGGAGAGTGTTCTTCCTGTTTCTTATATGTACATTCTTTAACAAACTCTGCCCTTATACCGGGACCAAGTTCATAATGCAATCCTTTCTTTATCGGTGCATTATCCGATGTTATAATCTCCCATTCTGCTGATATTCCCAAGTCACCGATAATAGTATCAATATCATCATCGTCACATACCGAAATTGTCAGTACCGGAAATGAGATAGAGATATCTGCACATATCTGCGAATTTGGCTGAGCAGTAACCTTTGCTTCCGCACTTACACCGATATCAAGTTCCATATCCATCACATTCGGACAGCCCAGTACCATTAATACAGGCTCAATCCGAAGCCCTACACCCGCATTACAATCAACCTCAATCTTTGGATCTTCAATAGAAATATGATGATCAAAGTTTCTAAATCCTCTATTTTTTTCATATGATACTGATGCTTCTATCGGCAGTTCCGCTTCAAACGAAATGCTTCCGTCTAACGACAGAACCAAATAAATCTGCATATCCGCACCTATAAGTCCATTTCCTAACGGAACAGGGATTTGGAATAAAGGAATTTTTTTCTCTTTTTCCGCTTTGATTTCACTCTTAAAGGTTGCATGCGCATCCACCGCCGCCTCTGCATATTTCAGACCACCCAATAGAGAATAATCAACTTGTCCTCCGACGTATATTTTATCTATATTTATTTCTGCAGCATACTCTTCTTCCCTTTTCACTTTATCATTGATCGGGAGTGCATAAGTTATCCCTGTTACATTATCCGTAATTTGTATTGCTATGCACCTTTTTTCGTCTTCGCCTTGTGTAGAAACAGATAGTTTATAGCCTTTGCTATTTACCTCACCGGAAAATACTCTTGCATCGATAAAACTTGTGTCGTGTGGTTGAACCATTAAATTATTTGATCCACTTATATTTTCATCCAAACTATAATAATTTACAATATCATCAAAAGTTATTTCCGTAATATCCGAAACGGTCAGGGTTTCCACTACTTCATTCAATTCCACAGTGTCGAGTGTCAATGTGCCGTCTGCATCGATACCGACAATTTTTCTTGCCAGTTTAAGCCCTGTATTTTCCTGTGTAAATACAATAATGGTTCCGACTTTACAAGAATTGATCATATCATCCGTGACCGCAATTTCAGAGCCTTCAATATTGCTACTCGATATATCTTTTGAAGATAATTCAATAACCCCGTCCCGGTATACAACATCGGAATAATCGTCTTTCCAAAATTCACCAAAATGTAAATTATATAACGTTTCCAAAACTTGTTCACATTCTTCTTTAGTAAATCCGTTTTTAAGTTTTTCTTTTTCAACAAGTCCATTTTCTATGGCTAACTCTGCATATGTTTCATCTGTTATATCATCATCCGCATTAAGATATATCCGTACCTTGCTTTCCCCGAGAGTTTTCATTGCCGTTACTATGATAAATTCACCGGATGCATATCTCTCTCCATCAAAATCAGAAGATACATCCAGAATTTTCCCTTCCACTGCCGACTGTATATAGGCAAAATAGGGATTGCCGGAATCAACATCTCTAAAATATGGCGTTTCGTTAATATATTCGTTAACTCCAAAACGCTCCCCTAACATTTCAAGCCATTCATAACGACTCACTGCGTTTTTATCTGCCGCAGGATTTCTTTTCAGGAAAAATATCGCACCTCCAATCAAAATAGTAAGACATATGCCGAGTAATATAAAAATGTATTTCTTTTTTTTTTTCATTTGCTTATCCTCAATTCAGTTATGATAAAAGGTGCCCTTGCTAATCAGACACCTTTTATAAACATCTTCACTTATCTTCTATAACGCATTTCTCTGTCTTCTTCTATTCGAAGCAAACGCTCCTGAACTTTCCTCGACTGTTTGGCTTCCTCACGTGCTTCTGCGCGCGCAGTTCGCTCGTCCGCCTGACGTTGTTTTTCAACACGGATACGCTCCTTTTCAAGTTCTATGCGCTCCCGTTCCATACGCATCATTTCTTCATGCTGTTTTGCCTGTTCTCTACGCATCATTACCATTTCCCGATGTGCCGGTTCGAGTGACAGAAGATACAGATCATCTATTGCTGCATTACATTTACCAGCATATTCTGCAAAGCTATTACCTCTGATTAAAATTTCACTTCTTATTGGCTCCATATACTTATAATACGCTTTTTCGGAAATGGTTTCTCCTATTTTCATTACAATAGATGCCGGAACCATGATAACCAAAAATAAACTTAATATTGTCATGAGTGTATGTAATCCAGAGGGCAAAACGCGGCCAAACACAATATTTATAATGGTAATGATAACAAGACCTAAAATTATCCTTACACAGAGATTTTTTTTCTTGTACCAATTTCCCCAATCATTATATATTTTATCTTCATTCTCCTTTGCAGATTCAGTTATATTTTTTATATCCTGAACATAACTGTCTTTTTCCGCAATCAGCTTTTGATATTGTTCCTTCACACCTTTTATTTCCATATATCTCTGTGCATATGCACTCGCTTCATTATATTCCTTAAAACGATAGCATTTATCTAAATCATATCTTACAATATTGTATCCCATATTGCTCAATCTCCTTTCTGTAATCTAATCGCATTAAATGATACTGCGTTTTCCCTTTAGTTTTCTGTCACCTTAAAATATATAAACCCTTGTCTTGTATTTGCCTCTAATCTATCTTTTTCCAGCTTTAATTCTCCTATAATGTCTTCCTTATCATTAGAAATTCTGATTTTAGAGGGCTCAACAATCCAATCACCCGCTTCCAGCCACAATTCCAGACTTTCCCGATTCCATGTACCGGACAATTCATAGCTTCCCTCGTCAAATGTATAAACAGCTGATACAGTTCCATCATCCTGCACTTCTATAATATCCAATTCTGCTTTTTTCTTCGAAAATACATCCCTGTATGTTCCACTCCAATTTCCTGCAATGCTCGTTGACTCAATCTGAGAAGTTGCACTACTTTTCGCACTTTTCCACCCCTCTCCATCCTGATACTCATAAACAACCTGCGATTCCACTGCAAGCGTCACCTGAGGCTTATTCACATGATAACTGCACCGATATACCTGTCTGCTTCCCTTTGCCTCCGATTTCTGCTCTTCTATTTTGAAATTCGATATTTCCTGTTCTCCTACAGATATTGTCTGCTTTGTCTCCCCAACCGGGAGTTCGCTCTCTAACACTTTCGCCATTAAATCATCTTCCGAAACATTAATGACATACTCTTCCTTCATAGATACCGTAAGATCCTCTTTTGAAATGATAGAATCAAATTCCCATTCTTGGTCAAAAGTAAATAAAACTTCTATTTTTCCTTCTGCTCTTTCTAATTTATCATCAAGTTTTAAGGAAATCGTTACCTGATCTGTTCTCTGCTCCAGATTGGTTTGTTGTTCCTCTATTTTCACACTTAACAAATTTTCTTGCGCAATCGGCCATTCTTCTTCATCTATAACTAAAACCTGTCCGGAAAGCAAAGCCGACAGATTACTTTCTTCAATACCTTTCAGCGGTGTCATAATCCACTTATCTTTGGATTCCACCTCAATATCGTCCAGCAGCCATCCTGTTTTATCATACAAACCATAGGAAAGAATCACATTTTTTTGGCAGGACGCCTCTGTATTGCTTGTTGTAACTGTACACCAGACTGTATCTGTTTTCTGCTCTTTCACTGTTTGGCGTTTTTCAATCACAACCTCTTCAATCTGCTCGTCTCCTCTCAAAAACTGAAATTTACTATCTTCTTCTAATTCCTGCTTTATCTGCTCCTCATCCGCTACTTTTTGTCCACAAGCGGATATACTGAACATACTAAGTATCAGCACACCCATCAGTATGGTAATTTTTATTGAGTTTCTCATTTTTTCTCCCTTTCTCACACAGTATTTCATTATGTTATCTTTTATCACATATATTTATAACATATTTTAAAGTGTGGTTCAACATTAAAATATATGTTAATCAGAAAAGGAAATTTGGAAATGAAAAGTTGAGGTGATTCTATGTCTGATGATGATAAGTTGATAATTAGACCAAAGAAATACAAAGGAAATGATGGATACAAAACTTTTTCTATCAGAATTAAGGAAGAACTCGTTGAAAACATTGATTCCATTTCTGCCAAAACCGGCCACAGCCGCAACGAATTAATCGGCATATTTCTTGATTATGCTGTTAATCACTGTAAAGTTGAAGATTAAAAAAACAGGAGTCACATTTTTCGTGTGATTCCTGTTTTTAAATAAAAATATCAAGTATTTGCAGGGTGTAATATTATCTCTTCTCCCTTTTCATACGCTCCAGTTCATCCTCAATCGCGTCGACCCTGGATTTCGTCTCCTCGATCTGCCGACCGTGATCATCCTGCCGTCTATCGCCCGATGTGGGCCTTGCCCTGAAAAGAATCCTCGCAAGCAATCCTGCGCCGCCGAAGATCAGCACCAAGATCACCACCCACTCGTACAGAGTAACACGTACCAGAGAAATATGTGTAGTCATGATGACCGCCACGACAACGATAAATACCCCCACCACCGTAAACAGCTTCGACGCGATACTCCCCTCAGAGGCAAACATCCAGACTACCCCGACGATAAAAGGCACCATAATCAGACCATTGCCCATGTGAAAACCACCAAGGCTGAATCCGGATCCGAAGAACCCGGAAGATACCATGACTTTCTGTGAAAAAATAAACAGCCCAGCGATCAGCATCGCCAGCCCCGCCAGGAACTGCAGTAATTCGTTTCTCGCTTTCTTCATCCCATACCTCCATAGTTCACGTCTTCCTGTGTCTATATTCAGTATATCTGATTTTGCGCATTGTGTAAATCCCCTTGACATTCCCCCACATTCCATTACAATATGATGTAATACAACTGACAAGACATAAGACTTTACATCTGTCTCGTCAATCATTTATGTTTTTCCGGAAAGGAATCAACCATCATGAAAGAATTTCTCAAGCGCAAGAACATTATCTTCTCTATGAAGCGATACGGTATAGACTGTCTGGGCGCCATGGCGCAGGGTCTGTTCTGCTCCCTGCTGATCGGTACGATCATTAAGACGCTGGGTCAGCAGACCGGTCTGGAGTATCTGGTGACTATCGGCACCTACGCCACCAATATGGCCGGTCCGGCTATGGCGATCTCCATCGGTTTTGCCCTGCAGGCTCCACCGCTTGTACTCTTCTCCCTTGCTGCAGTAGGCGGCGCCGCCAACGAGCTGGGCGGTGCGGGCGGCCCTCTCGCGGTCCTGATCATAGCGATTCTGGCTGCGGAATGCGGCAAACTGGTCTCCAAAGAGACCAAGGTCGATATTCTCGTTACGCCTTTTGTAACAATTTTCGTCGGCGTGGCGTTCTCCACCCTGCTGGCTCCGGGCATCGGCACTGTGGCGAGCTCTCTCGGACGTCTGATCATGTGGGCGACAGATTTACAGCCCTTCCTTATGGGCATCATCGTATCCGTGGTAGTCGGCATCGCGTTGACTCTGCCGATCTCCTCCGCAGCAATCTGTGCCGCACTGTCACTCACCGGTCTTGCCGGCGGTGCCGCCGTGGCCGGCTGTTGCGCTAATATGGTAGGTTTCGCAGTGATGAGTTTCAAAGAAAACAAATGGAGCGGTCTGATTTCTCAGGGGCTGGGTACTTCCATGCTTCAGATGGGCAATATCATTAAGAACCCCAGAATATGGATTCCGCCGATCATTGCTTCCGCCGCCACCGGTCCTCTCGCAACCTGTGTATTCAAATTACAGATGAACGGTACTCCCGTCGCCTCCGGTATGGGCACCTGCGGTCTGGTAGGCCAGATCGGTGTCTACACGGGATGGCTAAGCGACATGGCGCTGGGCAATAAAATATCTATCACTGCCATGGACTGGATCAGTCTGATCATGATCAGTTTTATCCTGCCTGCGCTTATCTCTCTGTTTGTAGGCAACTTCCTGCGCAAGATCGGCTGGATCAAAGAAAACGACTTAAAATTAGAAAATTAGACAAACGGACATCTTCTTTCCTGCCCGCAAAATATGCCGTCTCACGTAATGTTGTGAGGCGGCATATTTTTGTCATAAAAATCTTAAATTTTTTCGATTTTCCTCTTTACAAATCCAAAGAAATGCCGAGATAATATATGTAAGACTATCTATGTCTTCATGCCGTCATTATCGGCATAACAGAACACATTAACGTAATAATAGGACACGGATGTCACTATTTTATTTCACAACATGGAGGGATATCATATGGGTATTGGATTAAACGGTTTAGGTTCCGGCGCCACAGACATTTATTCCAGTCTGCTGGGCGGAGGATCAGGTTCAAGTTCATCAGACATGTCTTCCTTATTGTCGGACTATGCTTCCATCAAGAACGGCAGCTACGGCAAGATGATGAAATCTTATTATGCTAAGGTAGACGAGGAGGATGAAACCTCTTCTAAGAAGAGCTCCAAGACAAAGGAGACAGATGGTGCATCTGCCAGCGCAGCGAGGAAATTCTACGAAACCGCATCAAGTATGAATGGTCTCGACTACAGTGCAGATAACATCGACAAGCTGTATGACAGTGTATCCGCATTCGTCAAGGATTACAATGCCATGATAAAGAGCGCTTCCAATAGCAAGAACGCTAAAGTCCAGGCGCAGGCTGACGCACTGAACGACTATACTTATCAGAATTACAAAGTATTGGCCAAAATCGGAATCACGATGAATTCAGACCGTACATTATCAATTGATGAAGACACTTTCAAGAAAGTAAATGATAAGACGGGTGCAACCAACGTACCTACGCTGACTACTCTGTTTAAAGGCATCGGTTCTTTTGCGGATAAGGCGGCTGACAGAGCAAGCAAGATCTACCGTGAGGCAGGGGAAGGCGAATCAGTTACCTCTTCCAAAGCAAAATATGCCGGCACAACGGGTAGTGTTTCTTCAAGCGACAAAACGGACAGCGCTTCTTCAAACAAGGGAACTTCCAAGACTGCCAAGGACGCTGCTTCGGCCAAGCTGGCAAGCGCGCTTTACAAGTCCGTAGAGAACTTGGGAAGCATGACGATCAATAATGACAATAAGAGTAATATCTTTGATGCTCTGTCCGGCCTCGTGAAAGACTACAATGAGCTGATTAAGAAGTCTTCCGAGAGTGAGAACTCCAATGTCATCAAGCAGACTGACTATTTGAAGAGTCTGATATCCGACAACAAGAGCGCTCTTGCCAAGATGGGTATCACAGTAGGTTCCGACAAATCTTTATCCATTGATAAAGAAAAATTTATGGAATCCGATATGAGCAACGTGAAGGGCCTGTATTCCGGCGCGTATTCTTTTGCAGAGAAGATGACAGATCGTGTCAACCAGATCTACCGCTATGCTACGCAGGGTGAATCCCTGAGTAATCAGATCTACACGAGTCAGGGCAGCTATAATGCCGCAAGCGCCGGTTCTGTATTAGATACGACCATGTAAAAAATCGAGCAAGCTCGATTGCGAGATTTGCCTGCGGCAAACTCGAAAAACGCCAAGAAATTAACTTTGCGAGATCCGCTTCGCGGACTCGTGCATGAACGTAGAATTTTCATATAGGATAAATATCAACTGCCGCTTCAACGAATACATTTTCGTGAAGCGACAGTTTTATTTTATGATGGCCTGTTAATTAAGCAAACGGGTTCTCAGTCGGATAGGGTATGTTCTTCGGCTGATTATAACCGATCTCACTCACATCTACGCCTATATACTTGAAGACCTCAAACAATGCCTTGCCATAGTGGCCGAATGCAACGGCACCGTGATGGGGATAATTTTTCTCGATCAGCACGTGACGGTAAAATCTTCCCATCTCCGGAATCGCGAATACACCGATACCACCGAATGATCTGGTAGCTACCGGCAGAACCTCACCCTCTGCCACATAAGCCCGCAGGATATTGTCAGCCGTGCTCTGCAGACGATAGAATGTAATATTTCCGGGAATGATATCGCCTTCCAGCGTTCCCTGTGTCACTTCTTCCGGAAGTGTTCTCGCCATGATCATCTGATATTCCATGCTGCACTTGGACAGCTTCTTGGAGCAGGTATTGCCACAATGGAATCCCATGAAAGTATCGGTGAATTTATAGTCAAACTTACCTTCGATGGATTCTTTATACATATCCTTCGGTACGGAGTTATTGATATCCAGAAGCGTTACGATATCGTCACTGACCGCCTCTCCGATAAACTCACTTAAGCAGCCGTAGATATCCACCTCACAGGATACCGGAATGCCTCTTCCCGCCAAACGACTGTTCACATAGCAGGGCACGAATCCGAACTGTGTCTGGAATGCAGGCCAGCATTTCCCGGCAATCGCCACATATTCACGATATCCTTTGTGTTCCTCGACCCAGTCTAAAAGCGTCAGCTCGTACTGCGCCAGCTTCGGCAGAATGGTGGGCTTATTGTTGCCATCGCCGAGCTCCGCTTCCATATCTTTTACCACATCAGGGATTCTCGGATCATTTTCATGTTTTTTAAATGCCTCAAACAGATCCAGCTCAGAATTCTCTTCAATCTCAACGCCCAGATTATAAAGCTGCTTGATCGGTGCATTACAAGCCAGGAAATTAAGCGGTCTGGGGCCGAAGGAAATGATCTTCAAGCCTGCAAGCGCCACAACAGCGCGTGCAATCGGAATAAACTCATGGATCATATCCGCACAATCCTCTGCATCGCCTACCGGATATTCCGGAATATACGCTCTCACATTGCGCAGCTTTAAGTTATAGCTTGCATTCAGCATACCGCAGTATGCGTCGCCGCGTCCCTGAATCAAGTCTTCCTGAGATTCCTCTGCAGCCGCCACAAACATCTTAGGTCCTTCAAAGTGCTTCGCCAGCAATGTCTCCGAAATCTCCGGTCCGAAATTGCCCAGATATACGCACAAAGCATTACACCCGTTATCTTTAATATCCTTGAGGGCGTTCACCATGTCGATCTCGCTCTCGATAATGCAGACAGGACACTCATAGATGTCCACCGCATCGTATTTTGCCTTGTATGCTTCCACAAGAGCTTTTCTTCTGCCTACCGCCAGCGATGCCGGGAAACAGTCGCGGCTAACGGCTACAATACCAATTTTTACTTTGGGTAAATTGTTCATATTATTTTCCTCCTTTATCCGGGTTACCCGGTTTCATTACCATATTTCTGCTATTTCAAGCTTGTTGCCTCATCTGCTTGTGCACTTCTCACATCACTCTCTGATATCAAGATTCTTTCCGACCAGTCCGATATGTGCTCCCGCCGGCACCATGAATATAAGCATTATCATAATGATTAACGTTATTGCAGAAATCATTTCCGCAACTCTCCATAGTGGCGGCTCATAGAACCCCATATGGAAAGATCCACTATAATTCGGCGGAATTGTAACTGCTACTCTTCCATTATCCCCTAATGCCGTTTCGAGCCTCNCATGATTGNCAGATTCTCTCGCCTGATATCCTCTGTAATACAGAATCGGAAATAAAATTTCCTGNTCTTCCTCTGATGAATTCTCAACATAAACATCAAAGGATAATCCTNCTCTTTTCACTTGATCTATGGCTACCTGNTCGNCAGCNTCTATCTCATCGGTAAAATTCTTCGTTTCAGTCATTACCGGAAGATATTCACCATTTCCAACCGTATAACTGTATAACTCTTTATCGTATCTGGATTCCAACGCAATACTGTCNAAATAANCGGCGTCGAAAGACANTGTCCNAAAATACTGAAAATTCTGATATAGCGTAATGCAGCACAATATCCCTACTATATAATAAANTTGCTTCCGTTCAAAAATATCCATCGTAAAAAATATNGCCGCGAGAGCAGCNGCCATTACAACCGCTATACTCATCAGNCGATACTGATACTGTATNGTCTGGAAAAATTTTGTCAAAAGCCTGCTCATTTTNGCCANTCCGACAATCGGAAACANATTTGTACACGCTACNACCGAAAACAGAGTAAACANCGCAACACCCCTGCTATGCTTTATGNGNCTGCCGTTTTTCTGCANCGGTATCGTCACTATATANAACAATAGTACGAGAACAATGGCAAAACCCAATGTATTNTTATCNGTAAAAAGCTGATANANGTCTTTTCCCTCCTGCGTAAAATCTTCCANGGCGGCATAATAATCCTTTATATTGATATCTTTGGCAATATTNGAATTAATCTTTAATTGCTCCTGAAACATATACTGNAGAAACGGAATCANATACCATAAGTTCAACATCACNGCCACCGCAGCCGCCTTAATAAGTTCCAATANAGTGCCCTTGCGCAATATCTTTTTCCACATAATAANACACAATAGAATCNANTAGAGTCCCACCATCAGACAGCTTATCATNTGGGTCATCAATATTCCCGTAAATCCGATTGTAAGAAGAATCCATATTCTTTTATATTCNTTTGATCTCATGTCTTCCGTAAAGAGAAGATAGAAGCCCGCAACAATGAGCGGATAAAACGCCATACCGCTGACTCCTCCCAGCACGCCCGAATACATCAANGCAACTCTTTGCGCACANCCTGCATATAATACGCTTCCCGCCATCGCTGAGATNTCCTCCCGGGTCATCCTTCTGAAAGCATAAAANGAAATANATACCGTTGCNATATTGACANTCTCAAGATATACCTTATATGCTCCTTCNAAAGTAAANCCAATCGCACGCAATAATGCCGGAAAATACAGAAAAATATCTCCGTAAAAGANCGAAACNGCATACCCATATCCNTCTAACCAGCCGGATTGTATTCTGACNGGNAACTGCTCTCCTCCCTGNCCCANAAACTTCATACTTCTATAAAGNCCGTCCAGACGCGACAAGTGNAANGTCAANTCAGCTCCGTTATTCAACCCNNTATGNNAGAGCGGTAGACCAAGGAAAAAAGAAGTCATTGCCAAAACNNAAAAAACAATTTTATGCTTTGCCTCCCATTTCANATAATATCTTACATATCCCCATATGATGAAATCTGCCAAAAGNAAAAAGAAAAATAACCCAAAAATANGATATATATATGTCAATTTCGAGGACACGACCCGTACCTTTGAAAGCTGTATATAGTCTCCCTCAACTGCNTCCCCTGTTAATCTTAACTTGAAACGTATTTTTGAATCGTCATGAATCTTGACCCGATATGATATCANCTGCTTATCCGGNTTCANNANNAANTCATCGTTATCGACCAGTTCTCTTCCGTTTCTGCTTATNTCATAGATTAGTCCGGCTCTCACAATTCCATGTCGTGCATAAGAGGCCTCNACATAATAGATGCCCTTTGNAAGCTGAAATGCAGGCGTAACCACAGCTTCCGTATCAGCATAAGATAAGTCGAAGTAATTTCCATCCACGATTTCACTATGCTNTTTCAACTGCATGTCATTCTCATCAAAAANCAGTTCCTGTGCAGAAAATGTGATTGATGNTATNAGTCCGTAAATAACAATAACCACCATTTCAAGCANTAAAAACCATTTAACATTTCTCTTTTGGCATATGATATGTTTTAACTCGCTCATCGAATGTTTGACCTCCTTCGCCTTTTCCAGACATTCATTATTGTAGCATACATATCATATTTTAAATAGCNGTTTCTATAATCACTTGATAATGCCGAACAGTTCCTTACACGCCGGATAGATNTTCTTNAATNTCTGATACCGCGCCTCATACTTCTCCACAAGTTCAGGNGTNGGNTCTACCGTATCCACTACTTTGACGATCTTCGCCGCCGCTTCTTCCACGCTTGCATACTCGCCGCAGGCAACNGCNGCAAGCATNGCGCCGCCCATAGCNGGTCCNTCCTCGCTCTCGATCACATCCACCTTCAGNTTCATGATGTTGGCGATCATCTTTTTCCACAGCGGNCTCTTCGCGCCGCCGCCGCAGATCTTCGTCCGCTCTATCTTAATTCCCAGAGACTTCGCCACTTCCAGAGAGTCCCGCAGCGCGTAGGCCACACCCTCCAGTACTGCCTGCGTCATGTCCGCTCTGGTGGTATCCATCGTCATACCGATAAAAGTCCCCCGTGCATTAGGATCATTGTGTGGAGAACGCTCTCCCATCAGATAAGGCAGGAAATACACGTGATTCTCCCCCAGCTTATCATCGGTTATCGCTTTCTGCTCCGCCGCATAATCCGTGGTGCCGATAATTTCGTCCATCCACCATTTATTACAGGAGGCCGCGCTTAACATGCACCCCATCAGATGATAATGTCCGTCCGCATGGGCAAAAGCATGAAGCGCATTATACTTATCCACGCCGAACTTTCCGGAAGAAATAAAGATCGTACCGCTGGTGCCCAGCGAAATATTACACATACCGTCACCCACCGTACCGGTTCCCACGGCTGCCGCCGCATTGTCACCGCCTCCGGCCGCCACTTTTACAGCTGCCGGGATACCCAGCTCTTCCGCAATTTCGGGAAGTACCGTTCCCACCGTCTCATAGCTCTCATACACTTTCGCAAGCTGCTCTTCCTTTACCCCACAGATCTCGCACATCTCCTTAGACCAGCAGCGGTTCTTCACATCGAACAAGAGCATACCGGACGCATCTGACACATCGGTGCAGTGGACACCCGTAAGCTTATAGGCTATGTAATCCTTGGGAAGCATGATCTTCCTGATTCTGGCAAAATTCTCCGGCTCCTTATTCTTCACCCAGAGTACCTTCGGCGCGGTAAATCCCGTAAAAGATATATTGGCGGTATACGTCGACAATTTGTCCTTGCCGATCACCTGATTCAGATAATCGCATTCCTCCGTAGTTCTCCCATCATTCCACAGGATAGCCGGTCGGATTACTTCATCATTCTCGTCCAGAATGACGAGCCCATGCATCTGTCCGCCGAAACTGATTCCCGCAATCTGACTTCTGTCCACACCGGCAATCAATTCTTTGATTCCTGCCATGCTCTGCTCATACCAATCCTCCGGCTTCTGCTCCGACCAGCCCGGATGCGGGAAATAGAGCGGATATTCCTTTGATACAATATTTACGATCTTACCGTTTCCCTCCATCAGCAGAAGTTTCACGGCGCTGGTTCCTAAGTCTACGCCAATATACAACATGGTAACCCTCCATTCTTGCTCATCATGCAAATTTATCCCACGCACTTCGACCGTGCACGTGCACGCTACCTATTAATTTCATGATAATCTTTGCCGCACACAAAATCAAGACCATAAAATTTTTTCGTAATAATATACAAAACACCACCTTCTATATTGTCTATTTCGTTACTCCTTATCCTCAACCAATCCCCAGCGCAGATGGAAGTTAATTTCTTAAGGAGCCCCTTAAAAACCGTCGGCACTTAGCGAGGTATTCCACGAGCTTAGTGTCCGCTACGGTTTTTACGGAGCGAAAGCGCGGCTCCGTAGATATTAACTTCTATCTGCGCGTCCGTCTGGCGGCACGTCCGAATGGCCTATCCCCGCATTTGACTTCCCACCCCCATTATGCTACTCTAAATGCAGCCAAATTATCACACAAATGCTCTATAGAAAGGAACTCCCCATGGCAACCATCAAAGAGATCGCCGCCCTTGCAGGCGTATCCCGCGGCACGGTAGACCGCGTACTGAACCACCGCGGTTCCGTCAATGCACAGACGCGGCAGAAAGTGCTGGAAATCGCACAGACCCTGGACTATAAGCCCAATAAGGCCGGAATCGTTCTCGCCGCCCGCAAGAAGAATCTGAAACTCGGAGTCGTCCTGCTGGGACTGGGAACTGTCTTCTATGATGACATTCTGGCGGGTGTCAACGCCAAGGCGGAGGAACTTGCCGACTATAACTGTTCCGTGCTGATCCGTCAGACTGACTATGATCTGAAACAGCAGCTGCATGCCATCGACGAACTTGTCGCCGAAGGCATCAACGGTCTCGCACTCTCCCCCTATAACGATCCCGCAGTACGGGAGAAAATCGATGAACTTCACGCCCTCGGTATCCCCGTAGTTACTCTGAATACGGATATCGAGAACTCCAGGCGCATCGCTTATATCGGCTGTCATTTCTATCGCTCGGGAGAGACAGCCGGCGGTCTCATGCACCTGATGACCTGCAATCGCATTCAGGGTGATGTCCGTGTAGGCATCATATCCGGTTCTCGGAATATCCTGTGCCACACCGAGCGTATCGCAGGCTTTCGCCATGCCACAGCTGCTTACAGCAATATCAGCATAGTGGATATCGTCAATAATAATGACAATGAATCGGAAAGCTACGATCTCACTGCCTCGCTGCTGGCCCGGCATCCCGAGATCAATGCACTCTATTTTACCGCCGGCGGTGTCTACGGCGGCTGTCGTGCCGTGACCGACTCAGGACGTCAGAACGAAATTACCGTCATCACCAACGATATCGTTGATACTACAAGAGAATATATAGAAAAAGGGCTGATCGCAGCTACTATCTGCCAACAGCCCTTCTTGCAGGGTTCTAAGCCCCTCGCTATTCTGTTTACCTATCTGACCACCGGCGAACTTCCCACTGTCTGCAATGATTATGTGGACATCGATATCCGGATCAAAGAAAACTTGTAGTATGTAGGAACTGCTCCTCAAACTGGTCGGCTGGAGAGGGCTTTCCGAAGAAATATCCCTGTATCATATCCGGCTTCGTCTCCATCATCTTGTTCAGCTCATCTTCTTCCTCTATGCCCTCCATACATACGGAAAATCCCAGACTGTGCACCATGTCTATAATATGATTGATAATATTATAGTCATGATCATTCTTAAGCGCCTGCACGACAAAACTTCTGTCGATCTTGACCGTAGTCGCTTGTATCTCCTTCAGATAACGCATATTGGAATAACCTGTCCCGAAATCATCCAGCGCCAGATCAATGTTTTTCTCCTTCAGATCTTTAAACAGGCTCTTGATCCTGCTGTCTGTCTCAATATAGCCGCTCTCGGTCAGCTCCAGCACCAGACTTTCCGGCGGAATACCCACTTCTTTGATACATCTCTCCACATCCTCGATCAGATCGCTCTTGTGCATCTGGACATAAGACAGATTCACATTGACATGGAAGTGCGGGATGATCTCCCTCCATTTCCGGCATGTCCGAGCCGCCTGCCACATAACATATTTTCCAACCGGAATGATCAGTCCGCTCTCCTCCAGAATCGGAATGAACACTGCCGGAGATACATTGCCGTACTGCTCACATCCCCACCTAAGTAATGCCTCCGCTCCGATCAGCGTATAGTCTTTCGTCGAAATGATCGGTTGGAAGAACACCTGAAACCCTCTGAAATTGTCGTTTATATCCTGTCTCATCAGTCTACGTATATTCAGCCGGCGCAGATATCCGTCATAGGCCTCACGGTCAAACAGCGCCATCTGGTTCTTGCCGTTGCGTTTCGCCTGGTTCAGCGCAAACTCCGTCAGTTTCAGGATCTCCTCCGCGCTCCTGCTCTCGAATCCGTCCTGCATTACGCCGGCAGATACCGTATAAAAACAACTGTATTCCTTGTTCCGTACCGTCTCCGCCACATTGTTCCTGATTTCATTATAAATTGCCTGTACATCCACCTCTGCGGCCGAAAAAGCATCCACTATAATAAATTCATCCGCCATCAGACGATAGACATCCACCTTCGGGTCTACTGCCGCCACGATACAGTCCGCAAGCTCCCGCAGCACATTGTCCCCCGCCTCCGGGCCTTCCTTCTCGTTGATCTCTTTAAAATTATCGATGCCGATCCGCATCATGTATCTGATCGTCTCCGGCCTGTCACGCAGGATCTCCTCCGCATCATACTGGAACCTGATCTCTCTGCGCAGTCCCGTAATATTATCCGCCTTCGCCTCTTTACCAAGCTCTGTCACCCTTCCTACCAACAGCCTGTGCCCGCCGGCACCCCTGATCACCGTGCTTTTGCTGCTAATCCAGACGATCCGATTATCCCGATCCATCCAGCGGTATTCTATGGCATGAAACTCCTGCTCTCCCGAGGTGCACCGCACAATGTCTTCTCGCACTTTATTATAGTCAGAGGGATATATTACTTTCTGCAACGCGGCCGTAGCATTCCGGATAACATCTTCCTCGAAGGGAAACCGCACCTGCATTCGGCTCGTCATCATAAATGTATCCGTATCTAAATCAAATATATAAATATACGAATCCGACGATTTCTGCAGTATTTCGACTACCGCACGAATCTCTTCCAATGACATATTCTGCAATATCTGTGCATACTCCATATTTTCACGCCCTTCCCTCAAAACAAGTTGTATACTATTATACTAGTCCCCTTATATAATGTCAAACGTTTGTTATTAATTTTGCATAAATTTTTCGGTCTTTTTCGTTCATTTTACAGTACATTTGTTGAAATATTTTCGTTTATTTTAGTAGTTTGTTTGTTTTCTTTTTGATAAATACATCATCTATGCATACAAAAACTTTCCTATACAAAATCTATGCTTTTTGGTATACTGTTTTCATAACATGAAATCGGAGGAAACAGAATCGTATGAGCAGAAAAAGGGCAGTCGTATCACTCGGACACGAGGCGCTTGGTTATACAATATTAGAACAATGGGACGCCGTAAAAGTCACCGCCAAAGCACTTGCGGATCTTGTGGAAGCCGACTATCAGCTTACCATCACTCACAGCAATGGTCCGCAGGTCAGCATGATCCATAAGGCCATGACAGAACTGCGCCGCATCTATATCGATTACACACCCGCTCCCATGTGTGTGTGCTCCGCCATGAGTCAGGGGTATGTAGGTTATGATATCCAGAATGCTCTGCGGGCGGAACTGCTCAGCCGCGGCATCTCGAAAGCCGTCAGCACGATTCTGACACAGGTAACGGTAGATCCTTATGACGAAGCGTTCTATGAGCCCACGAAGACGATCGGACGTTACATGTCCGCCGAAGATGCTGAAATTGAAATCAAGAAGGGGAATTATGTAAAAGAGGAACCCGGCAAGGGATTTCTCCGTGTAGTCGCTGCTCCCAAGCCTATTGATATTGTAGAGATCGATGCCATCCGCACCCTTGCAGATGCAGGTCAGGTCGTCATCGCCTGCGGAGGCGGCGGTATACCCGTAATTGAACAGAGCCATGCACTGAAAGGCGCCTCCGCCGTGATTGAAAAAGACTCTATCGCCGGTAAACTGGCTGCTGATCTGCATGCCGACATGCTGATTATCCTAACCGGCGTCCCATGCGTATATAAGAATTTCGGCACACCGAAACAGGAAGCATTAGATGCACTGACTACCGCCGAAGCCAAGGAACTGATCGTCCGCGGAGAGTTTGAAGAAGGCACCATGCTTCCCAAGATCGAGGCTTCTATTGACTATCTGGAAAAATGCCCTTCCGGCAGCGTGCTGATCACCTCCATCACGGACGTGACGGGTGCGATCAAAGGAAAATGCGGCACGGTTATCACAGCATAAAAAAAGTAAATCGCTTCGCGATTAACTTTACGAGATTTGTTCGCTTACGCTTCACAAACTCCGTGCGCTTCTTATTCTTCTACGCTTCCGAGTACCATGAGAAGCGCACCAATCATGATACAGAAATCAGAAATATTGAATACAATATTTCTGATTTTTTGATTTTTTACCGGGAAACTCACATAATCCACCACATACTTACGGACGAGACGGTCATAAGTATTGCTGTACGCGCCGCCCAGCAGAAGTGCCAGCCCTGCCCGCAGCAGTCCGTTTCCCCGATAAGAAAACGTCAGAAGAAACAGCACGGTCGCACTAAGCGTCAGCATAAGCGATAAAACTGCCACGATCCCCCGCCTATGCTGTCCTATATCCAGAAATGCTCCCTTGTTATGGTACTTACGGATCAGAAGCCTGCCCCCACAGACAGGCTCTTCTGCTCCTTCCCTGCCGTTTTTCTCTATATGGTTCTTGATCAGCAGATCCGCGGCAAACACCGCTGCTGCAAGTAATGTACACACTATGACACTCATGTCATATCTCCTTTTTTAGATTGCAATAAGATGAATCTGCCACGCCTGAAACTCCTGTAACGCTTCGGGAATTACCATTCCACACTGCTGTAATGCCGCTCCGGAAATCTTTTCTCCGTCTTTGTATCCGTAAGGCAAACGACTTACAAACCATTCCCTTGCCTGCTCCGGCAAATCTGCCATACCTTCCAAATTCAAATGCAGCTGATAATATGCTTCCGCGTCTAATCCCTGCACTTTGACAATAACCGGAGCCGCATTTGCTTCCACATGATGATATACGGCGCTTACCAATGCTTCCCTGCCTTCGGGGTCAGCCGTTTCCCATACGGTACACTGCTTATCCGAAGGAGCCTGTAACCGGTAATATTCACCATACTGAATCAAATCATAATACTCTTTGAACTTACTAATCTGCTGCCGCACCTTTGCTTTCTCTTCTTCAGACAATTTCGTGGCATCCAGCTCATAGCCGAAGGTTCCCGCCATAGCCACACAGCTTCTGGTGGAAAAAGGAGTAATACGTCCGGTCTGGTGATTGGGTACCGCTGAAACATGGGAGCCCATAGTGGACACCGGATAGCCAAAGGAAGTCCCATACTGAATCTTAAGTCTCGCTATAGCATCCGTATTATCACTGCACCATATCTGCGGAGTGTAGTACAGCATACCCGCATCAAAACGTCCGCCGCCACCGCTGCATCCCTCAAATAAAATATGAGGAAACTTCGCAGTCAGCGTCTCTAACACACGGTAGAGTCCTAACACATACCGATGGGCGAATTCTCCCTGACTCTGCGCGTCAAGCGCCATACTGTATTTATCACAAATACTTCTGTTAAAATCCCACTTTACATAGCTGATGGGCGTTTCCGCGAAAATAGCGGACATCCGTCCTATGATATAATCCTGCACGTCCTCTCTGGAAAAGTCAAGTATCAGTTGGTCTCTGCTCAGATTAGGCTTTCTCCCCGGTATTACGACTGCCCAGTCGGGATGCTCCCGATACAGATCACTGTCCTCCGAGATACACTCCGGCTCAAACCAAAGCCCGAACAGCATTCCGCACTCCACGATCCTCTCCGCCAGTTCTTTCAGCGTACATCCCAGTTTCTTTTCATTAGGGAACCAGTCGCCAAGCCCCGAATGATCATCATCGCGCTTTCCGAACCACCCGTCATCCAGTACAAAAAGCTCAACGCCTAATTCCGCGGCATTCTTTGCTATTGTCACCAACTGTTCCCCTGTAAAGTTGAAATAGGTAGCTTCCCAGTTGTTAATAAGTACGGGACGACGTTTTGCTTTCCATTCTCCGCGGCAAATGTTCTGCCGTATGGTCTTATGCATGTTCCTGCTCAGAGTGCCGAACCCCTGCGCACTGTATGTCATCATAACTTCCGGTGTGTCAAATTGTTCGCCCGGCTGCAGCTTCCATGCAAAATTATCCGGATGAATGCCGCAGATCAATCGTGTCTGATCTACCTGATCCTTTTCCGCCTCCATCAGAAATTCTCCGCTGTAAAGGAAGGAAAAACCATAACACCCGCCCTTTTCTTCATCCGTATTCTTATCACTGACCATGACAAACGGATTGTAATGATGACTGGAAGTACCTCTCACACTGCCTATGGCATGAATACCATGGCCAAGCTCGCTTCTCTGCACACTTCTTTCCGTCACATGACCGCCATAGAATGTCGTCCACTCATACTCGCCGCTTATCCAGTCCAGATTCATGCTGGCGGCTTTCTGCAATACGATCCTGTTCGTTCCCTGATTGATAATCTTCGCGGCACGGGTGATAATATCATTGTCCGCAAGTACCCCATACATCAAATGCACTTCCACCTTGGAAACTGAATCTTCCAAAATGATCTCAAGCGTGTCCGCCTCGTTCTCTTCGGCATATACCGCGGGCAGCCCCTGTATGGAATACTTCCCCTTATTGACCTGATACCCTTTATACCGAAGCGCCGCAGCTAAGCTGCCATCCTCATTTTGTACTTTGAATGCGCTGATACGGTAATCTCCCGTACCATAACAGCTATATTCCTGCGGAAGAACATCTAAAGAATAATCTTTGTTTTCTTTTCCCATCTCATAAGGATTGCCTGAAAATCCTCTGTCTTTATAGCAGATCGTGTAAGACTTATCACTGTCATCCGTCCGCTTCCCATAATATACATGAAGCAAAGTTCCAAGACTGTCCGCCTTCATCTGATAGGTTGTATTTTCCGTGTGCAAAGTAAAAAGTCTCTTCTTCGCATCTATTACAATCGGCATGATCATGATCCTCCATATATTTCATTTATTGTTTATCAAAGCAGCCACCAGTTTCCCAGTGGCTACTCTTATTACTGCAACAATTTCATCAATTGAATTTTAACCCTTTACGCTACCCAGTACAAGTCCCTTTGTAAAATACTTCTGAAGGAAGGGATATACCAGCATGATCGGTATGGCACCCAAAAATAACTGTGCCGCGCGTCCTGTCCTGACATTCATCATGGACAGCAATGCTTTGATATCATAAGTAGAGTCTCCTTGCAGCATGTTTTCAAAGTTCACAAGCAGAGACTGTAGGTAAGTCTGCAAAGGATAGTTGGACGGGTTACTCATATACAGCATACCGTTAAACCACTCATTCCAGTGACCTACCATGCAGAACAGTCCGACTGTGGCAAGCGCCGGTTTTAACAGAGGCAGAATAATCATGACGAGCGTCTGGAAAGGAGTTGCCCCGTCAAGGGATGCTGCTTCCTCCAATTCCGCCGGCAATTCCCGGATAAAGTTCATCAGGATAACCATATTAGAAACCGGAAGTGCCCCAGGCAGGATCAGCGCCCATATCGTATCCTTTAATCCCAAACCCGATACCAGCAAATATGTAGGGATCATACCGCCGCCTATGAGCATTGTAATTACAAAAAACACTACATAAAACCTTCTGCCGATCAGTTCTCCCTTAGGTTTTGCCAACGGATATGCCGTCAGCACCATCAAAATCAGATTTAACAGTGTTCCTTTCACTGTCCTCTCTATCGAAACTGCCATTGCTCGGAAGAAACTACCATCTTCCAGAATATACTTATAAGAGGCTAGTGTAAAATCAACCGGTACAAATCCTACTTTTCCTGCCGCTACTGCCGTGCTGCCGCTGAAGGAAACCGCAAGAAGGTTGATAAACGGGAGTACACATGTCACACATGCAATTCCTAAAACGATAAGCAATACTACATCAAAAACTCCATATTTTTTCGTTTCCATCGTCATCCCCTCCTAGAATATTTTGTATCCGGCAAGCTTATCCGCCATGTAATAGGACACACATACCAGAATGCAGGATACAAGCGATTTAAACAGACCTACTGCTGCACCGATAGAATACTGCGCCTGCTGAATACCGAGACGATACACATAAGTATCAATAATATCACCTGTTGAATATACTACCGGCGAATACAGGTTGAATACCTGATCAAATCCTGCATTCAGCACACCACCCAGCGCCAGTACCAGCATCAGCACGATCGTAGGTTTTAACAGCGGAACGGTTATATAGCGTATTTTCTGCCAACGCGTCGCCCCATCCAGTGTTGCCGATTCATACAGTCCCGGATCAATTCCCGTAAGAGCTGCCAAATATACAATAGTGCCGTATCCGAAACCTTTCCAGACATCACTGATGATCATAGTCCATGGGAAGACCTTGGCATTTCCGAGAAATGAAATTGCTTCAATTCCCAGCTTTCCGAGCAGGACGTTGATAGCCCCGTCCGATCCCAGCAAATCCATCATAACACCTGCCAGAATAACCCATGACATGAAGTTTGGAATATAGATCAGGGTCTGATAAACTCTCTTTACCTTATTGGAAATCATCTCATTGAGCAGTACCGCAAAAGTGACAGGAACGATAATTCCCAGAAGTAGCTTAAACACCGCTATGTATAAGGTATTCCAAATGGTTCTGACAAAGTTCGGCTGGTTAAACAGAAACTTGAAATTGTCCAAACCTACCCACGGGGACGCAAATCCCAGCCCGGGGTTATAATCCTCAAATGCTATAATCAGTCCATATAATGGGATATAACAGAAGATTAAAGTTATGATGACCCCAGGCAACAACATCAAATGGTACTGCGCTTGATTTCTCAATTTCGTCTTGTCTATCTTTTTCTTACTTGGCATTTTTCTCCCTCCCTCAATTACTAATTTCCGTATGTTTCATTAATCTCGGCTGTAGCCATTTCTCCGCCTGCTTTCCACCACTGCTCTACCAGCGTGTCAAAATAGTCGATATCCTTCTCGCCGATAATGATCTGCGTGAAACCTTCCACCAGAATATCATTTAAAGTAGAACCGACGCTTTGCAGTGTGGCGGTATCCTGTCCCCATTTGGCATCCTTCAGATAAGTTCCGCTGTCCAGATATTCTTTTGCAATGCCATAAGCGGATTTGTCATTCCCCTGCTGGAGCCAGTCGCCCACACCATCGGGATCCTGCTTGGTCAGCCAGGCAACACAACTGTTATATTTCGATGCGTCTTTACCCAGCTCCGTCACATCCACATCTAATCCTTTCGCCAGCGCATCCGTTACTTTCGTGTACTGGTTATAGTCAGTCATAGGGTTGATTACCGTCAAACAACGAACACAGTTCGGATAGTTATTATCATAAAGGGAACTGATAAACTCCAAATCCTCGTTTCCTGCCGCATCATCCATCATGTAACACCAGAAATTAATCAGCTTAAATACCCCTTCCGGATTCTTGCAGTTATTGCTGATTACAATATAACCGATATTTCCAAATCCGACATTTCCCTCTACTTCTGCACCATTGGCTGAAGGGATTGGATAAGGCTCAAAAATTGCTTCCGGTCCAAGGTTTTCTATGATCTGCGGTCCCGGATTATACCCAAACCATTGTGCCCACGGAACTACACCGACCTCACCATTGATTGCATCCTGAAACAGCTTATCCTGATTGGTAGTCGTAAAGTTAGGATTGATAATTCCCTCCGCATACCACTCTGCATAGGCTGCAATCACCTCTTTCATCTCCGGCTGAACAGTGCCATACCCAAGTGTACCATCCTCCAGTTCAATCCAGATACCGGGATGTGCGCCATAGGCAACAGCCAGACGGTTCATATTATCTAAGTTCTGCATTTCTCCCATGGCATATCCGCCGAAATTCTCTTTAAAGGCCTGTGCAATGGCAAGTACATCATCCATAGTCTGCGGGTCTGCCAGTCCAAGCTGATCTTTCCAGTCCTTTCTGATCCACACATAATTGAACTTATCTATATTACCGTAACTAAGCTGAGGAATGCCGTACAATCTTCCACCGAGACATCCCGTCTCATAGGTGTCACTTTCTATTTCAAAGTAGCTTTTTAAAGTATCCGACGCATAAGTATCAAAAAGATCGGTCAAATCCATAATCAATCCGGATTTCTCCAGTGATGCAAGCTGTGAAGCATTAACATAGCAGAAATCCGGCAGATCTCTGTCGGCAATCGCCAGATTTAACTTGGTTCCATAGTCGTTGCTTATCCACATATTCTTGAGATTAATGTTGAATCTGTCCTTGAATGCCCGATACCATGGATTATCGTCATAAGTATCGCCATTCTGGAAACTCGTTCCTGAGTTTTCCTCCATAACGGTTGTCAGAGTCAATTCCTGCTCATACGGATCCCATAAGCCTTCCGGAACCGGCACTGCTTCCGCCGCACTGCCTCCTCCCGAATTGCCGACCGCTCCTGCGCCTCTGCCCACAAATCCCGGAAAGCACAGTATCAAAACCGCAGCAATTGCCAGAGCTATTACTTTTTTGTCCCACATCTCCATTTCCTCCTATCTGTTTTTCTATATTTATATTTGATTCCCTTAATTGAATCCTGATTATTTATATATGTCTGCTCCATATCCGTCGCTGAATCATTTACTATGGGAATATTATATGACTTTGAACATAGTAAAAAAATAACCCCAAAAAGCAATTATATGAGAATATTGATATGTCAAAATCGCAGATTATATGGTGAAATGTTTTCCTCGTTACCATACGATGGAGAGTACTGTTTTCGAAGAGCTCTCGGGGAGTAGTACAGAATACAAATTACCATCTTTTAGCACTTTCCCTGTGACATCGGCGCTACCCGCCGTTACTTTCCTCGGTTCTCTTTCAGATAACCATCCCAACGTTCCTGATTCCGTGACAACTACAATCAGTGTCCCATCATTTTCCTGCATGCTTTCAACTGCCGTAAATCCAGCGTATTTATTCAGAAGTCCCAGACAGGAGCCTGTCTTTTTCTTCGGAAGTATCACAAACCACGCAAAGCCGTCTGCTTCCAGAATCCCCTCATAGCTTTCATTCCGGTCCAGGGCAAAAACCTTTTTGCCGAAAAAGTCATAAACCCAGTACGAATCTGCCATCTCAATATCCGGTATATCCGCCGGTTTGAACGCGTATGACTGTCTTAATCCGGTCAGGTTGTATGCGGCGATTCCTCCGCCTTTCCCGCATTCACCCCATGAGCCCACATTATGCAGCTTCAAAACTCCATTTTCCATTGGATTAGAAAAAATACAGTCTTCCGTAGGTTTTGCCGCACGATCCATCATCAGGATTCTGCCATCCTCATATGTCAGCGGTTTCAGCACTTCCGGATTCGTATCCCCGATCTTGTCGCTGACATATACCGGTCCTCCGCTGATCGCCCGTAACAGACTATGTTTCACACTGTCTTCATGTTTCGTCCAGAACATATCCCAGTCGCAACAGTATAATTCGTTATGATACAGCGCATTATATGCATTCTGTAACAGGTGTTCTGCAAAACCGTTTTCTTTATCAGGTACGAAGTCATCACTGTTTCTTGAAATCGCGGAAGTCGGTCTGGCCAGAATGCTCTCCATCGCCATTCCCATGCAGTTGATGATCGCCCCATCCATGTATGACGCACCGCTTTCCAGTGCCTGATTCATGCCTCTTGCGGCTTCACTGACCGGCAGGCTGTTTTCGAAATAATACGGAACCGCACTCTGTCCATCTACCTTTACAAAATCGATCTCTTCATGCCACAGTTCCTTATACCAGTCTCTGTAAAAACCTTCTCCGCTTTGCGGGCTCGGAACGAGTTTTCCATTTACTGTTCTATAAAGATAAGGACGCTCTTTAGAGTCCAGCTCACTTCCCTGTAAGATACCGCCCCAATAACCGCCAAGCGCATGCCAGACACCAAACCATCTGATATCACCTTTTGCCTTAATATCCCGTATCATATTTTTAAATCCGTTAGGAAATTTCTCTTGATCAGGAGCAAAATCATAAAGCAGTTCATCCTGTACGGAAAGCCATCCGTCATCAATAATCATCCATTTTACCGGAACATTCTTTTCCATCAACTCGTCTGCCTTCCGACGGATATTTTCTTCCGATACTTCTCTGTAAAATGCATCCCAGCTGCACCATCCCAGATAGCGGAACATCTCCGGGATTCTTCGAGTTTCTCTCGTCCTGATTCCTTTATATTCAGCAAGCCATGTAAAAGCCCTATGTACCGCTTCTTCCAATGTAGGCGCCTCCGCCAGTAAATATAATGGTTCATCAACTTCTTTCTGACCGCCTAAATAGGATGTCATTTCCAGACAGATCTCCGTCTCTGTCCCGCTTACCATATATGCTTTGAAATCCCATCCTACCATCGGCACGAAACACGCAAACCGATCTTGATATTTGAAGAAAGCCACCTGCGTGAAATCGGGAATATCTTTAAATCCGCTAACAAACGCCGGTCTGGTCCACCATTCATTAAAAAGATACATTGCCGTGATTTTTTCCGGACACTCTGTCACCGGCAGATATACCCTGATCGGCTTTTCCATTCTTAAATTAAAGTTTTCCCTGCAGGACTCATTTTTTATGTTCAGACGGATTTCTCCGTACCGGCATCCGTCCGTGGCATGGTCTTTCACTTCAATACGAATACCGTCCTGTTCATATATTCCTGTATCTATGGAAAGCTCGGCATTTATCTCTTTTCCTTTTTGGCAATGAATCTGACATCTTATATTTTTCTTTTCTTCCATATCTGATACTCCAATCATGTTTTCTATTATGCTCGTTTCGAGAAAAGGACGCACGTGCCGCTTTGATGATATCTTTCTATTACCTCTTCTAACTTGCTGCGTTCCACATTTAAATACGCTGCCTGGCAGCCAAGGCACAGGAACTCCTTTGCAGCCCTGTTAAACAGCTTCCTATGCAAGGCAATCTCATCAGACATCAATTGCGTTCTGCATGTTTTACAATAATGATCTGTCATTTTCTACACCATCTTACATCTGTATACTTTGGAACCGTGCGCTGCCACTGTCTCCGAGAATATTTCTTTCTTCACGCCTATATTCTCATGTTCAATACAGTCATAAAACTCCAAGTTCCTTCCTGAGCTGACAGTAAGCCCCATATCCCAGAAATCTACCGTAACCATAGCCGGAACATCTCCCAAATTGAACATACCGACCGCTATGTCTCCATTCGATAAAAACTTTACTAATACAAATGTATCAATACTGTTTGATACACAGCTTAACTGAAACGGCGACCTGCACTCTATATCCTGATTGATCGCAATGATATCCTGATTCAGCAGAATCTTTTTGGTCTCATCGTTAATCTTTCTGACATCACATCCGATCATCAAAGGCGAATTCATCATTGCCCAGAGGGAAAAATGAGTCTGATATTCCTCATCGGTACATCCCCCGGCGGAAATATATTCATTGCCGCCTTTTCCATACATTCCGACCACCAGCATATCCATGTCATTGTGGCAGTAAGATCCCGAAAATGCCTGTTTATCAAGCTGTGAAAGAGCAATGTCTTTGATGGAATTCCAGGAATCGTTAATGTCCTCTGTAGACCGGAATAAGTGTGCTCCCGATGAACGAATCCATTCGTGTACGGAATCTGTCCCCCACTGACACGCGGAGAACACAATGTCCCTACCAGAATTCGCAAGCGCCATTCCCATTCTGCGATACAGTGTTCTTCCATCCTGATTTTGCGGCTTAAAGCAATTATCATACTTTAAATAATCAACACCCCACTGGGCAAACTGCTTTGCGTCTTCAAATTCATGTTCGAAGCTGCCCGGATAGTTTGCACAGGTTCTGGTCCCGCAACAGCTATACATGCCGAATTTGAATCCTTTTTCATGAATATAATCCGCCAGCGCTTTGATTCCATTCGGGAATTTCTCAGGATCTGCCACCAGTCTTCCTTCCGAATCACGCTCTTTCAGACTCCAGCAGTCATCCATTACCACATATTCATATCCGGCTTCCAGAAATCCCTGCTCTTTCATTGAATCTACGGTTTCTTTCACTAAATCTTCATTTATATTCTCCGTAAACGTATTCCATGAATTCCAGCCCATAGGCGGAACTGCACACATTGCTTTTCTGCTCATCTGCATTACTCCTTTCGCACTTAATTCCGAAGCATTTATGATGAAATTATTATATGATTTTAATTATCGGGAAAAAATAACCTGAAAAAATGATTATATGCGAATATTAATATGTCAAAATCGCAGATTATATGGTAAAATGTAGACACAGAAAGACATTGTGGCATCTTCGGATTCCATGTGCACTAAGGCGCACGAAATTATAATTTATATCTTGACGGGAAGGAGATATTGATATGCAGGAAGAGACTCCTATGCAGGCTGGTGAATTCATTTGTATGGAAGACTTCAGCGAAACCTCCATGGAAATAACCTTAGTACATGCAGGCAGAGAATATTGCAAACCTTATCATGGGGTCTCCGCTGCCCGTGATGAATATATTCTTCATTTTATTTTGTCGGGTGAGGGATTTTATTCGGCAAACGGCAATACATATTATCTCGGTTCCGGTCAGATGTTCTTAGTCTATCCCAATGAACCTATCGTTTACTGTGCAGATGTGAATAACCCATGGACGTATGTATGGATTGGTTTCAAGGGGATAAGAGCTGATACGATATTAAAGAATTGTGGTTTCTCCAAAAATCATTTGACGCTTCCGGCTCCTGATCCCGATGCTTACATGGGCTGCTTCGATGATTTATTTGCACATAGAGACGTGGGATTTTCCGATGATCTTTACCGTGAGTCCATTCTGCTTAAGCTGTTTGCCATCCTTGCCAAGCATCATGCTGCGCATACCCGGAAGGATAAACATGGACAAATCGGCTATAGCGACAATACTTATGTAAACCTCTCAATTGATTACATTAACAGAATGTATATGCAGGGAATTGGCGTGTCTGACATTGCCGACAATATCGGCATTACCCGTTCCCATCTGAATCACGTATTTCAACAGGAACTTAATATTTCTATCCAGAATTTTCTGATAGACTTCCGCATGCATAAAGCAGCCAATCTCCTTGTCAGCACTGCGCTGTCTGTAAAGGAAATTTCAAACCAGGTCGGATATAACGACCAGCTTGTGTTTTCCAAAGCGTTTAAAAAGAAATTCGGGGTAAGCCCGAAGAGTTATCGTACGGGCCAGAATATGGACAGATAAACTTTTCTGTTACTCGCAGTCCTTATATAATACGGCTTACCTTTCGGGCACTGACTCCTGTCTGCTCTTTACTCTTAATGAAGATATCCCGGCTACCATCGTATTGATACAATAATACACAATTGTATATTCATTGAATATATAGTACAATACTAATACAAATTCAATGGAGGTTCATTATGGCTACATTACAAATTCGTATTGATGATTCTTTAAAAAAAGAAGCTGACACTCTTTTTGCCAGTCTTGGATTAGATACATCGACCGCAATACGCATCTTTTTGAACGCTGCTATAGAAAATGCAGGTATCCCATTTTCAGTACAGCATAAGACTGTTTCTGATTCACTTCAAGAGGCCATATATGACAGCAGGTTTAAACGCAATCTTAACGGTCCCTTTGACAATGCGGCAGACGCAGTTGCGTCAATGCTAGAGGATTAGCCTATGTACAAAATCGTCTACACCAACCGCATGAAAAAAGATGCCAAGCTAATGAAAAGGCGTGGCAAAGATCTGGATAAACTTGTTAATGTGCTTTCCTTGCTTGCGAGCGGAAGTCCTTTACCGGTTCAATACAGAGACCATCAACTGAGTGGCAACCTGCATGACTTCAGAGAATGCCATATTGAACCCGATTGGCTGCTTCTGTATCAAATCTACGAAGATACCTTGATTCTTTCAGCTACTGCAACAGGAAGCCACGCAGATTTATTTGGAAAATAGCAAATACGATCAAGTCAGGCGACAAGCTTCCAATCCTCAATTCTTACGATCCGGACGGTAATCTGTGTGATCTCCCGAATCACGTCATTCGTCCCAATAGGCGCCTTTGCCTAACAAAATCCCTTTCCTTTTGCGAGGAAATAAGACGGCTATAGACTGGGTTTCCACCTTACAGTCTGAAAAAGTTACTCCTGTTATAATAAGACCGGTGCAAATAAATTTTTGTAACGCATAATACTTCCTCCTGTTCGTTGTTTATCTCGACAGCATTACTGATTTAATGCCTCCAATAACTGCTCAGGCGCTTCCCTTGTCGTCCCCGGAATAAAACCCAGAGGCTGACGGATCGGCATATCATCCATCATTGCAGTCATCATTTCTGAACTGATGGCATCGGTAGAATCCTGACTTGCCTCTGCCATTTTAGCAATCTGCTGGTTTCCCTCAAACAGTTTCATAAAAACTGCCTTCGCTTTCTCATCCTGCATGACTACGGAATGCCTACATCTCAAATTTACTTTTTCTCATCCTTCATGGGTAATAAAACCTTATGGTATGTATTCCTTATTGAGAGCAGGACATATACCAACGCGCAAATATTGGAAAACCAAAACACAAACCACACCCTGCTAACGCCGACACACTTTGCTACGAAATAAATGATCGGCACAGGAAGTAACTGCCGTAGCAAAGTTCCCATCATATTGACCATACCATTTCCCATACCTGTGTAGGCGTAGCCAATCACCAACACAATAGCTGTAGGTACAAAAATCAGCGAAATAATCCGCAGTGCTGGCACACCAATCTCAAGCATTGCTCCGCTGGCATTGTACAGCCCCAAAAGCTGTTCTGGGATCATCTGGAACAGCAGCGTTCCGACCATCATAACAACACAGGCCAGAATTGCAGCAAATTTAATTGCCTCCTCGATCTTTTCCGCTCTCTTAGCCCCAAAATTATAGCCCACAATGGGAATCAATCCCTGGGCAATACCGCTGGATGGCATAAATACAAAATTCTGTAATTTGTAATAAACTCCGAAAAATGCTACTGCCGTTACAGAGTAAACCGCCAGAATATTGTTAACCCCCATAATCATCAGGCTTCCCATTGCCTGTACCATCATACTTGGGAAACCAACTTTATAAATTGTTGCAATAATTCTTTTATCAGGCTTATATCCTTTTATCTTAAAATTGACAAGCCTGTTGCAGAGTAAATTTAGGATAAGGGCGACAACGGCAGCAGCCCATTGCCCGATTACTGTTGCCATAGCTGCACCAGTAACTCCCATTGCAGGACATCCAAAATAACCAAAGATCATGATAGGGTCAAGCACTATATTAACCACACAGCCGCTGACTTGAGCCACCATGCTCAGTGTAGTTTTCCCGGTAGATTGCAGCATACGTTCAATAATAGCCGCAGCGAATATACCCAGACTAAACCATGTGCAGATACGAAGATAAATAATGCCCATTTCTTTCAACACAGGATCATCCGTATACAGGTTGAAAAACCACGGTGCAAGAAAACTACCAAACAAAATGAAAACAAATGATGAGAAAACTCCCAACAACAATCCTGTAGTTGAAATATTTCCAACAGCATCGTAGTCCTTTGCACCAATCTTACGGGATATCAGCGAATTGATCCCCACACCGGTTCCTACCGAAACAGCCACCATCAGCATTTGTATGGGATATGCCAGCGATGTCGCCGTCAGGGCTTCCTCACTGATCTGCGCCACAAATATGCTGTCCACGATATTGTAGAGTGACTGTACCAGCAGAGAGATCATCAGTGGAACAGATATATTGACCACCAGCCTCCTGATCGGCATCGTTTCCATTTTATTTAATGAACTGTTTTGCATACTCACTTTCTATCCCGCCATTCCTTTTTCATTTTATACATTTCCCGGTCAGCTTCTTCTATGAGGCTGTCAATTTTAATGTTTTCTGTAATCACAGCTGATTTGAATCCCACGCTTACACTCATCTCATATATTTTATCATTCTTTCGCCTGCATTCTTCCAACTTTGAATTCAAATTCTCTGTCAATTCATCAAATTCATTTCCCCTTATTATTTTTCCTACAACTACAAATTCATCTCCACCATATCGCATGAGAAGCTGTTCCTTTTTCTTCAATTTGCCTATATGACTGGCAACCGACCTGATATAGAAATCACCCTCTTCATGTCCATAGCCATCATTTACCTGCTTTAATTTATTTATGTCTGCAAAGAATATACCTATTGGTACACCATCCTTTTTACACTCTTCAATCATTCCATCTGCAAAATGAAAAAAACCGGCTCTGTTATAAACCTGTGTGAGGCTGTCCAGCATCCAGACATTGCTAAGCTTTTTTACCAGACGTTTTAATTCATTCTGTCGATAGATGTTTTCCAATGTATTTGAAATATTCATCAACCAGTTTGAAAAATGTGACATATCAAGCCACCACTTGCTTCCGCATACTACCACATAACCCAGGCAGTTCCTCCTGAAATGAATTGGCATAACAATACATACTTCTGTGCCAATCTTTTTCCTACACTCTTCCGGCAAAATCTCCTTACAACTAAAATAAGGATACTCCTCAAATGTTCCCTTTTCATATGCAATCGGTATATATGCCCTTTGGGAATAATCTGTTCCGAGCCGATAACCGTACTCTAAGTTATTGGATGGTATAGCCTCCTCACAAAGACACAGATACAGGAATGAAAAATTCATCTGCACAATACATTTCATTAAATACTCAAAAAAATCCTGCAGATTTTCACAATTACTCAAGTCAGAGACCATAAATTTATTTTGTTCTATCGTAATGGCCTCCTCCAGCTCCTGCTGCACACTCTTCATCTGTATTTCTGCAATATTATCTTCCCTGTGTTCCGTACACCCACAGCTCCCCCGGTAGCAGTACTTCACCTTGAATTTTCTAACACATATCGGCTCTTTCTCAACGAGACTTTTACACGCCTCATAGCCAATCTGCCATTGAGGTTTTTCAACTGTTGTAAGGGCAGGAATTAAATTGGCTGAACTGGAAAAATTACCATATCCGGTAAGACGGATATCATTCCCGACCCGGATGCCATGTCTGCAAAGTTCAATATAAGCTCCCAATGCCATTTCATCATTAGCACATATAATCGCATCAGGCATACTTACACCGGATTTCACTAAATGACCTATGAGTCTTTCTCCACTATCTGACATAAAATTTCCATAATAAATATGATCATCATCAAGCATTAATCCGTGTTCTCTTACGGCATCTATGGCGCCATTTAATCTTTCGATGCTCTCCTGATTTTCTTTTGGCCCTGAAAGATAACAAATACTCTTTACTCCATGTACTTCTATCAGATGAGATACCATCATCTTCATTGCTTCTCTGTTATCAACATAAAATACCGACATCCCGGAATTATAGCTCTCAATACTGACTGTCGGAATTCCTGAATCCTTAATTCGCTGTGTAAGTTCGTCCGCAATTTGCACATTATGAATCATATCCTTCGCATAAATAATGCCATCATACTGCGTAAGATCAGGCAGGTTATATATTTGGAGTTCCCCGATTCCATATTCTGACTGCTCATACATATCGCCATTGCAGCTAAAAACATCAATACTAATATTTTTCTCTTCTACATATTTTACAATTCCTTCAAGAAGCCGTTTCTGAATATAATTTGTAATATTACCAGCCAGTACAGCAATTCTCATAGATTACCTCCATCGTCATTCTCTATTCCCATACCTTCCACTTAATAAGCCGCGGTAGTCGCCAATATGCTTGAAGCCAACCATTGGTTGGCTTCAAGCAGTCACTTGGCTTGTTTCTTACAGGAATAAATACGATACGTAAACATTCAATCTCATGTGATCATAAATAATTAAGCAGATCTGCAAAATCCGTAAGTTCCACATCCTTTATATCCGAATATTGTGCATCACCCCCTAGGGCAAATGCCAGCATATCTCCGGCTTTCGCTGCTTTAATACCGGCATCCGCATCTTCTACAACTGCACATTGCTCCGGTGAGATACCCAGCTTTGCTGCAGCCTTAAGAAATACCTCCGGATCCGGTTTAGAATATGTAATGTCATTTCCGTCTGCAACTGCATCGAAATAAGAGGCTATGTCTATCTGGTTAATGATAAATTGTGTATTTTTACTTGATGAGCCAATAGCCAGCTTGTAACCCCTTTGTTTAAGCTCCAACAATGTCCGCCTTACTTCTTCGGACGCATCTTTAGGACTCATATCATGAAGCAGCTGTCGGTATAATGCATTCTTCTTTTCCGTAAATTGTTCTTTTTCTTCCTGTGTATATTGCTTGTCCGACCTTTCCAAAATAATTTCCAGACTGTCCTTCCTGCTGACACCTCTGAGCCTGTTGTTTATTTTTTCATCAAAATAAATTCCCAGTTCGTCCGCAAGCGCTTTCCATGCCTGATAATGGTACTTATCCGTAAAGCATAATACTCCGTCAAGATCAAATATAATCGCTTTTATTTCTCTGTTCATCCTTATATCCTCGTATCAGGCAGTCCGCAAAATGCATCTACCGGGCTGACACCTGTAAACTCTCCTTCCCCTAACAATTTTTCTAAAACGACCTGCACACTGGTTACGGTAGCTGTATATGCGTTAATATAAGTCTTTACCCTCGGCACATCCTGCAGCAGATACGGATTCGCCATAGAGACAAATATGCATGGCTCTTCATTCAAAAATCTCGGAGAATCCAATGCATGTTTCTGACACCAGTTAATCCGCACTGTGGTCTGATTGCTTGCCTGCTCATAATTTGCCAGATAGATTGTCAACCTTCTGTCAGGCAATGCCTTAGTGCCATGCAGGTCATCTTCAAATGGCTGATAAATATCTACTGAAAATCCGTGCTTTTCAAGAAAACATTTTGCAGTATCTGACATGGTTCCTCCGGGAATCGTATCATTGCCTAAAATAATCAGACGAATACTGTCATATTTGTCCTTCGTCACCGGTAAAACCTCTGGTTTTAGATTTTTGACCAATGTTGCTGCCTTTTCTACACATTCTCTATGCCATTTCTCAGACGTTTCTCTGGAAATCTCTGTATATGAATGCTCCCCACATACTTTCGCCTTTAGCGCCAGAATTCTGGTAACAGCTTCATCAAGGCGTTCTTCCGTAAGCCTTCCGTCCTCAAGCGCCTCCAAAATATAGGCGTAATCTTCCTCAAAATTTGTATTAAACACTAACATGTCATTGCCGGCCATAATAGCTGCGGGTATTGCCAGGCGTCTCTCCATAGCCATGCAGAATCCGCCCATGATCGTGGCATCCGTTGTGATCACACCGTTAAAACCAAACTTCTCACGAAGCACACCGGTCAGCAACTCTTTACTTAATGATCCCGGCAGACAGTCTTCAAATTTCAGTTCCGGATTCATATCCATCTCAACATCTGGCTGAACAATATGACCAACCATGATGCTCAGTAAATCCTTGCTGATCAGGTTCTGATAAATGCGTCCATAGGATGCATACCATTCTTCTGCAGTCAGCGAATTATAGGATGGGTGCAGATGCTGATCCCGATAATCCACGCCATCACCTGGGAAATGCTTTGCGCAGGCGGCAATTCCGCTTTTCTGCATAACCTCGGCAAAAATTTCTGTTCCTCGCAAAACCTTATCAATATCACTTCCACCGGTTCTCACATTGGTAATTGGATTCTGAAAGTTCATGTCCAGATCACATACCGGCGAAAATGTCCAGTTGATACCGACTTCTTTTCCTTCTGATGCAGTGGACATGGCAAAATGTACCGTCTGCTCCGGATCATTCGCTGCTGCCGCCTGCATAGGCCAGCCAAACAAAGTTCCGTCACTGATTGCCCCTGCTCCACCTTCTTCAAGATTTGCAGCTTTTAACAGCGGAACCGGCGCGACCGCATCTAACTGCGCATATTTTGCCCTGATTTCCTCTGCCGGCGCCGGTCTGTACAAAATTCCTCCCACCCGGCTTTCTCTTACCATTTCTTTAAGCTGCTCAAGCGGATAATCTCCGCCCATAACACAAAACAGCTGCCCGGCCTTCTGCTCTGTACTAAGCATTGCCAAAGTATCTTCAACCCATTTAATCTGTTCTGCAGCTAAATAAAAGGGGTGTTTTTTCAAGTCAACCATACCTAATCTCCTCCTTCTTCCATCCATCGCTTCATGTTTTCCGGTTCCAGTCCAAACTGGTCAAGAATCTTTCCTGCAATATGCCTCGTGCAGTCCTCCAAAGTTTCCGGATGGTTATAATAACTCAAAACCGGCGGAGTAATGACGGCTCCCAACCGGCTTGCCTCATACATGTTACGCAAATGAAGGGTTCCAAGCGGGCATTCTCTGGTTACGAGAACCAGTTTGCGCCGTTCCTTTAACGTAACATCGGCCGCTCGCAACAACAGATTATCACTATATCCGCTTACGACGCCTGCCAGTGTTTTCATGCTGCAGGGAACGACCACCATCCCAATAGTACGGAATGTACCACTGGCAGGCCCTGCGCCAATATTGTCATTATCATATACCACGTCTGCAAGTTCTCTGATATCTGCCAATGACAACTCCGTTTCAAGCGGAATTGTCATCTCGGCACCTTTGCTGTACACAAGGTGCGACTCGATATCCGATATACTCTTTAATTGTCTTAAAACTTCTACAGCAATCGGAATTCCGGAAGCTCCGCTCATTCCTACTACAAGTCTCTTTATCATTCTAACCTCCACAAGTCCGAAGGAACATCTCCTGTTACCATTCTGCAATCCATTTATGGGGATCCACCTCAAGGAATGCCGCTCTCTTAAAATGCTCTTTTAAATGAAAGGGAACAGTACAGTCATAGATTGTCTTGCAGCTAATCCCTACATCACTGATAGAATCCGCATATTCCGGAGATGATGAAGGATCAAGCGGATGACAGCGCACACCTGGTATCGTAATGATATCCTTATCTCCCTGAAATCTTGTATTCATTGCCCAAAGAACATCATCGCTGTCAAAGAGGTCCACATCATCATCCACTAAGATGACGTTCTTAAGTTCCGGAAATGCAGAAAATGCAAGTAATGCTGCCTGTCTTTGCTTTCCCTCGTCGGTATGTACATTCTTGGCTACCTGAAGAATTACCATATATTTTCCACATCCGGATCTGTGTGCATATACATTCTTCAGTTTTCCGGGCAGTGCTTTTTCTATCATACCGATAATACTTGCTTCTGTCGGTATACCAGCCATATTTAAGTGCTCGTCACTTGGTCCGATACAGGTCTGCATAATCGGATGCTTCCTGTGTGTCACTGCATGAACTTTTATCAGCCATGTTTCATTACTTGCACGACCGCTGTAACCCGGAAACTCCGGCATAGCAAATCCTGTGTGGGAATTTTGATCCTCTACAATACGACGCCCCGTAATGATCTCACCCTCAATCACATATTCTGCATTTGCTATGGCATTCTCATTGACAGTCTTACACTTTACCAGTTCTACCGGATGCTCTCTTAACGCTCCTGCAATGGAAAGCTCATTAAAGCCAAGCGGCGTTGTCGGCGGCTCAAAGCATGCTGTAATCTCGATAGCGGGGTCCACGCCGATACTGATGGAAATCGGCAGATTCTGTCCTAATTCCTCTGCTCTTTCCGCCATGGCTCCGATATGTCTGGAACCGGGTTGCAAAAAGATTGACAGTTCATCCTTTGACTGAATACACATTCTGTGAATCGTAACATCCGATTCACCTGTGTCAGGATGTGTTGCATAACACATACCCAAAGTAATGTATGGTCCTGCATCTGTCGGTGTATTGGTAGGTGCCGGCACCAGCTTGTTCAAGTCAAAGTCAGGATCGGTTGCCAGATGTACAACCTCCTGACAGATGGCTGGGCCATCAACCACAACCGGTGCCACTGCATGGTCAACGCAATCATGCAATAACCATCCCAATCTGTCTGGCTCACATCCAAAAAGCATACCAACACGTTTACGGCTAGCCAGCAATCCGATTATTACTCTCGCATCATCAAATCCTTTAATTTTGTTAAACATCATAGCCGGACCTTCAATGGTTGTGGGCCGCATAACGGTTCCGCCGGCTCCCACATAACGGTACACACCCGAAAGCTCCGCCTGCGGATTTACTTCCACATCGGTCTCTACATACTGCCCCTTCTGCGACCTAAGGAACTCAATAGCTGTCCTGAGATCCCGTATATCTGTCCTGTTATTCATATGAATGACCATGCTCCTTTCCTGCCCGCAAATTTATGTTCAGGCTTTCTTTATAATTTCTTCTATCCATGCAATCACTTCACCCGGATAATCCGCTTCGCTGTGAGGCTGATCCCAGACAAGCTGATAATCCACATTCTTCCCTGCGCCTGCAAGAAGGCAAGCCAAGGTCATGCTGACAGTAAAGGATGTATCTGCATCACATGCACCTACACAGATCCGATAATACTCTGCCTGCGTACATCTCTCCTCTGTTCCGATATAGCTGAAGGGATTGATCAGATAGATCTGTCTCGCCAATTCCTCATTCCCGGAAGCCTTTGCATACCCTTCATAATACTTTTCGTATTCCTCCGGGAACTGATCCTTCAATTGATCTATCGCTGATGCAATATAAGAGTTAAAATGTCTCATCGGAATGTCCACATTTCCAAATACCTTATTTTCCCCGCTGTCCATACCAAGCACATCAAAAGATGTACATGGTTTCATTCTGCGCCGATGGTTCAAAACATAGCTGTCTATATCACTTATCACGGCCCTGTTTCCATCCCAGGAAAGCCATGCTTTTTTATCTTTGCCATACACCTCCATCATTGGCGGTACAAACGGATGTGCATCCACTCCTTTAGGCGGTCTGGATACCATGTCCCCAAGTGTCAGGGGCTCCATAGGCTTATCCACAAATGCTACATCTCCCATCGACGGCTTGTTCAACGCTACGCCCGGACCCGCATGACCCTGCATCAGATCCGCCTCATCATCTTTCTTACCCATAGGTGCTAGCACTTCATAGGTATAATTACCGCTCAGATAATCTTCCACGCTGTATTTTTCAGAAAGCTCCCCATTTTGAAGTTTAGTCAGATAAATGGTTGCTGACTCATTCAGTTTTTCCATCAGATATTCCAGACCGCTTCCGCTTCTTCCATCCTCGCCAATCACCAGTTTTTCCCCTGTTTCCGGGTGTTTTAATTCAAGACCGTTGAAATACCCAATATAAGCTTTGGATAATACAGCCGAAAGCGCTTCCTGAAATGAATTCATTACACCTGCAGGACCTGCTGGTGAAGGTTCATTCTCCTTATCTGCACCAAACAGCCACTCATATGCAAGGTCTGCATGTTCAAGGTCTACGATCGGACAATAAATCTGTGATGCATAAACCGCATCGCTTTCATCCATAAATGCACCATTCTTTTCCAGATATGGAATAAAATTCTCATTATCGCCGGTAACTGCAAGAAGCGTGGACATCGCTCCACCGGCGCTCCATCCGACCGATATGATCTTTGTCATATCCCCTGGAACGGATGCGCGATTATGTCTTATAAAACGAATACATGTCTTTAAGTCCACCAGGTTAATCGGTGCCTTCCCACAGAATTTACCGCTGGCATCCCTAGATTCATGACCGCGGTTTCCACAGGTAACATAAACATATCCCTGCGCCAGATAAGGATGCGCAAAACATCTGGGACCATCCAGCCAAGCATGCGGCATCTGCATATAACCCGCCGAATTATTTTCAAAAATTACCGGTGCAGTAGCTGCTGTGTATCCATTCATTTCTCCCTCGGAATTGATCTCGCCATTTTCATCCATATATGCTTCCGGAACAAAGATACTGAGCCTTTGAAATTTGGGTGTTGTCGCTTTATCTGTGTAGAGAATATCTTCCAGACACCACACACGGTATTTCTCGTCAAAATACCATGCATCTTTACAATCAGATAATTCCATTGTTTTATTTGTAATCGGTATTTCAAACATCTTAAAATTCCTCCATTCCCTACTTAATTATGATTTTGTTTTTGCCAGTCTGATTGTTCCCGCTCCGCTTTATCATGGTAACGGTCATAATCTTTGTGGTGATGATGCCCCCTATGAAAATGAGCCCCGTGATGATGAGAGCCTCGCCCTTGATCACCGCCGTCGCGTTTATGAGCTTCCTGCTCCTTCATCGCCGCTTCAAGATCAAATGTCCCCTCCTGAACCTGTCTTGCCAATTCCTGTCCACGTTCACAGTTCGCTTCTGTCAGCTTGCAATGCCTGCCGCAATAAATACATTCTGTAATTTCCTGAGCCATTTTACGTTCCTCCTACTATACTGAGACGTTATACACTAAATTAGAAAAGATGTTTTTTCATCCATGACCAGAGAACATCCATATTCCACTCACTGGAATATTCTTTATCCTCATGATCCGCATTAGGCAGTGGAACGAACTCTACTCTTCCCTGCCCCAGCTTCCGATAAATTTCATTTACCAGATCAACACTCTGCATAAACGGAACCAGTCTGTCCATGCATCCATGCTCAACCAAAAGCGGAGCCATCCTTTCACCAATATATGTCATCGGATTTGCCTGATTCAGCCATTCATCAGAAAGCTCCGGAAGGGCGCCGCCCATGTAACTTGATTCAGCAGAAGCTGCCTTATCATGATCCACAAAACTTATACCATTTGCCCTCGCCTGATTATCCATATTTCTGAAATCAATGGGGCCGAACTGGTCAATTGCAAAGAGGACATTACAATCTGTATCAAAAGCTTTTCCTTCTTCCCCCGGAAACTCTCCATTAGGGACATTCATACCAAGCATTGCAGACAAGTTTCCACCGGCAGAGCCGCCGATTACTGCAATTTTATCCGGAAGCACATGATATTCTTTTGCGTGTTTTCTCAAATACCGTACAGCTTCCCTGCAGTCTAATACAGCCGCCGGAAAAATTGCCTCGCCGCTTAACCTGTATTCAATGGATCCTACTGCAATCCCCTTTTCAAGAAACTTTAAATAGGTATCCATATGATCATCCCGCTTATCTCCCATGCCAAATCCGCCGCCATGTATGTGAAGCAGGATAGCAAAAGGACCTTCCCCTTCCTGTGGATAATAAAGATCCATGACCTGATTTGGAGATTCCCCTGCATAAGGAACATCCAGTTTTTTATTTTTTACCCAGCTGATATCAGCCATTTTCATCTTCATGGGAGGCTGTCCGCCAGTTTCTCCTTGTCCATCAAAGTTTAAGGAACCGTCAAGACTTGCAAAATCTTCTGAACCGAATTCTTTTTCCATAACTAATACCTATACCTTTCCGTAACCTGCAGACTTTGAACTGCGGGCTCAAAATTTTATTGACAATCCATACCCTTATTTTTAAAAACACCGAGACAGCCGATTATAATATTCAACCATCCCGGAGTTCTCTGGAATTTATACTCTCTTCTACGTCATTGGAGAAAACTCTTTTTCATGAAGTTTCCGATACTCCGGCGCATACTTCTCAACGTTCATAAAGAGAACGATTGCCAAAATGACTGCGCTGATGATAACGCCAAGCCATGTAAAATCAAATTTAACTGCTGAAATAACCGCATCTGTCGGTGCTTCCATCGGATTATAATGAACTGCTGCAAGAATCCATCCCGTAAGTGCGGAACCAAAACCGATTCCAACCTTAGAACCAATGGACTGTGCAGAAGAAATCAAGCCTTCCGAACGAGTTCCGAATTTCCATTCCCCATAATCAACAACATCTGGAATCAAAGCAAATACACCACCCATCAACGGCCCAGCTCCCAATGCACGAATAATGGTACCTATAATTAATAATGTCATATTTGTGCCCGCAAAACCTGTTATCGCAAAGCCGACAATCAGCAGAACGGAGCCAAGGACCAGAAATGCCTGCTTTGAATACTTGTTTGCAACATACGGCATTAAAAACATAATGATGATTCCGGGAAACTGGCTCACAAACATCATAGTGGACATAAACGCGGGATTTTCCAGTACGATATTGCAATAGAATATCTGTGCCCCTACAGTATTTGCATTCATTAACAATGGGAAGACACCTATTAAAACAAGAATGTAAAAATACTTATTTTTAAGTACGCCCTTAAACTGCTCTCCCATCGGAACAGAGGCTTTAACAGGAACATCTCCCATTTCTTTGCCTGCACCGATTTCTTTGTTCAACAATCCTGAGAATAAAATCAGAATCATGGCGATCGCACCAAGTACAATGCTGGATACCTTCCATCCTGTAGCCATAACAAGTGGTGTGATCGCTGAACCGGCAATCAATCCGATAATGTTATTACCAAGTGACTGAAAGGTTGCTAGCATCGTATGTTCCTTGGAATCATCGGTCATAAGAGGAAGCATTGCTGTGTTGGAAATACCATAAATTGTATAAACAATGCAGTTCATAAATATGTATGTTATATACGCATAAACTAGTTTTCCACTATCACTTGCTCCCATTGGAACATTCATCAGCAAAAACATACCGATCAGCATCAAAGGCGCTGATAATAGCAACCATGGTCTTGCTTTTCCGATTTTTGAATGCGTCTTATCAATGACTGCCCCCATTGCAAAGTCACTAATGCCATCAAGAAACCGACATACCAGAAACATTGTAGCAATCGCACCTGCGCTGATTAAAGCAGTGTCAGTATAGTACTGCAACAGGAATGCCGCAGCGATCTGATTAAAAATGTTACCTGCGCCCGTACCTACCGCATATGCGCATTTATTCACAACAGGCACCTTCTTTTTGTTTTCCATAAGAAAACCTCCTCCTTTAAAGTGTTATGACCAAAGCCATCATCATTTAACGACTTTATATTGTATTGTGCATATCATAGCAGATTCAGGCGAACCTTTTTATGCATATTATTGATTTACTGACCGCTATCACGTATAATAAATTCATCCTTTTTTTATGATTGGAAGGGAAACTTGATATGGATTTAAACAGATTACAGGAATTTCTGATTGTTGCAGAGGAAAAATCATTTAAAAAAGCTGCTGGCAGACTGCAGCTTGCACCCAATGTCCTTTCGACACGTATGCATATTTTTGAAGACTCACTGAATACACAACTGATCCGCCGTGCAAAAAATGGAATTGAACTGACAGAGGCCGGAAAAGCCCTGCTTCCTAATGCAGAAATGCTTTTCAAATCATATGAGCACACAACTGACACTTTAAATGAGCTGAAGGATCATACGTTCCAAGGCTTACGGCTTCAACTCTGTTCTCAAATGATGGCTTCGGAATTGGGACCTTATCTCGATATTTTTTGCAGAAGGCACCCACAACTACTTCTCGATATTTACGATGAAAATTCCTGTCAGATTAGAGGTGGTCTGTATTCTGGAAAAGTGGATATATCCTTCGTCATATGCAGAAAAAATGATTTTGAGGATATTTCGGGCCGGGTTCGATTGTCCTGTTTCCCAAATATGTATGTACACCTTCCAGTAGATCATGCACTGGCTCACGAAAAAAAGGTCTGTTTTTCTGACCTTTCAGGTGAGACCTTTATTCTATATCCAAACATGGCAGATCCCTGGATTAGGAATCTTCAGATATCAATGCTGGATCAATCGGGAATTGATTACCTGATTTATGAAGAATCATGTTCTCCTCATTTTCACGACCTGCTTGTTCCAATAGGAAAAGGAATCCGTCTATGGAACTGGGGAGAGCAAATTGCACCAAACACTGTACTGCTGCCAATTACAGATAAAGGATATGACACTTATCTCTATATGCTGTATAATACAAAAACAACAAACCCGGCAGTTATACCATTTATTAACGGATTCTTGGAATTCAGGAGTAAGAAGAAATGACGACCGAACAGTTAAATGAATTTTATATCCTTTCAACCACACTCAGTTACAGTAAAGCAGCAGAAAAACTTTATATTTCACAGTCAACGTTAAGCCGCCATATAAAAAGTATGGAAGAGGAATTGAATATACATCTATTTTCCCGTTCCACAAGAAGCGTTGTACTGACAAGCGAAGGGAAATTTTTACAGTCACAGATTCCCCTGCTTTTAAAGAAGGCAATGGACATTGAATCCATTTTAAACTCAGATTTTATTAATACAGACGGAAAAATAAGAATACTTTACTCCACACAAACATTAAATACCGAAGTCCTTCTGTTTTTGCGGAATTTTCAGGAGCAGTACCCAAATATAAGTCTGGAAATGGAACCAATCTTGTCCTACCCGGACATCGATATGATCTACAGCACAGATATCATGATCTCTCCCTGTGATTTTATGGGAGTCAAACCCGCAGATATTGCTGCAATGCTTGCAACAACACAATCAGCGCTATTGGCAATTCCACCATACCATCCTTTTGGTAACGAGTCCTCCGTCAGCCTTTTCGATCTGCGCAATGAGACATTGATCGTTCCTCATGACGACGATCTGAACGGTCCATATGCAAGGCTGTCCTTCATTGCAAAACACAAATGCTATGGTCACCTTGCAAAAACAGGCACTTCTACAGAAGATCAGGCACTTTTACTGGTTGAATTAGGAAAGGGAGTTATGATACTCCCGCAACATCTCAAACATCATATATATGCCCACACACGAACGATCCCGATTTCAGACACTGAATGCTTTTTTCCAATTTATGTCTACTATAACCGTAACAATAATAACGGTGCCGCGGCATTATTTTATAAAAGTATGCTGGAGTATTTTCAGAAAAAGAGTATCTGAAATAATTGCTCAGCGAGTTATATATCAAAGTTCTGAATTGCCTCTACGACTTCCTTGATCTGCTCAGCATTAATATCATCAATATGGAAGCCGCCAATACAGACAGCTGTCACTCCGTATTTTTTTGTTGCCTTCTCTGCAAGAATGCGGCAGATCACTTCATCCTTATGTCCGGTAACATTCAATACGGAAGACGTTGTACTGACAGTTCCATCACCTGTCAGCGAGGATCTGGGAACCGCAAGTACTGTCGTTCCTATGTGAGGTTTATCGCCACCCTTAACAATAATAAGAATGTCATCTCCTAAAAATATTTTTGATATGGCTATTTTGGTAAACGGTAGTATAATTTCTGATTCCATATGCGTACCTTTACTTTGAGTGTATAAAACATTTCTACAATTTATTTGTTTGTGATGGTAATATTATGATATAAAACGAAAATTTTTGTCAAGACTCTGCTTATTCCCAATCAATCATTTTACAGGTTGCTTTCTTATACCTTCTGTCGGCATTACCATGCATGCTCTATACGAGAGCAGCTCTTTTTCTCCACCATCCCGATGCATAGTAAAACAAAACAATCATCGATGTGATATAAGTCCCTAAGACATATCCTAAGAAATACCCCAATGCCTGCAAGTGGAAGAAACTTCCAAGCAACCAGCAGAAAAAAATTCTGCCCAAAAAAGCATCCAGCATTGCAACCACAAAACTAAGCTGCACAAATCCTTGTGCACTGACAAGACCGTTGCAGGCAGGCATGAAACAATTGGCGGGAACCTCAATGGCAAGTACCAGCATGATCAATGCCGCATAATTTAGAACATCTGCGTCCTGTGTGAAAATACGAAACCAGAACATTGGCGCCAACAAGTACAAGCCCCCGATAACAATATCAATAACTGCAGTAAATAAAATGCAGTATTTCACAACACTGCTTACACGATCCATCTTGCGTGCGCCTAGATTCTGACCAATCATACTTGCAGCCCCGAGGCCGAAGCCCTGTGTGATAAAACTCGGAATGCTCCGTATCTTCTGCATGACACCAAATGCTGCACTTACCGTAACTCCCAGTGCGTTTATCATGCGCCCAACAAAAAGAAAGCTGACTTGCACGGCGGTCATCTGTACCGCAAAAGGAAACCCAATAATGGTCAATTGTCTGGCAGTTCCCAAATCAACATGCATTGAGTTGCGTCCAAACCGAATCCCATACGCATCTGCATGCTTTAGCAGGAAAACAAAGCTGAAGACTACACTCACAAACTGCCCAAGAACCGTGGCAAGCGCAGTACCTGCAACGTTCCAGTGCAGCACTGCAACAAAGAAAATATCAAGCATAATATTCAAGACCGTAGCGATTACGACAAACAACAGCGGATGGCGTGAATCCCCCATTCCCCTTAAAACGGCACTGAACATATTATATAGCCCGGTAAACAGAACGCCGATCCCGCAAATCACTATGTAATACTTTGCCTGTATATAGGCTTCTGCCGGAATATTCATGATGTGCAGCATTCCCCCGCTAAATACAACGCAGATTCCTCCTACCAGAATTGACAAAAAAATTTCCAGTAAAAACAACGTCCCTATAATCCTCTCCAATTTTTCATGTTGCCCGGCGCCCTTTGCCTGTGCAATCAAAACCTGTCCCGCATTCGAGAAACCAATACAAACAGAATACATCATTTGCATAATCTGGCTCCCTGTCGATACGGCAGACAAACCTTCCTGCTGCAGAAACTGCCCTACGATAATGGTATCCGTAGTTGAATAGGCAGTCTGCAGAAGGGTGCTCAGCATGAATGGAAAGGAAAACAACATGAGAGTTTTCGCAATTGATCCGTTCACAAGATCCATTGATGAAGTTTTTGACGTGCCGGAATGATATTCTTTCATAATCTCTCCTCTATTCACAAACCACAAAATGCCAGATATAATTAGGCTCCATTCTTTCCACCTTCTTTTCAGAATGAACGAACTTCCGTGGAACGTTCCAGCAAGCGTGAAAAAGAGGATTATAAATTAGAAGACAGCAGGCACCATTCTACAATGATATGGTTCTGCCGCCTCTACGGCATCATGATGCTATTCTGTTATTTACAAAGATAGAGCAGTCTAAAACTGTGCCATAAACTCTTTAACATTCTCTGCTATATTCCCTTTATACACCGCAGAGCCCGCCACAATCACATTCGCCCCAGCATCCAGCACTACCTTGACGTTATCCTGCGTTATACCTCCGTCCACCTGAATATCCAGATCAATCCCCAATTCGTCAGCTATCTGTCTTGCCTGTATGATGCGCTCCGTAGATTCGGGTATGTACTTCTGACCGCCAAACCCCGGTTCCACCGTCATTACAAGCAACATATTTAATTTATCCAGATACTTCTTGACTGCTTCCACAGGCGTCCGGGGCTTGATTGCCAGCCCCACCTTACAGCCCAGATCATGAATCTGACCAATCAGTTCTTCTACGTCTTCTGCCGCTTCCAGATGAAAGGTAATGCTGTCCGCACCGCACTGTGCAAACTCTTTCACATAACGCCCCGGATGCACAATCATCAAATGTACATCAAATATACTGTTCGTTATCTTACGAATCGATTTTATAACGGGCATACCAAAGGAGATCTCCGGTACGAACACACCATCCATCACATCAATGTGAATATACTCCGCACCTGCTTTAGCCGCCTGCGTAACCTGCTCTCCAAGTCTGACAAAATCCGCTGCCAGTATCGAGGGCGACAATATATTCTTTCTCTTAGTGTTTTCGGACATTTATATGACCATACCTTTCTGCAATATGTGCCGCATATGTTTGATCACTTCCGCGCTGATTTAGTCAGCTGCCTTGTCCGTAGTAAGCATTCTCGCCGTGCTTTCTATAGTAATGCTTATCCTGCAATTCCTGTGGTGCAGGTTTAATATTCCCGTTGATCGTCTCGGCGCGATAAGCCATCTTAGCCACTTCCTCTAATACTACCGCATTGTGCACCGCCTCATGCGCATCCTTACCCCATGCAAAAGGTCCGTGGTTCTTACACAACACCGCCGGAATCGCCACTGGATCTTTACCTATTTTCTTAAACTCATTCACGATTAAAAGACCCGTATTCTTCTCATAAGCATCCTCAATCTCAGCCTCATTCAGACAGCGCAGACAAGGGATCTCCCCATAGAAATAATCCGCATGGGTAGTTCCGTAGCACGGGATACTCCTTCCCGCCTGTGCCCAGCTTGTGGCATAAGACGAATGAGTGTGCACCACGCCACCGATTTCAGAAAATGACCTATACAACTCCACATGAGTAGCCGTATCGGAAGAAGGATTATACTTCCCTTCCACTCTGTTCCCATCCAGATCCACCAACACCATATCGTCGGGCGTCAGTTTATCATAATCTACCCCACTGGGCTTAATCGCCAAGATTCCTCTCTCTCTGTCGATCTCACTGACATTCCCCCACGTAAAAGTAACCAGCCCATACTTCGGCAAAAGCATATTAGCCTCATATACACGCTTCTTCAATTCATCCAACATATCCTCATCCCCTATTCATAATTTCACAGTCCGAAAGAATACTGCTCTACTGAACGCCAGCCCGTCTTCAATACACCATGCGACGTAAACAGATGTACCCATATGAAATTAGTCAGATTAAACTTAATTTGAGGTTCTTAATTTATGCCAAAGCATCAACTCAATAATTTCGTAAGAAGCCCTTCAAGCACTTTCTGCTCCTCCACAGTCAATTTGCTCAGAAGTTCATCCGCTTCTACGGTTCCATGATGCAAACGGTGCCCACATTGCATTAAAAGTCCGATGACTCCCTCCGGATGACCTTTTCCATGGTGATGATGTTCTCTTTCTTCATCTAGTTCCATTCCAAAGGCTTTACGCCCTCTATTACACCCCAGTGAATCCACCGGACAGTGATTATTGCATTGATCACAAAATTCTTTTCCCATATTGTTATCCTTTCCATGACTTAATTTTTAGGGTCATTCAAAATATTATGATAATACCACGTTACAGATTTTGTTACACAAGACTCAGCCCTCCGCTAACATCCAAAACAGTTCCTGAAACATAGGAACTCTCCTCACTTGCAAGAAAACAGATTGCCTGTGCCAGATCTTCCGGCGTACCCATTCTTCCTGCGGGAATAAGGGGAAGCATACCGGAAATATCTTTGAACTTCGGTCCGTGATCCGCTCCATTATGTGGCAGACGCTCTATCGCACCCTTCTCAATGCAGTTTACAGTAATCCCTTCCGATGCCAGTCTGGCGGCGCAATTTTTACCCAACGCTGCAACTGCACCCTTTGCCACCGCATTCGTAAAGCTTTCCAATCTTCCGCCGCGTACTCCTTCCACCGTAGTCATAAAGATTACGCGTGGTGCCCTACTCTGTCTCAAATACGGCAGTGCACATTTCAACATAGAATAACTTCCCCCGAGCAGATGCCCTACTTCCTTCATCATAAGCTCCGTATCCACCGAATCGATACTGTCTTCGAAACCATCACCACCGGTATTACAAATTACCACATCTATGGAGCCATACTTTTCAAATATCTGTCTGTATACCTCCGCATCCGATATTGGCGGATTCTGACATTTACCGTCCTGCATCGCCTCACATTTCCCCGGATATTCCAGTTTTTCCATTTCTTTGATCAGTTCCTGCGCCTGTGCCGGCTGATGGGTCATCATAACGACATTCATGCCACCCTTACACAGAGCTTTTACTGCTGCAACACCATCACCACCGCTGGCTCCGGCAAACACACATGTCCTTTGTTCCAATGTCTGCATATTTTTCCTCATTTCTGCGCTGCTTTTTTGCTCATATCAAGTTTGTAAGTGCAGCGCCGACACAAACTTGCATGTAAAAGATTAAACCTTTTCAGCTTATTCTGCCAGATACAGTCTTTGCGCGTTTTCTCCCAGAATCAGCCTTTTTTCTTCCTCAGTAATATCCAATTCATTTACAAATTGCACTCCTTCAAGAAGCCATTCCTTCCTCACCGGATAAGACGTTCCAAAAAAAATATGATCCGCCCCCAGAACCTTAATTGCACACTCTAACTGTTCTTTTCCCCATGGTTGTGCATGAGACATCTCAAAATAAATATGATTACGGAACATTTCAGCCATCTGTCCATTATCCGACTGGAAGCGGCTGACTGTCTCCTTTTTCGCTTTTTTCGGAAACATCATATTGCTGATTGCAAAGAATCCGCCGCCCAGCATGGAATGCACCAACTTGATATTCGGATATTTTTCGAACAAACCTCCAAACAATTCTCTCCCAATAGCCAGCCCTTGATCTACACATCTGCCATAGGATCGACGCACATTATTGTATTCATAAAATGTTCCATACTCTACCGGCACCGGCGTATGATGTACATATCCTGTCAAGCCCAATTCATTCATCTTGGCAAAGAATCCTTCAAACCGCTCATCATCCAAATAGGCATCCCCATAATGTGCTGATAATTGCACAGCTTTCATGCCCAGTTTATCATGACAGCGAACCAGTTCCTCAATATTCTCTGTTGTTCCGAAAGGCGGTACTACCGCCATGGGAATCAGACGTCCCTGGCTCTTCTTCGCATGCTCTGTCATATGATCATTAAAATAGCGGCACATATCAAGACTCATCCATTCCTGACAACAGGGCATCTTTAAAAAAGCTGCATCTACCCCTGCCGCATCCATATCTGCCAGTTGCTTTTCCAGAATATAGTCATGTTGCGCATAATTCAGATTCTGATACCCCTTTGGTTTTTCCAAAACTATCTGCTTTAACCCGTTCATATCCGGAATTTCCTGGCAGTACCCATACCATCCATCCTCCACGGGAATCTCTTCAATAAATTTTTTCAGCAGTTCCTCATCCTCAAAAAGTTCTTCCGGAATATAATACATATTTGCATCAATAATCATCTTGGTACTCATCTCCATTTCTTATATATTTTCTCTACTATTCTTTTCACTCTTTTAATAGATTGACTGCGATATCGACAAATTTCTCTGCCGCTCCCGGCATAAGCATTGAAGCTTGTGCCTCATTGGATGCATGATCATAACTTGACTGATCCGGCATATATTTCATTCCACCATTTAAGAGACTGACAACCATGGTATACTCCTTCAGTGACCTGTCGCGCAGCTCTTTTTCCGTAATACAATTAATCTCCGGTTTACATCCTACAAAAGCAATATTGCCGATTTCTGCCGTGCTGACTGTCACATCAGTCGTGCCATCTGCCTCAAATATCACTGCTTTGCGCGGCATCAATTCCATTCTTGGCTTTGTTCCATGCTGGAAACTTCCTGTCTGCAAACGAATGTCCGGTGCTTCGATCATCTTCTCTATACCATCCGCTATTGCTATGGCATCCTCTGCCATTTCACGACCGAGCTCTTCCACAATTGTAAAGCCTGCCACAACCCCCAGATCCACTGTCCGCACCTGCCCATCCACTATTTCATCATACATTGCAGTCTTTCTTGGGATCTGGTCTCCCGAGGCCGCCATACAAAACAGCACCGGAACTCCATACTTCTCTTCCATCAAAGTACATGCCCTGCCGGGCACATCCGATGAGATCAGCCTTTCATTTTCCTTCATCTGTGAATTGTCAACTGCGCACGGCTTAATATCATAGCTGATTAAAAATGCAATCGGATTTTGCGCTGTATCCATCACTTTTAATACCGTCATATCGCGCATGGAAAATCCTTCCGGATTAATTCCGATCCACCAGCCAATATCACTCTGGATATCACGACTGCAATTTGTGTAAGACTCCCCTCTGCCAACGCCGATCAATGCTTCTTTGATCGAATCTGCCGTCTGTTCTGCTGCCTCTCTCGTTGCCTGTAATAACGCCTGTTCAAATAATTCTCTTTCTCTTCGAATCTCTTCTGCATTTGGATCCACGCCCGGTCCTCCCGGTGGATGCGGTGTTGTAATCGCATGTGTCATATGCAGCCACACATTCTCAACTTTCATATTCAAAGCTTCGGCTATAAGTTCTCTGCATTTCCCTATCAGACTGTCCGAAAGCATAACAATCTCATAAGAAGCAATGACCCATTTTTCTTTCTTTTCTATATAAAGAATACGTACATGAGGGTCATCATGAACTCCTTTAAATCCCTGAAACGGAAACAATTCCTCCGAAAATCTGATGATTCCCGTTCCCGCACCAGCCTTAAAATTCCCCATATATCTGCTCCTTTCTACTCAGCCTCCCGCAATTCCTTAAAAATGGCACGAATCAATACCACTGCAATCAGAAATGTCAGCAGATCCGATACCGGCATGGAATAAAGCACACCGTCCAGATTGAAAAATACTGGCAAAAGTAATGCAAAGCCTACACCGAAAATCACTTCCCTCACCATAGAGAGCGCTGAAGACTGAACAGCTTTTCCCAAAGACTGCAAATAGATAAACGTTCCTTTATTCACGGTAGCAAGCGGCATCATGCATAAATATGTACGGAAAGCCTTAATTGCAAAGTCCGTGTAATACTGACTCTCGTTAGAAGCCCCGAAAATCTTAATCAACTGTCCGGGAATAATTTCGACAATCAAAAGTGCAACGAACCCCACCAGAAATTCTGCTGTCAGCAGTTTCTTGAACAGCTCCAGCGCCCTGTCCATGCGCTTTGCCCCGACGTTGTATCCCACAATCGGAATACATCCTGCCGCAAGTCCCACTGAGATGGAAATCACAATCTGGAAGAACTTCATGACAATGCCCACCACCGCCATCGGAATCTGGGCATATTCCGCCTGTGCAAAGATTTCATCCAAAGCGCCATATTTAACTATCATATTATTGATGGCAGCCATCGAAGCCACCAAAGAAATCTGTGAAAGGAAGCTGGTAATGCCAAGCGGCAGAAACTTCCTCATCAGATCGCCAAAAAGCCCAAAACTGTTTCTTCCAAGCTTTACCGCTTTCATGTGGCACAGATACCAGATTGCCAGCACGGCGGTCAATATCTGTCCTCCCACCGTCGCCACGGCAGCACCCATCATTCCCCATTTAAAGCCATAAATCATGATCGGGTCAAAAATTATATTGAAAACAGCCCCCAATACTGTGGAAGCCATGGCAAACTTCGGGCTTCCATCGGAACGTATGATCGGATTCAGTGCCTGCCCGAACATATAAAACGGGATTCCATAAGAAATCCATGTAAAATACTCCTTAGCCTGCGCAAAGGTTTCCTCGTTGACACGTCCGCCAAACATTGTCAATATCTGATCCTGAAATACCAGATATACCGCCGTCAGGATAACGCTGGCCACAACGCACAATACAATGGCGCAGCCGATGCTCTTATGTGCATCCTCCTTCCGGTCCGCTCCCAGACTGATGCTGACAAAGGCACAACATCCATCACCTATCATGACCGCTAAGGATAAGGCTACGACCGTCAGTGGAAATACAACGTTATTGGCAGCATTTCCATACGAACCGAGGTAATCGGCATTTGCAATAAAAATCTGGTCTACAATATTATACAATGCTGCTACCAGCAGGGAAATAATGCAGGGTATTGCATATTTCCTCATTAATGTGCCTACCTTTTCCGTCTCCAGAAAAACATTTGATTTTGATTCCAGTCTTTGATCCATCTTCTCTCCTTCTTCTATATGTGGCGATCATTCACATTTTTCTCTTTTATAAATAGTTTAGGTTAGATATTCTTAAATCTATTGACTTCACTGCTAAGCTGCTCGGAGACTTTCTGATTATTTTCTGTTTCCTGTTGAATCCTCGAAATCGCTTCTACCAATTCTGTTGAGCTTTCTGCAACACTTGTTATTCCTTTTACACTTTCATCCACAGAAACAGCTATATTATTAATGCCTTCATTCATTGTCTGCATGGTAGATCCAATCGCGGTAGCATCTCTGGAAAATTCCATGAAGATTTCCTTGACATTTTCAGCATCCTGACAATACTGGTCAACTACATTTACAAACCCATCATAATCCCCCATGATCTCTTCATCAAGGAATTGAAGCATACCTTCAGCGCTATCTGCCAGACTCTTCACTGCAACTGTCACCGTATCGCTGATTGCCTTAATACTATTTGCAGTATCCCTGCTATTATCTGCTAGATTGCGGATTTCGTCTGCAACAACGGCAAATCCTTTCCCTGCCTCCCCTGCTCGTGCCGCTTCAATGGACGCATTCAATGCAAGCAGATTTGTCTGGCTTGTAATACTTAAAATAGTTCCCGTCAGTTCATTGATCTGTTCCACACTACGGCTCTCCATTACTGCGCTATACAGTTTCTGCCGGATTTCTTCCATTGTATTTCCCGTTCTTTCCTTATCGCTTACTGTTGTCTGGTGTATTCCGTCTGCACGTTCCCTGATTTCTGCTACCAAAGAAACTCCCGCATCCACACGTTCCATCATAGACTGGATATCCGCTAATATACTGTCACTTCCGGTTGCAATCTGCCCCAGTATTGCAGAAATCTCCTCCATACTCGCCGACATTTCCTCCATTGCGGCTGAGACTGTCTCTGCGCTGGCTCCTGAATTATTAATTTCCTGACGAACCAGTTCCACCGAATGATTCAGGTCTTCTGACTTCTGCTTCAGGATATTCATAATATTCTGCATTTGCTCCAGAAAGCTGTTAATTCCCATTGACATTTTTCCGATTTCATCCTGCGTCCGAACCGGAATCCTTGCTGTCAAATCGCCCTCTCTGTTTTGAATCTTATATACCAGCCTTTCTATCTGCTTTCCGGTCTTTTTCGCCGGATTGGTAATGGTATGGCACACAACTATAACAGTAAAGATACAGATTATGCAGAATATGACTAAAGCACCAATACCGAATATATAGGTAGAAGAAATTTTAGAACTGCTTATATTTTCCAGATTTTCTGTCTTTGCATTCACTAATTCGCTATATATGTTTCCAGTTTCCTGAGCGGAACTTATGTATTGATACACACCATTTACCATTTCCAAAATTGCAACATAATTTCCGCTTTCTGCTTCATGACTTATGATTGCGCAGTAATTTGAAAAATCCGTCAGTGCCGTACTCCACTCTTCTATCGCTTTTTCCACATCGGGATCACCCATATTTTTACCCATTACCTGCATTGTTTCGATTTCGTCATTCAGCTCTGCGATAGACTGAGAAAGTTTTTCTTTCATTCTTTCTATATCTTCGCTGTCTCTTTTATAGTAGACCAGATTGGAATACAACTGTACCTGCTGAAAAGACACTGAAATATTCTCTTTAGCCTGAGCCATTGACATATACGAAGATATATCTCCATTATTGCCCTGAATCACAGTTAATGCGCTGATATTATAGACAATCATGATCAAAAATATCACTGCCATCATGCATAATACTGAAAAAATCTTTTTACCAATACTTTGTTTCATTCTTATACCTATGCTTTCTCCGCTGTGATTTGATTCAAATTGAAATGACAATCTGGAAGAAATCTTTCCCTCCAGATTGTCAAATACTGCTTATTCAAACGGGAAAACAATCCCTGCCTGCTCCCGAAGATCCGTCATAACTTTTGCAATTGTTAACGTCTGCTCCCATGGTGCCTCATCAGTCTGCTTTTTACCTTCTCTTATCGCCTTCTCAAAAGCAATCCACTCGTGCTCATAACCCGACACAAAATGCATTTCTCTATTGCGAATCAGTTCCGGCAGTTCAGGTCTGTCAATTACATTTCCATCCAAGTCTCTTATCTCGATTGTATCCGGATTCGACAATACATTAAACCAAATACTTCCCTTAGTTCCATAAATTTCTCCCCACTCTTCACGTTCCTCTTCCGGCGAATCAATGGTACTGATGCACTCTACCTTTACACCATTTTCATATTCTACCGTATAAAAATCCTTAGAATCTACTCCTGTGTCGAGCTTCTCGAATCTTCCGGTCACAGACAGAACCTTGTTGCCAAAGTGATTCGTCATACGTCCCAGCGTGTATGGTCCCATATCTAAAAGTGCACCGCCGCCGGTCTCTAGTTTCTTTACCCGCTCTAAGAACATCACATTACCAATGCCCACCAGCTTACCACCAGTCACATCGCCAATTCTGTCTGAAGCAATAATATCATCAATAATCTTGCGGGATGGTAAAAATGCGGGCCATAATGCCTCAGAAAGAAATACATTCTTTTCTTTTGCTTTATCAATCATGGCTTTTGCCTGATTATAGTTAACTGCAAACGGTTTTTCTACAACCACATTTTTACCATGTTCTAATGCCTGCATACACACCTCAAGGTGCAGATGATTCGGGACTGCTATGTATATAAGATCGATGTCTTCGTCACTCATCATTTCCTCATAAGTTGCATAAATCTTTTTCCAACCGTATTTCTCTGCAAATGGCGGGCACTGCTCCGGAAAAGCGGAAGCCACGCCATATTTTACAATCTTCTCATCGTTTAACTGCTCCAGAATGTCAGAAATCCAAGACGCGATGGTTCCTGCTCCACATACACCAATATTCATAATTTTTTCTCCTTTTTCCAATATATTTAGTTAGTTCTACCAGTTCTTCTTTCTTACAGTTGTCGGATCCATGCTTGCCAGATCAGGGGTACATGTGCGGGACATAATACACCGAAGTTCCGCAGTCAATTCCTGTAATCTGCGGTGAACCCCTTCTGCACCTTCTTTTATGTATGGTTTCACAAGATTTCTGGCTACACACACACCATCCGCACCAAGAGCCAGTGCCTTATATGCATCAATTCCGCTCGTGATTCCACAGTCCACCCAGATTTTAATCTTATTGCCGACTGCTTCACGAATCTCCGGCAGAACATACAACGGCGGAACTGCACAAGGAATCTCTCCTTTGTGATGTGACAGCAAGATAGCAGCGGCTCCGGCTTCCACACATTTCTTAGCATCCTGAACGCTCAGTACTCCCTTTACGATACACGGTAATGTAGTTGACTCACAGAACATCTTCATTTCTTCTGCTGTCTTAGGGCACAGCAAACCATAATCAGGAGTGGGGTGATATAAGGTTCCATCCGGTGCAATTCCGTGATCAATATCCATCGCAAAAGCAAATGCGCCACATTCCTCGTCATGCTTAATCTCAGCAAGCACTACGTCATTGTCCTGCTGAGGTTTTACGATACGGATTACTTTAGCTCCCGTTGCAACCAATTCTTCCACTTCCTTATTGGAAATGTACCCATATAAAGAAGGAGTATTCATGGCCGCGGCGCCTTTCGCCAATTCTACCATTCCATTCGGGTGAAGCAAAGGAGCTACCGCTGACAGACCGCCTACCATGATCGGTGTGTCGAATGTCTCTCCCCAGAGTTCCATTTTGGTGTCTGCCACCTTAGAATCCAGATAGCGATATTCGATCATATATGAATCATAGCACTCTCTGGTAATCTTATTGGAATCATCCTTCTCCGAAGGTAAAGAATACGGCGTATAGCCAAATTTTAAGCCGTCTGCCCTCTCTGCACCTCCAAAATATTTTTCCTCATCTACATTCTTTGGATCCATCTCTAAATTCATACGCTCTCCTCCTGTCTAATCATTTATTTTAGTGCAATCATATATAATTCTGATTCCTTCAAAAACATATGTCCGTTTATTCTCTTCTCCGCGCTTTGCATCTTCACCCACCTTGGCGTCACCCGGACGTGCCTGAAAACGGTCATAAATAATTTTGTCTGTTGTTTTATTTTTCTTCGAAAAAACCAATGGCGGCATACCGATATCGACACCCATCTGTCCTTCAACCCCGTTTAAGATATCCTCAAGCGCTTTTAAGTACTTACCAAGCACATCTGCTGGAATTGTATTCTGTGATCCGGGACAGATCCAGTCAAATTCTTCTATATGATCATATAATTTTCTGTATTCTTTATATACATTCTGTACGGAAGTGTTTATCATCTTGAAGCCTCCCGTAACTTCATCCCCTGTAAAAAGGATCCGTTTTTCTTTATCAAGGTAAGCCATACTGCCGCTTGCATGGTCCGGAATATAGATTGCCTCTAAAGTTCTGCCCCCTAAGTCATACACAAATCCATCTTCGATAATTTTCTTTTTATAATCTCTCGGGAAAACAATCCCTTCAAAACTCGGAAACGGAATCGTTGCAAGCTTTGCAGTATTCTCTGACATATAGGCACATTCAAAATATGAATTGTTCGCCGTATGGTCAAAATGGTCATGGGTACTGAAAATATTCCTGACCGATTTGTCCGTCAGCGTCTGGCAATATTCCCTGATATTACCGCATCCATAGCCCGAATCAATTACAACAGCCTCCTTTTCGCCTTCCACCAGATACGAGGAATCACCATCGCTTAATACTCTCCATGTGCCGTCCGCAATTTTCTGGTTCTCGAAATATGGCTCATCCATGCGCCGCATGGAACCATCTTTATTGCGTATCCAAACATCGTGTTTACAAGAAAAATCTATCATTATTATGCCCTCCTTAAAAATATTCTCCATTCCAACCGTTTTAAAGCAAAGAGTAATCCAACATGTCCACTACTCGCCTGAATCCGTTATACAGTACATTGCCACTTCATCAATCTCCCTATTCGCGGAAATCAATATCTCTTTTTCTTCCTGCCTAATGCGGCACACATTAGCCGAACCACAATCATGATCGATCAGCCGATATCCATATTTTCCGGTTTCTCTGTCATACGAAAATACAAGCAGATCACGATCTCCCTGACGGTGCCCTACGATAAACGCCATGTCCCCGCCAAAAGCTCCTCCATAGATTGCATGGGTAAAATCTGCACTCTTTTCATACTGATATGCCAATATAAAGGCACCATTCCGTTTCTCGTAAATCTTGATATCCGGACCATGAAAAGGTGCAAGCACACAAAGCTCTTTCTCTCCATCATGGTTTAAATCTACCATTACCGCATCACTGGCACTTTCTTCCAGGAGAATTTGGGTTTCCCACAAATCTCCCCGCTCCTTTGGCGGAATGACCTGAAACACACCGCAGTCAGCAGAAATGATACTTGTTTCTACGCCATCCTCTACTACCTTATAATAGCCATGATTTTTCAACATCTGATCCCTTAAAACAGTCAACTGCAGCTGATGTCCTTCATGGAATCCGGATAGGTCCTGGGGCAGTTCCGCTACATAAATCTTTCCCGGACTGCTCCAATCATCCTTGTATTCATGTCCTGATTTCAGTGTACACGCAATCAAATATCGGACTCCGCCCCGCTCTAAAATATCGAAACGATGCACATGGGGCAAATCTACCAGAGTCCGCACTTCCCAGGAACCATTCACCGGTGTCACAATTACGATCTTTGCCTCTTTGCTGTCGTTTGGAGAATAAAATTTCTGAGTTGCCAGAAATTGTCCGTCTGTTCCCGGCACCTGCACCATGCTCATCACACCACCCGGACCTTCCCAGACCGTATCCACCAGTTCTCCCTGCATATTAAACAGATAACAGGGATCCTTCTTTTCAGCCGCAACCAGAAAGTATTCCTCGTTCCTGTATTTTAACGGCGCAATAGAATAACATTTTGTCAACTTTGTCAAAACCTTTTTATCTACGTTCATACATTCCCTCATATATACGATGGTACAACTCGTAATTCTCTTCCTTCAATGTGTGATAAACAAATGCATGTTCTTGTCTGGGGTTGTAAATATCCAGCCTTGATTTTGCGCACAAATTCTGATATGCTTCCGCTTCGTTTGGAAAATATCCCAATGATACCATAGTCACAATGTAAGCTCCCAGTGCAGTTGCATCCTGTTCCCCACTAACATAAATTGACCGCTCTAAAACATCCGCCAAAATCTGACAGACCGCAGATGTTCGGGTCAGACCTCCATTCACCAGAATCCGATTGGCCCGGCTCGGCATTGCTTCAATTCCATTATACATTTCAACAGCAATTCCCTCGATAAGTGCCCGCAGCATATCGGATTTATGTGTGCTTAAAGAGATACCTGCAAAAACTGCTTTTGCCTCGCTATTCCGATCCGGTGTGACACGTCCTTGAAAATAGGGAAGCAACCTGCACCCCGCTGCTCCCGGTACGGATTTAGCAAGCTCACTTTCCATGTTTTCATAGTCCATACCATGATAGATCTCCCGCATCAACCAATCCAGCGCGGAACAGCAGGTGGCCGCAGTAAACTCGACAATGTATTCTCCCCTTACCGCTGAAGCATTATATATTACCTGTTCTTTGCGCCGCGGTGGCAGAACCTTCAACGGCATAGCAATAAATTCGCCTGTTCCAAGCGTAACTGACACATCTCCCTGTTCAAAACTTCCCTGTCCAACCAAAGCACACTGCTGATCACCGCCTGCAGAATATACAGGAATTCCCGCCTGCATCCCGGTAAATCTCGCCACCTCAGAGCACAAATTTCCTATGTAACTTCCAACCTGACAGATTTCACAGAGTTTTTCCCGTTCAACGTTAAAACAGTTCAACAGTTCCATATCCCACGCACGGGTTTCAAGATTCATCAAATGCGTCCGACTTGCATAGGTATCATCAGTAAATACGTTCCCTGTCAATAAAAACATCAGATAATCCGCAATGGACATAAACTTCCATGTTTTTGCATACACCTCTGCACGGTTTTGGCGGATCCATGTCAGCTTCGGTCCCAAAAAGACAGGATTGACCCATGCTCCGCTTTTCTCAAATATTTCCCTACCATGCTCTTCAAGGGATTTGCATATTGGAAGTGACCGTTTATCCTGCCAGCAGATAGCATTACCGATCGGCTCTCCGTGCATATCCATGCAGATACAGGAGGAGCGCTGCGCCGTAAGGCTAAGCGCCTGTACAGCTTCTGTTACTTTCTTTGATTCTGCACCGGCCCATTCCAGAATCTCCCACAAAGCTATCTTATATTCCATGGGTTCCTGCTCTACATAAATGCCATTCTCCCCATAGCTGGGATGATATTTTATCTGTTTCTGCCCTATTTCCACTCCGTTTTCCCTGAATAAGATACCACGCATACTTGATGAGCCTGCATCCACAACCAAAATACTCATACTTCATCATTCCCAAACTGCTGATCTAAAATTGTTTTCATTCGGTCTGCCGCATCTTTTACATCGGCAATCCAATTTTCCTGCCCCACATACCACATCTCTGTAACATAACGGAATACACCAAGCTGAACTGCTTTCCGTATTGTCATTTCAAAATTCACATGCCCTACTCCGAAAGGAATCTCCCGATATTCTCCCGGTTTGGTTTCTTTCAAATGCAATGACACAATATGTCCGGCACCCTTATTCAAATCCTCGATTACGCTTGTTCCATACAGCTTAGCAGCATTGGTCAAATTGCCCACATCCGGATACACCCCAAGATAAGGAGAATTCACAAGGTTCACATATTCCATTGCTTTTTCCACCGTATCCATAAAAGGTGTTTCCATCGTTTCGAAACCAAGCAGAATTCCTTTATCTGCCGCAAACTGTGCCGCCCTCGTCAAATTTTGGGCAAAGTGCTGTCTCGTGGAGATGGAAGTCTCCTCATAATACACATCATAACCGGCAAGCTGAATTGTACGAATACCTAAATCATCTGCAAGCACAATTGCCTGCTCCATAATCTCCAGACTGCGTCTTCGCACAGCAGCATCCTCACTGCCCAACGGATATTTCCTATGGGCGCTCAGACACATGGATCGGATCGGAAGCCCAATCTCCTCCATGAGCGCCACTAACTCGGTACGCTGTTTCCTTGTCCACTCCAGCCGTTTCTGTCTTTCATCCGATTCGTCAATACTAATTTCCATATAATCAAATCCGGTTTCCTTGGCAGTCAGCAATTTTTCTTTCCATGTCAAAGTATCTGGCAGCGCTTTTTCATATAATCCAAGACTATATTTCTTCATACCGCACCTCATCCATCCTACAGGCAGGAACGGAACGGTATGTTCTGAGGTGCCTCAAAGCAATCCTCAAACCCGCGTCTGTGATGATAGTAAAGTTTGTCCTGATCCATTGGATAGGTATATTTTCCTCCTACCTGCCAGAAAAAGGGATGGAATGTATATTCGTTCCGGTCTTTTTTAAAATCATACAACAACTTAATTTCCTCACAGTCTGCCTGAAAATTCGTCCACACATCCCAATGAATAGGAACCACAACCTTGCACCGTAAATTCTCTGCCATACGAAGCACATCTACGGAAGTCATCTTATCCTGCATGCCAACAGGATTTTCGCCAAATGAACCAAATGCCACATCAATGTCATAATCCTTTCCATGCTTGGCAAAATAAATAGAAAAATGCGAATCTCCTGAATGATAAATATTTCCTCCCGGTGTCTTTAACAGATAATTCACTGCCTTGTCATCCATATCTGTAGGACATTTCCCGGTCAGTTCTTCCCGGTCTTCGCCGGTAGAATCCGTGGTTACAATACAAGTGCGGTCAAAACTGTCCAGCACCACAATCTCTATGTCCTTGATCTGAATCACATCTCCCGGTTTTACCACCTGACAACGTTCTCTGGGAACACCCCAGCTTACCCATGTTTCCACAGATTTCAGTGGTCCGATAAAAGGAACCGGCTTTTCCCTGCCATCTGCATCCGTAGTTGTCATTCCTGAATTAATGACATGCGCTGCCCATTCTGCGGACATATGATCCTGGTGATAATGCGTTGCAAGCACCGCATCCACCTGTTTAAATGCAAATGGGTCAATTACGAACGGTACATTACGCAAGTTAGGTTGCATGGCACGGCCGCCACACATATTTGCCATCTGATGTCCCGGCTTCATTTTGCCGTCTCCATGAGTGCGCTTTCCGTTGCCACACCATAAATCTACTGTCACATTCGCGCCTCCAGGCGTCTTAAACCAGATTCCCGTGCAGCCAAGCCACCACATTGCCACATTATTAGGCGCTACCACTTCGTTTTCTATATCCTCGACTAACCATGTTCCCCATTCAGGAAAGGTGCTCTTAATCCAAGCCTCTCTGGTCATCTCACTGATTTTACTCATTACACGGTCTCCTTTTTTCAATTACAGTTCCTTTTCAACTAACCACTTTGCAACATAGTCAAAGCAATTTGCCACCGTATCGCCATACTGCCCAGGGAACTTCTCTGTCGCTTTCTCCGGCTCAAAATTGTGTGTGGCACCCTCCACAAATGCAATCGTCTTATCTGCACTTTTTGCCTGCTTGTAGATGACCTCAGCTGCCAAAAACTCATAGCCGCCTGTCATACCCATAATCAACATCGGTGCTCCAATATACTGCACATTACCTGGTGTACAACAATAGCTGCTATCCCAGTCAACACCCTTAATTTCCGCATCATCATAGTTAAAATCCATGGTTTTCACGCAGGAAGAAGACACATAGGTCCGCACGGTCGATACCTCTGTTCCCATTCCAAAAATCCGTGAAAAGGACTTTGTAAACTTAGCCGGACGCAAAGAACGGATTACCTCGGTCGTGATGGAACCATCCGCATGAATCAACGGATACTCTTCCTTTGTATGGCATAAATAACGGATGTCCTGCGGGAACAGACGGTTGTTCGGCGCTGGCTGTGCACCTGCCGGAACAATAAAGGGTTCATCGTCTATATAATCACCCTCCCCGTTTTCTAATGCATGATAACGCTCCATGGCATGCTCTACAATCCGATCGAATCTTTCTGCCTGTGCCTTCTGATACTTTGCAACAAATTCCGGCGCATAATGAGAACCTTCCGGGTCAAAACCGTTTGCCGGATCAAATAAATCAAATTCTGTATTCAAATTTTTAGTTGTTGCTTCATCCGTCACCTGTGGGTCAATACTAAGCAGCGTCATGACGCCGTTCCCCCAGTTAGAATCAAGAAACATGACTGCATCTGCTTTCGGAAGTGGTCCAATGTCAGGTATTTTCACAAGTTTCTTATCATCCTGAAATATCTTCACACCATTTTCCGCCACCGCCTGATAACAGCTCATGAGAGTTGCGCCACCGCTATGTCCAAGCAGAACCACTTTCTGAATCCCCGGAAGCCCTCTCAAATATTCCACATACACGGCAAGTTCCTGCAGCTTCTTTTCCAATGGCTGCTTCTGATTGGATGTATTGGCAACCATTACATAAAAGCCTCTCTTCGCCAGCTCCGGACATGGAATAAACTGATAATAATTCGCATCAGAGTGCATAACCATGATTGCCACGCTTGCTCTCTCGTCCGGTTCTACCGGCTCATATACCACGGCTTCCATATGTCTTGGAAAGCCCATGTATTTATTCTTTATTTCGTATTTTTTTTGTTCATATTTCATTATACTTATCCTCACCTCGACCTTACTTTTCAAATGCTTTGCCATAGGCACCATTTTATTTTACAAGTGTTCCATCAAAAGCCAGTTCCCCAATCTCAACATCTGCAGGCATGTTAACCTTCTCCAGACGCCCACATCCACAGAATGCATTGCTTCCAATCTTCTTTACGCTGTCGGGAATAGTAATCTCTGTCAAATGTCTGCATGCGTAAAATGCATAATCGGGGATCTCCGTAAGCCCGTCCGGAAGTTCTATACTTTTCAGATTAGTACAGCCGGAAAATGCCCGGAATGCCAAAGTTTTCAAAGATCTAGGCAGACTTACACATTCCAGTTTGGAACAATATGCAAAGCTGCGTACCCCGATCTCTTCTACACCTTCCTCCAATATTACCTCCCGAACACCCATATTGCCGCAAAGCAGTTCATCCCATACCTTTTTAACCGTACCGGGAATTGTCACCTTCTTTGGCGCCCCTGATCCGTCAAAGGCATAAGCATCCACTTCCTTGATGCTCCGGGGAAAGTTCAGTTCTTCCAAATCCGGATTACCGTTAAAGGCTCTTCTTCCAATCTTCTCAATCCCTTCTTCCAGCACAACAGTACGCATACCACGGTTGGCTGAAAATACCAGTTCCCCAATTTCCTTTACATGTCCGGGGATAACTAATGTATCATATCCCATACAGCCGTCAAACACTGCCTTATGTAATACTGTCACACTCTTCGGAATATTTACCTCATGAATGCCCGTAACCGCAAAACACCTCTCTCCTAATTCTTCCACACCATCCGGTAGGTGTGCATACTGCAGATTTCTGGAAAACTCAAAGGCGCTCTCACCAATCTTTTTTAAGCTCTCCGGAAAATTGACTTTATACAAGTTCGATGCCATGAATACCCTCGGAGCAATTTCTGTAACACCCTCCGGGATGGTAATCTCATCTATGCCAAGCTCAGGTACATATTTCACAACTATATTATCTTTAATCTCAATCGACATACCGTTCTCCTATTCTTAATTCAATGTCTGTCCTACCAACATACATCACCGTTTTAAAGTTTAAAATTTACTTTCAACATTCATAATCCGGATTTCTACATCAAATCTGCATTATAAACAATGTAATAATTATCTGCAAAGTGGATTCTGAAGTTTGGCTGCTTCTCTCCCTCTCTGGCCGGACCAAACGAAAAAGCGGGATCCCCTTTTACAAATCCATGTGCTACTTCCCTGCAAGCCTTAGCAATCGCAAAGCCCGCCCTTGGCGTCATCGGGACTTGGGAATGCGTGCAGTAAATCGGCTCATCATCATTCAATGAGAACATCATCTTCTCTACCCGCTCCGCATATTCAACCAATCCTCTGCGATCCATTCTCATAAGATGATTCATCCCGGACGAAATGGCATCTCCGGCAAATGTAGTAGTGGTAACACCCTCTCTGGTCACACGAACCGCAACACTTCCGGGCGTATGTCCCGGAATTTCAACGATGCCTACGTGTACACCACCAAGATGGAAATGATCGCCGTCCTTCATATCTTTAAACTGTACTTTTGAATTGTCCAACATAACCTGCCGGCCATACTCAACCATCTGCTCATCGTTTTTAGTAAACATTCTAAGCTGGTCAATTCTCTTAGCCGGATCAGTGGACTCCGGAAATGCCCCTACATCCTCCTTCTTCAGATAAGCTTCATCAAACTGTGCTGCTGCCCCAAGAACATCAGAATGTCCATGTGTGCAGATACAGAACATCGGCATCTCTGTTCCAACAAAACTCTCAATATACTTTCTAAGATCACCCGCCATGCCAAATCCTGTGTCAATTACAAGCGCACGCTCCGCACCTACGATCACGCCAATAGTAAAACGTTTATCCGCAGAATAATTCTCCGTAACAACGTATGTGTTTTTAATAATCTGCTCATGACTAAATAAATTCATTTTATCCACTTTTCATCCGCCTTTCCCTTACCATCATCCCGGTAAGTATAATAATAAACTCTCTTATATAATCTCCATATGGTGAAAGAGAAAAATGCCATGCACAAATGTCCCAAAATCGCAATGATATTGTCTCCCAGTTCGCCTGCCCGCACTACAGGGAAGCATCCCACAATTACCATCAAAAATAGCAGTCCTCCGTGTATCAGCGCCCCTGCTTCCATGCCCCTTGCAATGGACTGTCTGTCCGTTTCTTTCATACATCCTTTTGAAACCACAAAACGGAATACGGACCAAATCTCCAAGATCCACGGAACAACTGCAAGCGTACCTATGCCGGCTGCCATATTGTTATAAGTAAACAGAACATCCATGGAAGCCGTCGCAAAGAAAATTATGATACTCACCAATTCAATCGCTGTCATATAGATTTTCCATCTCTCAAGCGACTTGCCCTCCACGAACGGCTCTACATACTGACCAGCATACATATATTTTATTTTTCCGTTCCTCTTTGGATCCGGCACGGCAATATAATCCTCAAAATATCGATCGCGATATGATTTCATACTCTATCCCTGTCAGCTGTTTAACTCTTTACATCTACAACATGCAACAAAATGATTCGCTTCCACCTCTTCCAACTTCTGCGGTTCATGACATGCCTCCGTCGCATAGGGACATCTTGCGGCAAACCGACATCCGGGTTTCGGATTAATGGGAGAGGTTATTTCCCCCTTCAGCTGGATACGTGGCTGCATATTATGAATATCAATCGTCGGAATCGCGGAGAGCAGCGCCTTGGTATATGGGTGCAGAGGTCTTATGAACAATTCCTTCGACGGACTCGTCTCTACCAACTGCCCCAAATACATGACACAGATATCATGTGAAATATGGCGCACTACTGACAAATCATGGGTTACAAACATATATGTAATGCCATGCTGCTCCTGCAAATCCTGCAGCAGATTCAATACCTGTGCCTGAATCGATACATCCAGCGCAGATACCGGCTCATCACACACAATAAAATCCGGATTCAAGGATAATGCACGTGCAATACCCACACGCTGTCTTCTGCCGCCATCCAACTCATGCGGATAAGCAAGACGAAGCCGCTCATCAATTCCGCACAATTCCATCAGTCTGGCAACTTCATCACCCAACTCTCCTTTAGAAAATCTCTTAGACAGCATCAACGGTTCCTTGACAGTCGTCTCAACCGTGTATCTTGGATTCAAGGAAGAATAGGGATCCTGGAATACAATCTGCATATGCTCACGTAAATCCTTTAAGGCTTTTCCTTTTACATGCGTGACATCTTTGCCGTTAAAATAAATCTGCCCATCGGTACTCTCATGCTGATGAATAATTGTCCTGCCAAGCGTAGACTTACCGCATCCGGATTCACCAACGACCCCCATTGTCTTTCCTTTGCCAATCCGGAAGGAGATATCATCAACTGCGTGAAGTTTACCCTGTCCAACCTCGAAATATTTTTTTAAACTTTTCACTTCAATACAAGGCTGTTCCATTATTTTGCACCCCCTTCTATATGAATGCAGCGACAGAAATGTCCCGGAGTAATTTCCGTCATAGCAATATCCTGCTGACAGCATTCTTCTGTTGCATGCGGGCAACGCGGGCTGAACTTACATCCCTTGGGGAGAGCCGTCGGATCCGGTGTCATACCCTCAATGGGATGAAGCCTTGTCTCGTTCCCGGTCAGCTTTGGCAATGCACCGAAAAGTCCCACTGTATATGGATGTGCAAAATGATCAAAGATATCCTCCTTCGACCCACTCTCAATAATCTCTCCTGCGTATACCACTGCCACATCATCGCACACTCTGGCCACTACCCCTAGATCATGTGTAATCATAATCATGGAAGTGTTATTCTTTTCCCTCAAATCAGCAATCATATCCAACACCTGTGCCTGAATGGTCACATCCAGCGCTGTGGTAGGCTCGTCTGCCAGCAATAAATCCGGACTACACGCGAGCGCCATAGCAATCACGACACGTTGCTTCATTCCACCGGAAAACTGGTGCGGATACTCGTTGTAACGTTCTGCCGGAATTCCTACCATCTCCAGCATCTCAATTGCTTTCTTCTTGGCCTGTGCCTTATCATAATCATTGTGCAGAAGAAGTACCTCTGAAATCTGCGATCCAACTGTCATGATTGGATTCAAAGCAGTCATAGGATCCTGAAAGATCATGGAAATTTTATTTCCTCTGATCTTCAACATCTGCTTTTCCTCCATCCCCAGCAATTCCTCGCCGTCCAGATAGATACTGCCGCCCTTGATCTCTGCCGGTGGTGCCGGAAGAATCTTCATAATAGCTTTTGCAATAGTGGTCTTACCTGCACCAGTCTCCCCAACCAGTCCCAGAGTTCTACCCCTCTCTAATTTGAACGACACACCATTGACGGCTTCCACCCACTTCTTCTCCACGGAATAATGTACGACTAAATCTTCAACCTCCAAAAAGACTCTATTCTTGTTTTCCATCTCGGTTCCTCCATTATTTCTTCAACTTCGGGTCCATTGCATCACGGAGTCCATCACCCAACAGACAAGCTGCCAATGAAATCAATCCAATTGCCAGACCTGGGAAGATAATAAGGTGCGGATACAGTAATATGTAGTTTCTGCCATCAGACAACAACGCACCCCACTCAGGTGTCGGCTGCTGTACGCCGAGACCAATAAAGCTTAATGACGCTGCCTGCATGATAGTTCCTCCAATTCCCATGGTAGCGCCGACCAATACCGGTGCAAAAGTGTTTGGAATGACATGTTTGATAATAATACGTGCCTTCGAACAATTAATGGAGCTTGCAGCCTCAATATACTCGTTATTCCGAATCTGAAGAATGGTTCCCCGAAGCATACGACAGGTTCCGGGAATCGCTCCAACAGAAAGTGCAATCACCGTATTGATCATACCAGGACCCAGTACAGTAGCAATTACCATGGAAAGAAGAATTCCGGGAATTGCCTGCAGGATGTCCATAAAACGCATCACAATGTTATCAGCCGTCTGACCAAAAAATCCTGCAATAGAACCGAATACCATACCAAGCAAAGTGGAAAGAACTGTTCCCAGTATACCTAATGTAATAGAATATCTCCCTCCGTAGAGAACCCTAGACAACAAATCACGCCCAAAGCGGTCACATCCAAATGGATGCTCCAGTGACGGTGTCTGAAAAATCATATCCCCATACATGGTCGCATAATCATATTTTGCAATGACTGGTGCAAAAACAGATGCGAGTACGAATACGAAAAAAATTACAAATCCAATAATCGCCAGCGGATTTTTACAGAAACGCTTAAAAACCTCAAGGCTCTGATTTGTCTTTTTCGCCTGTGTTATGTTTGCATTCTTAGCCATTTCTACCTCCCTACTTCCCGACATACTGTGCTTTAATACGTGGGTCTACATATGCATAAATCAAATCAACAACCAACATGATAAAGCTGAACACTATTGCCAGAATTACCACACTTCCCCGCACCACCGGATAATCCAGATTCGTGATGGCGCTTGTCATATAGTTACCAATGCCCGGCATAACGAATACAGATTCTACAATTACTGTCCCGCCAAGGGAAGCGCCAAATCCGGTTCCCAGAAGGGTAATGATGGGGATCAGCGCATTGGGAAGCGCATGCTTATAAATCACATTCCGCTCACTGACACCCTTCGCTCTGGCAGTTGTGACATAATCAGAACGAATGACATCCAGCATCGCTGAACGGGTCTGTCTGGCATTCATGGCAATATTCCCAAGACAATTGGACAATACCGGCATGACATAATACTCCCAACCGCCTACACCATATGCGGGAAGCCAACCCAGTTTTACGGAAAACAACAGTACCATCATAAGTGCAAGCCAGAATCCCGGAATTGAAAGACCCAGCATGGAAACCAGAATTGCTGCATTATCCTGCCATCTGCCCTGATGTACGGCCGCAACAATTCCCAAGGGAAGACCAACCACTACACTGACAATCATGCTCCACAACGCAAGTTGCAACGTTCTCGGAAAACGGACACCAATCTCCTGAATGATAGAACTTTTCGTCATGTAGGAAGTTCCAAAATCCCAACGTAAAAATGTATCACGTAAAAAGATTCCTAATTGTGCAAGATAGGACTTATTCAACCCCATCGTTTCTCTTAAATACTCAACCTGTTCCGGTGTAGCGCTGGAACCGAGAATTATCTGTGCAGGATCACCTGGCACGAAATACATGATCGAGAAAATCACGATTGCCACACCCAGCACTACAAATATCATCATTCCTAGTCTCTTTAAAATATATTTCCACATATACCTTCTCCTGATATAAGAAGCTCCCTTCCCGCAAGAAAAGGGAGCTGTCAATGTGCTTCTTTAAAATTATTTGATTTCAAATCCACTTACAAGAATTTTGTCTGCGCCTGAATATGCAACCCCGCCAATCTTGGAAGAATTATATACAACACTCTGTTGAGGAATGATCAACGGACAGCAGTAAGCCTTCTCCATTACATAGGACCAGCAAGCCGTATTATTTTCAGGAGTATGTCCTTCCACGCTTGTACAGGTATCAATCAGTCTCTGCAGTTCCTCGTCATATACAAAGTTCTTGGTTAATCCGGTACCAACATTATCAATATCAAAATACTTAGCCCAGCAATTTGTTATGTAGTCATTAGAACTTAAGAACGCAATCGTAAAATCCCATGCTTCCGGATTACCTTCATTGGGAATATAGTTGGAAAACTGCTGTATATCAATATTCAAAGTAATACCAATCTCTGCCAGTTGCTGCTTAATAATAGTTGCAACATCCTCATTGTATCCCATAGTCGGCGTAATCAATGTCAGCTCACACCCATTCGGATATGCAGATGCTGCAAGATACTCTTTGGCTTTCTCCACATCATACTCATAGGCAAAAGATTCCCATGCCTCATCGTAGTCATCATATTTCTTTGCACCCATTGCGTACAAAACATCGCAGGCTCCACCTTGAATTGCCTGTGAGATGAAAGTCTTGTTAATTGCCGTAAATACAGCTTTCCTCAGATTCTCATCTGCCAACGGGCTGGAATCAGAGCAGTTTGGATATAATACATATCCCTGTACGCCGTCTATTAGTTCTACCGTATAGTTATCGCTAGCTTCAAACACCGGTATGTCATCGATCGATACATCCGCAGATACATCAATGGTTCCTGTCTGCAACGCATTTGCGATCTGCGATCCCTCTGTGATAACATCAAATCTTACGGTCTTGACCGGAGCCTTCTGCGCATTCACCTTGCACAATTCTTCTTTCTGCCAGTAGTCATCCCTTGCTTCAATTGTTACAGAAATGCCGGCTGAAAAATCTGTTACCACATATCTTCCGGTTCCAATCGGTGCCGTTGCCATGCCGTTTCCACTTTCTTCATAAGCTTTCTGAGAAACGATTCTCACATTGGACATCTGCGCTTCAAAATCTCCAAGTGCAGGCGTTGTCCCCCATTTAAACTCTACGGTATACTCACCAACTGCTTCAATGGATTCCACTGTTCTGGTTTCTGTCAACTCACCCAGTCTTTGGCATTCATTCCAACTAAACGCTACGTCTTCTGCGGTAATATGATTACCGGCTGCATCATATATGTAATCATATATTGTTACATCATAGGTAGTTTCATCAACCTGCTCATAGCTCTCCATCAGAATTCCATAAAAATCACCGGAGAAAGTGTCCCTGTCTCCCAACGGCTCATAAATCATGGAAGAATACTCCGAAGCGCCCGTCCAAGGAACCAGTGTCTGAATATCCCCCGAAACACCGATGGCAATCGAATCCACGGAACCCCCGGCTGATTCAGACGAACCACCCTGACTAGCAGAATCTGCCTCACCATTCTGGTTAGTAGAAGCCGCCGCTGACGAATCATTGACCGCTGTGCTGCCATCTGCATTGCTTCCGCATGCAGTCAAAGATGCAATCATCGCTGTTGCTAACAATGTCGATAATAATTTCTTCTTCATTTCTCATCCTCCTAAAATTTATTCGTATGCATTTTGCTTTCTATATGTGTTTTCACATACTAACAGCATATGCACATTCACTAAAATTCTCAATTGTGGTTTTAGAAACCTTTATTTCCAAAAAAGAAAAACAAACAATTTTAACATTTTTTTGATCTGTTTTTTGTGCACTTTGACACCTACTATACAAAAAGTTTTATGCTCAAGTAACAAATCGTGGTCTTTCCCTTTCGTTCGTGCTATTGATTTTGTTTTTTAGATACTCTAATATAATGTATATAAAAGCTTTTTACTGGAATGCTTATTCAAGATAACACAGTTACAATAGTCAAATTAATATTGTATTTATGCTAAAGTAGTGGGGTAAATCTGGAATATGGATACAAAATATCTGAAAGAATTCGTTGTATTGGCGGAAAAATGCAATTATGCTGACGCATCGGACACACTATTTCTTTCACAATCATCACTTTTTAAACACATGAAGTCTATTGAACATGAATTAGATATTGTTCTATTTCATAAAAACGGCAATCGCATCAGCCTATCCGAAGAAGGAGAACTGTTCTTAAAATATGCCCATGCTTCTATTGAGCATGAAACCGCTTTCAAAAATGCCATTGCCCGTGATCGCGAGAAACGTAAGACAATCATCAATGTAGGATTTGAATATCGAATTGTAGATCTTCTAATTGCATTCCGTATGCAGAATAGTCAATATGTCGTACGGCAGATTGACCCCGTTCCACGCAACAAAGGAGTTGTCAATATGCTCCGTTCAGGAAAATGCGAACTGGCATTTTTACAAAATTTTCAAGATACCGCAGATGAATTCGTCCAGATTCCAATTTTGGAGGATCAAGATGTTGTCGTCTTATACAATTCCCATCCTTTAGCTAACCGTAAATCAATCAGCTTTCAAGACATAAAAGACGAGAATTTCATTAGCCTTGGAGATCAGGACAATACTACATTGAACTCTGTTGTCCCCGGGGATCTGATAGGAGCCCGTTTTCTTTCAAACAATTGTTCCCCACGTATTGTTTTTAACGGGATACGCGGAAGTGAACTTATTGATTATGTCCGTAAAGAAATGGGAATTACTATCCTGTTCAAAAAGACCTTATATTCTATGGATTTAAGCAATATTTCTGTAGTAGACATCGAACCGGCTTATAAAATTACCGTCTCACTCTGCTATCCGAAAAATGCACGGTTGTCTGCCGGTGCCAAATCCTTGGTCAATTTCTGCTCACATGCTGTCCAGACTGGGCAGATTGAAAATATTCTTCGTAATAAAGCTTAATCATTTTTCCATTTGCTTCCTATTTTCCAAGCATAGAAATAGGACTGCATCAGCCAGTAATCCTAAAGCTGATTCAGTCCTATATATATCCCTATTTGAGTACAATTTCCTTTCCCTTGTATTTATTCAGACCTTTTCACCATTGTTCCATGTGAATACGACTGTCGTCAAAGTCTTTCACATTTCTTTGCTCTTTCTCAGCCGGATAACCAAATGCTAAAACAGAATGAGGAATAATATGTTCAGGCAATTTAAATAATTTTGCCTGCTCTTTCACACGCTCCATTTGAGGCCATGTACCAAGCCACACAGAACCAATTCCCAAAGAATGTGCACACAATATCATATTCTGAGCAGCAATTGAACAATCAATAATCCAGTAATCCTCTGCCCCTTTAAATGCCCGTTGTAAATCACCACATACCAGAATTCCCATTGCGGCATTTCGAAGCGGATCTGCATATCGACCATTTGCATCTGCCATTTTTCCTAACATTTCTTTATTCGTAACGATAATAAAAGACCAATCTCTTACATCAGCACAACTAGGACCACTCATACCGGCTGCCAAAATTGTATGCAAATCATCCGGGATTATGCTCTGCCCTGTAAAATTTCTGATACTTCGACGCGTCATAATATTTTCTATTACACTTTGTTTTTGTTCTTTATTCATAATTTATCCATTTCTTTCAATTTACATAGCATTCCATAGCCTTTACTCCAGTCTTGCCAAATTCTCAAATGTACCGTTGATATTGATCCTGCAACATCCTAAGTGTTGTCTCCTTTTTGGCTTCATCTTTCCCTCTATTCAAAATCGTCCTTGCTTCTGTTCTTAATTCCTCTGGTGTAAGTCCATAAAGTGTCTCTGCTATAAGACCCACTGCCGCCATGCCACATATATTACAGCCATCAAAATAATCGTAACACATACTAAAATCCGAATAGCACGAAATACCGCTGCCGCTTTTGTTTTCTCTGGAACAATCCTTACACTGTCAGCTAATCCCACTGCCATATATACAAGACAGATTACAATGTATCGGAAATCACTGCTGCATGTATAGGGATATTTTATAATAAAGGCGACAAAGCTTGCCAAAAAAATTAAGTAGCCGGTAAAGAAGAAAACTGCCTCGTATACGTTTTTTTGTCCGCCGAGCTTCCTCTTTTGAATTTGCGTGATACAAAACACAACGGCGGAACAGACAGCCGCCAGAATTGCCATCACATAAGCAGCCTGGCATAACATAAGAGGTATTCCGTTCATTCCTGCAGGATATTCCTCCCCAAATAAAGAAGTTTGAAACATAATTACCCAAGTATTATGAATCACTTTCCCGCTTAAGACATGGAACGGAAACTCAAAATGCCAGTCTCCTAAGGAAGGGAGTCCAAACGCCGCCCATAAGCTGTAATCCCCTGTATACAGCACTGACTTCTCCCCCGGGACGGGAACTCCGGGTTTTACATGAAAACGTATCAGATTCCGGCCAATCCAAGCCAAGCCGATCGTACCGGAAATCAGCCCAAATAAAATATAGTTTCTGATACATCGAAAGATGACCTTTTTATCCTTGGATCGAATCTTTTCTATGAAATCCATCAAAAAGACAAGACCGATCGGAAATGCAATGACCGCGACATTGAGTTTACTCAGCATCCCGGAGCCTATGGACAACGCTATCCATAATAAGTTTTTAAAGCTTCTTTCCTGAATAAAACACAGTGCAAAAAACATGCAGCATGCAAGCAGCAAGTTGGCGAGCATGTCATTGTTAATGCTGCCGGACATAAGGGTAAGCGCCGGGTGCATCGTTACAAGAAACAGTCCTGCATAAACTGCCTTTCCTTTGGCACCTGTCTTTTTCATAATCCAATAAGTAAAAAGCATGAGCAGACCCGAATAAAGCAGCGGAAGCACCTGTAAATTTTCGAAAGCCAATTCCTCTGCCATACCTAATGATGTCAGTAAGATCAGCCATAATCCGGATATTATATGATGCAGAGGCGGATGATAATATGAAAAAATTTCATAGGGATTCATATCGGGCAGCTTGCGAAATTTATAGATATATTCAACATAACCAAGGTGTCCGATATTAATCTGATCCGTGGCAATTCCGGTGTAAGTACCTTCGTCATGCTGCCTGTCGTGAATACCGGATAAAAGCACGTAACAGCAATGAAAAAGCATTCCGGAGAAAATAATTGCAAACACGACTTTTTCTTCCGTCAGCTTATCTTTTTTATAGCAAAACCAAATAAAAAGCCAAACGCCAAGAACAATTAAGGTGCCGATGATCAGGATAACGTTTTCGGGAATCGCAGTGGATAAAAAGGTTCCTTGGATCAGTGTCGTAATAAGGCATAAGAAAATAATCATTAACACGAGCGCTTGATTGATAGATATTTTTATCTTTTGTAAATTCATGGTATATAATGAAAACCTTTCCTCGAAATGATATTTTGTAATCGTTCAGAAGGTGCATCTTCGCAACTGTGAAGAACAGGGCTCTGAACAGTTACGATATTTTAAATAATTATTTACAAGGGCATTATAGCATAATTACTNTTTTTTTTGTATAATAACGTGANAAGAACTTCTAATCTCTTGCAGCAAAGGCTGATTTCGTAAAGTCAGCACAGCCGGCTNAGAANTTCTANANCTTCACNNTGAAGAATGCCAAAATGCGGCATTCTTCNGGTAAATAATAGTAAAAANNCAACGGAGTAATTTTTAAAATGGACAAAAGAAAATGGNTCTCCTTCCTCCGNCTTGTNGCCGGAGCGCTTATCATAGAACTGATTNTATGNAATTTTTCATCTTGGAANAGCCTGTTTTACCANAATCGAATTCTCTTCGAAGATGTAACCGTTGAGGGAGGCACTCCGACGGGNGAGGNNTTAGNCGGACNTACCGGAAGATACATNGTACCGGACGGCANCCTGACTTTGCANNTNNCGAAGGCGGATACCATGATACATAATCTTTTTTTTGCGCTGGACTTCTCNGANCCGNNNCCTGTTNCTTATACGGTAACGCTGACCGANGAAGGGAATTATTANCCTTATACCCTGCCGGAAAAGATNCTGATGCCGGGAATCAAAAGAAGCTTTTATACAAACCTCTACNCCTCNGGGAAAACCGGAACGATAGACGTGCAATTCTCCGTTCCGGCCGGAAGCTTCGTCACAGTAAACGGANTCTGCGCCAACGCCCGTATNCCTTTTTTATTCAGTCTCGGAAGATTCCTTCTGNTCTTAGGNTTTTTCCTTTTATTTGATTATGCANGNCANGTGGAAAGATGGCAGAATANCGCNTGNNAAAAAACGAAAAANCANTANTTGATTACCACTGTNNCAATTNTNCTGTTAATCGGAATGGCATGGGCTCTTGCACATGTCAATCCNATATGCGTTACTTCCCCATGGCCTCACCACAAACAATATCANGAATTNGTGGAAGTCATGGCACAGGGNCANCTNTATCTGGACACNGAACCCTCGGAAGGTCTGGTTGGCGCCGAAAATCCTTATGATACGATCTATCTNCAGGCAAACGGCATCGACTATCTTGCGGACTACGCTTATTATGACGGGAAATATTATGTTTATTTCGGTGTNGTTCCGGAACTGCTGCTCTATCTNCCGACATACCTGCTGACAGGNCACCATATCCCCAATTATGCGGCGGTTTTTCTCNTTTACTGCGGCTTCATCCTGGCGGTCTTNGCCCTATNCCGGGAAATCATCNGAAGNTGGTTNATGCNCACCCCNTATTTNCTGTATNTGATGATTTGTATCCTGACCGTATGCTGCGGAAATTATCTGTTTGTGATTGCAAGACCTGATTTGTANGACACACCGATTATGGCNGCAAATATGTTTACCGTTGCAGGTCTGTGGCTATGGATCAAAGGAAAATATACCGTCAAGNCAGNAANNCGGCGGACNTGCCTGTTTCTGGGNTCTTTGTGTATGGCGTTAGTTGCCGGNTGCCGCCCGCAGATGCTTTTGTTTTCTTTTCTGGCAATTCCGCTTTTTATAGGTGATTNTTTCCCAAAATGCCGNCTGAGCGGNTTGCAGCCAGAGCGNGCNNTCGAANACANCACAGAACANGGCGGAAACTNTTAANGACGCNGCCGGTATCTGTCTTCCTTATCTGTTTGTAGCGGCAGGGATTATGTATTATAACGCNGCGCGNTTTGGTTCTCCTTTTGATTTCGGNGCNACCTACAGNCTGACCAGCAATGATATGACNAAGCGCAGNTTNAATCTNTNTCAGGCGNTGNTGGGGTTATGGCATTACTTTCTGCGTCCCCCGGTCATNGAAAGCGACTTTCCCTTTTTACAAGGNATTCAGATTGCGTCCGGTTCCTATATGGGAAAACTGAATGCNGAATATACTTATGGCGGTATCTTNGCATGNAATGCTTTNCTNTGGATTCTGNTATCTGCAGGCCGNGGACGGNAANTNNTAAAAGANAAAAANCTTTANGTTTTATCATTNNCNTCTGCAATTATTTCGNTTATTCTGGGTATTGTGGATGTGACNGGAGCCGGNATNTTNCAGCGGTATACCGTGGATATGACATGGGGAATCTGGTTTGCCGCNGCACTGCTCTTACTNACATGGACAGAATATACCGTCGAACACGGCACACTNAGAACATTAATGCTGTTTATGATGGCAGTCTGCTTGCTGCAGNCTGCCTACGGANTCGGGGTAATATTGGGAAACGGCGATTTGAGNGTGAATGTACGGACTTCAAATCCGCAGCTGTATTACTATTTNCAGGAGCTTGTTACCTTTTAATTTCCCAGNCATGATTTAGTTATACTTAGGCGGCGTTCTATGCCGCATTAGTATAACTTCATGTCTTTTTACATACAACTCATAAAGTAAGCGTATAGAGTCTGATAGGTTTCCGTACTATAATGAAGTCCGTCTACCANTCTGTATCCGACAGAANTAAGATAGCTGTGGCTGTCTATCCAGTGTACATCGGNGCTTAACCCNCTTAGCATCTGCGTGTTAAAATNTTCTACCNGTTCNTCTGTAACATATGGATTTTCCCANACCGGATTTACGGAAGCATAGTAAACGGTTGCNCCCNNAGCCGTCCATTCTGCGGCTTTNGCATTCACAAGCGTTATATATTTTTGAACATTTCTNGTGTCATTTACACCAAGATTAATCAATATTTTGGANCCGCTGCCCACGCAGCCNTCNATTCGCGGAATCGCTTTTTCCTCAAACCATNNATANCCTTTGCTGCTCTCCGCAATCCATGTACAGGAGTTAGCTTCTACNCTTGCCTGCATCTGTACAAATCGGGAATCTCCTACGAAAATCACACCGGCNACATTTTTTACTTCGGTAACGGGNTGTATTTCNGGNNNTGNCTGNTGTNNCTGAGNCTGCGCATCCGGCTCTGNCTGAGGATCNGCTTCTGCAGCNGCCTGAGATTCATCGGCNGGCTTATCATTCTGCAGNTATTTATTGCTGACATATGCCTTNTCTTCNCCATACANGATTTCATACCANTCAGTGTCAGCCTGTCCGGTAACAGTGANTTCCTGTCCGTATGCCAATCCTCCGACTCTTTCAAAGTCAGTGGAAGGTCCTTTCCTTACATTTACGGCACTGGCTGCATACATAACCTGTGATTCATCATATGCAGTAACTGTATATTCCGGAAGTAATTGTTCTTCTGTCTCTTCATTGTCTGCTGTTTCACTGTCGGTCGTGTCATTGTCAGCTGCAGCACTTTCCGCATCCGTATCCTTATTTTCATCGGCTGTTTCTGTCTGGTCACTGTTATCTGAATNCGCATTTTCCTCTTCTTTGCCATCATCTTCTGTCAGCTCGTCTGACGGCATCTGCTCCTGCGCCTGCTCGTCCGTGATATCGGAAGAATCAGATTCTACGACTGCCTCTGAAGATACTTCATCAACGGCCGTTTCCTGATTGCCGCATCCATACAATGAAAGAACAAGTATTAACACGAGGATTATCGATCGTTTTTTCATCTTATATGTACTCCTTATAGTAGTTATTCTGATTCTATAGGAAATGACCTTAGTCGTTTACTATAACTTATATTACTGACGGAAGTATACAATGTAAAATTAAATTATGCAAGTGGTATTGGGCTTTACATGGCTACCGTTGCGCAGCTTTCGTTACGATTCACGGACTATCCCTCATAGTAACCAGCTTACGACTGAGCACAGATATCAGTTTCCACATACCGGATATTAGTAAATTACATAAAAACGATACCGCAATAATGCATATCGGGCTGATCATGAATCTCACGTACATATTACAGGTAAGGTCATTGATACATCTCATAAAAACATATGTGTGCGTAAGATAAATATAGAGGGAGTTTCTTCCCAGAAACGCAAATATTTTGTCCCTTATCCGGCATTTTGACGCAAGAATCAGAATAAGCAGGGTCCAAACTACGGTTGCGCCGATTTGAACCCATATTTGATATTCCTCAGGGTCGCCTCCCAGATTTACGCCGCCGGTAAGCCCCCATCTTGTAACGAATGCCATCCCCATTGTCAAAAGGACAATCATAGGAATCCACACCCTGTCTATAATCTTTGTGACAGCTTCTTCATATTCTCCTGCGATTACGCCTATGGCAAATGCAATATTAGATACATACCAGAATGGGAACATCCCGGATTGATAAAGCTTATAAGACATCGCGTATGTGAACACGGAAAAAGCTATTACCCGGACACCCTTAACCCGTATGATCGCATAGATCACCATAAATCCTATATAAAATATGAATAATACGCACATATACCAGTAATTATAACCGATTAAAAGAATCCAAAAGTCATGAAATGAAGTCAGACCTCCGGAAATCAGTTCAATGATGCCTGCTACAATTACATACGGAATAAACACATTTTTTATCCTTTTCCATATGAATTGCCGGCTCATTTTGCCGTTCCCAAGGGATTTTATCATAGCATACCCTGACAAGAGGAAAAATATATCTACACCGTATACCCCCAGTTTTGTCAGGGCGAATCTAAAAGTCTCTGCATTCCCTTCTAATGACACTAATATATTGATCCAATTTCCATAATGTGATACTACTACCATGAATGCAGCAATTCCGCGAAACCAGTCTGTCTCGTGCTTATTCATAAGAGTTGTTTTGCAGGTGTTGTCCATATTCATCCTCTTCCGCAATCTTTACTCCAGTTTTGCTAAATTCTCAAATGTGCCAATGATATCGACCTTTCCGAACCCCCACCGTCGATCCGGATACACGATGTTCTCCGACCGGTCGGCACCGCGAATCAGATAGCTCTTAACCCCTCTGCTCTCCACTGCGGGCACATAGCCGTCTACCACCGCCCATTCCATAAACTGTGCCGCACAGCCTGCCGCAAGGGCTGCTGCCATACAGGCACCGGTTTTTACTCCGAGCGCTGTGGAGACCTGTACTCCCGGTGCACACAGATCCGGCTTGATCATCCCGTTTTTCGCATATCCCCTGCCTGACTGCGGGAACCAGCTTCCGGAAGCTGCGTCATAGGACGATATCGTAATAACCCGCTCCGCGTTAGATGGTTCTGTCAGCGTGACATCCGGACTCGGCGACAGAAAGACCACTTCAGTCTCCAGAAACTCACTGATCGGAAGCCATAGGTGAAACACTCCCGTCCCCCGCTCTGCACCATCCTTTGAGGAAAAAATGCGAAGATTCCATATACCCGGTGTCGGGTCTTCAAATCTAAAAAAGATAAGCGGTTCTCCCGCATCGCGCTCCACGATCAAATTGCTTACCATGATCCGTGTCTTCTCAAAAATAAATTCGATCTCCCTGTCCCGTCTGCTTCGAAAGTCGATTTCCTGAGATGTCTCTCCACCGGGAGAACGAACCCTCACCGCATAAGTTTCCGGCAGCGTTCCCCAAAGTTCGAGACAGAATCCCTTCGTCTCCTCCGCCACACGCACTTCCACGACATCCGGAACCGCACTCACGTAGTGATGTTCCTTATCGCCTTCATTACCGCCGCATACGACAACAGCGCGGCTTCTCCGTCCCGCCACAATATTCAGGTAGGAGGCAAGCGGTGACGTACCGTTATGACTGCCCAGATTCGTACCGATCCCCAGCACGATCACCACCGGTCTGCGCATGGCGATCGCCATCCGCTCCAGATAGCTGACAGCCTCCATAATATCATTCTCCTGATAAGCGACTGCACCGTCTGCAATCAGGTAGTAATCTCTCAGATACTGCTTTGCCTCCTTGACTTTAACTACCGCGATATCCGCAAGCGGTGCCGCACCCCTAAATGTTAAACCCTGATTCAATATACTGCCCGCTGCTACGGAAGCAATCTGGGTACCATGACCGTTTGTGTCTGTCGTGGGCACAAGCTGCTTCGGCACCGATGTCTGTAAGGCAAGATCAATGTCCGCCCGTCTATATTCCGTGCCGTAAAGAAATCCCTCCGGTGGCTCTCCGTCCTGAATCGTCTGATCCCAGATCGCCATAATCCGGCTGCTGCCGTCTTCCCGCCTAAATACGTCCAGTTCATAGCGTATGCCCGTATCTACAAATCCAAGTATAACACCGGATCCCTGAAGGGACAACGGCGGATTCTGCACTCGGATGCTTCCCGTCTCCGCCAGACTCTCCGGATTAAAAAACTGCCCGCCGATACCGTCCCCGATCTGCATAAGTCCATACACGGACGGAATCGAGGTATAGCTGTAGACACCGATAGACATAGGCGGTATCATGGACCGGTTTACATTGGCCACACCATAGTACTCATCAATTTCATGGAAACAGAAATCGACCGGCGTCGTTGCCGACAGATCGTCTGCCATCACATAATCCGTAATCAAATCAGCATACTCGTTGGATAATATTTTTTCCTTACAGGTCATGGCATATCATAACAACCGCTTCATAATACATTCCGATTTAATAACGGTAGATATTATACTCTGGCTGTTCCCTCTGCATATCTTCTCTATTATGTTATGCCTGCATTGGCTGTCCTGTTATTACGGCTTAATCCCCGGGGTATTATGTTTATTGCCACCATACCACGAAATTATTTATACACCTCATTTCTCCAGCAGCCATTCTGCAATATCACATATTTCAATCCCTTCATATGTGTATTTCGGATGCCTTGTTCTGGCAATTACTTTCTTAGGATATGCGTCCCGTATACTCAAAAGAGGTGCAATCTCCCGCCTGAACGTGTCTTCACCGGTAATATTATCACTGACCTGAATATATATTCTTTCACTTCCACATTGCGCCACAAAATCTATTTCTTTCTGATACAGCTTTCCCACATAAACTGCAAATTTCGGACGAACGGCGCAGCCATTTCGCTAAATGCGGCGTGATGATTTCGGATTGACGGCGTATTTATTTCGCACAAACGGCGTACTTTCTCTATACTGTTGAATGTTAC
>JAAUZX010000017.1 GCA_014804365.1 Lachnospiraceae bacterium
AAATGATAATATATGTCAGGATATTCATAGAATTCTGCAGGGCTCTTCTCAAACAAAACTATTGTATAGACACTCTTGATATCGCGGTAGCTGAACTTCTTTTTCTTCTCTCCTCTCACCTAATCAGCTTTCCTGCCCCGGCTTAACATTTTCAGTAAAAAATTCACATCGATCAAACCCACTCCAACCGGTTTACAAACGCCACTTTCTCCTCTCCCCTGCGAATCTTTCCGATCTCATAACAATCATAATATTCCGAAATATGCCGCATAACTGCTGCCGCGTCCTTTTCTCCCACCACAATATTCAAACCTACCCCACAGTTAAATGTGTGAAGCATCTCTTCATCACTGATATTACCGCTCTTCTTAATATACTTAAAAACGGTAAGCGGACAAATCTTTGACAAGTCGATTTCCGCCGTCAATCCTTCCGGTATCACCCTTCCCAGATTTCCCTCTATTCCGCCTCCGGTAATATGCGCCATACCGTGAAGGATATTTTTACCGAATAATCCCTTAACCGCTTTATAGTACGGCGTATGCGGTTTCATAATCTGTTCTATAAAAGTTATATTATCTATTTTATCCAGTTTAATCTGCGGCATCTTATCCATCAACATCCGCACCAGCGAATAACCGTTAGTGTGCAGTCCGTTAGAAGCTACTGCCAGCACCACATCATCTTCTTGAATCGCGGAACCGTCAACCACATCTTTTTTCTCTACGATTCCCGCAATGCTGGAAGTCAGGACATATACACCCGCGTCTACCACGAGTGGCTGTATGGAAGTTTCTCCGCCTACAAGGGCACAGTCATTTTCCCGACAGGCATCCGAAATCCCTTTCACCAGACTCTTGATCGTGTCTTTCTCCGCATTACCGCATACGATCGTATCTAATACTGCAAGAGGCTTTGCACCCACAACAATAATGTCATTCACAAGATGATTGATCATATCATGGCAGATCGATTCCGTATAGCCGTACTCCATCGCCAGTTTTTGCTTCGAACCGGGTTCTTCCGATTTCAGGACAAGAACCGGTTCCTTCATCATCGGAAAATGAATGTCATAGAGAGACGCAAAAGCTCCCATCCTATTGAGCACCCTTTTATCTTCTGTCTCCAGATGTCTTGCCATCTCTCTTTTGATAGTATCTGTGTAAGCAATATCCACGCCTGCCTTGCTGTAAGACATTCCATCCGCTGACTTCTCATTGCCTGACAGAATCTCATCCACCGTCACACGAAGAACTGTTGCCAAGTCGCATAGTATCTCCACATTCGGATAAGCATTTCCCGTCTCCCATTTGGAGACAGCCTGAAAAGAAATGTTCAGTTTATCCGCCAACTGTTGCTGTGTCAGTCCTGCCTCTTTTCTCTTGTTCATAATAAAATTTCCGATTTTGATACTATTTGTCATCTTTTCCCCTATTCTGATACGTTCTTTCCTCAAATCTGTTTTTATTAGTTGGTCAAAAGCAAATGTATGTTTACCGTTTTATACACATACCGCTTCTATAGTATAATTCTGCATATCTTTCATGCACAATAACCGGAATAGAGAAATATGGCGTTAAATTCAATAAATGGTTGAATTGTGCAAATTCAACCAAAATCATTCATCTATTTTGTGAATTAATTTGATTGATTTTGAATGAATTTGATGATATTCTATACTTAGAAAATATTACAAGAGAATAAAACTTTAAAAATTAGTAGGAGGTGAGGCAATGATTTATACAGTAACCTTTAATCCATCCCTGGATTACATCGTATCTGTGGATGACTTTAAACTTGGGCTTACGAACCGCACGAGCTCAGAGCTTTTGCTTCCGGGTGGAAAAGGAATTAACGTATCAACCGTACTTATGAATCTTGGAATTGAGAGTACGGCGTTGGGGTTTATTGCCGGATTTACGGGTGAGGAAGTAATAAGACGCCTGGAAGAAATGGGAGTACAAAATGGATTTATCCGAATTGAAGAAGGTTTTACGCGAATTAATCTGAAGCTGAAGACAATTGACGGGACTGAGATCAACGGACAGGGACCAGTCATCAGCGAAGATAAAGTAGAACTGCTGATGGATAAACTTAATGCTCTGGGAGATGGAGATACCCTTTTCTTATCCGGAAGTATCCCGGCATCCATGCCGAATGATGCATATCAAAGGATTATGGAGAGACTTGATGGCAGAGGAGTTCAGATTGTGGTAGATGCAACCAAGGATTTGTTGGTGAAGGTGCTGCCATATCATCCATTTTTGATTAAACCCAACAATCATGAACTGGGAGAGATTTTCGGAGTAGAATTAAAGACAAGAGAGTCAGTTCTTCCCTATGGAAAAAAACTCCAAGAGATGGGAGCACAGAATGTTTTAGTATCCATGGCCGGAGAGGGGGCCGTACTGATTGCGGCAGACGGAACAGTTTATGATGCTCCGGCACCAAAAGGAACGCTGATAAACGGGGTAGGTGCAGGAGACTCTATGGTAGCAGGATTTATGGCAGGTTACATGCAAAAGCAGGATTATAAATATGCTTTTCATATGGGCGTGGCAGCAGGAAGTGCCAGTGCATTTTCGGAAAATCTTGCAACGAAGCAGGAAATCGAAGTTGTGTATAAACAAGTGAAAGAAAATGAGGAGGTAAAAAGATGAGGATTACGGATTTACTTGACGTAAGAAGTATTGCACTTGACGGAACTCCAAAGAATAAAAAGGAAGCTCTTGACCAGATCGTAGGGCTCATGACAAAAAGCGGGCGGATTAATGATGAAGAAGCATATCGTAAGCAGGTGTATGCCAGAGAGGAAGAGAGTACCACAGGTATTGGAGAGGGGATTGCAATTCCTCACGGAAAATGCGACGCGGTAAATAAGCCGGGGCTTGCCGCAATGGTAATTAAGGATGGAGTAGACTTTGATTCTCTGGACGGGGAACCGGTCACCCTGATGTTTTTGATTGCAGCGCCGAATACTAAGGATAATGTGCATCTGGATGTCTTAAGCAAATTGTCTATGATGCTTATGGATGAAGAATTTACTTCCAATTTAAGAAATGCCACGTCGGCAGAAGAGTTTCTTGATATAATAGATAAAGCAGATGATGAAAAAAAGAGCGTGGATGAGCGACTTGCGGATATGGGGGAAGCCAAAGCCGGGCAGCTGAAGATTCTTGCCGTAACCTCCTGCCCTACAGGAATTGCCCACACATACATGGCTGCTGAGGGAATAGAGAAGGCGGCAAAAGCAAAAGGATGTTTTATTAAGGTAGAAACAAGAGGCTCCGGCGGAGCAAAGAATATGCTTACAGATAAGGAAATTGCAGAAGCCGACTGTATTATTGTGGCAGCGGATGCACAAGTTCCGATGGATCGATTTGACGGGAAAAAGGTAATTGAGCGACAGGTATCGGATGGCATCAACAAAGCGGATGAGTTGATTGATCTGGCAATCTCCGGCAATGCCCCTATATATAAAGGTAACAGTACTTCTGCAAGCACTACTTCCGCGAAAGCCGGAGGCAGTATTGGACACCAGATATATACGCAGCTCATGAATGGTGTTTCACATATGCTTCCTTTTGTCGTAGGCGGAGGTATCCTGGTAGCGATTTCGTTCTTAATTGACGGATTGTGCGTGGATATGAATGCACTTACAGAAGTAGAAAGATCGAGTTTTGGTTCCATCACGGCGGTCGCAGCATTATTTAACAAAATTGGCGGCGTAGCAATGGGAGTCATGCTTCCGATACTGGCGTGCTATATTGGTATGGCAATAAGCGACAGACCGGCATTAGCAGTCGGCTTTGTGGGTGGTATGATGGCAGCTAACGGCACATCAGGATTTCTTGGGGCTTTGGTTGCAGGTTTTGCCGCAGGATATATCATCAAAGGACTGATGAAGATCTGCAATAAGCTTCCTGAAGCGCTCGAAAAGATTGCGCCTGTTCTGATCTATCCGGTTGTTGGAATTCTGGCTATGGGCCTTCTTATGACATTTATCGTGGAACCTGTCATGGGAGGAATTAATACAGCATTGAATAACGGATTGACCAGTATGGGAGGATCCAGTAAAATTATTTTGGGGCTGATTCTCGGTGGTATGATGGCGATTGATATGGGCGGCCCATTCAACAAAGCTGCATACGTATTTGGTACTGCTGCAATTGCTGCCGGCAATTATGATATTATGGCAGCGGTCATGATTGGAGGTATGACGCCGCCATGCGCAATTGCACTTGCAACCCTGTTATTTAAGAACAAATTTACAAAAGAAGAAAGAGAATCCGGACCAATGAATTTCATTATGGGTCTTGCATTTATTACAGAAGGTGCGATACCATATGCAGCAGCAGATCCGACCAGAGTATTGCCATCCTGTATTGTTGGTTCCGCAGTGGCAGGAGCGCTCTCCATGTTGTTTGGATGTACACTGATGGCACCGCACGGAGGTATCTTTGTAGTTCCGGTTGTAGGAAACGCATGGATGTATCTGATAGCACTTGTAGTAGGAACGGCAGTATCAACCGTGCTGCTTGGAGTTTTAAAGAAAAAAGTAGAATAACATCATATTTGCAGCTATGTTCGGAGGCATCGCGTCCGAAAAAATAAAATAAATGGAGGAAAAAGAAATGAAAGAATTTAAGTACACAATCACAGATCCGGAAGGAATTCATGCACGTCCCGCAGGATTGCTTGTAAAAGCTGTAAAAGAATTTGCAAGTGACATTAAGATTGCAAAGGACGGAAAAGCAATGAGCTGCAAGGCTATTTTCGGAGTCATGGGTCTCGGAGCCAAGCAGGGAGACGAAGTAACGCTTACCTTTGAGGGGGAGGATGAGGAAACGGCTTACGAAGCAATCAGCAAGTTTATGCAGGAAAATTTGTAAAACGGAGGAAGCTTATGAAGGTATATGACGGCAAAAGTGTATTTCAAGGAGTTGCTATCGGCAAGATCAGCGTTTACAAAAAAGGTGAACAACAGGTAAAGCGTATAAAAGTTACGGATACAGACGCTGAACTGGCACGCTATGAAGCTGCAAAAGCTAAGGCGTTGGAGCAGCTTCAGGGATTGTATGATAAGGCGCTCCATGAGGTTGGGGAGGCCAATGCTGCTATCTTTGAAGTACATCAGATGATGTTGGAGGACGATGATTATAATGACTCCATAGCGAATATGGTGCGTACCCAGGGAGTTAATGCAGAGTATGCGGTTGCATCCACCTGCGATAATTTTGCGCAGATGTTTGCATCCATGGATGATGATTATATGAAAGAAAGAGCTGCAGATGTGAAAGATATTTCCGAGCGTGTTCTTTCAATCTTAAGTGGAAACGACAGTGCTTCTGCCATGATGACAGAGCCGTCCATTATCGTGGCAGACGACCTTGCTCCTTCGGAAACGGTACAGCTTAACAAGGATATGGTATTGTCTTTTGTCACAGTACACGGTTCCCTGAATTCACACACGGCAATTCTGGCAAGGACAATGGCGATCCCCGCACTGATTGGAACCCCTTTACCTCTGGATGACACCGTTGACGGTAAACTTGGAATAGTAGATGGCACCAGTGGGAAGATTTATGTAGATCCTGATGAGGAAACTCTGGATCGGATGACGAAGAGGCAGCAGGAGGAAGCAGAGAAAAAATCGCTTCTCCAAACCCTTAAAGGAAAAGAGAATATTACACTTGACGGCAAAAAGATTATGCTTTATGCAAATATTGGTAATATTAAGGATCTGGGAACTGTAATACAAAATGATGCCGGTGGAATCGGTCTTTTCAGAAGTGAATTCATTTATCTGGAAAAGGATCATTATCCGACGGAAGAAGAACAGTTCCAGATTTACAAGCAGGTAGCAGAAACGATGGCCGGAAAGAGGGTGATCATCCGAACACTGGATATCGGTGCTGATAAACAGTGTGATTATTTTGAGATGGAGCATGAAGAGAATCCGGCGCTGGGATATCGTGCGATTCGTATTTGCCTGACCAGACCGGAGATATTTAAGACACAGCTTCGCGCATTGTTCCGTGCAAGTGCATTCGGCAAGATAGCAATTATGTATCCTATGATTACCAGTGTTAAAGAGGTAAAGCAAATTAAAGAAGTGGTTGATGCTGTAAAGAAAGAACTAACTGAACAGGGAACCCCGTACGGCGATCCGGAACAGGGAATTATGATTGAAACACCGGCAGCTGTAATGGTCAGTGATGAACTTGCAAAAGAAGTGGATTTCTTTAGCATTGGAACCAATGATCTGACCCAGTATACACTGGCGATTGACCGTCAGAATACAAAACTGGATGCATTCTATGATTCACATCATCCGGCAATCCTGCGCATGATTGCAATGGTTGTGGAGAATGCGCATAAGGCAGGAATCTGGACCGGCATCTGTGGCGAACTGGGTGCAGACCAGACATTGACCAGAGAATTTCTTGCTATGGGAGTGGATGAACTTTCGGTATCACCGGGAAGCATTCTTCCAATCCGTAAGATTATACTGGAGACAAATGTGGAAGAATACAAGGCGGGAAAATAAATGTTAACAAGGCAAAGGCAGGAGCAAATCTTAAAACTTTTGAGTGAAAGAGGTAGTATCACAGTAGCGGAAATAAAAGATATACTGAATACGTCAGAATCTACGGTACGCCGGGATATTACAACGCTTGACAGACAGGGTAAGCTTATTAAAGTGTTTGGCGGTGCTGTTATGGCAGATGCGGAGGTTGTTGTTACAGCGCATGAGTACACGGTTGCCCAAAAAGTTGATTTGAACTGCATGGAAAAGCAGAAAATTGCAAAATACGCCGCTTCATTGATTGAACCGGGTGACTTTGTCTATTTGGATGCCGGTACAACAACAGCATATATGTTGGATTATGTGGAGCAGAAAGAGGTTACCTTTGTAACCAATGCAGTTGCCCATGCCCAGCGACTGGTATCTAAGGGAATGAAGGTTCTGCTTGTGGGTGGTGAACTTAAAGCTTCTACGGAAGCGATTATCGGTAATCAGGCAATGAAGACAATTCGGGAATATCATTTTACAAAGGGATTTTTTGGTACGAATGGAGTAACCAGGAAATGCGGATGTACGACACCGGATGCTAATGAAGCCATGATAAAGCAATCTGCTATGGAACAGTGCAGACAATGCTACGTGATCTGTGATTACTCTAAATTTGATAATGTGAGTTCCGTTACCTTTGCTCCCTTTTATGGGACGACATTTATTACAGACCGGACAATTGCCGGATATGAAGAATACGAGAATATATGGATTGCAGAGGAATAAATCATATAAGACAGTTGCTAATGAGATGTTAGGCGTAAAAAAGCTCTTGGAGTGGAAAAATCTACTTCAAGAGCTTTTTTATATTTTATATAAGTGACATGAAGCAATTCATAACCAGACTCCTTCATTATCGCATAAGAATAATTATTTATTGAAATTCGATAAATATTTATTGACTTTCATTTTTAAGCGTGCTACATTATGGTTATATTAGGAATCAAAGATTCCATATGCACTGTCTGATGCATAACGAAATAAAAGAGAAAGGAATATTCATATGAAAGATAAACTCACCCTTTTCACAAAATATCTGCTGGATTTTATGTTTTTTACCGGAATCATTGTGATCGTAACGCTTCCTTTAAGTTTCAGGTTCTATGGAAGATACAACACTTATTTTAAAGAAAATTATTACTCTCTATGTGTGATCTTCATGCTATCGGGAGTTTTTGCGATTCTTATTATCCAACAGTTACGCAAGATGTTTCTAACTGTGTTAAGTGACGACTGCTTCGTACGGGAAAATGTTGTCCGCCTTGAGAAAATGAGTATCTACAGCTTTTTTATCGCAGTGATCACTGCGTGCCGGCTATTTATCTACCTCACTCCGGCGGTACTCATTATCATACTCGTATTTATGATTGCGGGGCTGTTCAGCAAAGTTCTGGCAGGTGTCTTTGACAAAGCCGTTACCTATAAACTGGAGAACGACCTGACAATCTAATGAATCAATAACAAGGAGGCTATCCATGGCAATCATCATAAATCTGGATGTTATGATGGCGAAACGCAAGAAAGGACTGACCGAACTGGCAGGCGAAATTGACATTACCCTTGCGAATCTGTCCATCTTAAAAAATAATAAAGCAAAAGCAATCCGTCTCTCTACGCTAAACGAGATCTGCAAGGCACTGGAATGTCAGCCCGGCGATCTTCTACAGTACGTGGAAGACGAAGACTCTGCGGAAGATATTGATCAAGACAATTAGATAATCAATACTCTGATGCAAACAATGGAGCAATATCAATGCATAGGAACCATATTACGCAACGTATCCGCTCTCACAAGAAAGGAGTTTATCATGGAACAAAATAACCCATACATCAATCAACCGTACACTAATCAACCCAATATACCGGACACAAACAACACTGCACCGCATGGAAATGACAGCGGCAGGAACCCATACGCTTCTCAGGCAGGAACTTATGTACCGAAACGTGAAGATACTGTCTATACGAAGACAATGAAAGAGCACTTTTCCTTCTTTGGTATCGGAAGCCTGCTCTACTCCATCTTTTTTACCTTTTGTTTATATAAGAATGCTTCCGGAATTACCTACCCTTTTTTCGTCATAGGAACCCTTTGCTATTTCTTCTTCTCTACGCAAAAGTTAGGGGTTCCATACAAAAAAGACAGCATTTTCTATATCATTAGCATCGTACTGTTGGGTATTTCAAACTGCCTTACCAATTCAGAACAGATATTGGCTATGAATAAATGCGGCATTTTTCTCCTTGCTTTTATTCTGATGCTTCATACCTTTTATCAGAATAAGGATTGGAATTTTCCGAAATATTTTTGTGCTCTTGGGCAGACAATCGGCATTGCTCTTGTTTGTGTTTCTCGTCCCATAAGCGATATGATCTTTTATTTTGATACCCAAAAAAAGAGCAAAACTGGCAAAAAAAGCTATTTCCTGCCGGTTTTGATCGGTATTGTCATAATGATTCCCACTCTCTTGTTTGTGACAATCCTGCTTGCCAGCGCCGACGCGGTTTTTGCAGATATTTTTTCCCGTATCCTGAAAGCCGTGAACCTTGAAACGATCTTCGGAACCTTCTTTATGACTCTTGTGGTATTTTTTGTCTCCTATGCATTCTGTGCCGCATTCAGCATGAAAGAAGTAAAAGAAGAAACAACAGACCACAGATTTTTAGAACCGATTATCGCCATAATTGTCACTGTAGCGCTTTCTGTCATTTATCTGCTGTTCAGTGTAATACAGATTCTATATCTGTTTATCGGGAATATGCAGCTTCCCGCAGGATATACTTACTCAAGCTATGCCAGAGAGGGATTCTTTCAACTGCTTGCCGTCTGTATTCTGAATTTGATGATTGTGCTGATATGCCTCTATCTTTTCAGAGAGAACATCGCACTGAAATTAATCCTGACAGTAATCAGCGGCTGCACTTTCATTATGATCGCATCTAGTGCACTGCGGATGATTATGTACATTAACCGATATAACCTTACCTTCCTGCGGATATTCGTTTTATGGTCTCTTGCCGTTATATTCCTGTTAATGGCAGGGGTTACAATTTCCATTTATAAGAATAAGTTTCCGCTGTTTATCTACAGCATGGTCATCGTAACCGTATTCTATATCGGTTTATCCTTCTCACATCCGGATTACTGGATCGCCAGGTATAATCTGGACCCGGCGCATATAGAATATCTGAATGATTATGATGTAAACGACAGTAAGAAATATTTACGCAAATTATCCGCCGATGCCGCACCGATCCTGCTTAATATAAACAGTAATCCTTATCTTGCTGCAATGCCTGTTGGCTTTTACTCCAATGAGTTAGAGAACAACACGGATAATCGGACAGATAATTATGAGAAAGATGATATTCTGAAAGAATATTCATGGCTCTACAAATATTATGGAAAAATAAAAGATCTCTCAAATGATATGCATATACGCAATTTTAATTTCTCTGTGTATACTGCAGAAAAATATATTGATAAGTTGCAGTAATAGGCGTAATCAAGCTTCCTGCATCTCCTTGATTACGCTCATCCCCAGAGGAATGGATACTGTCAGCGCACAGACATCCGACACCGCCTGACAGATCTCGACACCCGTAAGCCCGAAGAAATGCGGAAGAATCGCAATCAGCGGCAGGAAGAAGATTCCCTGTCTTGCGGAAGATACAATAGATGCTTTTACTCCTTTGCCAATGGACTGTAACATCATATTACACATAATAATCCATGCACTTAAGGGGAATGAAATAACTGAATATCGAAGCGCCGCAGTACCGACTGCAATGACCCCCGGATCATCCCGTCGAAATACCGTTACAAGCTGCGGCGCTATGGTATAGACAATCACCGCTAATCCCAGAAGTACTATAAAAGCAAACTTCACACAGAACCAATAGGCTTCCAACACTCTCTTATATTTTCCCGCCCCGTAATTAAATCCGCATACCGGCTGAAATCCCTGACCGAACCCAATAAGTGCAGAATTTGCAAACATCATAATACGGGATACGATAGACATACCCGCAATCGCCGCATCTCCATATACACTCGCAGCATGATTCAGACAGATAGTGGCAACACTGGCAAGTCCCTGCCTGAATAATGCCGGAATCCCTCCCCGTATAATCTCCTGATAGAAATGCAGACTGGGTTTAAAGTTACAGAAACGAATCCGGATATTACCGCCTCTCGTAACCATAATAAGAAGAAAGATAAAACTCAGATACTGACTGATCGTTGTTGCAAGTGCCGCACCCGCGATTCCCATATCACACGCAAATATTAAAATCGGGTCTAATACAATATTGATCACTGCCCCTGATACGATTCCGATCATCGCATAGAATGCACTTCCCTGAAAACGCATCTGGTTATTGAGCACTAATGATGCCGTCATTGCCGGTGCACCGAAAAGAATAATCCTCAGATATATCACCGTATAAGGCAGAATCGTAGGCGTAGAACCGAGGGCATAAGACAACGGCATGATGAAGAATATACATCCCAGCATGATCACAATACCCGCAAAAAATGACGAAAAGAAACCGACCGCAGACATTTTCTCTGCCTCTTCTATATTACCTGCTCCTAATTGTCTGGAAATATAATTACCGGATCCATGACCGAACAGAAATCCGATTGCCTGAATGATCGCCATCAGTGAAAAAGCTACCCCGACTGCTGCCGTGGACTGCGTATCCAGCTTACCCACGAAGAAAGTGTCCGCCATATTATAGAAAGAAGTCACCAGCATGCTTAAGATCGTCGGTACCGCAAGCGTGCAGACCAATTTTTTCACCGGCTCTTCTGTCATATAAATTCTTTTTTCTTCTGCGTTTGCAAATTTCATATAAACGCCTTGCCTTTCTTTGTCTATACTTGTTTCGTAACTGTTGAGAACCCTGTTCTTTGCAATTACCCTATTTCAATATAAAGTACTGATACATATTTATTGATATTCTACACATACTATCTATCATTCATAACCATTATAGGATATTTCTTTCAGATACCGGTCATTCCTGTGAAAGCGGCTTATTATAATCTGATATCTGTCTGAAAAAAATAATATCTCCGTACAGAAAGGAGCAACCCATGAATCCTAAAGCATTGTTTCAATTATCTTACGGTTTGTACGTAGTCTCAACAAAATATGATAAAAAGATGAATGGCTGTATCATCAACACGGTCACACAGGTTACCGATAATCCAAAGCAGATTGTCGTTGCCGTCAAAAAAGATAACTTAACCTGTGACTTAATTCAAAAATCCGGAATCCTGTCAGTTTCCGTACTATCTGAAACAGCGCCTTTTTCCCTGTTTCAACATTTTGGATTTCAAAGCGGAAGAAATACAGACAAATTTGTAAACTTTCCTTTTTCCATGACTAAACAGGAACTTCCGTATCTTACTAAACATACTACAGCATATTTTGACTGTAAAGTAATAAACAGTTATGACCTCGGAAGCCATATGCTTTTCCTTGCTCTTGTATCAGATTGTGACGTTCTTTCCGGAGAAAAAGCAATGACTTATTCCTTCTATCACGAATTTGTAAAGCCACAGCCGACGGCTTCATCTGCGAAAGGATGGCGCTGCGTCGTATGCGGATATGTCTATGAAGGTGAAGAGCTTCCTCCGGACTTTGTGTGTCCCTGGTGTAAACACGGCGTAGAAGATTTTGAAAAAATCACGTAGTTAGGATTTTTATATAATCGAAATCATTGTTTGACATCCTGTCATCCAAGAACAATTCCCTCTTCTTCTGCCCGTAATTTACAACCGTTCTCATAAGAACCAATTTCGCAGATCTCGGCTTTTTTCTGTTTGATACAGAAATCACAGGAAGGACAAGGCTTTTTCTCCCCTGCAAAATCACGGGGAACGGCCTGTCCCTTCTCATTATGTCTGCATGTACTGCACCAACAGAGAGTACATTCCTGATAGAAAGAGATCAAATTATTACTTTCTGTCGTTTTTTTGTTTTTTCCCGAATCACTCCGTTTTTCATAACCGGAATTCTTTTTTTCATCTTCAGATATGTAATCAAATAAGCTTAATTGTCCTTCTAACTGTTTTTTCATGATTATATATAATCCTTTTAAGTTCTCATTTTCATTAGATATTATTCTAACATTTATTTTTAAAATTATCAAAGAATCTGGTTTTGCTTTCAATTATATTCCATATAGGATGTTATACAAATAGTGATATGAGTTTCATTTCATGATATGATAGAAAAGCCCGTATTTAAGCCATTGCAACCTATAATTTACATCAAAAAATTTAAAAGCAACACAAAATTGATAGAATTAACATCTATGTTTTCCTAAAATACATAATAGTTACTGACAGTCATTAACAAATATAATCAACAGCACATAACTCAAAGAAAGGACATGTAATATGAGTTTAGGAGAAAACTTACAATTCTTACGAAAAAGAGACAATATAACACAGGAGCAATTAGCGGAAAAATTGGATGTATCAAGACAGTCCGTATCAAAATGGGAATCCGATACCACATACCCCGAAATGGATAAGCTGATTCAATTATGTCAGATGTTCCATTGCAGTATGGATGATCTCGTACAAGGATACATTAAGGATATTCATGTAGAAGACAAAACAGAATACGACAGCCATATGAATCAGTTTAGTAAAGTCATCGCTTTAGCTGTCGGTGGGATTCTTTTTGGCATATCTCTCATGTTTTTTCTCTATGGATGTAATCAGTTTAACGAAACAGGAGTGGAAATTAAAGAAGAATTTACCGGTATCATATTTTTTATATTCTTAACAATCAGTGTAGCAACTTTTATTGTAATGGGAATGCAACATTCAGATTTTGAAAAGAAACATCCCATTCTTGAAAATTTCTATACACAAAAGGAGATTGATGTTTTTAACAAAAAATATTCAATTATGATCGCTGCAGGCGTATCTATAATCCTCATTGGAATCATTATCATCATGGGAGCAGAAGCGGCTTATCCGCAAATAGATTACTATGAATATCTGGAATCTTTATTGTCATCCGTATTCATGCTTTGTATCACCATCGGCGTGACTATACTTGTATACGCAGGAATCCAGAAAGGTAAGTATAACATCGATGAATATAACAAAGAACATGACACAAATTCAGATGTTTATAAGAAAAATAAATTAAAGGGTTCAATATGTGCATGTATCATGTTAATATCCACCGTTATATATCTTATCATGGGATTTACAATAGAAAATGGGTTTGGAGTACCTTATGTTCTGATATTTGCCGTGGGCGGTATCTGCTGTGCCATCGCTGCAATAATCATTAATAATAAAAACAATTGATCTTCCTATTACAAAAACAGGCGCTGGTAACATACCATCGCCTGTTTACAAAATCGATCCTTGTTCAACTCGAAATACACCAGGATTTTTCAATTATTTCACAAATTGATGATACGCCATCTCCCAATATTTTTCAGGAATATCTGGCCATGCTACGCTTCCTTCCGATTCTTCGCACATTTTCATGGCAAGTTTTAAACAAGGAGTTGTATAATCATCACCGGTAGATATTGCATGAATATTTAATTTTGACCAATAGAATGCTTTTTCCATGATTCCGGAAGTTTTAAATTCTTCAATTACAGCTTTCACATCGTATTCTAATTGAAAAAATTCTTCCTCCCATCCCTGGTTTGTACCATGCAGTATCATATATTGCGTCTTACCGTTATGATACCATGGAATCCCTACCGATCCGGGATGAATCAGCGTCTTTGTACCGAATTTCCTGACTTCCTGTATATGAGTATGTCCGCCGACTAACAGGTCTACATCAAGATTCGACATAATATTTTCTAAATTTTCATTAGAAGGTATTAACAACTCATTAGAGGATGTCAGAGAACCGTGACAATACCGGAAAGGCGCATATCCACTTTTTGTATAGATTCCTTGAATATCCATGCTCTCATAGAAATTCAAATCCCTGTCAGTCAGATTCTCATAAGTATAGAGCAGATTACCGCTTGCAGAAGAATAAGTCCATCTTTCTTCAGGATGACTTCTATGTTTCAGCATATAATCTTCCCTGTTTCCTCTGATAAAAAAGCAGCGGTATCTGTGTTTCATTTCATAAATGACTTTCATTGTCCGCTGCGGATAAGGACAATCACTGATATAATCCCCAATAAACAGAAATTCGTCCACACTTCTGTCAAGAGCATGGCGTATGCATCTTTCTAAAGCAATGTGATTGGAATGAATATCTCCAAGAACCGCAAGTTTCATATTTTTCCTCATCTCTGCATATTCACACACTGCACGTTATTATTCAGCCGTTTCATTAAGTACACTAGAAAGGCGATCTACTCCATTTTGTACATTTTCCATAAATCCTAAAATATCCTGTACTCCCGCTGCCTGTTCTTCCGTAGAAGCATTGATCTCTGTTGTATTCTGTACGGATTTTTGAGAAATTTCTTCTACTCTTTCCATTGCATCTAATAACTGATCTTTAATATTTACGATATTTACCAATTCTTCTTTTAAAACAGATGTAACTGAAATCACTTCCTCTGAAGAATTAAGCATTGTCTCAAAAATCTTTACCGTATCTTCCAGTCTTTCATTCGATTCGGTCGCAATAACATTATTATTATCTATTACTTGACTGATCTTATCCACACTGGATATAACATCCTGCAAAATCTCATCAATTTTTTGTGTTGCTGAAGCAGATTCTGATGACAGAGAATTAATCTCATCGGCAACCACCGCAAAACCTTTTCCTGCTTCTCCCGCTCTTGCTGCTTCGATTGCCGCATTTAATGCAAGAAGATTCGTCTGTCTTGAAATTCTTCCGATACTTTCTATAATTTCACCAATCGAACTGGATTTATGAGCCAGCAATTCTACTTCTTTTAAAGCTTCCTGTGTAGATTTAATATTCTCATCGAATTTCTTAGAAAGCTGTTCGATGGCTTTGATTCCCTCATCATTCTTTTCTTTCAGATCTTCTATCGTCTCTACTGTCTCGGCAACTCTTTCTTCAGAACTTGTAATCTTATTACTCAGATCATTAAATATTTCGATACTTCCCTTTACCTGTTCGATCTGATGATAAGCGCTGCTTGTGATCTCTTCCGCAGATTTAGCAATTTCCATAGTACTTCCTTCAAAATTATGTAATTCATCATATATTTTATCAGAAGAACTCTGTAATCCGTCAAAAGCGCCCCTGACATTATTAAGCATTTCCTCTACAGATTTTTCGTTTTCTTCTATCGATAAAAATAACGAACGGGCACGTACTATAATCAATGCTGCGACAAGAATTGCGAGTATGTATACCATCCATATAAATATCCAGATAGCAATTGAATACATTGCATAATAAGCACTGGGAAATACTACCATAGCAATAACATTAGATACAATAGTAACTATAGCACATACTTTCACTACGGATAGATCATAATATGGCACGGAAAGAAACAACACTAAAAAATAGGCTTCTACCATTGCACCAAAACTAGCAGGATTACCAAACACGATTGTTACTGCTCCAAATAACGGTAGAATAGAAATATATAAATATTTTGCATTTTTACCTAATTTTTTTTCAAATAATTTAACCAATAAACAAATCACTGGCATAATAAGGGCAATTAAATCTCTTTTACCTCCATGGTTAAACAGTAATACATATACCACAGCAACAATTGGTATTACCATCATGAATACAAACATAATCATATTCATTCTTTTTTCTTCGTTCTTTAAAATCTGTAACTCCATAAAACATCTTCTCCCTTTATATTTCAGTATACTTTTCTCTTATTACTAAATTTTATTCGTTGTCTTCTCTCGGAAGCGTCACTTCTTCATCCAGATCTTCCGGTATATTATACTTCTCATTCTCCGGAATATCTTCCATGGCATCTTCAATATTCTCAAATTCCTGATTACCATCACTTAATTTCTCACGAACTTTAGCGATCTTGGCAACTTTCACATTTTCATCCAGATTAATCATCTTGACACCTGATGTAATCCTTCCGAGAGTTGAAATATCTTCCATACGAAGCTGTATTATGACGCCTTCGGTAGTGATCATCATAATTTCATGATCATCATTTACTGCTTTAACGCCAACTACATCTCCTGTTTTTTCTGTAATCTTATAACATTTAACACCTTTACCGCCACGCTTCTGTACCGTAAATTCATCTAAATAAGTACGTTTTCCCATACCGTTTTCAGATACGATCAGAAGAGAATCGCCCTGATGATCGAGCTGCATACCGATAATTTCATCCCCATCTGAAAGATTCATACCGATTACACCCATTGCAGATCTTCCTGTAGGGCGCACATCCGTTTCTTTAAAACGAATACACATGCCCAATTTAGTAATTAGGAATATCTCCGTCTCTCTGGATGTCGTCTTCACTTCAATCAGTTCATCATCTTCGCGCAGATTAATTGCCGCAAGTCCGTTTTTTCTCACGTTACAAAATTCCATGACGGAAGTTTTCTTTACAATACCGTTTTTCGTTACCATGAAAAGATTTTTATTTTCTTCATATTCCTTAATCGGAATCATTGCCGATATCTTTTCTCCCGGATTAAGCTGCAGGATATTGACGATCGCAATACCTCTCGAAGTCCGGCTTGATTCCGGAATCTCATACGCTTTCAACCGGTAAACACGTCCAAGGTTTGTAAAAAACATCAGATAATGATGAGTCGTCGTCATAAGAAGATCTTCTATATAATCTTCCTCAATCGTCTGCATACCCTTGATTCCCTTACCGCCGCGGTTTTGTGCTTTGAAATTATCGACAGTCATACGTTTCACATAACCGAGACTGGTCATGGCGATTACCGTATTTTCTCTCGGAATCAGGTCTTCCATATTGATATCATAGACATCAAAACCGATCTGACTTCTTCTTTCGTCTCCATATTTCTCCGCGGTAATAAGCATTTCCTCTTTAATAACGCCTAATAATAATTTTTCATCTGCAAGAATTGCCTTTAATTCCGCAATTTTCGCCATTAACTCTTTATGCTCATTCTCAAGCTTTTCTCTCTCCAGACCTGTCAGAGCACGCAAACGCATATCTACGATTGCCTGTGCCTGCGCATCGGAAAATTCGAAACGCTCGATTAATCTTTCCTTCGCAATCTGAGTCGTCTGGCTGCTTCTGATGATCTGAATGACTTCATCAATGTGATCTAACGCAATCAGTAATCCCTGTAAAATATGATCTCTTTCTTCCGCTTTATTCAGATCATATTTAGTTCTTCTGGTAACGACTTCTTCCTGATGTTTCAGATAATGGGTCAGCATGTCCATAAGGTTCATAACCTTAGGTTCATTGTTGACAAGCGCCAGCATGATAACACCGAAAGAATCCTGGAGCTGAGTATGTTTATACAACTGATTTAAAATTACATTGGCATTGGCATCTTTGCGAAGCTCTATCACGATCCGCATACCTTCACGGTTCGTCTCATCACGAAGATCTGTAATACCGTCAATTTTTTTCAGTTTTACCAGATCGGCAATCTTAAGAATCAGATTCGCCTTATTAACCATGTATGGAAGTTCCGTTACTATAATACGTGTCTTACCGTTAGGCATTGTCTCAATATCCGTCACGGCACGCACTCTTACCTTACCTCTTCCTGTACGATAAGCCTCTTCCGCGCCTCTTGTTCCTAAAATAATACCTCCGGTAGGAAAATCCGGGGCCTTGACGATACTTAACAGTTCTTCCATATCTGTCTGTCTGTCTTCATTGACACGGTTATCTATAATTTTAACTACCGCATTGGTCACTTCCCTCAGATTATGAGGAGGAATATTGGTAGCCATACCTACCGCAATACCGGAAGTGCCGTTGACCAGCAGATTGGGATAACGGCTTGGAAGAACGACAGGTTCTTTCTCCGTATCATCGAAGTTCGGAACAAAATCTACGGTATCTTTATTGATATCCGCAAGCAGTTCCATAGAAATCTTACTGAGCCTTGCCTCCGTGTAACGCATGGCAGCAGCCCCGTCACCGTCCACGGAACCAAAGTTACCGTGACCGTCTACGAGAGGATATCGCGTAGACCATTCCTGCGCCATATTAACGAGCGCACCATAAATAGAACTGTCNCCNTGAGGATGGTATTTACCCATCGTATCACCGACAATACGNGCACTNTTTCTGTGAGGCTTGTCCGGACCATTGTTCAACTCGATCATGGAATACAGAACTCGNCGTTGCACNGGTTTTAATCCGTCTCTTACATCAGGAAGCGCACGAGCGGCAATAACGCTCATGGCATAATCAATATAAGAGTCTTCCATTTTTTTCTTAAGGTCTACTTCCTCAATCTTATCAAAAATTCGATCGTCCATTCCGTAACCNTGTACCTTTCTTATAATAACAATATTNTTACCAATACCTAGCACAGATGAAAGTTTATTTCTTAAGGAACCCCTNAAAAAGCGTCGGTACTTAGTGAGGTATTTCANGANCTTAGTACCCGTTACGCTTTTTGCGGANCGAAAGCGCGGTGANGAAGAANTAAACTTTTATCTGTGCGTNCCATTTAGATAATCTGTGTTATATATCCANATTCTTTACAAACTTNGCGTTTTCTTCAATAAAAATCCGACGAGGTTCCACTTTATCTCCCATNAANGTATTAAAAGTNAGATCAACNTCCGATTCNTCTTCTTCATTGATGTTTACNCGGAGCAGAATACGNTTNTCNGGNTCCATTGTNGTCTCCCACAACTGATCGGCATCCATTTCTCCCAAACCTTTATATCGCTGAATCTTATTGTTCTGATCACGACCNACTTCNGCAAGAATTTTTTCCAATTCNTCATCNCTGTAAGCNTACCATACCTGTCTGTTCTTCTCTAACTTNTAGAGAGGAGGTTTCGCCAGATATACATGTCCCTGTTTAATCANTTCCGGCATGAANCGATAGATAAAAGTAAGCATAAGCGTAGCNATATGGGCNCCNTCTACATCGGCATCCGTCATAATGATGATTTTATCGTAACGCAGTTTACTGATATCAAAATCTTCATGAATACCCGTNCCGAATGCCGTAATCATAGCTTTGATTTCAGCATTTGCATANATTTTATCAAGTCTTGCTTTCTCTACNTTTAATATNTTACCACGCAGAGGCAGNATTGCCTGTGTTGCACGACTTCTGGCAGTCTTAGCGGAACCGCCCGCGGAATCTCCCTCAACGATATAGATCTCACAATTCTTAGGATCTTTATCAGAACAATCGGCNAGTTTACCGGGAAGNGCACTTCCCTCAAGAGCCGTTTTACGNCGTGTCAGATCTCTNGCNTTTCTGGCCGCCTCTCGTGCACGCTGCGCTAAGATAGANTTTTCGCAGATCGTCTTAGCTACCGCGGGATTCTGTTCTAAGAAATAAGTAAGCTGCTCACTTACTACANTGTCAACGGCACCTCTTGCNTCAGAATTACCGAGTTTTTGTTTTGTCTGACCTTCAAACTGAGGATCTTCAATNTTAATGCTGATGATAGCAGTAAGTCCTTCCCTGATATCTTCACCGGAAAGATTTGCTTCACTCTCTTTTAACAGTTTATTATTNCGNGCATAATCGTTAAATGTTTTCGTCAGGGCATTTCTGAANCCTACNANATGGGTTCCTCCCTCAGGTGTATTAATGTTGTTTACGAAAGTATANACGCTCTCATTATAAGAATCATTATGCTGCAACGCTACTTCNACATATACACCGTTTTTCTTACCTTCAAANTACATNACATCATTGTAAAGCGCTTCTTTACTCTTATTCAGGTATGTAACAAATTCTTTGATACCGCCTTCATAATGAAACTCTTTCTTCTGTTCTTTCTCTTCTCTTGTNTCGATCAGAACAATTTTTAATCCNTTTGTCAAAAAAGCAGTCTCGCGGAGNCTTGTTTTTANCGTATCATAATCATATACNGTTTCTTCAAAAATCGTAGAATCCGGNTTAAAATGAACTCTGGTNCCCGTNTTCTCAGGATCACACTNTCCGACAACTTCAAGAGGNTAACATACATGTCCTCTTTCATAACGNTGTTTATATACTTTGCCGTCTACNAAAATTTCCACTTCCAGCCAATCAGAAAGAGCATTGACAACAGAAGCTCCCACACCGTGTAATCCNCCGGATACTTTATATCCTCCNCCGCCGAATTTACCGCCGGCATGCAGAATCGTAAATACTACTTCNACNGCAGGAATACCNGCTTTATGGTTGATTCCGACAGGAATACCTCTTCCGTTATCTTCCACGGTAATGGAATTATCCTGATTGATCGTCACATAAATCGTATTACAAAAACCGGCAAGCGCNTCATCTACTGAATTATCTACAATTTCATATACNAGATGATGAAGACCTCTNACTGAAGTGCTTCCGATATACATACCCGGTCTTTTTCTTACTGCTTCAAGACCNTCTAATATCTGTATTTGATCTGCACCGTATTCGTTAGCGTTAGCCATTTTTCACCATGCCTTTCCACATAAACCATATCTCTTTGAATCTTTCGATCATATNCGTTGTTCAATTATTCATTATCTGTTATCATACCATTTTCGATATGAAAAACCTTGTCGATTTCNAACCGGTTGTTGACAAATTCATCTAAACCGGTACAGGTAATGATCGTCTGTATATCACCGATCGTACTGAGAAGATAATTCTGTCTGTTGCTGTCAAGTTCTGACAATACATCATCTAAAAGAAGTACAGGGTTATCTTTTGTAAGTTTCTTTACCAGCTCTATCTCCGATAATTTAAGAGAAAGAGCCGCAGTCCTCTGTTGTCCCTGAGATCCGAACTTGCGAATATCTATATTACCTGTACTGAAACAAAAATCATCCCTGTGCGGACCGGTTGTTGTCTGCTTTAACTTGATATCCCTATCCTGATTAGAAGATAAAGTCTTCTCATAATTTTCTATGGAAGTATCAGGTTCATACTTAATCACCAGATCTTCTTTACCACCGGATAATTTTCTATGTATCTCCAATATAATTTCATTAAGCTGCTCTATAAATACCTGTCGTCTCTCTATAATCTTACTTCCGAAAGAAATAAGCTGAGAATCCCATATATTCAAGGTATCTCTAAGAGATGGATTAAAATACATGTCTTTGAGAAGTTTATTGCGTTGATTTACGATTTTATTGTAATGATTGAGATTATAGAGATAGAATTGATCTAACTGACATAACTCCATATCTACGAATCTTCTTCTCTCCGCGGGACCGTTTTTAATAATACTTAAATCTTCGGGAGAAAAGAAAACTACGTTCAATAAACCGATTAATTCCGCTGCTTTTTTAATTTTCTGCCCGTCTATGGCTATTCCCTTGGACTTATTTTTACGCAGATGCATATCAATTCTCGTATCAATTCCGTCTTTTTCAAGATAAGTCCTGATATGAGCTTCTTCTTTATCAAAATTAACAATATCTCTGTCTTTACTTCCTTTATGAGATTTCGTAATAGCAGACAGATAGATAGCTTCCAGAATATTAGTCTTACCCTGTGCGTTATCTCCGTACAAAATATTTGTACCTCTGTCAAAATCAATATGTAAGAAATCGTAATTTCTGAAATCTGCTAATTCCAATGATTTTATAATCATCAGTTTTCTACCTTAACCTGTTGTCCATCAAATTCGATCACGTCACCGGGATATATTTTCTTACCGCGCTGCACTTCAACTTCGCCGTTTACTTTGACGAAGCCTTCCTGTATCTCTATCTTGGCTTCCACGCCGGAATCTACCAATCCTGCTAATTTAAGTGCCTGACCGAGTTTGATATATTCATCTCTAATTTTAATTGTTTCCATAATACTAATAAATATTCAATTTCCCTATACTTGAAAAATATTGTTTTATTTTTTTAAATCTTATACCGGTATATTTATTTATTTGTAAGCATCAAAACACCTTTAGTTTACAGTTGTAAAATTAACCGGAAGAATAACATAAATATAAGATTCTTCACTGTTTCTGATAAAGCACGGAGCTTTCGGATTGACCATATAAAGATCCACTTCCTCATCCTCTATGACACGCAGAGAATCAATCAGAAACTTCGGATTAAATCCGATCATAAGATCTTTACCCTCTTTGGCAATATCAATTTCTTCATCCATACTTCCGACAGTAGAATTCATCTTAAGTTCCATGGATCCGTCTTTAATATCGATGATGATCGGTTTCTTATCTCCCTCTTTAACAAGAAGAGTAGCTCTGTCTATACAATCTAATAATTCTTTCTTATTAATCTTAACCTTTGTTTCATAATCGCTGGAAAGCATCTGATTGATATTAAAATACTCTCCTTCAATCAGTCTTGAAACAACGATCGTTCTGTCAAATTCCAATAAAATATGTTTGTCCGTAAAATAAAGATTTACATCTTTATCCATGTCTCCCGAAAGAATCTTGCTGATTTCATTTAAAGTCTTTCCCGGAACTACTACTTTTTTATCATTATAGGAATTCTTAAGAGCAATTTTTCTGATAGAAATACGATGGCCGTCCAAAGATACCACCTTCAGGCTGTCATCACTGATCTCAAACAATTCGCCTGTCATCAATTTGTTATTATCATTGTCCGCAATGGAAAAGATTGTCTGTCTGATAACTTCTTTCAAAGTAAACTGTGAGAGGACGATACTGTCATTTCTTTCTATTTCCGGAAGGAATGAAAAATCTTCTCCTGATTTACCTATAATATTAAATTTAGCTTTCTCGCATATGATTGTTGTTTTATAAGAATCATTTGTTTCGATCATTATATCGCTGTCAGGAAGTTTTCTTACGATCTCTAAGAAAATCTTAGCATCCAGTGCAATCATTCCTTTTTCTATAATCTCACCGTCAATGATCGTTTCTATTCCCAGTTCCATATCATTAGCAGTCAGTTTAATCTCGCCATTTCTCGTATCAACAAGAATACATTCTAAGATAGACATTGTTGTTTTACTGGGAACGGCTTTGGAAACAATCTGCACACCGCTCAAGAGACTTGATTTCGTACATACAATTTTCATTTGTGTATAACTTCCTTTCTTACATATTGAAAATTTTGCGGGCTGCCTTAAAGTTATTAATATATCATTTATTTAGTAATATTAATAATAATGGGTGTTAATATGTGCATAACCTTATCTATTATACTATTTATCAGTGAAAAAGAAAACGCTTAAGTTGTTAAAAACTTTTTGTAACCTGAAATGGTATGTGGATATAAAATACTTTCATATATTTATTACTATATTACCTTAACAGGTTAATTTTATGATATAAACGTGTTATACACAAAAAACATGTGTAGAAAAACTTAAGAAGGATTGATTTTCTTCTTTATGATATCTACTTTATTTTTAAGATCTTCGTTTGTCTCTACTTCACTTTCTATCTTCTGAATACCATGCATTACGGTAGTATGATCTTTCTTTCCGAGATATTTACCGATATTGGAAAGAGAAGTATCGGTAAGTTTCCTGCAAAGATACATAGAGATCTGTCTTGGAAGTACAAATTCGGAATTTCTCTTTTTGGAAGTAATGTCATCCGGATTCACACCGAAATGTTCTGCTACTACTTCTATGATAAGTGAAGGGGTTACTTCCTTCGGCTGATCAGGATATATAACATCTTTAAGAGCTTCTTCTGCATAAGCTAAGTTGATTTCTACTTTATTTAATTTTGAGAAAGCTATAATTTTATTGAAGGCTCCCTCAAGTTCTCTTATATTTGATTTGATATTGTTTGCAATATACTGGAATACTTCATCGTCTATGTTTTTCTTATTATAAATTTCTGCATTCTTCTTAAGGATTGCCATTCTTGTCTCATAATCCGGAGGCTGAATGTCTGAAATCAATCCCCATTCAAATCTGGAACGGAATCTTTCTTCCAAGGTTTCCATATCCTTCGGTGGTTTGTCGGAGGATAGTATGATCTGTTTTCCTGCAGAATGCAGGGTGTTAAATGTATGGAAGAATTCTTCCTGCGTACTTTCTTTTCCTATTATAAATTGTATGTCATCAATCAGAAGGACATCTACGGTTCTGTATTTTTCCCTGAATTTATTCATCTTAGCGGCATCACCGCTTCGGATGCAATCAATTACTTCGTTTGTAAAAACTTCGGAAGTAACATACAGGACTTTCATATTTGGATTTTGTTCCAGGATGAATCGTCCGATGGAATGCATCAAGTGAGTCTTGCCAAGACCGGCTCCTCCGTAAAGATAAAGAGGATTGTATACTGTTCCCGGAGATTCTGCTACTGCAAGAGAAGCAGAATGGGCAAATTTATTGTTGTTTCCAACCACAAAAGTGTCGAATTTATATTTCGGATTTAAATTCGCATTCTCATAATTGATGTTATAGCCGGAATTGGATATAATCTTATTTTCTGAAGAATCATTCATAATATCCTTCTCTAATATAAAGGCAATATCATAGGTATGATTCATCATTTCAGATATTGTAACCTGAAAAAAACTTCTATATTTGGAAGAAATATAGCTAAGGGCATGAGCCTGATCTGAAGGAATCATAATTATAACAACATTATCCCTTACTTCATAGAAATTAAGAGGAACTATCCATGTAGAATAAGAAATATCAGAAAGCTCGTACTCTCTTCTCAGAGTTTCTTTGATTAAATCCCAGTTTTCTTTAATAGAATCCATACTTTAAAACCTCATATATTTGTTACAGTTATTATTAATATCTTCTGTAAAAAGCAGTGTTTATAAGTAAATATATCGTAACTATTCAGTATAGGTCGAAGCATTTACTGCTGAGACCTTAAGAATATGATTCAGCGAGCAAAATCCCATTGTCGAAGACAATTTAGGATGGATTTTGCATCGTAACTGTGAAGGTACTGAACAGTTACAATATATCGTAAAAAAGATAACATCGAAATTACCCTATAATATATAATAATATAAACAATCCAAAAATTCAAATGGTAAGTTGTACACATGGTCGTGATTATAATTATCAACAAGTTTACATATTTTATCAGATTATTCAGTAGGATGTGTATAACTTATAAAAGTGATATTAACATGATTAACAATGTATTTTTATGTATAAAATAATAATTATAAACAATATAAAAACAAATTATACACAAGTTATACACATATTGTGGATAGATTTATGTAAAGTGGATATAAAGTTAAGAAAAAATAGAATATACAATATATAGTATATAATTTAGCTTTCAAATAACAATATATAGATCTATAAAAAACATATATTTTTTTAAAAATTTTTTTTAAGTTGGTGACGGGTTTTCCGCAAGGATACTTTTATTGTATAGGAAATTTTTTGATGTGTTTCGAGTTTGCCGCAGGCAAATCTCGCAAGCGAACTTGTTCGCTTTTTTATATATTTTTAAGAATAAAAAATACAGGATTTACTTGACGTTTCTTCATTAATTATATATAATCAACATGTTGTTTTTCCAATTAATGTTTAAAATATGTCTGCCTTATATAAATATTAAGGTTACAAGAAGGAGGTGCATCAGTATGAAAATGACTTATCAGCCTAAGAAGAGACAGAGATCCAAGGTTCATGGATTCAGGAAGAGAATGAGTACTCCGGGCGGAAGAAAAGTTTTAGCAGCAAGACGTGCAAAAGGAAGAAAGAAATTATCAGCATAGGTCACAGTTATGTGACCTTTTTTTCTCTCATTTAAAATAAGGAGTGAGAAAAATGGTATTTTCAGAATCCTTAAAAAAGAATCAAGATTTCCAGAATGTTTACAGAAAAGGCAAGAGTTATGCCAACAAGTATTTGGTTATGTATGTATTGGAAAACAACACTGATAGGAACAGACTGGGAATATCCGCCAGTAAGAAGGTAGGTAATAGTGTTGTAAGACATAGATTTGCCCGACTGGTGAGAGAGAGTTACCGACTACATGAAAATATATTTAATAGTGGTTTAGATATAGTAGTCGTTGCAAGAAAAAGTGCGGCTTCGGTCGGATATGCCGAGATCGAGAGCGCGTTATTACATCTTTTAAAACTTCATCATATGATTAAAATATATTTTTATGATGAAGATAATTTGCGTTAGCAAATTGTTAGAAATTGATATGAAAAAATTATTTATTTATCTTATTAAATTCTATAGAAAATATATCTCTCCTATGAAGAGCACGAAATGTCCGTATATTCCGACTTGTTCGGAGTATGGATTGGAAGCGGTGGAGAAATACGGCGCTTTAAAGGGAGGACTTATGGCTTTTTGGAGGATATGCAGATGTAATCCTTTTTCAAAAGGTGGTTATGATCCTGTTCCCTGACGGAACAGAGAAAAGAAAATTAAGGAGGTAATCCGATAGTGACAGGTATTTTATTAACTAAGGATCCCGGTAGGATTATCGGTCCTATTGCTTCATTGCTTGGCTATATTATGGAAGGAATCTTTTTTGTTTTGGACAAAATCGGTCTTCCTAATATAGGACTTGCTATTATACTGTTCACAATCGTAATGTATCTGCTTCTTCTGCCTCTTACGATCAAGCAGCAGAAATTCTCTAAGTTATCTGCCAAAATGAATCCTGAGCTTCAGGCAATTCAGGCAAAATATAAGGGTAAGAATGATAACGAATCTATGATGGCAATGAATATGGAGACAAAAGCAGTCTATGCGAAATACGGTGTGTCTCCGTCGGGAAGTTGTGTTCAGTTGATAATTCAGCTGCCTATCTTATGGGCATTGTATCGTGTTATTTACAATATGCCTGCTTATGTTGGTAAGATTAAGGAAGCTTTCTTCCCCTTAGTTGATAATTTGATTACTCAGAAGGGAAGTACGGAATTAATTCAGTCTTTTTCGCAAGCCGGCATGTATAATAAGAATTTTTCGAATGAATCTTTTATCGGCGGTGTAACTTCCTATGTGCAGAATACATTTATCGATGTATTAAATAAGGCTACTTCTGCCGAGTGGATTGTTATTAAAGAAACATTTCCTAATTTGACGAAGGATGTGGATAACACACTTAGTCTTTTAAACCGATATAATAATTTCTTAGGTTTAAATATTGCAAATTCTCCTTCTTTTACTATGAAGGCGGCATTAACAGATAAGTCTTTTATTATGGTAATTGCAGCTTTGTCGATTCCTGTTTTGTCTGCGGTAACCCAGTGGATCAATGTAAAGCTTATGCCTCAGCAGAATACGCAGCAGGATAACAAAAATGCCAGTGATCAGCAGAATGCTATGATGCAGTCTATGAAGACGATGAATATGATGATGCCGATCATGTCTGCCGTATTTTGTTATACACTTCCTGCAGGTTTGGGACTTTACTGGATAGCCGGTGCTGTCGTAAGAAGTGTTCAGCAGGTTGTTATCAATAAACATATTGATAAGATGGATCTGGATGAAGTTATTAAGAATAATGAAGAGAAAGCTAAGAAAAAAATGGCGAAAGCCGGTGTCAGAGCAGAGCAGATGGCAGCATATGCCAATATGAATACGAAGAATGTGAGTACTTCTAAGAAACAATCTAATACTCCTACGATGACACAAGAAGAAAAGGATGAAGCGGTAAGAAAATCTACGGAGTATTATAATAAGAATGCAAAACCCGGCAGTATGATGTCTAAGGCAAATATGGTAAAGCAGTATAATGAAAAAAATAATAAATAATATTTTATTGTGATTGTATGATGTATAAGAATGGAGGTTAAATTGTTATGGAATTTATTGAAGTATCTGCAAAAACAGTTAATGATGCAATTACGGAAGCATGTCAAAAATTAACTGTGACAAGTGATAAATTAGAATATGAAGTAATAGAAGAAGGTTCTTCAGGATTTCTGGGAATCGGTTCTAAACCTGCTGTTATTAAAGCGAGAGTGAAGTCTTCCGTAGAAGATACGGCAAGAGATTTCTTGAATGAAGTGTTCCGTGCAATGGATCTGACAGTTGTTGTTGATGTAAAATACAATGAAGCCGAAAGTTCCATGGAAGTGGATTTGAGCGGTGACGAGATGGGAGTCCTGATCGGAAAGAGAGGTCAGACACTTGATTCTTTACAGTATCTTGTATCCCTGGTAGTAAATAAAAATGTAGAGAATTATATAAGAGTTAAAGTTGATACAGAAAATTACCGTCAGAGAAGAAAAGAGACTCTTGAGAATCTGGCTAAGAACATTTCTTATAAAGTAAAGAGAACAAAGAGACCTGTGTCTTTAGAGCCGATGAATCCATATGAGAGAAGAATTATTCACTCTGCGCTTCAGAATGATAAGTATGTGACAACGCACAGTGAAGGAGATGAGCCTTTCAGGCATGTTGTTGTTGTTTTGAGAAAATATGAGAAGCATAATTAATTAATCTTTTTATGAAAAACAGCAGGAATGTAATGTTCCTGCTGTTTTCAATAAAAAAAGGGAGGCTTTGATATTATTATGAAGACAGATACAATAGCGGCGATTGCAACGGCTATGTCTGATTCGGGAATCGGAATTATTCGTGTCAGTGGAGAAGATTCTGTTTCGATTGTAGATAAAATATATCGAAATGTGAAAATGAAACAAATTATGACAACATATAAATCCCATACGATTCATTATGGTTTTATTATAGAAGAAAATGAAACTGTTATAGATGAAGTAATGGTTTCTGTAATGAAAGCGCCTAAGAGTTATACCACGGAAGATACGGTGGAGATTAATTGTCACGGCGGCGTTTTTATGATGAGGAAGATTCTGGATGCCGTAATAAGAGCAGGTGCAAGGGTTGCGGAACCGGGCGAGTTTACAAAGCGTGCTTTCCTGAACGGAAGAATTGATCTGTCTAAGGCGGAAGCTGTCATGGATATAATTCATGCGAAGAGTGAATTTGCTTTGCAGTCTTCCGTGAAACAGTTAAAGGGTTCTGTATCTGATATGATTCAGGAAATCAGAGCTGATATTCTTCATGAGATTGCGTTTATTGAAGCGGCGCTTGATGATCCGGAACATTTTGATTTGGAATCTGATGGATATGGAGAGGCGCTTTATAAAATTGTTAAGAAAATAGGTGAACGTATTCGTACACTGATTGATTCTGCGGAAAATGGCAGAATATTGTCAGAAGGAATCCAGACTGTGATTGTCGGTAAACCAAATGCTGGTAAATCGTCTCTTCTTAATATGCTTGTAGGAGAAGAGAGAGCAATTGTTACGGATATTGCCGGTACAACTAGAGATATTTTGGAAGAAACGATTTCAATTGATGGTATTTTGTTCTGTATTTTGGATACGGCAGGTATTCGTTCTACGGAAGATATTGTTGAAAAGATAGGTGTAGATCGTGCCAGAAATGCGGTGGAAGAAGCTGATCTGGTTCTCTATGTCATTGATTCTTCTGTACCGCTTGACGAAAATGACGAATCAATCTTTCATATGATTAAGGGTAAAAATACAATTATTTTGTTAAATAAATCAGATTTATTTACTGTTGTAACGGAAAGAGATATACGTTCTTTTATAGGAAAAATACAGGAACAAAGTAAAAATCATACTCTTGAAGTTAACATAGAATGTCAAAATATATATGAAAACAGAATAATCAGGACATCTATGAAGGAACGGGACGGTGTTGCACTTTTTTTAAAAACCGTGAAAGAAATGTTTTTTCATGGTGAGATTATTTATAATGATGAAGTCTATATTACAAATGCGCGACATAAAGAAGCATTGCAGAATGCCTATGACAGCCTGCTCCAGGTTAGGAAAAGTATAGAAGATCATATGCCGGAAGATTTCTATACGATTGATTTGATGAATGCGTATGCATTTCTTGGTATGATCATTGGAGAAGAAGTCGGAGATGATCTGGTAAATGAGATATTCAGTAAGTTTTGTATGGGAAAATAAGAATTAATCAGATTCAATTATAAGTTTATGTGTAATTATTAAAAGATAATGTGTATATGATAAAGTTTGTTGTAAATTTAAATAGGTTTTTCATACATAAAGTTTTTTTAGTAAAATGAAGATAATATAAATGAGGAATAAAATATGATTGAGATCAGAGAAAAATATGATGTCTGTGTAGTAGGTGCCGGTCATGCGGGATGTGAGGCGGCGCTTGCCTGTGCCAGACTCGGGCTTGAAACGATTATGTTTACAGTAAGTGTGGATAGCATTGCATTAATGCCTTGTAATCCTAATGTGGGAGGTACTTCTAAGGGACATCTGGTACGCGAGATCGATGCTTTGGGCGGCGAAATGGGTAAGAATATTGATAAGACTTTCATACAGTCTAAGATGTTGAACAGATCAAAGGGTCCCGCAGTACATTCTCTGAGAGCGCAGGCTGATAAAGCGGAATATTCCAGAGAGATGCGTAAAGTACTGGAAAATCAGGATAACTTGACGATTAAACAGGCAGAAGTATGCGAACTGATAACAGAAGAATATGAGAATGCTCCTGAATCGGGAGACACTATTGCAACGAAGAAAATTACAGGTGTCAAAACTTATACAGGTGCAGTTTATGAATGTAAGGCAGTGATTTTGTGTACGGGTACTTATTTGAAAGCAAGATGTCTTTGTGGTGAAGCGATTACTTATACGGGACCTAACGGTTTACAGCCTGCTAATCATCTGACAGATTCTCTTACCGCTCTCGGCGTAGAGATGAGGAGATTTAAAACCGGTACACCTGCCAGAATGGATGGACGTACAATCGATTACAGCAAGATGGAAGAACAGTTTGGTGATGAGATGGTAATTCCTTTTTCCTTCTCTACAAATCCTGAAGATGTGCAGATTGATCAGGTTTCCTGCTGGCTGACTTATACGAATGAGAAAACCCATGATATTATACGGGAGAATCTGGATCGTTCTCCGATTTATGCGGGTATTATAGAAGGAACAGGTCCACGGTATTGCCCTTCCATAGAAGATAAAGTAGTAAAGTTTGCGGACAAGGAGAGACATCAGGTTTTTATTGAGCCGGAAGGAAATCATACGCATGAAATGTATGTTGGAGGTATGTCTTCTTCTCTTCCTGAAGATGTGCAGCTTGCCATGTATCGTACTGTGCCTGGATTGGAAAATTGTAAAATTGTGAGAAATGCTTATGCGATTGAATATGACTGTATTAATCCGAGACAATTATATCCTACTCTGGAATTTAAAGATATTAAAGGATTGTTCAGCGGCGGACAGTTTAACGGCAGCAGTGGATATGAAGAGGCAGCGGCGCAAGGTTTGATTGCGGGTATTAATGCGGCAATGGAAATTCTGAATAAAGAGATGATTGTTCTGGATCGTTCTCAGGCGTACATAGGTGTATTAATCGACGATCTGGTGACAAAAAAAAATTTCGAGCCTTATCGTATGATGACTTCCAGAGCAGAATATCGTCTTTTACTACGACAGGATAATGCTGACTTAAGGCTCCGTAAGATCGGGTATGAAGTCGGACTTGTCTCAAAAGAAGTTTATGAAAAAACGCTTTATAAGCAGAAACTGATTGACGAAGAAATTGAAAGATTAAAGAATACAATGATCGGAGCAGCAAAAGAAAATCAGGAATTTCTGATTGCTCATGAGAGTTCGACTCTTAAGACAGCTGCTAGTCTGGCGGAGCTTATGTGTCGTCCGGAACTGTCTTATGAAATGTTATCTGAGCTTGATCCGAAACGTCCTGCTCTTCCTGCAGATGTGATAGAGCAGGTGGAGATTGAGATAAAATACGAAGGTTATATTATAAGGCAACAGCGTCAGGTGGAACAGTATAAGAAAATGGAAAAGAGACGGATTCCGGCTGATCTGGATTATAATGCAATCAGTTCGCTGCGACTGGAAGCGAGACAGAAGCTGATCGCCTATAAACCTGTGTCAGTGGGACAGGCTTCCAGAATTTCAGGAGTGTCTCCTGCGGATATTTCGGTGTTATTGGTGTATTTGGAGCAAAGGAAAAAATAAATTTTTATTATCGTACACCCTAGCTTATTTCATCTGAAGAGACTTTATAAATAAATGCATTTATTTTTAGGATATTTGCGAAGAAACGTTTTTAGTGTTGTCGCAAATTTTGCAGATTGAAAGAAAGGCATGGTTATTAATGTGAAAAATTTAGAAATAACAAAAAATATAGAATTAGATAATTATAAATTAATTTCTTTTCAAAAAGATTTATATGAACTAAATATTTCATTGACTGAAAATCAGTTACGTCAGTTTATGCAATATTATGAATTGTTAGTAAAATGGAATCAGATTATGAATCTGACTGCAATCACGGAATTTGATGAAGTTCTTAAGAAACATTTTGTAGACAGCTTATCACTGGTGAAGGCTTGTAACTTGAGCGTTGAACAAAATGATATTTCTACAGATATTTCTCTGATCGATATCGGAACGGGTGCGGGTTTTCCCGGAATACCGTTAAAAATAGTCTTTCCGAATATCAAAATTACTCTTATGGATTCTCTGAATAAAAGAGTTGATTTTCTGAATGAAGTGATAGCTGTATTAAGACTTGATGGGATAGAGACGATTCATGGAAGGGCGGAAGATTATGCCAAACCGGATCTGTTGAGAGAAAAGTATGACCTGTGCGTGTCCAGAGCCGTGGCGAATCTCTCTACACTCTCGGAATACTGTCTTCCTTATGTGAAGATTGGCGGTAAATTTATCTCTTATAAATCGGAAAAGATTATTGACGAGATAAAAGATGCAGAATATGCGATAGAGATACTGGGCGGAAAAGTTGAGGATCAGGTTGCTTTTATGCTTCCTAATTCAGAATTATACCGCAATCTTTTTGTAGTAACAAAGTGCGCTGATACGCCATTGAAGTATCCCAGAAAAGCGGGAATGGCAAGTAAGAAACCTTTAATAAGACATAAAGTTATACTAAGGTAACAAAAAACGCCGCCTAAGTATAACTAAGTTATGTCTGGGAGAATGCAAAGAGCATGCATTCTCCGCGGGATGTGGTGAAATGTGATAGGATAAGAAGGAGGTATGATCACAATAATGAATATTTTACTTGTAGCCATTAATGCGAAATACATACATTCTAATCCTGCCGTTTTCTCTTTAAAATCTTGTACGGGTGAATATGAGTCTTATGTAGATGTGATGGAATTTACGATAAATCAGCAGGTTTCTTATATTTTGAGTGAAATTTATAAGAAGCGTCCTGATGTGGTTGCTTTTTCATGTTATATCTGGAATCGGAATATGGTAGGTGAGATCATTTCCGATTTGCATAAAATAATGTCGGATGTGGAGATTTGGGCAGGCGGCCCGGAGGTTTCTTACGATGCGCCTGATGTGATTAAAGAGTGGAAGATTAGAGGAGTCATGTCCGGTTACGGAGAAGATACTTTTAATCGTCTTGTGTCTGCCTATGTCAATGGTGTTTCGGAATCTCTTCCTGATGTTCTTGACGGAAATAATTCATCTCGGATTTTATTAGATGAGATTCCCTTTTGGTATCAGAATATAGAAAATTTTGAACATCGCATTGTTTATTATGAAAGTAGCCGTGGATGTCCTTTCTCTTGTAGCTATTGTCTTTCGTCTATTGATAAGACGATGGACTTTCGTTCTGTGGAATATGTATGCCGTGATATAGAATTCTTTTTACAACAAAATGTTGTACAAGTAAAGTTTGTGGATCGTACTTTTAATTGTAAGAAAGATCATGCGCTTCCGATCCTGCAATATATATTGGAACATGATAATGGCATTACTAATTTTCATTTTGAGATTGCGGCCGATCTTCTGGATGAAGACTATTTTATATTGATTGCAAAAATGCGTCCCGGTGCAGTGCAGTTTGAGATTGGTGTACAGTCTACTAACCCTCAGACAATTTCTGAAATTAACCGTAAGATGGATTTTGATAAAGTTGCCGATGTTGTTCGAAAAATTTCTTCTTGGAATAATATTCACGTACATCTGGATCTGATCGCGGGACTGCCTTATGAAGATTTACAGCTTTTTAAGAAATCATTTAATGATGTATATGCACTCTCTCCGGAACAGTTACAATTAGGATTTCTTAAGGTGTTAAAAGGTTCTGCCATGGAGCTTCATGCTTCGGAGTATGAACTTGTGTATACTTCTCTTCCGCCTTATGAAGTTCTCTCAACGAAATGGCTTTCCTATGAGGATGTCTGCCATTTGAAGCGGATTGAAGAAATATTGGAAATCTATTATAACAGCGGACAGTTTAAAAATGCGTTGCAATATTTATGCTCCTATTTTGATACACCTTATGATTTGTATGATCTTCTTGCAGCATGGTATGAAGAATATGATCTGTTCGGTATTCAGTCATCGCGTACCGCAAAATATGAAATTCTGATGGAGTTCGGAACCGCTCTGATCAGGCAGGATATGCGGTTGCAAAATTGTTTACCGAAAGAAAATGTATTTTCTGAAAAATTTGAATATGAGAATGATTCCGTAGAGAAAAGAATTTTGATTTTAAGGGAATATCTTACTTATGATTTATACTTGCGTGAACACATGAAAAATCGTCCTTCCTTTGCTCCTTCTTTAGATAGGTGGAAGAATGACATTCATGATATATTACATAGAGAGTCGCAGGATCATTTGATGTTTCCGGAACTGTCCGGATATAATTATAGAGAATTGTCGAAGGCATTGCATGTTGAAGTATTTGAAAATATTTTTGAGGAGCCTTCTGTTATGATTTTCTGTTATGACAGAAGAAATCCGTTGACAAATAATTGTGATGTTATAAAAATAAATAACAATTATTTTTAGATGTTTATCAATAATAACGCCTGAATAGATAGAAAATTTGAAAATTTTTTATCTATTCAGGCTTTTTGTTTGTATGTAAAAAGTAATAATTGGATATATTACAAAGTTCATCATGAGAGTAAGTATAATTTAAATGGTAAAAATATATTAAGTATGTAGTATATAAATTATGTATTACAAAAGTAAAAATATTTTAATCTGTTCCAATACCTCATCAGGAGCTTCTAGCTGTGGAAGATGTTTCGTGTCTGGAATATATACATCTTCGATTGCCGCATTATAATATTTATAGTTTTCAATGGTAGTTTTAATATCCTTTTCTTTTTCGCCGCCGATCATTAAGATACTGTTATTAATTTCCTTCAGTTCATGAAGAATATTCATGTTCATATATTTTCCGACATAACTTGCGAAGGCATACTTGGAATAGTAATTACCGGTATATGCTGCTTCCAGATAGTTGTAAATATATTTTTCTTTGATTTCATCTGAATGACAGAAATACTCTGTTCTGAATATTTTCTCCATACTGTGTCTATTGGTAAGTACATGATATGTAAATGTACCGAGGATCGGACTTTCCAAAAACAGTTTCATCAGTTTCGTCTGTTTGGATGGAATCTGATTCTGCAGATAAAGATTCTGCGGATTAATGCAGATTAATTTATTTACGATATCCGGATTGTTATGGCATGCCATCATAACGAACAGAACAGACTCGCCGGTTACAACAACGGAGGTTTTTCTTTTGATCACATTTTTAATAAAATCGTTGATTAACTGTTCGTACAGATTGTTGGTATATGTTATGGCAGGTTTGTCAGACAGACCGTATCCCAGCAAGTCTATGGAATATATTTCATGTTCCTCAGTGAGATTATTGATCAGTCTGTGGTATTCATAATTAGAACTTCCTACTGTGAGATCATGAATCAGAAGCAGAGGAGCTCCGCTGCCTTTTTTCTGATATCTGATTTTTCCGAAACGCCATTCGTAATAAAGATTTTCAGAATTTGCTAATGAGTTTTTAACAGTGCATAGAGAAGTATGGACCCGATTAATAACATGAATTGTTGTGACAGAGAAGGTTGATAATAATAGTGCCGTGGTCAGTTTTTTATTCATGAATTTTCCTCCAAAGTAATTTCAATCTTTCCATACACTGTTGAATAGGCATCTGTATTGATTCACTTGTATTTATCAGATTGATTGTTAGAAACTCCTCTCAATAATATGTGAATTATATAGATGGTTTAATATATGTTTATTATACTTTAAATTTTCTTATCCTACAAATGAATAATGATAAAAATCTTTTCTAATTTCTCAATTTAGTATATGATTAAAATATCAAAAAAAGTATGGCGTGATCAGCACGATAACAATTTTTCATGTTATGCGGAGAAAATATATGAATTATGCAGATTATGAAATCATTCAAGAAATATATGATGATTTGAAATTCGAACAGACATCACACTTGTCTGAACTGAATGAAAAGAAAATCGAAATTGATTCGATAGATACTTATTTGAATGGTCTTTTAAATAAAGAAGAAAGTGACCTGAAAGTTTTTCTGGCAAGAAAAGTCGAGAATGTATATGCGAATGTTATAGAACAAAACAAACAGAAGCGTGAAAAACTTGTTTCGGAATGTGATGAAATAGAAAAGAAGATTTATTTGGAAAATAATAGGATTGAACAATTAGAAAAAGTTCTGGCCGAAAAATCTTTTATGCTTCACGTGAAACAACTTTCTATTTTAGACGCCCAAGAGAAAGAACGTCAAAGAATCGCAAGAGATTTGCATGATACTTCATTACAAAATTTGACCCATCTTGTTCATAAGGTTGAATTGAGTTCTCTTTATATAGATAAGGACCCTGTGAAGGCTAAGCTGGAACTTGCTACAGTAGGAAAAGGAATTCGTAAAGTTATTGAAGAAATTCGAAATAGTATATTTGATTTGCGCCCAATGTCTATTGATGATCTTGGGATGAAAGAAACAATAGAAAAAATGCTTCTTCTTTTAAACCATGAAAAGCAGTTTCATATCGTGGAGGATATAGATGATATTAATATGTCACAGTCTACCTCCGCTACACAAATTCTTTTTCTTTCCATTTATCGTATTATTCAGGAATGTGTTCAGAATTCATTGAAACATTCTGGCGGAAACGAAATCATCGTGAGATTGAAAGAGTGTGATCAGTTTTACAAAATTGTTGTTCAGGATAATGGAACCGGATTTGATATAAATGAGGCTGCGAAGAAAGAAAAACATTTTGGATTATCTGTAATAAAAGAAAGAGTATATTTTCTAGGTGGCAAGATTAATATTGATACACAGGATGGTACTTCTATAGAAATAGAAATTCCGAAAGTAGATGACTGTGTAGGATAATGTTTGTGTCGGCGCGCCGTTTGCTAAAAATTGTTATGCGCAGAAAGCAGCACAGAAATGGAGAAAAATATGAAGACAAAAATTATGATTACTGACGATCACAATTTAATAAGAGAAGGTCTAAAACAGTTGTTGGAATTTGACGGAAATATGGAGATAATTTCCGAGGCATCTAATGGTGAAGAATGTCTTACTAAATTACAAGACGTGCTTCCTGATGTTTTACTTCTTGATATTAATATGCCTGAAAAAAATGGATTGGAAGTACTGGAGGAAATAAAAAAAAGAAAATATGAGATCAAAGTCTTGATTTTGACTGTCCATAATGAATTGGAATATTTATTAAGAGCAGTAGATATCGGAGTGGATGGATATATATTGAAGGATTCTGAGTCGGCAGAATTAAAGCGGGCGATCAATGCTGTGATGGCCGGCGAAAATTATATCCAGGCAAGTTTGATTCCGGCTTTGAATAACCGGCTTGCAAATAGAGATATTGATAAAGATAAAATTGATTCTTTAACCGGAAGAGAATTAGAAGTATTGATTCAGGTTGCCAATGGAATGTTTAATAAAGAGATTGCGACTAATTTAAATATTAGTGAGAGGACTGTTAAAAATCATATCTCTAATATTTTTAAGAAGATAGATGTTTCGGATCGTACACAGGCAGCAGTCTTTGCAATTAAGAATAATATTATTAAACTTTTTTAGGAGAAATTATTATGCATGCTGTGATCTTCGATATGTTTGAAACATTGATCACTTTATATGAAAGTCCTATATATTTTGGTAGCGAGATTGCAAAAGATGTAGGGATTCCCGTAGAAGAATTTCTTTCAATGTGGCAGCCAACAGAGTACGATCGATCTGTTGGCAGGCTTTCGTTCGATGATGTTATGGAAAACATTCTCCGAAACTATAATTGCTTTTCTGAAAATCTTATTGAGCATGTCAAGCAGAAGCGTATGGATGCAAAGAAAGAAGCTTTTCGACATCTACATTCTGAGATTATTCCAATGCTTACAGAATTAAAGAAAAATAAAATATTAATTGGTCTGATCAGTAATACTTTTTCCGAAGAAGAGATTATAATCCGTGAAAGTTTATTGTTTCCATATTTTGATGCAGTATTTCTATCTTCCGAGCAAGGTGTTTGTAAGCCTAATAAGGAGATATTTTATAGGTGTATGAAAGCTCTTTCTGTAAGGGCGGAAGAGTGCATATATGTCGGAGATGGCGGAAGTTGTGAATTAGAAGCTGCTCAGGAATTGGGAATGAAGGCAATACAAGCTGTCTGGTATTTAAAAGAAGAAACTTTGCAACCAACAGGACGAAAGAAAAATTTTATAAATGTTGAAAGTCCACTCGATGTTTTACAGTACTTATACATTTATTATCGGTTTTAGTATAAGTATTCTCTTTTTGAAAAAGTTCTCACTACGTAAAATTAGAATACAATGAATAGCTTCTTATAATCCTTAAAGAAATTTTAAATATTAGTGTGTTTATGATGTGTAACATGCATAGGACATGTTTCACGTGAAACATTTGTAAAATGATTACCTATATTTGGATTATGGACACAAGATAATGTTTCACGTGAAACAAATTGACCCAAGATATTGTGAACTAATTCCGTGAAACATTTTTTTGTGACATATTTTGAGCGTGAAACATTTAAAATTCATCTTTTTTTAAAAAAAATATATTCATTAATGTATTTCAAATCATAAGATTAATGCAGAAAGAATAATTCTATAAAACAGAATTTCATATAAATAATTCAAATTCAATTTCATGGCGCAAAGGTATCGAGTTTTCACCGATCAGAGGAATCTCTGGTTTTATTTTTCTTGAGATATCCATAGCATTACGGTACAAATGTGCCATATCGAATCCCCTCTTTTGATAAAATCTCATTGCATTGATATTATCATTTGTTGTTATAAGAACAATCTTTTGAAGCATTCTTTCTCTAGCCTCATGTATCACAGTTTTAATGAGCTTGCTGCCTATGCCCTGTTTTTCCCGCAGGCTGTCAAGAGATGTTATTTCTAATACATTGTCATAAACTATATATGTTATGAGTGCAATGATATCTTCGCCCTCTTTAAAATAAAACCCTTCTGTTTTAGTCATGTCGATTTCTTTGCCACGAATAATCATTGTTGTAGTATACCAATACTGCTTAATAAACGCATTGATCAAATTTCTGTTTGAACTGTTAATTCTTATACAATCCATTATTATTATTGCCCTTTCATTCCAATTTGTATATTTATATTAAATCAACTATTTGCTATTTTAAAATATATATTTATAACATACTGTTTGCAATAACATATTCTGAAAAAATAAAATTTGTATAGAAATACAATCTGCTAAAAAATTTATACCAGAAAAAACGAATATAATGTGGATATATTATTAAGTCAGACATATTCAATATCCAGCGCCGGGCAATATACAGTTGTCATAAGGACCGTTGGAAAATGATTAAACCCTGCGGGTTAAATCTGGCACTTAGCAAGGTAATGAGTTGCCTTGCAACTCACGAGCTTAGTACCGTTGCGTTTGGAACCGAGCGAAAGCGCGTCCTTAGGATAACTGTATATTGCCCGGCGCGTCCTATTTAGCCACATCTTATCATTCACAAACAGTAATACAAAATATTTTATTCTTTTCAAATTTCCACGTGGAACAAATTCCTATAGATTATCCTTTCAATTAGTGATATAATCGTAAGCGGACAGAAAAATAGAAATGATTTCGGAGAGAAACGTTTTGTCGAAATACAAAACGAAAGGCAGAGGAAAAACAAGTATGGGAAGAACGATTGCGATTGCAAATCAAAAAGGAGGAGTCGGGAAAACAACCACTTCCATTAATTTATCCGCATCACTGGCGGAGAAAGGAAAGAAAGTATTAGTAATTGACACGGACCCACAGGGCAATACGACCAGCGGATTCGGTGTTGAGAAGAATGATTTGGAAAATACTATTTATGAACTGATCTTAGGAGAATGTTCCATCAATGAATGTATTTTAAGTGATGTCATTCCGAATGTGTCAGTTATTCCGTCTAACGTTAATCTGGCAGCGGCTGAGATTGAATTGATCGGAGTTGATAAGAAAGAATACATATTAAAGAATGAAGTAGACTGGATTAAGGACAAGTATGATTTTATTATTATAGATTGTCCTCCGTCTTTGAATCTGCTTACAATCAATTCCATGACTACAGCTGATTCAGTGCTTGTTCCGATTCAATGTGAGTATTATGCATTGGAAGGTTTAAGCCAGTTGATCCATACTGTTAATCTGGTGAAAGAGAGATTGAACCCTGATCTGGATATGGAAGGTGTTGTATTTACAATGTACGATTCCAGAACGAATCTCTCCATGCAGGTAGTAGAAAATGTTAAAAACCATTTTAAACAGAATGTATATAATACTGTAATACCCAGAAATATCAGATTAGCGGAAGCACCCAGTTACGGAATGCCGATCAGTACATACGATCCGAAGTCCGCAGGTGCAGAGGCATATATGTTACTTGCGGATGAAGTGATAAACAGAAAGGGTGTATAAATATGGCTGCAAAAAGAGGTTTAGGTAAAGGATTGGATGCGATCATTCCTTCAGGTAATGTAAATACAGCACCATCAAAGACATCGACAGATCAGGCAAATGACAAGGACCCGGAAACAATTGTTAAGATCACGCAGGTTGAGCCTAACAGGGAACAGCCCAGAAAAAATTTTGATGAAGATGCATTGCAGGAATTAGCGGATTCCATCAAACAGTTCGGACTCTTACAACCTATCCTGGTTCAGGATAGAAAGACATATTACGAGATTATAGCCGGCGAACGCCGTTGGCGTGCAGCCAAGCTGGCGGGATTAAAAGAAGTTCCGGTTATCATTCGTGACTATACCGAGCAGGAGATCGTGGAGATTTCTCTGATTGAGAATATCCAGAGAGAAGATTTAAATCCTATTGAAGAGGCACAGGCTTATAAGAGACTTCTGACAGAATTTAATCTGAAACAGGATGAAGTCGCGGAGAGGGTGTCTAAGAGCAGAACCGCTGTTACGAATTCCATGAGACTTCTGAAATTATGTGATGAAGTGCAGCAGATGATTATAGATGATATGCTTTCCACCGGTCATGCGAGAGCGTTGATTACGATTGAAGATCCGGAACAGCAGTACACGATCGCGCAGAAGATATTTGATGAAAAGCTGAGTGTGCGTGATGTGGAGAAGCTTGTTAAGAATCTGAACAAGCCGGAAAAACCTAAGAAAGAAATTTCGGAAGACAAGAGCCTGGAAATTATTTATCAGGATTTGGCTGAAAAGTTAAAACAGGTACTTGGAACCAAGGTAGAGATTTCTTCTAAAGGAAGCGGAACAGGAAAGATAGAGATAGAATTTTATAATCACGATGATCTGGATAGAATTACGGAATTGCTTTCCAGATAAGTTTTCACAGATCGTGAAAGAAGATTTGTTATAAATAGTTAGTAGATGAGCACAGGCGATAAATGTATATAGAAAGGTACGAAATCGATGAATTACAATTTACTGGAAGAGATGGGCATAGGAAATTTAGATCTGACATATTTGTTTATTGCTGCGTTTGCTTTAATCCTTATATTGTTGATTGTTACGATTGTTCAGACGATCAGAATCGGTAAGCTGTCTAAGAGATATAAGAAGTTTATGTCAGGTAAAACTGCCAATAGTCTGGAGCAGGATATAGAAGGTATTTATGAAGATAATAAATTCATTAAAGCCGCGATGGAAAAGAATCGTAAGGATATTCTGGCACTGTATCGAAAACTGGAGAGTGCTTTTCAGAAAGTCGGTATTGTCAAATATGATGCTTTCAACCAGATGGGCGGACAGCTCAGCTTTTCACTGGCTCTGTTGGATGAGAATGACAATGGATTTATTTTGAATTCTGTGCACAGTGCGGAGGGTTGTTACTCGTACACGAAAGAGATCAAAAACGGTCTGTGCGAGATTTCTCTGGGTGATGAAGAGAAGAAGGCTCTGGATATTGCAATGAATATTGCATTAGAGGATTAGGGGGCAATAGAACAGGAAACCATGAAACGATGTAAGGTTGATGATTTGACGGGAATAGAAATTCTGGCGAAGGATGTTTTCACACCGGAATATCAGGTACTCCTTTCTGTAGGAATGCAGTTAAAGCAGGAGTATATTGAGAAACTTAAGGAACTCGAGATTAAAGAAGTATATATCAGGGAAGAGGAGCAGCCGGATACTAAGATGGTTGTAATCCTTAGAGAAGAAGTAGAAGAGGCCTTTAAATTTAAAGTAAGAGATATTTTGGAAAAACACACTTATCGCCATAATGATAATTTAGAAGAAATTTGTCAGATGGCAGATCGCATCATCACAAATATACTCGAAGAGGATAAGGTTGTGGAACAGATCTACGACCTGAAAGAAAGAAGCTCCGACATATATGACCATTCGATCAGTATATGCAGCCTTGCGACCGTCGTGGCGCTGCGAATGAAGCTTCCGCAACGGACAGTACATGACATTGGTGTCAGTTGTTTACTTCATGATCTCGGACTCCGATATATGACGATTGATTATGCAGACAGAGATCTCGAAGAATTATCAGAAATAGAGTATGCGGAATATAAGAAGCATCCAATATATGGTTATTCGGCATTACGAGGTGAAAATTGGATTTCCAATGAGAGCAAAAATATGATATTATATCACCATGAGCGTATTGACGGATCAGGATATCCTCTTAAGTCTACAGATATTTCCGTGGAATGCCGTATTGTGCAGGTCTGTGATGCATTTGACGAAATGATCTGCGGAATCGGCTGTAAGAGCGTTAAGGTTCACGAAGCGGTAGAGTATTTGAAAAAAAATAAAAATATAAAATTCGACGGTAAGATTGTTGATATCTTTTTAGAGTTTACTGCTGTATATCCGGCCGGTTCAAGAGTGAGGACTAATGAAGGTGAGACCGGAGCTGTGTTGTACCAGAATAAAGAATTTCCGGACAGACCGGTTATTCGAATCATCAAGGATAAAGACGGTAAGAATGTAGACAGGGTCATGGATCTTTCGAAAAGTAACAACGTATATATTGAGGAAGTATTAGATTAAAGTTATGCGTAGAAAACATGCGCAGGAATGAGGGACATTATGATAGACATTAAATTTTTAAGAGAAAATCCGGATGTGGTAAAGGAAAATATTCGGAAGAAATTTCAGGATTCCAAGCTTGCTTTGGTAGATGAAGTGATTGAGCTGGATGCAGAAGTCCGGAAGGCACAGCAGGAAGCAGATGAGATCCGCGCTAACAGAAATAAGATCTCTAAGGAAATCGGTGCACTGATGGGTCAGGGCAAGAAAGAGGAAGCGGAAGCGAAGAAAGCGGAGGTTGCCGCGAATGCTGCAAGACTTACTGAGCTGGAAGCAAAAGAGGATGAGCTTCGTGAGAAAATTAAAAAAGATATGATGACCATCCCTAATATCATCGATCCTTCCGTACCGATCGGTAAGGATGATTCGGAAAATGTGGAGATATGTAAATACGGAGATCCGGTGGTTCCGGATTTTGACATTCCCTATCACACAGAGATTATGGAGAGATTTCACGGAATAGACATGGATGCTGCCGGCCGTGTAGCAGGTAACGGATTTTATTATCTGATGGGTGACATTGCAAGACTGCATTCTGCAGTGATTGCTTACGCAAGAGATTTTATGATCGGCAGAGGGTTTACTTACTGCGTACCGCCATTTATGATTAGGAGTGCAGTTGTGGACGGTGTGATGAGTTTTGCTGAGATGGATGCCATGATGAATAAGATCGAGGGAGAGGATCTTTATCTGATCGGAACTTCCGAACACTCCATGATCGGTAAATTTATCGACACGATCATTCCGGAAGAAGAGCTTCCTCATACATTGACCAGCTATTCTCCTTGTTTCCGTAAAGAGAAAGGCGCACACGGCATTGAGGAACGCGGCGTATATCGTATTCATCAGTTCGAGAAGCAGGAGATGATCGTCGTATGTAAGCCGGAAGAATCTAAGATATGGTTTGACAAACTATGGCAAAATACGGTAGACTTATTCCGTAGCATGGATATTCCGGTAAGGACCATTGAGTGTTGTTCCGGAGATCTGGCGGATCTGAAGGTTAAGTCCTATGACGTGGAAGCATGGTCGCCCAGACAGCAGAAGTATTTCGAGGTCGGAAGCTGTTCTAACTTAGGGGATGCCCAGGCGAGAAGACTGCGTATTCGCGTAAACGGTAAAGATGGCAAGTACTTTGCGCATACATTAAATAACACAGTAGTTGCACCACCCAGAATGCTCATCGCATTTTTAGAAAATAATTTACAGGCTGACGGTTCTGTCCGTATTCCGGAAGTGCTTCGTCCGTATATGGGCGGCATGGAAGAGATTCGATAAGCTGCACGTAATATTTTTGAAAAGGAGGTGGAATTTTTGCATAAATTTATGCGAGCTATTGGTTTTAGCGGATTGACTGACAGACGGGAGCAGCAGAAACTGATCACAGATATTATCTTAAATGCTTCGCATCGTTCCTATACATCCAACGGTGAAGAAACCATACTTGCAGAATTTTGTGAAGATTTTGCCAAGGATATGGGAATCGCCGTCTGTGGCGAGTTCGATGAAAGTGATAAGTTTACTTACGATTATTTTTATCCTTATTTACGAGGAACGGGAATCAGTTCCTGTGAAGATGTGTCTGTGGAGCGCCATGCGGATAAGGAATCTTATGCAGGTGTATGTGATGATATCAAAGTTGGTGTAAGCCTGATATTTTATCTGCAGAATATGGTTCCTTATGTGAAAGCACAATATGAGAATATACTGCCGATCAGAGGAACGACGCTGACGCTGTCCGGATTATCACTTAAGGGAAATATTATACTGCCGATCAGTAAAAACGATAAGCAGAAACAGAAGGTACAGAAGGCTTCCAGAAACAGAAATCAGTTGATTGATGCTGCCAGAAGAGGCGACGAAGATGCGATTGAAAGTCTGACATTGGAAGATATGGACACTTACACTGCTATCTCTAAAAAGATACTGACGGAAGATGTGTTCAGTCTGGTAGATACTTACTTTATGCCCTACGGTGTAGAGTGTGATCAATATTCGATTATGGGAGAGATTCTGGATATTTCTCTGCGGGTCAATAAGATCACGAAAGAAGAAGTATATGTTATGCGCCTAAGCTGTAATGATCTGCAGTTTGATGTGTGTATCAATAAAAAGGATCTGTATGGAGAGCCGCAGGTGGGAAGAAGATTCAAAGGAATCATCTGGCTGCAAGGATATATTAATTATCCGGCAATGTAACAGTGTTCCGTTCCTGCACAGGCGTTGCAGTCTGACAGGCTGCTGCGCCGTCTCTTATAGATAAATTTGTCTCTGTAGCTCAGTAGGATAGAGCGTTCGCCTCCTAAGCGAAAGGCCGCTGGTTCGAATCCAGTCAGGGACGTTATGAAAAGCCGTATGATAATTCAAAGATTACGGCTTTTTATGTTACATAAACGGAGATGATTTATGAATTACGTTATAATGGATCTGGAATGGAACCAGAGCAGTACGGGTGAAGAGGAGGTTTCGAAAATACTTCCTTTCGAGATCATAGAGATCGGCGCCATTAAACTGAATGATGAACGCAGGATGATCAGCGAGTTTACCGAACTCATAAAACCGCAGGTATATCATGAGATGCATCGAATTACCAGAAAGTTAATTCACCTACAGATGGAGCAGCTTGAACAGGGCCGGTCCTTTACGGAAGTTATGGAACAGTTTCGTGAATGGAGCGGAGAGGATTACATTTTCTGTACGTGGGGGCCGTTAGACTTGACTGAGCTTCAGAGAAATATTCGGTATTATGGAATGGAACCGCTTTCGGACGGACCGATCAGATTTCTTGATGTGCAGAAATTATTCAGCATTGCCTATGAGGACAGGAAATCAAGAAGATCGTTGGAATATGCCATTGATTATCTGAACATTGAGAAAGATATTCCGTTTCACCGCGCCTTCAGTGATGCTTATTATACCGCAAAGGTGCTGGCGCTAATGGATGAAAAAGTTCTGGAAAATTATTCTTTTGATGTTTTCCATCTTCCGAAAAACAAAGAGTCAGAAATACACGTGATTTTCGATACATATGCAAAATATATTTCCAGAGCATTTCCGGATAAAGTGCAGGCGCTTGAAGATAAAACAGTGACTGAAACAAAATGTTATCTGTGCCACAAACTACTTCGCAGGAAGATTCGCTGGTTTTCACCTAACGGAAAGCATTATTATTGTGTGTCCCATTGTGACAGACATGGTTATATGAAGTCCAAGATCCGTATCCGCAAAGCGGAAAACGGTGCCGTATATGTTGTGAAGACACATAAATTTATCACGGAATCGGAGATTGATAATATCCGTGATAAACAGACTAAAACAAGGCAGCAGAGAAAAGATAAAAGAGTATCTAAAAATCGAAATCATCAAAACTAGACCGGACCCGTTCTTTGCGGGTCTGTTTACGTTTGATCTTATTTCTTCTGCGTCTGGCATTTTGACCGTTCATGATAAGCGCACGAAGAATAAACAGCAGTATTGTTACACCGCCAAATATGAGAATGCCGATGAGTACCTTTTTCACATTCACGAAGATAGTTGTGGTTTGAGGGGACTCCGGCTCAGTTTTCTCAACACTCACATTAGTGGTTTCGATATGTGTATCGAAATCATAGGAGGAAGTGTTGTCCGATGCCAGATCAAGATATGCGCATCCGACATAAAAGTCGTGATAGGAATATCTGATTTGTGCAATACGGTTTTCACTTGATACACTATAGTCGATTTCGGAATCAAGATCGTCGAAAGAAATTGTATTAGGGATTATAACATAACTGTTATTATCGATAGACAGAATCGGTTTGGAACTGCCGAAAATATCATTTCCGGTCTGGAGAAATCCTGACGCTTCGATCTGGTACTTGTCTTCATTTTCGGAAATGTTCATGACCTGAAAGTTATTGAAACCGTAGTCAAACAGTTCTACCGTATCGGTGAACTGGCGGGGAGATTCTTCCTTCAATACGACACAGACGAGCTTCATACCGTTTCGTTCCGCACAGGAGACAAGAGTCTGTCTGGAATCATCGGTGTAGCCGGTCTTGCCGCCCAATATACCTTCGTAAGGGATTTCACCGTTGATCAGCCTATGCTTATTATTTTTATAGAAGTCATCCGGCTGCGTAGCGGTTGGCTCGAAATGGTAGCGGGCGGTATTACCGATCTTACAGAGCATTTCATTTTGAAAAAAACGGCTGGAAATTAAAGCAAGATCATAGGCAGAAGTATAGTGGTTCGCATCATGCAGCCCGTTAGTGTTCATAAAGTGGCTGTCTGTGCAGCCCAACTGTTCGGCATATTCATTCATATCAGAGACAAATTGGTCGATAGATCCGGAAATATACTCTCCGACGGCATTTGCCACTTCATTGGCGGAGGCTACCATAATACCGTAAAGACACTCTTCCAATGAAATAGATTCTCCTTCATCCATTCCCATGTTAGAGCCGTCGCCGGGCACACTGAAGACAGCCTCATGAGAAAAGGGAACCATATCGTCGAGATTGCCCTGTTCCATAGCTATCAGGCAGGTTAACAGTTTTGTGGTACTGGCAGGATAAGATTTTTTATGAATATCTTTGGCGTACAAAATAACGCCGGTGTTAGCATCCATTAGAATTGCGGATTCTGCGCTGATTGCAGGACCCACCGGCCAGTTATCGATATCATTTGATTGAATGGGAAGTAATTTACGTGCTTCGGAGTCTGCTTCCAGTTCTTCCAGTGTAGCCCGGGCAGTGATGGGATTACTTAAGAATCCCCCTACAAAAACGGAGCATGCAAGCAGGGCACAAACCACTTTTTTATGAAAAAACAACATCTTTGTTAGACCTTTCTATAATAAGGAAGTTTATGTTAATAAATCGAATTTTATGCTATAGGAGATTTCTATATGATTTTGTCCATTTACCATCATACACTATTTTGAAATAAAACTGTAGTAATTTCACAAAAATTACAAAATCTCTTTCCGTTCAATCTATCCGTAGGACAAAAAGCATGGTACAATAAGACATGAAGTTAGATACCACTCACCGAAAGGATCAGTCATACAATGAGACTACGAAATATAACCGGCTGCAGGGAAATGATTGCTGCCAGCGATTACGTGATCCATGAGCCGCAAAATTACAAGGGAAAATGGAATGAAATCTTCGGTAATGATCATCCTATCCGTATAGAGATCGGTATGGGAAAAGGAAGATTTATCATGGATCTGGCAAGGATGAATCCGGCAATCAATTACGTGGGAATCGAGAAATATTCCAGCGTTCTGCTTCGCGGTGTCCAGAAGATGGAAGCGGAACCGTTATCAAACATTTATTTTATACGTATGGATGCAGAGGAAATTACAAATGTGTTCAGGCGTGAGGAGGTGGACAGAATCTACCTGAATTTTTCCGATCCGTGGCCGAAGGACAGGCATGCGAAAAGAAGACTGCCGTCCCGTGAATTTTTGCGGCGGTATCATGAGATACTGGTAAGAGACGGTGTAATCGAATTTAAGACGGACAACCATGACCTGTTCCGCTTTGCATTGGAAGAACTGGAACCCGCAGGCTGGCATCTGGATCAGATGACGGAAGACCTGCATCATGATGAAGAGATGATGCAGGGTAATGTGATGACAGAATATGAGGAGAGGTTTTCTTCCATGGGGAATCCGATCTATAAATATATTATTTCAAGAGAGATTTATGCTTGAGCGTACCAAGCGTAAATCCTCCTAAGAAAATAATATTGTACGCAGAAAAGAGGATAAAGATGGAATACAAGTTTACAACTGCAAATTTTGAAAAAGAGGTACTGGAGGCCGATACACCGGTGCTGGTAGATTTTTATGCGGACTGGTGCGGACCGTGTAAGATGATGGCGCCTATTGTGGATCAGCTTGCTGGTGAGTATGACGGCAGAATTAAAGTAGGTAAATGCAATATTGACGAGGAGGACGGATTGGCAAGAATGTACCGCGTTATGTCTATTCCGACCATGAAAATCTTCGTGAAAGGTGAGGCAACAGCCACTATAGTGGGTGCCGTATCGAAGGAAGAACTGGAAGAAGAGATGAAGAAAGTACTGTAGAGGTTTAGAAAAAGTCAGGCGGTGGCGCCTGACTTTTTGTCATCTCTGGTATAGAGCATTTTCAATATAACCGGTGTTGCGATCGATGAAACGATGATTAAGAGAATAACTGCCGTGAAGTAATCCGCCGTCAGAAGTCCTGCGGCAAGACCCTTCTGCGCTACGATCAGCGCAACTTCGCCGCGGGTCATCATTCCCACACCGATCTTAACGGAATCAGAAAAATTGAATTTAAATAATCTGCCGACAAGTCCGCAGCCGATAATTTTCGCACCAAGCGCCACGATGACGAAGCAGATACAGAAAGCGAACAGCTTGCCGTTCATGGCATCGAAGGAAGTTTTCAGGCCGATGCTTGTAAAAAAGATCGGACCGAAGAACATATAGGAACTGACATCAACTTTACGTTCGATATATTCGTTGTCACTTAAGCTGCACAGGACGACACCCGCTATGTAAGCACCGGTAATGTCCGCGATGCCGAAGTATTTCTCCGCTATATAAGACAGGGCAAAGCAGAATGCAAGGCTGACAATGGGAATACGCCTCGTATGAGGATATCGCTTATCCAGTGTGGCAAATACTTTATATACGACAAATCCGCCTACTACCGCAATCGCAAAAAATGCTACAGTCTTTACAACGACCATACCCGGATTGGAATCAGGATTTTTGAAACCGATCACAAAGGTTAAGACAATAATACCGATTACATCGTCAATGATTGCCGCACTGACAATAGTGGTTCCCACTTTGGTCTTGATCTTACCCAGTTCCTGAAGTGCGGCGACCGTGATACTGACGCTGGTTGCCGTCATGATCGTGCCGATGAAAACGGCTTTATAGAAATTCTCACTTCCCCAGGGCGCTGCGCCATAGAATCCCATATATAACAAAGAACCCAGAACAAGAGGTACGAAAACGCCTGCGCATGCGATCATAAATGCGATGGGCCCTGTCTTGATCAATTCTTTCAAGTCCGATTCCAGCCCTACCTCAAACATCAGAATAATGACGCCGATCTCGGCGATCTGTGTAATAAATGCAGTCTGATTAATCCATCCTAACATGCACGGGCCGACAATAAGTCCGGCAATGATTTGGCCGACTACTTGCGGCGCTTTACATTTTCTTGCAAGAACACCGAAAAATTTGGCAAATAACAAAATAATCGCCAGATCTCTTAACACTTCATATGATTCCATAATATCCTCCAACAAAAACGGAGACATTAATCTGTCTCCGTTAAATCGTCGAAGCGACGGGATTCGAACCCACGACCTCTGCGTCCCGAACGCAGCGCTCTACCAAGCTGAGCCACGCTTCGATTCTATGAACAATTAAGATAATACAACATTTTAAGGGTAGTTGTCAATGTTTCTTATAAGAAATTATTTCAAAAATATGATTGTATCCGTCTCCGTTTCCCGATATACTGTAACTATTCAAGATATAATTATTCGGAAAGGGATATGATCATGAAGACGGATGCGAAGAAAAATAACAAGAAGATCGAAAAAGAGATTGAAAAACTGATCGGAAAATTGACATTGGATGAAAAGATTTCCATGATCCACGGAGCCGGAATCTTCAGAACCGGCGAGGTAGAGAGACTGGGAATTCCCGGGGTTGTCTTTTCTGACGGACCTATGGGAGTCAGAGCGGAATTTATGAGAGACAGATGGATTCCGGCGGGGAATCATGACGATAACGTATCTTATCTGCCCAGCAACAGTGCGCTTGCTTCTACATGGAATCCGTATCGGGCTTATGAGATGGGACATGTTCTCGGTGCAGAGGCGAGAGGACGCGGTAAGGATATGATCCTGGCACCGGGAATTAACATCAAGCGCAGTCCGCTGTGCGGTAGAAATTTTGAGTATATGAGCGAAGATCCGAATCTGGCGGCTACTCTGGCGGTGCCTTTTATTAAAGGGGTACAGGAGAATGACGTTGCGGCGTGTGTAAAGCATTTTGCCGCGAATGTACAGGAAACGGACCGTCTCATGGTAGACGAGGAAATTGATGACAGAACATTATACGAGATTTATTTTCCGGCGTTTAAGGCGGCGGTGCAGGAGGGAAAGGCCTATTCTGTCATGGGCGCCTACAATAAGATTAACGGAGATTATTGTTGTGAGAACAAGAATTTGTTGGATTTGGTGTTGCGCGGTGAGTGGGGCTTCGACGGCACAGTAATCAGTGACTGGGGTGCCGTACATAGGACAAAAGAGGCGGCGGAATGCTCTATGGATATAGAGATGTCGGTGTTTCCGGATTTCGACGAGTACAAGCTGGCCAATCCCTTGAAGGAAGCGATTATGAAAGGTGAGATCTCCGAGGAGACCGTTAATGCCAAGGTGCGCAACATTCTGCGGATGATGTATCGGCTTAAGGTGATCGGCAAAGAGAAAAATGACCGTAAGGCAGGTTCTTATAATACGCCGGAGCACAGAGAGATGATTCTGCGTACGGCAGAAGAATCCATGATTCTGTTAAAGAATGAGAAACAGACGCTGCCGCTTAATGCCTCGAAGATAAAGAAGCTTGTGGTGATCGGACAGAATGCGGCAAAAATCCATTCGGATGGTGGCGGAAGTGCGGAGATCAAGGCACTCTATGAAATCTGTCCGCTGATGGGCTTGAAGATGTATCTGGGCGGCAATACTCAGGTGGAATATTATAAGGGATACCATGTGCCGAATAAGTCGAAGACTTTTGACCATAATTGGCAGGCAGACAGTCTGGATGATTTGAAAGACACGGATATCGGTAAAGCAGTCCGGGATGAAGAGCATATGAACGAGATGCACCGCAAGGGCGAGGAAGAGCGACTGGCACAGATGGAGAAAGATAAGGCGGAAGTGCATGAAAAGAATAAAGTACTCTTCGCGCAGGCAATCGAAGCAGCTAAGGATGCAGATGCCGTTATCTTCGTGGGCGGCCTGAACCATGATATCGACAGTGAAGGCTTTGATCGAAGTGATATGAAATTGCCCTATGAGCAGGATGCACTGATTGAGGCGTTGCTTGATGTGCGCAAGGACATGATCGTCACCTTTATCGGCGGCTCACCGGTAGAGATGCCGTGGCGGAATAAGGCATCGGCGATTCTGTGGAGTTATTACGCAGGAATGGAGACGGGCAATGCCTTTGCCGAAATCATTTTCGGAGACGTCAATCCGTCCGGTAAGCTGGCGGAGACATTTCCGAAAAAATATGAGGATTGTGTCACTGCGAAGAACGGGCAGTTCGGAGTGTGGGGCAAAATCACACTGGAGGAAGGACTGTATCTCGGATATCGTCACTTTGACAGAGAGCGTATTACGCCGGCATTCTGTTTCGGGCACGGACTTTCCTATACGGAGTTTACTTACAGCGGATTGACGCTGAAAGCGGAAAAGGGCAAGGATGTGAAGATTAACTTTACGGTCAAGAATACGGGCAAGAGAATCGGATCAGAGATCGTGCAGGTTTATATTGCACCGATTGCACCGAAAGTGGACAGACCGGATAAAGAGCTGAAGGCGTATTCGAAAGTCGAACTGGCACCGGGTAAATCCAGAAAAGTAAGCCTGACGCTGCGACAGGAAGATTTTGCGTATTTCGATGAACACTTGCATGAATTTATTGCGGATGCCGGAGACTATGAGATTCTGGTCGGCGCATCCTGTGAAGATATCCGATTAAAGGGGATTGCTGCTTTGGCGTAATAAAAGGTATATTTTCCCATGATCCGGTGCATACTTTAAAGGAAACAACAATATGAGTATGTACAGGAAGGATGGGAAACAGAAATGGATTATAATAATATACCGCTGAGTCTGGGAATGGCAATCACGGCAAATCAGGCTGCAATGGACCGGTTTGTAGATATGACGGAAGCGGAGAAAGAAGCTTTTATTGACAGAAGCCGTGACGTTATGTCAAGAGAAGAGATGGAAAAACTGGTGAATACACTGGCGGAAGATGAGGAGAAGCCGGATGTCCACTTAGAGGATGTGAACGATATTTTTAAAGGACCGAGCATCGGTTGAGGGGTGAAGCTGCACGGGGCAATTCGGATCTAATGCCTTCGTGCAGCTTGTGTCCTTAAGCAGATTGAAAAATCAGAGATTTTTCAATTGCAAATTTGTGCCGACGCTGTTAGCGTCTCGACTTACAAATTTGCAGTCTGAGCAAGAATAGGGGATGAAGATGTACATACAAATGCCTGACAAAGTACATAAGATCATAGAAATATTGGAGGCAGCAGGCTATGAGGCATACGCTGTCGGCGGCTGCGTCCGGGACTCTATACTCGGCAGAGAGCCCAATGACTGGGACATTACCACTTCGGCGAAACCGGAGGAGACGAAGAGTCTTTTTGCCAGAACAATAGATACCGGTATTAAACACGGTACGGTGACAGTTATGCTGGACAAGGAGGGCTTCGAGGTGACCACCTACCGCATTGACGGAATCTATGAGGATAGCAGGCATCCGAAGGAAGTCACTTTTACCGCCAGTTTGGAGGAAGATTTGAAGAGACGGGACTTTACCGTCAATGCCATGGCGTACAATGAGCGGACAGGTCTGGTGGATATTTTCAGGGGTGTGGCGGATATAGAGCATGGAATTATTCGCTGTGTGGGCAATGCGGAGGAACGTTTTACGGAAGATGCACTGCGTATGCTGCGGGCGGTCCGTTTCTCGGCACAGCTGGGATATGGGATTGAGGAGGAGACGAAACAGGCGATTCGCAGGCTTGCTCCGAATTTAAAAAAAATCAGCGCGGAGCGGATACAGGCGGAATTGGTCAAATTGGTGACATCGCCGCATCCGGATTATTTGCGTACCGCATACGAGACAGGGATCACAAAGCAGATTCTGCCCGAATTTGACATCTGTATGGAGACGGACCAGAATAATCCACATCACTGCTATAACGTCGGGGAACATATATTGCATTCCATGCAGGAGACTGCACCGGATAAGGTGTTGCGGCTTGGTATGCTTTTTCATGATATCGCTAAACCGCAGACGCTTACCATCGATGAAGAGGGAATTACCCATAACAAAGGGCATGCCGAGCTGGGTGAGAAAATGACAAAGCAGATTTTGCGCCGCCTTAAATTCGATAACGATACGATTGATAAGGTATCGAAGATTGTGCTCTATCATGATCAGGAGGTCGGGCTTACGCCAAGCGGAGTCAGACGGGCAGTGAACCGGATGGGAGAAGAAATCTTTACCATGCTTTTTGCCGTACAATATGCGGATGTTCTTGCGCAGAGTGATTATCTGCGGGAAGAGAAACTGCAGAAGCTTACATATAAAAAGGAGATCTATGAAGGAATCTGTCAGAGAAAAGAATGTCTGAATCTAAAGGATCTGGCGGTTACGGGCAGCGATCTGATTGCGCTCGGGATTCCCGCAGGAAGGCAGATCGGTGTGATTTTAAGCGATCTTCTGGATATTGTGCTGGAGGAACCGGCACGTAATACGCGGGAGGAATTACTACGAATTTGTAAAGAAAAAAGATAAATTTTCATACTTTCCCACTGCTTCTCATAAGATAGGATAGACGACAAAGCGGGGGGTATTCGTGTGAATGACAGAGCAGTCAGTTTATTAGATCATTATGAAATAGAGGTGAATCGTACCTGGAAGGGACGGGGCGCTATTCTGTGCGATTCGGATCATGGATTGCTTATCTTAAAAGAATATTGCGGGCCTGCTGATAAAGTGTTATTCCAGGATTTGCTTTTAAAACATATTAATGAAAGCGGTATCATAAGGGCAGAATCTATCCTGCGCACGAGAGAAGATGAAATGATCGTCTTCGATCAGGACAGGGTGCCGTATATTGTTAAGACCTATTATGAGGGACGGGAATGCAATCATCGGGACACGGAAGAATGCCGGCAGGCGGTTTCCACACTGGCAAAGCTGCATAATATTTCAGATCTTTCGGCTCATGACGAGTTGAGAGAGCAGCCGGTATTCCGAATTGAACAAGAGTATGAGAAACATAATCGGGAATTAAAGAAAGTCCGGAAATTTCTGCGTGAAAAAAGCCAAAAAACGGATTTTGAGATTTATTTAATGAAGCATTATGATTATTTCATGAATAATGCCTTGCAAATTACCGATGAATTGCGTTATTATGCCTATGAGGAAGATTCTTACGAATTTCCTATTGTATGTCACGGCGACTATCAGTATCATAATATTATGCAGACGCAGGAAGGAATCGTTCTGCTTAATTTCGAGAAATGCGTGCGGGATTATCCGGTACGGGATCTGAATCTGTTCCTGCGTAAGATCTTGGAAAAAAATAACTGGTCGCAGACACTTGGTGATATGCTGTTAGAGAGTTATAATAGAGAGAGGAATCTGACAAACAGGGATTATAAACAGCTATACTATCGTCTGGCGTATCCCGAGAAATTTTGGAAAATTGTAAATTTCTATTATAACAGCGGTAAAGCATGGATTCCTATGAGAAACATGGAAAAGATAGAGAAGCTCTTTGCCCAGGAGAGGGAGAAACAGCTTTTCCTGGAGAGTATATTCAAACTGTGAGCAAAATACCGCACCGTCTTAAAGAGGCGGCAGCGGAATGGAAAGGATAAGGTCGTAGAATGCACGGAAGAATTTCACAGGCAGCAGCAGTCATTGTTGTATTGGCATTGCTGATCACCGGCTGTACTTCACAGGCGAGCAGTATAGGCATGGCTAAGGATAAGGCAGGTAAAGTGGTTGACACCGGCTTTACAGTCAGTACGGTAGGCAGCTATGATTCGGCGGATACGGCGGTAGTCATGTCCGTTGATCAGCAGAACAACAGTGTCACGCTCATGAACATGGATGCGGGAAGGCAGTATACGTTGTATTATGACGGCACAACCTATGTAAAGGATAAATACAACGGTCCGATGACGATCTCTCAGGTTAGGGCGGGGGATGTGGTAGATGTCAATTTCCTGAAAGGAAAAAGACAGCTTGCCAGCATTCAGTTATCCCCGAAAGCATGGGTATATGATAATGTGGAAAACTATGATCTGGGCGGTATCAACAAAACGGCAAGCATAGGCCCCAATACCTATTCTCTGCCGGAGGACGTGGTGGTACTTTCTGACGGTAAACGTACGGAAGTCATGGATATTGTGACGCAGGATCTGCTTTCGATTCGCGGAATTGATCATAAGATCTACAGTATCAATGTAGAGAAAGGACACGGATATCTGCGCCTGAAGAATGATCAGGCGTTGATCGGCGGATGGATTGAGGTAGGTAATACCGTAATCAGAGAGATTACCGAGGATATGCTGTTAGTAGTGCCGGAAGGAAGTTATCAGGTATTCCTGTCTAATAATGGTGCAAGCTGTACCAAGGATATCATTGTGGAGAGAGATAAGGAAGTTGTACTGGATGTGGGAGATCTGGAAGTTCCGCAGGATAAGACCGGAAGGATTGTATTGTCTGTTACACCGGATACTGCTACGGTTAAGATAGATAACCGGACAGTGGATATCAGCAATCCGGTAGAGCTTACTTATGGAATTCACCAAGTATATTTAGAAGCGGAAGGATACGATTCCTTGAGGAAATATATTCAGGTTGGTTCGGAATATGCCAAGATTTCTTTTAAATTAGAAGAAAAGAAACAGAAAGAAGACGATAACTCTTCGATCAGTCAGAACAGTATAGAGGATAAGGAATCCGAAAAGGACGATAATTCTTCTGACGATGCCCTGAATTCTACCAGCGGAAATAAAGTGTATATTGACGCGCCGAAGAATGTAGAGGTATATGTGGACGGCAATTACAGGGGTATCTCACCGGTCAGCTTCAAGAAAGTGACGGGCAGTCATACCGTTACACTTCGTAAGAGCGGATATAAAACAAAGAGTTATACCATATATCTGTATAATGACGGAGAAGATATTACTTATTCATTCTCGGATCTGGAAAAGGAAGACAGTTCTGTCAGCAACAATAAGAATAATTCTAAGTCTGAGAATTCTACAAGGGAGGATGAAGAGCCGGATCTGGATGTTGTAGGGACTGTAAGCGGAAATAATCCCATTAAGGTTCCCGATCCTATTGACGAAGTGATAACGGATGAGGAAGAGACGAAGGAACCCGAAACACCGGAAGAATCCGGATCAGAGAAAGAACCGGGAACATCGGATGGGGCAGGCTCAGAGGAACAGAATGACTAAGAGATATAGCTATGAAGATTTATTGGAGATTATCAGAACGTTGCGGGGAGAGAACGGCTGCCCATGGGACAAGGTGCAGACGCATGAGAGCCTGAAACCGTGTATGATGGAGGAAGCGGCTGAGCTGTTGGCATCTATCCGGATCTACGATCAGACAGGTAATCCCGAAAACATGTGCGAAGAATTGGGAGATGTGCTTCTACAGGTCGTCATGCATGCACAGATCGCATCGGAAGAGGGACTCTTTACGATGGAGGATGTGATCGATGCGGTCAGCCGCAAGATGGTGCGGAGACATCCGCATGTATTTGGGGCAAACAATGCAGATACACCGGAGGAAGCGCTTACTAATTGGGAAGAGATCAAGAAGGAAGAGAAGAAGGACAAGAGTTGGATTGACTCTCCGCTTCGCGAGATTCCGCGGGAGCTGCCTGCGCTTACGAGAGCGGCTAAGGTTCTGAAGAAAATAGACAAATACTATGAGAGCGGCAGCACATATGAGCAGGATGTGGAAGCGCTTGCGGCATGCAAGCCGGAGACTTACAGCAAGGAGCTGGAACAGATCGTGGCGGATATGCTGCTTAGGTTGTCTGATATTGCAAGGATTACTAAGATTTCACAGGAACAGGTTTTGACTGACAGAATAGAAGATTTGATCGAGCAGTATGAGAGGCCGGAATTACTGAATTAACTTTAAATTGACAAAAAACGACAGAAACAATTTACATAACATATTTAAACATATAGCAACTTATGAAAATACCGAAAAACGCCGTAAAAAAGCCTTTTTTTGCTTGACAACGAGGGGAAAAGCGTATATAAATGTATGTAGGCGTTTCAAAAGAGAAACATCTAATATCAATATGAAAACTCATTAAGAGGAGGAGTCTAAGATGAACAAGACAGAATTAGTTGCTGCTATGGCTGATCAGGCAGGTTTATCCAAGAAAGATGCAGAGAAGGCATTAAAGGCATTTACAGACGTTGTTGCAGATGAGCTGAAGAAAGACGGCAAGGTACAGTTAGTTGGTTTTGGTACTTTTGAAGTTTCCAAGAGAGCAGCAAGAGAAGGCAGAAACCCGCAGAGTGGTGCTGTTATGAAGATCGCTGCTTCCAAGGCACCTAAGTTCAAAGCCGGCAAGGCATTGAAGGACATGCTTAACGCATAAGAGATTTGTGATGAAGAATGATAAAAGCCTGTATGCATTTGCATATGGGCTTTTTGACTATTATAAATAGTTATATTGATACAGAGAAGATATAGAATAGATACAGGAGGACAATTATGAGACTGGACAAATATTTAAAGGTTTCCCGCCTAATCAAGCGGCGCACAGTGGCAAACGAAGCGTGTGATGCAGGCAGGGTGCTTGTCAATGATAAGCCGGCCAAGGCCTCGACGAATGTCAAGGTGGGGGATACGATTACGATCGGTTTTGGTAATAAGGAAGTAAAGGTAGAGGTTCTGGATGTGCAGGAAACCGTGCGTAAAGAGGAGGCAAAAGAGCTGTTCCGATATCTGACATGAGAAGTCAGGCATATTTTATCCGGATCGGGCATACATTTAACAAGTAGCATAACTGTGCGGCACATCGTGTCCCGCAGTTTCCGGAGGATAATGTATGGAAGATCTGAATCATGTGAATAAAAGACCCCATAAGCTTATGCTCACTGACAGAAGGACATGTACCATAAGCGGTGTGAATGATGTATTATCTTTTGACGTCAATGAGATCCTGTTAGAGACGGAGCAGGGTATGTTAATGATCAGAGGTACGCAGCTGCATGTAAGCCGGCTGTCACTTGACAAAGGAGAGGTGGATGTAGACGGACGGATCGACAGCTTTACCTATTCGGAGAATGCCGGTTATGGCGCGAAGGGTGAGTCGTTCATCGCCAGACTGTTTAAGTAACTAAGTAACTCTTGGGGGAATCGCAGGGTATGAGTCAGGGCATTGTGCAGGAAGTTACTTTTTTTCTACATTCCGTTCTTATGGGTCTGATCATTACATTTGCCTATGACTGGGTGCTGATCTGCAGGAAGCTGTTCAGACATGGCAGTATATTAATGTCCATAGAAGATCTTATGTACTGGTTTGCATGTGGGATCGGTGTGTTTTATATGCTGTACAGGGAGAATAACGGTGTTCTGAGATGGTTTGCCGTGATGGGAGCCGCACTTGGAATGCTTTTTTATAAAATTGTTGTCAAAGATCGGTTTGTATACATTATGTCAACACTAATACACAAGATAATGTGGTTCATAATTCGTGTCATACAAATTGTGCTAAAACCTCTAAAATGCCTATTTTCCGCGCTTCGAAGGTTTGTTCGATTCGTGTCGAGGAAATTGAAAAAAGTAAAAGAATTTATTAAAAAACGGTTGACGGTTTTCATAAAAACCCTTAGAATAATTTTATGTAAACACTAACGGGGCGGCAAAAGAGGGGTATCATTAACAACATGGCAAGAAAAGCAGCATATCGTAGGAAGCGCCAGAATAAGACGGGCATGCTTTTGGTTACCACAGTTGTCTTAATGATGCTGATTGTGGTCGCAGTAAAAAGTGTTGAACTTCGAGAGAAACGTGCTACCTATATGGCAAGGGAAGAGGCCTTGATGCAGGAGATCGAAGCGGAAGAGGCAAGAGCGGAAGAACTCGCGGAATATGAGAAGTACACACAGACTAAGAAATACGTGGAAGAAATCGCGAAAGAGAAGTTAGGTCTTGTGTATGAAGGCGAAATCATATTTAAAGATGAAAAATAGGCAGGTTTCGGATAAAGTTCCGGAATCTGTTTTTTTGTGGTAATAATCCGGACAACCCTCTCATATATTGAATATTGGTAACCGTTCTGTATAAAACGGGAATGCGGAAATGTTACGAATATGGGCGGAAAGTGCAGAGAATGAGGGAGGCATGTCATGAGAAAACAGGCGGAAGTCAGGGATGATAACAGGATAACGATTATACCGGAGTACGGCAGGCAGAGACTCCTGAATTATGCAGAATCGTTCCGGGATCTGGCGGATTTGTTTGAGGAAGAAGAGGAAAACGATAAAGTCGCGGATGGCGGACAAGCTGAGGACAGGCGGGATTATCTGTGGCAGCGCAAACTGCAGGAAAACCAAGGGCTTTTGGCGGAGCATCTCAAAGAGATGGCACATATCATGGCGGAAGTGGCGAAGGAAACCTGTTTGTATCATCCGATGAGCGAGAGAAAATATCGACAAATGGCGAAACTGCTTCGGGAATCTGGGATACATCTTAAGAATTTCTTTAAATTGGAACACGAGGATGGACATACCGAACTCAGCCTGACCATGAAGACTGTGTCCGAGAAATATGTACGGATGGGAGAGAAAGAGCATATATCGGTAGAGGATGTGGCAGATTTTATATCGGTTGCAATGAATACAAGACTCCGCGCAGCAAAAAACGCACCGTTATATCTGACCCCTGAGTGGAGCACATATTATTTCCTTGAAGAGCCGGCTTATCATCTACTGACGGGGGTAGCGAAAGCGGTTAAGGAAACGGAACATATATCGGGAGACAATTATTCTTTCTACGAGGCGGAGGACGGTAGAATGGTGACGATCCTGTCGGACGGTATGGGTTCCGGCGAAAAGGCGTGCAGCGGATCAGAGCGGGTGATTGAACTGATGGAGCGGCTGTTGGAAGCGGGATTTCGTAAGGAAGCCGCAATACAGATGATTAATGGAGCACTGGCGGCAGCAGGGCAGGAAGAAAACATGTCTACACTTGACCTGTGCGATATGAATCTGTATACAGGAGAGTGTGAGTTTATTAAAGTTGGAGCCGCATGTACGTATATTAAGCGCGGGCGGCTTGTGGACAGGCTTTCGACACAGAATTTTCCGCTGGGAGTTTTCGGACAGTTGGAGCCGGAGACACTGTGCCGGACGCTGCAAAACGGCGACTATGTGATCATGATGTCTGACGGTGTAACGGACGCGCTTTCTCAGGGAATCGGGGAGGAAGTGCTGCCGGAGATCATCGGCAGGACGGAGTTTTCCAATCCCAATGAGATCGCGAATCAAATACTGACGTACTGTCTGAAACAGAGTAAGGGCCGGATCAGGGATGATATCACGGTGCTGGTGGTCGGGATCTGGGATCAGACAGATGATTGCAATTCGTAATGGAACCGAATATGATAGAGAATGTCAAAAAAGGTATTGGTTGAACATATGGTTATAACATGGAAGATAAGGGAATCATCATGGCAGGAAAGCTGTCTGATGAGCGTGGAAGTACAATGACGGATATTACGTATAATAAGGTGGTCAACTTCATAGACAAACATCAGATGATCAAGGCGGGTGATCTGGTGGCAGCCGGCGTATCGGGCGGTGCGGATTCCGTCTGTCTGCTGCATATCCTGTGGCGGCTATCGGAACAGATACCTTACAGGCTTCTTGCAGTACATGTAGATCATGGTATTCGCGCGGAGTCGGCACAGGATGCGGCGTATGTACGACGGTTATGCGAAACGCTCAATGTATCCTTCTATCTGCACAGTGCAGATATGAACGGTTATGCCGCGGCGCATGGAATATCGGCGGAAGAAGCAGGCAGACAGATACGTTATAAAGCCTTTGAGGAAGTGCTTGCCGGGACGCAGCAGGGGATGCAGAGGTGTAGAATTGCCGTCGCACATAACGCTGATGACCGGGCGGAGACGATGCTGTTTCATCTGTTCCGGGGAAGCGGGATCAAAGGGCTTAGTTCTATCCAGCCTGTCAGGGAGTCGATAATCCGTCCGTTGCTATGTCTGGAGCGGGCACAGATAGAGCAGTATCTTGACGAGCAAGGGCTGGATTACTGCAGAGACAGCACCAATGAAGAGGATGCGTATACCCGTAACAGGATACGGCATCATATCCTACCTTATGCGGAACGGGAGATTTGTTCCGGGTCGGTGGCGCATATGGGAGAACTGGCAGATATTTTGTCGGAAACAGAAAGTTATCTGTCGAAACAGACTGAGAAGCTCTATGAGGCATATGTAGAAGAAATTATGCCGGAGTGTCCGCAGATGAAGAAGAAACAACCTGTGGAAACGGATCGGATTGATACGCCTGTGAGCCTGCATATACAGGGAACGGCGCTTCTGACAGAAGATCCTGCCATGTATAAGAGAGTGTTTCTCAGATGTATGGAGAGACTCACACCGTACCGGAAAGATATTACCGGACAGCATATTGCAGACCTAGTAAATCTGGCGGCGCAAAACGGTAGTAAAGAATTGTCTCTTCCTTATGGAATCAGAGCATATAAAGAATATGACAGACTGTTTCTGTACAGGAAGCCGGGAGAAAATATCGAAACCGCAATAACGGGAGACGATGATACCGCGATACGGAAGGAGTATGCGATCGAACCGCCGACGGAGATCTTCGTGCCCGGTGAAGGAACTTATTCTTTTACTTTACTGGAAAATGACGCTGTTTTTTGCAAAAAACACCAAAATATTCCCGAAAACAGATATACGAAATGGTTTGATTATGATAAAATAACTACGTCTGTGCTGTTGCGTACGAGACGACAGGGAGATTATCTTACCATTGATACTGCACTTCACACGAAATCTGTTAAGCAGTATATGATCAATGAAAAGATCCCGAAGAGACAGCGTGACAGTATGTATATACTGGCTGACGGGGCACATGTCCTGTGGGTGCCCGGATATCGAATCAGCCAAGGCTATAAAGTAGATGAAAGTACGAAGCGTATCTTACAGGTACAGTTAAGAGGAGGATTTCATGGCGGAACGAATCGAAGTACTATTGAGTGAGGAAGAAGTGAACAAAAGAATTCGGGAGATCGGAGATCAGATTTCCAGAGATTATGCCGGTAAGCAGGTACATTTAGTCTGCGTACTTAAGGGCGGCAGTTTCTTTATGTGTGAACTTGCCAAGCGCATCACCGTGCCGGTATCGTTTGACTTTATGTCTGTATCCAGTTACGGCAAAGATACGAAGTCCAGCGGTGTGGTTCGAATCGTTAAGGATCTGGATGAACCGATTACAGACAAACATGTGCTGGTAGTAGAAGATATCGTAGATTCCGGCAGGACACTGAGTTATCTGTTGGAAATGTTGAAAGACAGAGGACCGGAAGACGTGAAGCTGTGTACATTGCTTGATAAGCCGTCGCGGAGAGTGGTGGATGTCAAGGTGGACTATACCGGTTTTGAGATACCTGATGAATTTGTAGTGGGTTACGGTCTGGATTACGACCAGAAATACCGGAATCTGCCCTATGTCGGCATTGTGAAATTTGATTAATACGATAATGAGAGAGGTTATACTTTGAGCAGAAATAACAAGAGTTTCTATTTATATTTTGTCATCATCATCGGTCTGTTACTGTTTACTGTCTGGCTCGGAACGGCGAGAGTGCCGAGCAGCAACTATACAATGGGTGAATTTATAAAGCAGATGGAGAGTAACGAAGTTGCGGTCGTCAATATCTGTCCTAATAAAGATACACCTACGGGATCGCTGGAGATTACACTTAAGAGCGGTCAGGAGCGTATACTGAATGTCACGGATGTGACGGAAGCGGAACAGTTGGTCAGAAGTTACGGACTGGACCCCATGGTAGAGGGAGTTCCGGAGGAGAGCTGGTTTTTAAACAGTGTATTTCCGATTCTGATCGTGGTGATCGTCTGTGTCTTCTTCTTCGTGATGATGAATGCACAGAACAGCGGCGGCGGCAGCAACGGCAAGATGATGAATTTCGGCAGAAGCCGTGCCAAGCTGACATTAGGCGGAGAGAATACGATCAAGCTGGACGGTGTGGCCGGACTTCAGGAAGAAAAAGAAGAGCTGCAGGAGATTGTGGAATTTTTAAAAGAGCCGGGTAAATTTACGAAGGTGGGAGCCAGAATTCCCAAGGGTATCCTTCTGGAAGGCGCTCCCGGTACGGGCAAAACCTTGCTTGCCAAAGCGATCGCAGGAGAAGCGAATGTTCCGTTTTTCAGCATATCCGGATCTGATTTCGTGGAAATGTTTGTCGGTGTGGGCGCGTCCCGTGTGCGGGACATGTTTGCGGAAGCGAAGAGACATTCTCCCTGTATCATTTTTATCGATGAGATCGATGCCGTGGCGAGACGCCGTGGCACAGGTATGGGCGGCGGACATGATGAGCGTGAGCAGACATTGAACCAGCTGCTTGTAGAGATGGACGGTTTCGGTGTCAATGAGGGTATTATCGTGATGGCGGCGACTAACCGTGTGGATATATTGGACCCCGCAATCTTAAGGCCCGGACGATTTGACCGTAAGATCGCGGTATCGCGGCCCGATGTGAGAGGCAGAGAGGATATTCTGAAGCTGCATTCCAAGAACAAACCGCTGGGAGATGATGTGAATCTGAAGCAGATCGCGCAGACTACTGCCGGATTTACGGGGGCGGATCTGGAGAATCTTCTGAATGAGGCAGCGATCAACGCAGCTATGGATCAGCGGGCCTTTGTGAAGCAGGGAGATATTAAAAAAGCCTTTGTCAAGGTGGGTATCGGTACGGAGAAGAAGAGCCGTGTTATTTCCGATAAAGAGAAGAAGATCACGGCATATCATGAGGCGGGACATGCGATTTTATTCCATGTACTTCCGCAGGTAGGGCCGGTTTATATGGTATCTATTATTCCTACGGGAGCAGGCGCAGCGGGCTATACGATGCCGCTTCCCGAGCGGGATGAAATGTTCCAGACCAAAGGAAAGATGCTGGAAGACATCATGGTATCTATGGGCGGGCGTATTGCTGAGGAGATTATATTTGATGACATTACGGCCGGTGCATCTCAGGATATCAAGCATGCAACGAAGGTTGCCCGCAGGATGGTCACCTGTTACGGTATGTCGGAGAATATCGGTGTGATCAATTACGGTGACGATGATGATGAAGTGTTCATCGGAAGGGATTTGGCACATGCCAAGAAATACAGTGAAGCCATTTCCGGAGAGATCGATAAAGAAGTGAAGGCAATCATTGATGACTGCTACCGTAAGGCAAAAGATATTATCTCGGAGCACATTGATGTGCTGCATAGCTGTGCAAAGCTTCTTCTGGAAAAAGAGAAGATCAATCGTGCTGAGTTTGAGGCGCTTTTCGATACTAAGGAATCGATTTTGGATGGTTTAAACGTGACCGGACAGTGGAATTTGTAAAAATTGCACAAAAACGGATATTAAAAATTGTAATATTTGTGAATCCTTAGTATTGTGGACGAATAGGTGCTATGCTATTATACTACTTGTAACCCCCAATACATTATATAGTTTTTTGCTATACCCCATAAGAAAGAAATACCTTCTCTAAAAAAGACAGTTTTTGAAACTGTCTTTTTTACATATAAAAAATTCCTTGTCGTATTTCGAGTTTGCAAAGTAAAAGTCGAAATCAAACCCGTTCGGTTGTGGTAAGTCATTTAAAATCCTTGAATATCCACAATATATATTATAAAATAAAATGTATATAGTGTTTTTACAGGAAGGCGCGGCGATTATGGATATCAGTCTATTTCAAAAAGCGGAGAAGAATCAGCAGTATATTTCCACCATGCGTCCGGTATTTAACAGGAAAGCTTTGTTTTCGGATATGACGGAGGATTACGTGTGTCCGCCGGAACCAAGCGCGTACGGAGAGGTCAATATACATTTCCGGTCCGCTAAGAATAATATTGATCGTGTATTTATCGTAAGCAAGGGCGAGAAACATTTGATGCTTAAGACGGAGTCGGATAATGAGTTCGATTATTACTCTCACTCCATCCAATTAGAAAATGAGAAACTGGTGTACTATTTTGAAGTGCATGCAGGGAAGATTGTTTGCTATTATGATACGAGAGGTGTCTGCAAAGACATTAACGAGTACTATCATTTCCGGTTGATCCCCGGGTTCAAGACACCGGATTGGGCTAAGGGTGCGGTATTTTATCAGATCTATGTGGATCGTTTCTTTAACGGAGATCCCACAAATGATGTGTTGACCAATGAATATCAATATATCGGCGATAAGACGGTTAGAGTAGAAGATTGGAATAAATATCCCGCAACAATGGGCGTCAGGGAGTTCTATGGCGGTGATCTGCAGGGAGTGTTGGATAAGATGGATTATCTGCAGGATCTCGGTGTGGATGTCATATATTTTAATCCGTTGTTTGTCTCTCCCTCTAATCATAAGTATGATATTCAGGATTATGACTATATTGATCCTCATTTCGGCAGGATCGTTCATGACGAAGGTGAGCTGCTTGCTTACGATCAGCATGAGAACCGTTTTGCCACCAGATATATAGATCGAATATCCAATAAGGATAATCTGGAGGCAAGTAATGCTCTTTTTGCGGAAGTAGTGAAAGAAGCGCACAGAAGAGGCATGAAGGTTATTCTGGACGGGGTGTTCAATCACTGTGGGTCTTTTAATAAATGGATGGACAGAGAGCGGATCTACGAGCATGCGGAAGGATACGCAAAAGGCGCCTATATCACGCAGGACAGCGAATATCATGATTATTTCCAATTTCATGACAACCACAGATGGCCATATAACGGTTCTTATGACGGCTGGTGGGGGCATGATACGCTTCCGAAGCTTAATTATGAGAATTCCAAACATCTGGTAGATTATGTCTTATACATTGCGAGAAAATGGCTTTCTCCGCCGTATAACGTGGACGGATGGAGACTGGATGTGGCGGCTGATCTGGGGCATTCTCCGGAATTCAACCATTACTTTTGGAAGGAATTCCGCAAAACAGTCAAAATGGTAAATCCCGATGCTATTATTCTGGCGGAGCATTACGGCAGTCCGTTAGATTGGCTGCAGGGAGACGAGTGGGATACGGTCATGAACTACGATGCTTTTATGGAGCCGGTGACATGGTTCCTGACGGGCATGCAGAAGCACAGCGATGACTATAGAGAAGACTTAAGAGGCAACGCGGACAGTTTCTGGGGCGCAATGCAGCATCACAGCGCCAGCTTCACGACGCCGTCCCTGCAAGTAGCTATGAATGAGTTATCCAATCATGACCATTCCCGGTTCCTGACCAGAACGAATCGTAGGGTCGGCAGAACAAATACGCTGGGCCCGGAGGCAGCGAACGCCGGGGTTAATAAAGCGGTCATGCGGGAAGCGGTGGTGATCCAGATGACCTGGCCCGGAGCGCCGACAGTGTATTACGGTGACGAGGCAGGCGTATGCGGGTTCACAGACCCCGATAACAGACGTACTTATCCTTGGGGACATGAAGATCATGAACTGATAGAGTTCCACAAAGAGATCATCAAGATTCATAAGGAGCACAAAGAGTTTCTGACAGGATCTCTGAAATATATGGAAGGAGATTACAACGTGATCGGCTACGGCAGATTCACGAGGCAGGGACAGTCGGTGATCTTGATCAATAACAATGATTATGAGATCACGAGGGAATTGGCGGTATGGTATCTGGGTGTACCGAGGGAATGCACGATGAAGCAGCTTATGCTGACTACCGCAGAGGGATATTCGACGGAGGAGAAGGAGTATCCGGTCGTATCCGGTAAAGTTACGGTTACTCTGCCGGCGACTTCGGCGATTATCCTGCGGCATGAAGACCATATACTTAAGAGTTTTCTGCAGTTTGAGTAGTATATTTCAGGATATGTAAAAAAGACTTAAATCCATTGGATTTAGGTCTTTTTATTGGGGGAAATATAGAGATATCAGTAAATGTCTTTACGGCTGTATTTTACATACGCTAAGATAATTCCGATTATGGCAAATGCCATTCCGAATATGACTTTTCCGGTATCCAGACTCATATCGGCAATAAGATCGGCTCCCTCGGCATATCCGAAGGGAGTGATATATTTTAAAAAATCTGCATTCTCCGAAATATTAGCGACAATATTCAGAAAATACATGACTGTGGCGATTCCCAGTCCGATCCCGAGACCGCCATGCCTCATAAAAGCGGAAATTCCGAAGCAGATACATGCCAACTCAATTTGCACTAAGAAATAGGACAAATGCAGCAGGCCGATTTCATTCCAAGGAATATCTTCACCGATTGCAGCTGTGGATGTGATTGCCAGTATAAATATAGCGATATTCATGATCAGTATCTGCAGCACAACAGATGCCAGCTTTCCTGTAATAATGTGTAACCTGCTCACCGGATGGGTCAGCAGATATTCTGCCGTCCTCTCTTTTTCTTCTTTAGCAAGTGCGCCAATTCCCAGCAACGCGGCGAAGAAAGCCCCGCCCAGACCTAAGATATTACCGCACTCGACGGCATAGAAGCCGATCAGTGTACCGAAGTTCAGCCGGTCCATGCCAAAGGCGGCGGTAAATGAGCCCATGGAGGAAAACATGTCGTTTACACCTTCCATTTCGCTCTCCATTTCCGGATACATAAATACACATATAGCGACAAAAAATCCGATGGAGATCGTCCAGATCAACAGGGATTTCCAACCCTGCCTTAATTCATGTTTTATCAATGTCATAATTTCACGGTTCCTTTCTTATCTTGAGAAGATTCATAGTAGTGCATAAAGATTTCTTCCAGATCTGGTTCCGATATGGAAAGATCGGTTATTTCCCCTTCGCTGAGTGTCTTAAGCAGTTGTTTGATATCGCCGCTGTAGAGAAAGCTTGTAGTACCGTTTGATTCCTCAAGATTGCGGATGAATTCGGATGTATGAATCGATACATTTCCCTGAACCGTAACCCGTTTGGCATTGGTCTTAGATAAGGCTTCCACGCTATCGCAGGCAATGATGTGTCCTTCGCGGATAATGGCAGCTCTTGTACAGTTGTGTTGAATCTCTGACAGGATATGGCTCGAGAGAAATATAGCTGTGCCCTGTCGGTTTCTTTCTTCCAGAATGGCAAAAAATTCGTGCTGCATTAGGGGATCAAGACCGCTGGTAGGCTCGTCTAAGATTAAGAGATCCGGTGTGTGTTGGAGCGCACAGACGATTGCCACTTTCTTGCGGTTTCCGAAGGATAATTCCGATACTCTGCGGGACAGGTTAAGCTGCAGACGGTCACATAGGACGGCAGCCTCCCGTGAACAATCTCTTTTCCGCAGGTCGGCGGACAGCTTCAGGATATCTTTGACTTTTGCGCCCGAATAAAATATTGCCTCTGAGGGGAGATAGCCGACCTTGGATAAGACCGCCTTCCGATCATTACGGATGTCCATNCCGAGAATCTGTGCGGAGCCGGAATCGGGGGAGATCAACCCCAGCAGCGTGCGGATCGTTGTGGATTTACCCGCACCGTTGGGTCCGATNNAGCCGAAGAATTCCCCNTCCTGCACCGTCAGGCTCAGGTCAATGATNCCTCTGGANTTTCCGTAANATTTTGTTAAGTTTNAAATTTGGATTGCNTTCATAAAGCTCCCCTTTTCTGNATGTCAATTTATTGTTTGGTGTAGACTGTCTTCCAGAAGTCAATGATTTTAATAAAGTCCGCTTCCATTTCATCGGCGTTTACGCCNCCCTGCTGGACTTTTTCCCACAGATAACCNTCCGAGGCCCAGTACATAGTCCGATACATCATCTGCAGATCNAGCCCCGGAATAAATTGTTCGGGNTCCAGCGCTGCTAAGACAGGACTNGCCTTGAAATCGGTATATTTTGCAATTAATTTTTGAAGGTCTTCACATACGTCGGGATCTTTTTCATAGTATGATTTNACAACGAAAGCCCCNAAGTCGGGATAGCGGCGCATAACGTCCGCTTTTATTTTTANTCCCTTGTACATCATTTNAAAGANATCATTCGGGACAAAAGAAAGATTCTTTTCGAGGGCTTCTGTGGTGGCCCTCATACATTGGTCCCAGAGGAAAAAGTACAGTTCCCTTTTNTTATAAAAATAATGAAAGAGCAGGGATTTNCTGATTCCTGCGGCAGCCGCGATCTCGCTCATTGGACTTTTCTTGTAGCANTTTTCTGAAAATACACGAAATCCGGCGTTGATGATTGCTTCCTGTTTTGCCTTCGGCAATGAAAAAAATTTATCGTTCATAATACTCCTTTATATTAACCGATGCGGTTAATACNNATGATACNCCCGTTGACCGTTTTTGAGAAGACNGGTTNTNAATTGTANAAAATAAAAAGTTGTTGAAGATATTTCCGGTTTTGGTTCGTTATAAATATAAGTATAACANCCATATGTNCTGTCTCTGCAATNAGNATTATATGCTTCTTGCGGTGTTTATGTACATGTGAATAACAGATTAGAACAGGAGGAAGAAATGAAAAAGATAATATTTTTGTCACTCATTACCTGTATACTGCTCTCCGGATGCGGGGTCGGAATATNTATGTCGGATGAGAATACGGATATGNAATCNNCGGTNGGGATATTTAATGTTCGTACGAGCTATTTTGATCGTTANAGNATTGATAANGATGAAGACAGNTGTGANGCGAAAGGGNGGNTGCATCAGGCAGCGGACGATGATAACTGTATNATCACGTATATGACGGCNGAGGATGGAGACGGCAGTGTAAATATCACTGGTAATATAGACTGTTCGCGGGGAAANCTTCGNCTGATCTATAAGGCACCGGACGGGACGGAGACCCTGATCGCGGACGGCAGCGCCAAGGNGATTGATGTGCGNNNGGANNTGGCGGAAGGCGANAGCAGCANTGGANTCGNNAGTGACGGGGAAAGCGCTGTATGTGATTTCAGAATCAAAATGGCGGCGGTCGATGGTGTAACATTTGCNGGTATTATGGAAAATNATAGTGTGGAGGATATAGAGGACGTGGAANTTCCGGAAATCCCGGAAATTCGGGAAGAGCCNGAAAAGCCGGAGAGGCCGGAAAGGATTGAGAAGTCCGGGGATATAGACGAAGATGTGGAGAATATAGAAATAGATATGGACGATGTTGGTGAAGACTTAGAGGTCGGTGGATTGGATGTGATAGAAGATAACTGGCCGGATAGTATCCGTTATGANGGCNACGGTGTGTATGCGGACCCGATGAGTGTTCNATTTCANGTNGATGCGCCNATGACACTCTCCCTTTCCTGCGTGACGAGAAGAGGAGAATTAAGGCTTAAGATTGTCAATAATGATACTTTAGAAGAGACGTATTTTGATGAAATGAATCCNAATGGGCAATATACCGTTGATATTGATAANNAGGGAACNTACANAATGCTGTTTTACGCAAANTGGCATGTNGGNAGCGTTGAGATGANCCCTAANNATGATTAATGCCTATTAAATTTAATTGACAGGAGAAATTAATCAGAGCAGATTAAGCCAAGAAAAGNTATTGTTAAGTAAAGTTATTTTGATGTATCAAAATAACTTTACTTTTTTATGATTTATTCCATTGTACAATTAAATTATCTCGACCATATACAGACCTCATTGATTGTAAGCAAAGCGCAGCGTTATGATATTCGCGGAAAACAATTGCTTACAACATTGGATAAATATTTTCTGACGGATTTGGGATTAGGACGTATTCATAACAGTGGTTACAAGTTAGAAATGGGAGCAATGCTTGAAAATATTGTATACAATGAACTTAGGGATCGTGATTATGAGGTGTATGTCGGAAAGATACCAAATGGTGAAGTGGATTTCGTCGCAGTGAAAGGTGATAAGAGAGAATATTATCAGGTAGCATATTATTTGGCAGAGCAGTCCGTAATTGACAGAGAATTCGGCGCTTTTAAAGCGGTTGCCGACAATTATCCGAAATATGTTATCTCTATGGATAAGTTTGATTTTTCGAGGGATGGGATTGTTCACAAGAATGTAATAGCGTTCTTAATGGAAGTTATATAGCATTCTTATACAAGGTTGTCACTATGAACATGGAGCAATGTGGGATCGCAGGAGTATTGGGAGATGATTGGGGAATAGGAAAATGAAACATGGCAAGACTTTGAATATGAGTATGTTGGAAAAATTCTTTTCCATGTAACAAAGGGTTAATATATTCGTATATTGACAGCCAAGAATAATTTAGGATAAAATAAAATATACTTTATTTTATCCTAAATTTATGAAAAGGGAAAAACGATGCAGTATATAGAACGTACATTGGAACGCAAATTTTTGCATATGAATTCTTTTTTTAAAGCAGTACTCGTGACTGGCGCAAGACAGGTGGGAAAGACTACATTGCTGAAACATCTGGCGGCAGAGCAGAATCGTACCTATGTTTCCATGGACCACACTATGGTGAGAGCGCTTGCGAAATCAGATCCGGTATTGTTCTTTCAAACATATAAACCGCCGATTATTATTGATGAGATACAGAAAGCGCCGGAGTTGTTTGAGCAGATTAAGATTATGTGTGATGAGAGTGATGAGCGGGGACTATTCTGGCTGACCGGCTCACAACAGTATTATATGATGAAAAATATCCGCGAAACACTGGCAGGCAGGATTGGAATTTTAGAGCTGTACAGCTTATCAAAGAATGAAACGGAAGGATTGATTTTTCCGAATGAATTGGATTTTTCTTTAGATTGTCTGCTGGCGAGACAACCGCTTGTGAGAAAAAATGATATTGAAGATGTGTTTGAACATATCTGGCGGGGCGGGATGCCGGATGCATTGCGGGCGGATGCGGAACAACGGCAGGAATACTTTAATTCTTATATTGAAACATATCTTATGCGGGATGTGTCTGAGGAGGGAGGTATTACTGATTCGATTCGGTTCCGCAAATTCTTAAATGCATGTGCTGCCCTGACTGCACAACAGGTTAATTACAAGACTTTAGCAGACGCTGCGGAAATCTCTCAGCCGACGGCAAAGGAATGGCTGCGTCTTTTGCAGGGATTAGGCATTATTTATCTTTTACAACCCTATGCAAATAATGAGTTGAAGCGGCTTACAAAAACCCCGAAACTGTATTTCTGTGATACCGGCTTATGCGCTTATTTATCTATGTGGCTGACCAGAGATACTCTGATGAATGGAGCGGCAAGCGGACATTATTTTGAAAATTATGTGGTGATTGAATTACTAAAGAATTATACTTACGCGTCTTCTAAAGCATGTTTAACATACTATCGGGATTCCAACGCAAAGGAGATAGATATTTTTGTGGAAGAAAACGGAGTGATTCATCCGTTGGAGATTAAAAAATCTGCGAATCCGGACAGACAGGAAATAAAAAAGTTTGAGGTGCTGGACCGTGTGGGAGCAGTACGCGGGGATGGTGGGATTGTGTGCATGTGCGAGGAAGTTATTCCGATTGATAAAAGTAATTTTTTTATCCCGTGTAATCTGATTTAAAAATAATAGAAAAAGTTATTGAAGGAGGAAGCAGGATGACAGAACAGCAAAGCAGAATATATTATACTGACGACGTGATAACAATTCGTGACATGAGAGAGGAAGACGCACCGATTATCACGCAGGAGGAGATTGCACAAGGGTGGGATGCCACTACAGATAAATATGAGATGCGGCTGCGTGATCGGCAGGAAAAGAAGGCGGTTGTGCTAGTGGCGGAGTATCAAGGTAAAGTTGCGGGATATATTAATGTTTATCCTGATTCCACATGGGGAGCTTATGCTAATATGGGATATCCGGAAATTGTGGACTTCGGTGTTTTAGAAAAGTATAGGCGACATGGGATAGGCAGTAAGTTAATGGATGTTGCGGAGCAGATTGCAGGAGAGTACCATGACAAGGTGTATTTAGGAGTAGGGCTGCACAGCGGTTACGGCAGCGCCCAGCGAATGTATGTAAAACGCGGCTATATTCCTGATGGCAGTGGTGTATGGTATTGTGATAAGGTATGTGAGCCGTATGGGGCGTGTTACAATGATGATGACTTGGTGCTGTATTTCCTGAAGGAATTGTGATAGGAGAAAGTATATGCTTGCGGTGAAAATCGGTCATTCTTGTGATATTACTTTTTAGAAGATTTTCTTTGGCATCATGAAATCCGTATTTATTGTTACAGTTGTTTTGATTTGTATTAAAATCTGTAACAATAAATATGGATTTTTTGTTTTGTAAACCGGGAATTCCTGTGCAGATGGTTTCGTCTATATAAAAGCACATCATCTTCATACGAAATTCATACCGCTATGTTACAATAGGCAAAGTAAGTTACATGAGGCGCGCGGGGAGTACTCTTAATGGAATCTTACAGAAAACTGAAACAAGACAGAAACCGGATAGGAGCGGGATCAGAAACATGAATATTTTATTTTTGGAAGACGAGCCAACCATACGGGAAGTTCTGACCGAGTATATGAAAATGCAGAACTACAGCGTTACCTGTGCCGAGGACGGCGAAGAAGCGCTTAAGCTGCTCCAGGCACGGCAGTTTGATATGGCTGTGCTGGATATCATGGTGCCGAAGGTGAGTGGATTGGATGTTCTGCAGTACGTTAAAGAGCGGCATCCTGATATGGCGACAATCATGCTCACGGCGTTAGATGACGAGAAGACGCAGGTGCAGGCATTTAATTTCTATGCGGATGATTACGTGATTAAGCCGGTTTCTCCCATTATTTTATTAAAAAGGATGGAGACGATCTTACGCCGTGTAAAGAGATCAGGACCGCAGCAGGAGAAAGGGCTGGTGATCCATGATGATTCATATCAGGCATATTATGACGGGAAGTCTCTGGAGCTTACGCTGAGTGAATTTTTACTGTTACAGATTCTCATGAGAGAGCCGAAGCGGGTTTTTACGAGAGAACAGTTGATCCTTCGGATTTTTAACGAGGATTATGTGGGCAACGACAGAATTATCGATGCGCATGTCAAGAACCTACGCAAGAAACTGCCGGAGGATTGTATCAGGACGGTGATCGGAGTAGGATATCAGTTTCGGGAACAGCAGACGGAATAGTCAGCCGCTTCGCAGATATATGCGGTAAAGTATCAGGGTGGCATGGAATGGAGGAAATCATGGGGCTCAGGAAAAAGACATTTCTATACAGTGTTGTACTTGCATTGATTATGATCGTCTTTGTCATAGGGTATTTTGTGTTGATGCTGCCATCGTTGTATGTGGATTATGTGTTGAACAGTAATCTGGAATCCGCTGTGGAGATTCAGAAGGGTTACATGGAGGAGAGATCTTACGACAATCTGACGGTCAAAAACCCGTCATCGGTGTACACGTTGGAAATTCCGAATACAGGAGATGAGGTTTATTTAGCGGGGAAGTTTTTTAAGGCCACGGTCGAGGTTCGGAATGAAGAGCTATTGGATTTCTTAAATCAGATCAGAAGTGGAAATGCGAGCGATTCCGGTAACCTGGACGGAGAAGATTTTACGCAGTTTGTCGCTCAGTGGCGGGACAAATTCGAAGAAATATTTGCGGGGCAGAATCTGATCTCCGAAAATTTCCCCATTGAGATCAAGATGGAGCCAAAAAGTGGCGAACAGGTTTATAAAGGGGAATATTCTAAGCTGCATACCATTTCCGGCGATATCATCGTGTATGAGTGGGGAGTTTCGGATGGCAATTACAGTTATACGACGTATGTTGCCATGGGACGAACGCAGGATGCTCTTATTATCACGGTTTTGCCTACTATGACTCCGCAGATGGAGGAGATCACGCCGATCGTTATGGGAAGTCTGCCGATGATCGTTGCAGTGATCTTTCTGGTAGTGTTGGTTTCTTCGGGGTTCTTTTCCGGCAGGATCGTTAATCCTATTATCCGGCTTGCCAATCATGCGGAGAGTGCGGGGATAGCGGGGCATTTTGAGACGGACGAATTTGCATTCGTATCAGACAGAAAAGATGAGATCGGTACTTTGGAACGAAATCTGCAGGAGCTGTATACAAGACTTCGTGACAGTTATGAGGAGTTGGAGTGTAAAAATCATATGCTGGAAGAAGAAAACGAGAGGCGGGAGGTATTCCTGCGGGCATCGTCCCATCAGCTTAAGACACCTATTGCCGCATCGCTCCTTCTGGTGGAAGGGATGCTAAACGAAGTCGGAAAGTATAAGGATACCAAAACGTATCTGCCGGAGGTTAAGCAGCAGCTTCTGTCCATGAGGAAGATCGTGGAGGATATTTTGTACCTGAATTATCATGCGAAGGATATGCAGCAGGAGGATGTGGCAGTTGAGGTGCTGGCGCAGGAGCTTGTAAGAGCCTATGCCGTGCAGGCGGAAGATAAGAAGCTGCAGGTGATAATAGATGGAAAAGGCATTGTCCAAACAGACAGGGAAATGTTGAAAAAGATTGCGGACAATCTGCTCTCCAATGCAGTGCAGTATACACCGGAACAGCAGAAGATCGTGATTGAAATTAGTGATACGAAATTATCTATGACAAATTATGGAGTGACAATAGACGAAGAGTTGCTTCCGAATGTTTTTGAGCCTTTTGTCAGCAGTGACGGCAACAGGAAAGGGAGAGGGCTGGGTCTGTATGTAGCGGCGTATTACAGTAGGCTGGCAGGGTATAAGTTGAAGATTGAAAATATAGAAAACGGTGTGCGGGCAGGACTGTATTTTGAAAAAGTTATGGCACAGTAAACAGGCAATTCAAAAGTAGAAGTAAGTGTGTTGCAGTGAAGAGTATAGAAAGCGGATACTTATAAGACAGTAACAGAGCAGAAACATTGCAGCTTGGGAACAACGGAAAAGTGATAATAAAAAGAGAGAAAAAAGAGGAGCACAATATGTTACTTACAATCAAACAATTACAGGTAAAATACGGCAACCAGATTGCGCTACAGATCGACAAGCCGCTTTGCTTCGAGAAGGGGGAACGCATCGGAGTGATCGGTTCTAACGGTGCGGGTAAAACCACCCTCGTCAAGTCAATTCTCGGTCTGACAAATTATGAGGGCAGGATCGTGACACAGATAAAGCCGGAGCAGATGGCAGCGCATATGCAGACCAACGCGTATGTGACCACAATGCCGGTAAAAAGAATCATGGAGACGATTCTGAATACAAAGATCAAAGAGAATAAAGAACTGCAGGATTTGATTGCTTTCTTTGAATTTGATCAATGTCTCTCAAAAAAATATAACACTCTTTCAGGAGGGCAGAAGCAGAAATTTACCATCATTATGATTATGATGCAGAAAGCGGAACTGACTTTTTATGATGAAGTCACATCGGGATTGGATTTTGAGACCAGACAGAAGCTAATGGAAAAACTGGTGGAGTGGTATCGGGATAAAGATGACTCGTTGATCATCGTGTCTCACTACTATGAGGAATTGGAGCAGCTGGCGGATAAGATCCTTCTGTTGGATCAGGGAAAAGTCGTTGCTTATGGCAAAACAGAGGAGCTATTTAAGACTTACTGCGGGGATGCGATTTTTATTCTGGAAAATAACCATACGAATAAAGAATTGACAGATGGGTTCCGCACTTTAAAATCACCCAATCATCTGATTGCCCTGTCCTGCTGTGACAAGGAAGAGGAAAAAAGATTGCTGTCACGTTTGGTAGATAATAATGTGAATTTTAAGCGAAGCAATTCGGATATCGAGATTATGTCCATCAATGCAAGAGAGCAGTTTTATGCGAATGCTAAGAATATAAATTCCGGTTCACAGTCTGCATGAGCAGAAACCGGACAAAGATGATAAAGCAGAAAAGAATGTTTATATAGTCAACAAATTGAGTCTATTTATAAGAAGGGATAATTATCATGAATAAGAAAAAATGTAATATCAATATGGTTTTATATGAAATGAGAAATATCAATGGCAACTTTATGGTCCATTTCTTCGGAATCGTGTTTCCGAATATGATGGCGCTGATCTTCTCGAAGACAATAGGAAGCCAGGTACCTGAAGCAGTCCGGCAGGAAGTTATCGTTTCCATTATGCTTAGTATGTCGCTGGTCATTCCTATGTCCATCATGTTTATCGGATATGGCGCATTATATTCTCAGGAAGTGGAAAATGCGGTACCCTTAAGAATGCATCTTTTCGGTTTTCATGAGAGAAGTCTGCTTGCGGCGAAGATCATTGCGCATTTGATTTTCATGACGATCGCTTTTGTGATCTATGCTGTTTTTCAGATGATCACTATGGATATTCCGAAGCCGGCAGTTTCTTCGATCATCTGCCTGATTATATCTTTATACCTAATCGGGGTGATACTTTTAGTGATTGCGCATTCGTTTGCCAATATTTTCCAGAAGTTCGGCATCACTTTTGGTATTACCATGTTTGTCTATTTTGTTCTGATGATGCTGACAGGTATGATGGGAATATCCACGGAACAGCTCCCGAAAGTGTTACAGAAAGTTGCATCAACATTGCCTATGACATATATCAGCAATGATTTTGCAGGTTTCTGGGAAGGCGGGTCATATAATTTTATGCCATTTATCCAGTCTTTTATCTTTTTGGGAGCTGTTGCAGGAATATTGATGATGTATGCGCAGTATCGGGATAGACGGGTGATTAAGTAGGCTATATGTCTATTTCGTAATTCTACGCTTGTTATTTTCTTTTCTCATAAAATATAAAAGACCAACAATGACAAAACCAATCCCGATGCATAAGTTGGATGCTCTCGTATGGAAGATACCTTCCAGTAACGTGATAAGACCTGATATCCAGAATAATACACCAATTATGATATTAATGACTCTGCTGCTCATAAGTACCTCCACAAATAATATTTTATGTTAACTAGATGTCGGTTACATTGTATCACAAGATGGAAGAAGCAGCGCTTTCAATATTTTCCATCGGAAGGGTTTCTGGGCGAATTTTATGACACAAACTATACATTTTATGACATAACCCTGCGAAAATAGCTGTTTTGGGCTATTTTGCAGGGTTTTCATTTTTTGTGGTGAAACTTTTAAGAATGCTGATTCGTATTATTGTTATAAAGGATTGCGTAGCAGAAAATCGTTTTACAACAAGAGGTGGATCAACATATAGAGGATATCAGAAAGGAGCAGCAACGATGGACTTCGGATTTACAAGTAAAATGGGCGAGTATTATTTACAGGCTCTTGCCGGAAAGAATGCAGCAGTGAAGAGCACGACGGCGAAAAATACATCGGTAACAAGGCATGGTGGGGTCAGCTTTGGAAATATTGTATCGACTAAATCTGCACAGAGAGTATCAGGGCGGGAAAATGTGAACCTGACGAATTTTAAGAGTCGGTTACAGGCGATGTTTCCGGGTGCATATTATCATGTGATGGATGCTTCTAAGATTCCGCAGGGAACATGGCAGAGAATGGATTTTCCGTTTGAAAAATTTTTTGCAAAAGAAGTAGATGAATCGGTTTTAAATTGGACGCCAAGCGGGACAAATCCGGCGATGACAGATCCGAAAGTACAATCCAGGCTGGATTCGGTACTAGGGCAGCATTCCATCGTCGTACCGCCGGCGTTGGAGGAAAAAATAAAAAGTGATCCGGCAATGGCAGATAAGATCATGGCAAATATCAATCATCTTCTTGCGTGGAACGGTTATCCCGTGCCCGGCAGAATCAATTCAGCGCTGATCGTTCTGGATGAGAACGGGGAAGTTGCACGCTGGAATCTGATCAGCGGTGGCGGCGGATTTACCGGACCGACAGAAGCGGAACAGAGACGGTTTGAAGAAGATCAGAAGGCAAAAAAGATAAGGCGTGCGAAATATGCCCGGATTGTGGAAGAGTACGCCTTAAAGCGTAAACTGCAGGAGATGGAAAGAAACAAAGCGTATTATCAGGAGAGTGTAAAGGCACTGCCGTTATCTTCCGTATATCAGAGAAGAATCAGGGAGGCAATGAACAGCGTATCTCATAGTTTAGTTTCGGCATCAAAGGCTGATGTGATGACAAATTCTATTACGGGAGCGAATAAATAGCAATATATAGATAACTGTGAGGGTTAATCGGATATATCAATGCAAATGTATTTGCCGTTGGATATATTTAATGGAAGAAGAGAAGTGATAAAACAGAGAAAGGAAGAAGATTAAAATGAGTGTTAGTGGAATCGGAACAACAGGATACCCGGCAGCAGGGTATGAATCAACAAGAAAGACAGAAAGAAATGTGGCAGGCGGGAACTTTGCAAAACAGGCGGCGGAAGCGGCACAGGCAGCAGCCACTCTGCATGGCGCGGATGAAGGGTCAGGAGATATTACGATATTCTCAGGAGCGGAACTCGTGAGCGGTTCCTCTTATTCCGTATATAAGACACAGGACTTTGACCCGGAAAATCCTGTATATAAAGTGAAAATATGGGATAAGTCGGGAAATGTAACGGAACGGATGGTAGACGTGTCAAAGGTAGACCCGAAAAACTGTGATATGGTTGAAATGTATGCGTACACTGCCAGTCTGAAAGAAAGCGGAAAAGGCAGTTTCGAGGATACAGTGCTGAAAGCTGTAGTTGCAAAATCCGTGAAGGATGCTGAGAGCAGAATCGGCACATGGAGTTTTTCGGAAAAGTTTGATTGGGCGAAGATTGTGAATGATATTATGCAGTCGGAGTACCGATACGGAGACTTGAAGGGCTACATGGAATGGAAGAAGTTCTTAGGATTTCTGGAAAAGTAAAATGTCCGGCCTTACATAAGTACTACGGAAGAAAATCAATAAGCAACAAAGGACAAGTTAGAGTAAAGGAGATTTAAAATAAGTGTTGATGGAATAGTTGGAATCATGTAGAATAATGAAATCAATAAGAAAATAACGGCGGTTTATGTGTGTGTTCACGAAGGGGGAGCAGATATAATGATGAAAAAGAAACAAACCGGAGTAGCAGTCAGGATTGTTCCGGCGGTTATCATGATGGGATTATTTACAGGCTGCGGAGTATCGGAGAAAGATAATCTTTCTGCCGGCAGTATAGAGGCAGAAGAAATCTTGCTGGATGATATCACCGAGGGAGATCTTACAGAGGCTGATAAAAAGATGAAGTACACAGAATATCTGCAGGAACTGTTAAGTGATAGTATAGAGGAAGGATATCCCACTGTTAAGTGTGCTGCGGTCACACTGGCAGAGGCCGGAGATAACACGCAGGCGGTGATTTCGCTGGAGTTACAAGAGGATCTTTCACAGGATAGCGTGTCGGAGATTGCGAAATATGTAGCTACCGCCGTAGGCGACTCATCAACAGACAATATTGTCATTCAGGATACGGAAGGAACGGTTCTTTTTGAATAGCGCCCAGTATGGGCGCTATTTTTAAATGTTGGATTATTGAAATGTGGATGATTATAGAATTTATAGTTATGAAAATGTGGATAATTGCAATAGTTATAATTATAAAAATGTGAATAATTATAATAATTAAGATTATAAAAACGTGAAATATATAAAGAATAACGGTTGCGAAAATGTGAATACTAAAGTAGAATATAGAAAAAGAGTCAGTGTTCAGATCTTGATATATCATTGCTGAATGGAGCAGGAGAGTTTTTATGTACAGAACAGCTATTAAAAAGCTTGCGGAATGGAAAGAAAAAAAAGGCAGGCTTCCGCTGATCCTGATGGGTGCAAGGCAGGTAGGAAAGACCTGGTTATTAAAAGAATTCGGTGAAAAATTTTTTGAAGATGTATGCTACATTAATTTTGAGAATCCCGGTGTAGTAGCAGATCTTTTTGAGGGAAGTATCGTACCTGCAAGAATTGTGGAGTTATTAGGCGCTTACCATGGGAAAAAGATTGATCCTACAAAAACGCTGATGATATTTGATGAGATCCAGGAAGTTCCGAGAGCATTGACGGCGCTTAAATATTTTGCGGAAGAAGCGCCGGAATATGCAATTTGCTGTGCAGGATCTTTTCAGGGAGTTACTCTGCATTCAGGTACCTCGTTTCCGGTTGGAAAAGTAGATTTTGTGAACATTTACCCGATGTCTTTTGAGGAATTTCTGATAGCAAATAAAGAAGAAATGTTGATCGAGTGGGCCCGAGAACATTATGAAGAAAAGCTACCGGAGCTGTTAAGAGAAAAATATGTAGATAATCTGAAAAAATATTTTATTATCGGCGGAATGCCTGCAGCAATAGATACATGGATAAAAACAAGAGATTTTGCCGAAGTGACGGATATTCAAAAGAGGCTTTTACGTGCTTACGAGAACGACTTTTCAAAACATGCACCGACAAGTGTGATTCCGAAAATACATCACATCTGGAGTTCCATACCTTCTCAGTTAGCCAAAGAAAATAAGAAATTTATTTATGGGTTGGCTAAAGAGGGGGCAAGAGCACGGGAGTACGAAGATGCGCTTCTGTGGTTGAAAGATAGTGGTATGATTCGCAAGGTAGGGCTGGTTACGGGAGGAAAGCTTCCGCTGAAAGCATATGAGGATTTGAAAGCATTTAAAATATATTTTCTGGATGTAGGTCTGCTTAGGACGATGTGTGAGATCGAAGCGGGAATTATCTTAGATTCTGTGGCAGTTTTTAAAGAGTTTATGGGGGCGCTGACGGAGCAGTTTGTCCTGCAGGAACTGCAAGCTATGGAAATTGCTTCGAATATTTATTATTGGAGTGAAGGTGCAACTTCTGAAGTTGACTTTATTTTTTCTTATAATAATAAAATTGTTCCGGTGGAAGCAAAAGCAGGGTTAAATGTACATGCACAGAGTCTGAAAGTGTTCTGCAAAAAATACCAGCCGGAAACTGCAGTTAGAACATCTCTGAAAGATTATCGCAGAGAGCAGAGTTTGTTAAACCTGCCACTTTATCAGATATGGAATTTAAAACAAATTCTGAATAAAAGCAAGAGCGGCAGCGCATAGCGGTACCGCCCTTACTCGATTGACAGTCCTATTTCTTTAATTCCCGTCTGGTGGTGATCAATCTAACTCCGTCGATTCTGCCAATCTCTTCGCGGACGGCTTCGGTGCTAGCGCCCAGACGTATGCTTACCTCGTAATTGAAAGAGTCGATGAGGGGATTTTCTATAGAGTCGGCCCACTCTTCCAATTCTGCATTTCCGGTCAGAAATTCGGATTTAAATTCTTTCCATGCTTCGTCTCCACTGACGTAATGGATGGTGACGTCGGGAATTTGTGCAAGCGTGTCGCCGATTGCCTCGATTTCCTCTTGCGTCAGGTCGTAATCCATAAAGACAACCAGTTGTTTTTCCTGATAGATGTTATAGGCTGCCAGCGAAGTGGAGCCGGCTGCACCGATACAGAAAATTGTAGCAAGAACGGCACAAATTTTGGAGTAGCGGCTGTAGCGGTAGTGCTTTATACGGGATTGGGTACAGTTCTGTAACAGGGTATCAGCCATTTCAGATGGCATGATAATGGATTCTTTGATTTGTGTTATATCTTTTTCGTTCATAGTCAGATGTCCTTTCTTGTAAAATAATTTAAAATTAGGCATTGTTCTAAGCTCACCAGTGGTGCTGTGATACGGTTGAGTTGTCTGAAATATTGGTTTGACATTGTTAAGTGGTAAGTTCTAATTTCAGCGCGTCTCTTGCCCGCTGCAGTCTTTTCTTCACGGCGCTTTCCGATAGACCGGAAATTTCTGCGATTTCTTTGATCGGATAACCTTCAAAGTAATGCAGCAGCAATACAGTTTTCCACTTAGCGGGCAGGGCATAGAGTTCCTGAAATAAATGTCTGTCTTCCGGCGCCGGAAAATACTCTTGTATTTGTTCCAGCTCGATATAGGAATGCCGTTTGCGAAAACGCAGGCAGTCTTTGCAGCAGTTTGAGGTTACGCGCAGAAGCCATGCTTTTTCGTGATCGGAAGAGGTAAATGCAGGAGCCTTTTCCATATAGCGGAGCAGCACCTCCTGTAAAACGTCTTGTACATCGTGAGGATTACCCAGAAGCAGATAGGCAGTGCGGTATAGTATATTGCCGTAGGTTTGCAGGATGCAGTTGATTTCGGATTCACTTTTTTGTGGTTTTATAATTTCTATCACTCCCTTCGGTTCTGTATGATGGAATTCCATTTATGTAAGTGTTCCGACATAAGTTTTAGAAGTACTTCTTACATTATATACGGTCAGACTTTTGAAAAAGTGACAGGAAAAGACAGGAAAAGCAATAAAATGTATTTTCCTCGACAAATATACATGATACAATGATAAATACGTCGGTAGAAAGCGGCGCAGAAATATATGGGGAGGAGTATTGCGCATGGAACAACGGATCTTAAATTACAGAAAATACATTGACGAGTTGATCTCTCAGGATAATTCTGATTGGGATGCTGTGATAAAAGAGCATTTGATTCAGGTTTCCTTTTTCCAGCATGAGAGATTGATTCATTTGATCGTGACAGTTACTTTCGCACTTCTTGAAGTGATTGTGATCGCTCTGTCGGTAGTGTCGTTTACGATCGCGGTGGGACTGCTTGCGATTGCGCTGCTCGTACTGCTGATTCCTTACATACGGCATTATTATATTTTAGAGAATGAAGTCCAGAAGATGTATGGACAGTATGACAGGATGGTAGAAAAAAGGGATCGGAAAGTTTCCTGAGATTCTGCAACTTTTTGGTTTCTTCAGCGGTATTGTAAATGAAGGGGTTGTGAGATCACCGACCAAAAGAGGAAAAAGCAGGTATGAAAACCTGCATCAAGAGAATGGAGAGAAAAAAATGAAGAGAAAAACATTGGCACTATTATTAGCAATCAGCTGCACATTATCCATGGCGGCCTGCGGCTCATCGGATGAGGCAGCCGAGGCGGGCTCCAGAGCGGATGAAGCAAGAGCGGAGCTGGAAGAGGAACTGAATGAGGAACCCGAAGAGGAGGAAGCGGAAGAGGAGGAGCCGGAAGCAGAGGAAGAACCCGAGGCAGAGGAAGAGCCGGAAGAGCAGAAAGAACCTGCGAAGACGGCAACGGCACCGAGTGAGTTGTCCGATGATCTGTATGATTTCCAGATATCCATAGATGGTATGGTATATCAGTTCCCCATGTGGTATTCGGATTTCGAGGCATTGGGTTGGGAGTATGACGGTGACAACACACAGACATTATCCTCTAATCAGTATACGACAACCGAGGTCTGGGAGAAGGATGGTGTTAAAGTGTATACAAGGTTTGCGAACCTGTCCATGAATGCCGTGCCTTTTTCGGAAAGTATGGTAGCAGGTATCACGCTGGATCACTTCTATCTGGAAGACTGTGACTGGGAGATTCTATTGCCGGGCGGTATACAGTACGGTGTATCTAATGCAGACGACATCAAGGCAGCTTACGGTGATCCCAGCGACGATTATGACAGCGACCTGTACTATAAGATGACCTACGAGAATGATTTCTACAGAGAGATTGAGCTGTATGTATATAAGGATGATAATACATTAAAGCAGATCGATATTCAGAACCTCGTAGAGCTGGAAGGTGCGGATAACTCTATTGACGAGACTGTTCCGGATATGGTGAAAAATTATAAAGCGCCCAAGGAGTTAGGGGATGATTTCTACGCTTATACTGCACAATTAGAGGGTAACGTATATTATCTGCCCTGTCCGGTATCTGTGCTGTTAGAGAACGGCTTTACGATTGATACGGCGAAATCTGACAGCGAAGTGGCAGCAGGCGGTAACGGATGGGTTGATCTTAGATATAACAACCAGACGCTTCATACGATGGTGGAGAACTATGCCGATTATGCGACTATAATAGAGAACTGTTATGTCTTATCCATGGAGTCCAGCGTAAACGGACCGAAGTTTGATCTGGTATTCCCCGGAAATATTAAAGTCGGTGATTCCGAGGATGCGGTTAAGAAGGCAACAGACGGTTTCAACTGCGAAGTAGAGACTTCCGACAGCGGCTATACTTACTATGAAGTGTCCGATCCTGATACAAGTGTACTGGACAGATATACCATTATTGTTAAGGATGGAAGCGTGTGTACTATGGAGATCAATAATTCACAGAAACCGGAATAAAATAAAAAAGGCAGTATTATGAAAGAAGAGCAAATCACGGCAGAGGCAGCGATCGACCGGTATGCCGATATGGTATACCGGCTGGCGTTGTCCCAGATGAAAAATACAACGGACGCAGACGACTTGTTTCAAGAGGTGTTCGTTCGGCTTGTGAGCCATATACAGGATCTGGAATCATGGGAACATGTGAAGGCATGGCTGATTCGGGTGACGATCAACTGTGCGAAGAAACATTATGATCAGTATTGGCACAGAAATGTTGACTATATGGAGGAACCGGAGCGATTGGCGGACGAAGGCGGCGGATATGAGCTGCCGGAGGAACATCCGGTGAGGGCGGCAGTGCATAAGCTGCCGCCGAAGTATCGGTTAGTCATACATTTGTACTATTTTGAGGAACGGACGGTCATGGAGATTGCGCAATTGACCGATCAGAAAGAGACAACCGTGAAATCCCAGATGCGCAGGGCGCGGGAAATGTTAAAAGAGCTGGTCGGAGACGAATTGTAGCGACAGACAGCACAAATGGTACACAGGCTAAGAAGCGGACAATAAGGGAATTGGTAGGAAGAAGTCATGATTATGATGAATCAGTATAAACAGGAAACTTCACAGATACACGCGCCGGCGGATTTGATTCGGAGAACGAAACAGGCGATGCAGGAAGAAGAACTGCGTCTGCAGCGGGAGAAAACACAGGCCTCATTTGCAGCATTGAGTCCGGATAAGTTGATGCCGGAATCGGATGGAATAAACGCAGATTTGCCGAAGAGCCGGATGCAGACGGACAGGCATTCCGTAATCAGCTCCGGAAAGATATACAGATGGGCGCTTCCGGTGGCGGCAGCCGCCATGGTACTGCTTTTGATTAATGTCACATCCGGTATGGTAGGAAGACGTTTCAATAAATCCTCCTCAGGCGCTGCTCCCATGAATACTGCCTCAGATGATACCGCAGCGTATGATATGGCAGAAGCCCCAGCGGAAGAGATGTTCGACGATGCCGATATGGCCGTTACGGAACAGAAATATTCCGAAGGAGTTATGACGGATCAAAGCGCTAATCGATATGAGAACAGTAATGCCGGTGCGGCATATGACAGCGGAGCGGATATGGCTGCGGCCGAAGATAATTATGAGCTGGAAGAAGCGGCGGAAGCGGCAGAGTATGAAGATGAGAGTATCCAAAAAGAGATTAACGATGGGGCCGGAATGAACAACATGGACGGGATATCCGAAGATGTTTACGCCGCGGATCTGACTGTCACGGAGGTAGCAGAGGCACCGGCGTTTGTGGACGACGAAGATACGGAATGCATCATGGTTCATGGTATTAGAATCTATGTAATAAGAGAGTCGAGTGGTCAGTGGTCTGCTTATGCACGTGTCAATCAGGTGAATTATGTAGTCACCGGCGGTGAAAATATAACGGATGCAGAGGATTATGCCGTGAAAGCATACGAATGGCTTTCCGAGAATGTGGCCGGAACAGAGTAGTATGGATCTGTGCGTCTGCAGGACAGACGAATGGAAAATATAAGATACCGGAATTTTTTTCATATAAATTATATATTGCTGCAACTAAATGCCTCGCAGCTTCATCTAATGTGCAAGAGTTGAGACGTTTCGACGAACCGGACCGAAGTAGAAAACTATGTAGGGGGATACGATGGAAACCTTAGTAAGAAAAGCACAATGTGGAGATGCAGAGGCATTTATTTGTCTCATGGAAGAATGTAAGATGACGATGCGGAAGGTGGCATATGGCTATCTGGGAAATGATGAGGATGTCGCAGATGCAATACAGGATACGATACTGGCGGCTTATGAAAGTCTGCATACCCTGCAGAAGCAGGAACACTTTAAAACATGGCTTGTGAGAATCCTGATCAATAACTGCACGAAGACCTGGCGGCGGAACAAGAGAAATGTCAGTCTTGAAAATGAGCAGGCGGCCGGACACACAGAAAGTAGTGACCGGGAAAAAGCTGATGTAGAGTTCAAGGAATTGCTTTTGAGTCTGCCCGAAGACAGTCGTGCCATTTTTCAGTTATATTATGGCGAACAGTTTACGACGAAAGAGATCGCCGATGTTTTGGAAATGAAGGAAAGTACTGTCAAGAGTAAGCTGCATCGCGGCAGAGAACAGCTCCGGGCAGAACTATCGTAATAACCTGTTATAGCGGGGCGGATGTGCAGAGCCGCAGAGTTGATTCGGGAAAAAGGGACACATGCTAATAATATGAAGGAGACAACGGATATGCAGAAAACGATTATGAATATATCGGATGAGACATTGTATAAAGTGTTGGGAGCAGAGCTGAAAGACAGTACAGTCATAGACACCAAGGTGCAGCAAGCCTATGAAATGATCAGAGAAAAGAGCAGAACAAAAAATAACGGAACCAATAACGATGTAACGGAGAATAAAAGTGCACAGACCGTAAAGATGAAGAAGGAAGATACCACATGCCGTAAAAACGGCAATATCGTATGGCATAGGGTACTTATCACACTGGGAAGCATGGCGGCGATTCTATGTATTACTTGTATCTTCTGTGTAATGAATCCGGTCATGGCGAGGGAAATTCCCTTTCTGGGAAATATTTTCGGGAAAATTGCAGATGTATATACTTTCGGAAAACTGCCGGAGGAAGATACAGTGAAGTTGCTTAGAGAGGAAGATGCGGGATTCGTGCAGGATGGAGTTGTTGTCCCGGAGGAAGATACGGGTGCCGCATATGGTGGTGAGATTGCTGTGGAGAATGATCTCGTATCCACGGATGGCGGCATAACGATTTCGATAACGGAAGAATATGCGTCCAATCAGGCGGTTTATATCGGTATTAAAGTGGAAAATGAGCAGATATTTCCCGAGATGGTGGCGACCATAGACAAGGGACAGCAGTTTATCAAGGCGAGAACACTGGAGGATTATTCTTTTAATCCGGGACAGCGCAAGGACAGAAGATATATAGAAGGAAAATTTGTGGATGAGCACACGTTTATCGGCAGTATCAGAATTGATTATGATAATCTCGGCTGGCAGATCGAAGAGGCGGATGCAGCAACGGACATACCGGAATCTTATACGATGGAGCTGGAGATCACGGAGATTGCCAGTACATTAAAGGATGTGGAGGTTCCGGAGGAGTTTGATATAAGCAATGAAGAATTTGAGCAGATGACGGAGGAAGAACAGACGGCATATTTCAACAGCCTGCCGAAAGCATGGTACGGTATTGAGTATCAGAGCTGGCATCAGGCGGGAACATGGCATTTTATCATACCGGTTAGCCGGACGGATGAGAATATCCGGTCAATAGAGGTCAATCAGTATAACGATGCCGGAGTCGGCGTTGAAAATATTGAGATTTCTTCTATAGAAATGACGGTGCATACAGTGATGCCGGATGAAGCAGCTCTCTGCACTGTGGTGTTTGATGCCGACGGCAGTCAGATTGTGAATCAAAACAGCAGTAATGCGGGGTTTGCGATGTTGACCAACGGTCATGATATATCGACGGTATCAATTTATTTCTGTGATATGGATACGTATTTTGAGTTAGAGGATGCGGATCAAGGGACAGATCTTGCGGAGGAAGAAGTGGAAAAAATAGCGCAGTATAAAGTGACCGTGCCAATATCGGCGATAATGGAATAAAAAAAGAAATTTTTTTGCAACTTTTTGCGACCGTCACAGGTATTTAATATAGAAACGTTTAAAAGCACGGGAAAAGTGCACCGCACAGGGAGGAAAAAGTAAATGGAAAGTGCGGCAGAGAACGCTTCGGGACGGGAGGAAAAAGTATGAAAAAGAAGAGTTGTTTTACAAAGGTGGCAGCAGTTACTTTAGCAGGGGCGATATTTATTACGGGCTGCGGGGGTTCGGATAAATCCGGCAGTGCGCCGGCATCAGATGCCGGGATGACAGCCACGGAAGACGCGGCGGCAGCTGATGACAGCGGGTACGGTGAAATGATGGATGGCACCGCACCGGCGGGAAGTTACAATAATACCGAGAGCGCCGCTGCGGCTTCGGAACAATACGCCAGTGCCGATGAAGCAGAGGATTATGCGTATTTTGACGCTGAAAAAAAGGTGATGGCATTCGAAAACAGCTATCTGGAGGGCTGTTACGATGAGTGGGAGCCGAAGGAATATTATAACAACGAGGAGTACAGCAAGTGGGATGAGAAAGGTTTTGTCTCAGTCATGAAGGAGCCGCTGTCTACTTTTTCAGCGGATGTTGATACGGCATCTTACAGTAATCTGCGCCGCTTGATCAACGAGGGATATGATTTGGAGGATCTTCCGGAGGGTGCTGTCAGGATCGAGGAAATGCTTAATTATTTTTCATATGAATATAATGATCCCAAGGGACAGGAGCCTTTCGGTGTTACGACGCAGATCAGTACGTGTCCCTGGAATGAAGAAGCGCAGCTTATGATGGTCGGATTAAAAACGCAGGATATAGATTATTCGCACGCTCCGGCTTCTAATCTGGTATTTCTGCTGGATGTATCGGGTTCTATGTTTTCCGATGATAAACTGCCTCTTTTGCAGGAATCTTTCGGATTACTTACAGATAATCTGACAAAGAAAGACAGGGTGTCCATCGTGACTTATGCAGGAGAGGACAAAGTCGTGCTCGAGGGTGTCAGCGGCGATCAGACAAGGAAGATCAAGAAAGCGTTGAATGCATTGGAAGCAGGCGGCGGTACCTATGGTAGTAAAGGAATAGAGACGGCATACAGACTGGCCGAGGAGAATTACATAAAGGGCGGCAACAACAGGATCATCTTAGCGACAGACGGGGATTTAAATATCGGATTGACCAGTGAGGAAGAGCTGGAAGAGCTGATTACGGAGAAGAAGGAATCCGGAATCTTCTTGTCAGTATTAGGATTCGGAACCGGTAATATCAAAGATAACAAGATGGAAACTTTGGCCGATAAGGGTAACGGCAATTATGCATATATCGACTGTCTGCGGGAGGCGAAGAAGGTACTGGTGGAGGAAATGGCTTCCACGCTCTTAACGATATGCAAAGATGTGAAGTTTCAGGTAGAGTTCAACCCTGCAGTCGTGGAGAGTTATCGTTTGCTGGGATACGAGAACAGGGCTCTTGCAAAAGAAGATTTTAGCGATGATACGAAGGATGCCGGAGAGATCGGCGCGGGACACAGCGTTACTGCACTTTATGAGATTATACTGAAGGACTCGCTTGCCAATATGTCCCGGCAGGAAATTGAAGATTTAAAATACAGTGAACAGTATAAAGAAGAATTAGGCAGTGTTCCGTCAGATTCGGCAGTAGAGGAAGAGTGGCTGACGATCAGCATTCGTTATAAAAAACCCGCTGAGGACAAGAGCAGTCTGTTAGAATATCCCATCGGATATGAGTGCTATACGACTGATCCGACAGACGACTATATTTTTGCGGCAGCAGTAGCGGAATTCGGTCTTCTTGCTTCTCACAGTGAATATCCGGAAGACGCTTCTGTGAAACATGTGGAGAAAGCGTTACGGTCTATCAGACTGTCGGATGAGTATAAGGAAGAGTTCTTAGGACTTGTGCAGGAAGTGAGGTAATACAGGGAATCCCACCGGCAAATTCGGTGGGATTCTCATTGAAATATGATCGATAGGCTACATAGTATGAAGAGATGGAATTACTTGACTTCGATCTTCTTGACGTCTTCCTTCGCGGCAATTTCTTTTTTAGGAAATCTGACTTCCAGAATACCGTTGTTGTAGGAAGCGTCAATATCACCGGCATCCACATCATTTACACGGAAGCTTCTGGAATAAGAACTGTAATAGCGCTCCTTGCGGATATATTTGTTCTTGTCTTCCTCATCCTTCTCTTCCTTATGGGAAGCGGAGATGGTTAAAAGATTGTCTTTCAGATCGATATTGATATCAGACTTATCGAAACCGGGCAGTTCTGCCTGTAACAGATAGTTGTCGCCCTGATCGATTACATCGGTCTTGAAGGCATCGAAAGTAGCAAGCTCGTTGTTGCCCCAGAAGTTTTTGAAAGCGTCGTCAAACATCCGATCGAAAGAATCATCGAAAAACATAGGTTTGTAGGTACGGTTGTTAAATAATGCAGGTCTTAACATATTAATCACTCCTTTTTATATTATATGAAAAAAGCGAACTTTTTCACTTTGCTATCAGTATGACCGAATTTGGAAATCCGATTCAACCGCGATAGCTGTTTCTTTGTTTATATATGTTATACATCAAATAGAACAATGAATCAATTATAGAATAATTAAGTGTTTATTAATAAAAAATAAAATACGCTATGTGTAAGAAATCAAAGCATACTGTTTTGAACATAAAAGAGGCTGTGATATAATAAGACATGAAGTTATACTAAGGCGTCAGAGAACGTCGCCTAAGTATAACTAGGTCATGTCTGGGAGAATGTGAAGAGCATGCATCGAAGATTCTTCACGGCGCATAACGAGCAAACGTCCGATGAAATCGGACAAAGAGCGCAAAAGCGCGGGCTTGCGGGTTTAAGAGACGTGCAATTGAGCTGTGATATAGCAGCTACAGGCACAACAGCATGCCGGAGCAGTTACATGGATATTGTCATATCATAAGAGAAATGAGGGAAAAGGCCATAATCATGGAAATACAGTATAGGATTGCAGCTACAGAAGACTTAACGGAAATATGTGATTTATTCAACAGCGCCATCGATACAATGATACGCAATAAGATTTTCCAATGGGATGAGATCTATCCGACAGAGCAGGATTTTCGGGAGGATATAGCCAAAAGACAGCTTTATGTCGGCGTGGCAGAAGGGCGGATCGCCGTAGTATATGTGATTAATCAGGATTGTGATGAACAATATGCAAACGGTAATTGGCAATACACCGGGGAACCTTATTATGTCATACATAGAATGTGTGTACACCCGGCTTTCCAGAATCATGGAATCGCACGGCAGACATTGTTTTATATAGAAGAACAGCTTGCAGGATGGGGGATACATGTGATTCGTCTGGATGCATTCAGCGAAAACCCATATGCGTTAAGATTATATGAGCATATGGGTTACGTTAAGGTGGGAACTGCGGATTGGCGCAAAGGCATGTTCTATTTGATGGAGAAACATTCAGCTTCCCTTTGACATAGAGAGCTGGCAATTAAGAAAAATGCGCAGAGTGATTTCTCTACGCATGGGAAAGAGTCGGAAAAATTAGTTTATCCTGTTCAAACTCATCGAAGCCGCGGCCTTTTACCAAAAGAGTGCAGTCCTCTTCTCTGAATGCGCAGACACTATAGTCTTCGGCGTTTATCGGTGTAAATCCGAGAATCACTTGTCGTATATCTGGTCCGAATGCAGCGAGAATATTGTCCAATGGATACTTTTTGGCGGAAAAAATATTGTGAACAGTGAGCGTATCTTTATCTGTCTCCGCAATGACATATGTGTCATATTTTTCGCTGTAGTAGACATTGTTCTGCATATATCCGATGACGTAGAACATGATCAGATTATTGTTATCGAGCATGTCAAAGCGACTATAGGACACGCTCTGTCGCATGGCACTTTCCAACTTATTCCACTCTTTTCTATTTTTCATAGGGATCTGCACCATACTGCACGCCTGCGATGTAGAAAAAGGTTTTGTGTATCGGTATTCTGTTGCTTTTCGGAAACCGAATTTTGGATAGAAATCCAGTACGCTGTCGCTTGCAAACAGATAGATGCCGTCTACGGTCTGCTCGTAATCCTGGTCGATTTTATTCATGATCTGACGGATGAGTCCCTGATTACGGAAGCGCTCTTCTGTCATGACGGTACCGAGCTGGATGAAATGTTTTCTTTCGCCGTTCCACATAAAATCTATTGTATTTACCGATACATTTGCAACGACCGCTTCGTCGATTACGATGGAATATGGATTATAGCGGTCGCTCCAGTAGCCGTTCTGATACCATGCTTCAAAATCCAGCCCGTCAAAAGTTTTTGCGGCAAGAGTATTAAAACTGCGGCGCAGATTGTCTTGAGTGCGGTAGCTGTTGATTATGGATGTATTCATTCTTGTCCCTCCGGTCGGATAAATTGAAATATCACAATACATGTTTTAAAACCATGTACCGTTTATGGAATATATTATATATATCAAACACGGTATTGCATACCGCAAATATATTTAGAATAAAATGTGGGTGGAAGAATTATTACTTTTCATACCCACACCACAGCCTAAGCGCAGAGTGAAGTTAATATCTGAAGGAACCCCTCAAAAAGCGTCGGCACTTGACGAGGTATCTTACGAGTCTAGTGTCCGCTACGCTTTTTGCGGAGCGAGAGCGCGGTGACGCAGATATTAACTTCGCTCTGCGCGACCGGATTAGCCAATGTGTGAAAAGCAACACAGAAGAATGCGCGGCTGACAGCCAAATATACGGAGATGGTAAAGTGCGTACTGCTATGTTATACTTAAAAAGAGCTGTGCGATTTGCGTCTGCGTACTGCTTGTTATAAATTCGTTAAAGCGTCATATCAAGAAGAATGCAGCACAGAAAAGAGGAAAAACATGGATTTCGGAATGCCCACTTTAATTGAAAATAAGAATTTAGAGGAGACCGTGTCCTTATGTAAAGAGCTGGGATTACAGTTTATTGAGCTAAATATGAATTTCCCGATGTATCAGGTTCCTCAATTGGAAGAAACAGCTTATCTGAAAGAGCTGGCGCAGAAGAATGGCATATACTTCACGATTCATTTGGATGAAAACCTGAATGTATGCGACTTTAACAGGCTGGTTGCGGACGCATACATGGAGACGGTTGAGAGAACGTTAAGGGTGGCGCAGGAAATCAACGCTCCGCTACTTAATATGCACATGAATCATGGAATATACATTACTCTGCCGGATAGAAAGGTGAGGTTGTTCGGAGAATATAAAGAGGAGTATATGGCGGCGTTTGGGCGGTTTCGCGATATGTGTGAGCGTGTGTCGGGTAATGCGGGAACGAAGATCTGCATCGAGAACACGGACGGTTACCAAAGCTACGAGAAGGAAGCGATCGACTATCTGTTACAGAGTGATATGTTTGCACTGACATGGGATATCGGACATTCCCATACGTGCGGTAATGTGGATGAAGAATTTCTAATGCAGCGTAAAGACAGACTGTATCATTTCCATATTCATGACGGTCTGGGAAATAAGAATCATCAGACACTTGGAACGGGAGAGATTGATCTGTATCAAAGGCTCGGTATCGCGCGTGAATGCGGGTGCCGGTGCGTGGTGGAGACGAAGACGGTTGAGGCACTGCGAGAGTCTGTATTGTGGCTGAGGAATTCTGGAGAGTATTGTTAAGCGAAAAAGAAAAGGAGAGAAATCAAATGAGACTGGGAGCATTGGAGGCGGGCGGCACCAAAATGGTGTGTGCCATAGGAGATGAGACTGGCAGGATATTTGAGCAGATATCGATACCCACAGAGACACCGGATATTACGATGCCGAAGCTGATTGCATATTTTGAGGAACGAAAAGTGGATGCGCTTGGGATAGCGAGTTTCGGTCCGATCGAACTTGACAGGGAGGACCCGAAGTACGGGTATATAACGACCAGTACGAAGAAGGCGTGGATAGATTTTGACATGGTAGGCAGTTTTGCGTGCGCACTTCGCTGTCCGATCGGTTTTGATACGGATGTCAACGGTTCGGTGCTCGGAGAGGTGACTTTCGGACAGGCCAAAGGAAAGAGTTGTGTGATCTATCTTACGATCGGAACAGGGATCGGCGGCGGTATTTATATAGAAGGAAATCTGCTGCATGGAATGTTGCACCCCGAGGCAGGACATGTGTTAATTCGGAAAAGAAGCGATGACCGGTATGCCGGCAAATGTCCTTATCACGGAGATTGTCTGGAAGGACTGGCAGCTGGTCCAGCCATTGAAGAACGATGGGGAAAGAAGGCGGTCGAGCTTGCGGACAGGCCGGAAGTATGGGACATGGAAGCGGACTATATTGCGCAGGCGCTTGTGGGATATATTTTGACGCTGTCACCGGAAATGATTATTCTGGGCGGAGGCGTTATGCATCAGGAGCAGCTTTTTCCTTTAATCAGAGCGAAAGTGAAAGAGTTTCTGGGCGGCTATATTCAGGCAAAAGAGATTGAAGATATAGAGCACTATATTGTACCGGCAAGCCTGCACGATGATCAGGGGATCATGGGGTGTCTGGAGCTGGCACGCCGCGCGGCAACGGAAAAATAATCAAAAACGGAGGCGTACGTATTGCGCCTCCGTCTATTAGATTTCACGTTTATGCACGAGTTTGCGAAGCAAATCTCGCAATTGAGCAAAGCTCAATTTTTTCAATATATAAAAGGAGCAAGTTTCTCCTTGATTCCCTCGTCATCAGAATCGTATCTAAGGCAAACCGGTCTGGTTAAATCTAACGCCATTACTCCGAGAATGGATTTGGCATCAACAGTTCTGTGCCCTTCCCCCAGATCAAAGGTTAAATCAATCTTTTCAATTATATCTACAAACTGCCTAATCTGATTAACATTATTAAACTTGACATTCACCTGCTGCATAAATTCGTTTCCTCCTTAATCATCATTGACATTATGAAAAATATAATGCTTCATAAATCAGTCCCGGATTTCCTGCTGTTCCCCTATACACAGGTTTCCCCAAAATATGGGATTTAATCAATTGTTTGTAAATTTCTCTAATGATTATGCCTTACGATCCTCCCTTCCACAATATAGCGTTGACCTCGTTTGTGAGAATATAATATCTTGTGTTTTTCAAAATGTAAATAGGCATTGTCAATAATTTTTTTAAATTTTTTTGTTAAGGCTGTCTAAGCGGATTTTGTATCAATACGATTGCTTGTTCAGATTGCCGAAATGTTTCTGCTTATGTCAGCGGAATGTACAAAAACAAATCAAATATGCCGTTTGCGCTCTGCAGTTCCAGCGAACCATGATATCTTTCCGTAATCTCCTTAATTCCCTTCAGACCGAAGCCATGGTTTACCTTATCTGATTTGGATGTTTGGGGAATAAAATATGACTTTGTCACGTTGGACTTTATGAAATCATGGTTCGCCCAATCTGGCGGTATATTTTCATGTGTGCTTTCGGTGGAAGGCAGAACAGGGTTGCTGACTTCCAAGCAGAATAACCCCTTTTGCGCCTTGCTTTTTAAAGTAATGATGCGCTTGTCCTCCTCCAGTTTCATACATGCCTCCACCGCGTTATCCAGAGCATTAGCATACAGAGCGCAGATATCGGTTCTGTCAAAAGGAAGTTTTGCAGAAATATCAATTTCCGATTCCATACGGATGCCATATCGCTCCATCTGATTCTTCTTTACGGTCAATACAGCATTGACAGTGGGGTCCCCGCAGTATGACAGAGATTGCGTAAATGCAGTATTTTCTGTCAGATTCTCAAGATAAGCGTCCCGCTGTTTTTCCGGTAAGGCTGATAAAACCTGTAAATGGTTGGCAAGATCGTGCTTAAGCCGCCGTATTTCAAAGTGCTGCTGTTCCATTGCCTCATAATACTTGCGGTTGATTTCCATAAACATATTTTGCTGTTCCAATTTCTGTTGTCTCGCCAGAATTGTGATACACCAGAGCAGACTGATAAAAGACAGTATAGCGATAAGCAGCAATACCAGATATTCAATGGGCTGAACGTAGATATTGAAAAAATAGACATAGTGGTATCGCCAGTCAAATAAGGTGGTCAAAGTAAGCACAATACCGAAAGGGGTTGCTGTGAGCAGAAATAATAGTTTCCATAAGCTGTCAGAAAGTGTGTAATCTTTATCCGGCGCAAATTTTCGGATGCCGATATATAAAAAGACAGAGAACGGTAAGCTCATCAACACACGTAAGACTAGGTTATAATTCGGATGTATCACTGCAGATGTCGCTCCGTCATATGGCACCTGCATTTGCACATATTTAGACTGCTCTGCTATATCGATCAAAGAGATTAAGTAATTATCTCTCAAGGCATTAAAGGAGAGAATAGTACTGGCAAACATTGTTCCGATCGTAATTTTTTTCCAAAGGGTGCCCTCACAGGTAATAAAGATCGTAATGAGAAAGCAGAGGGTTGACGCCAGAATATTAAAGGGGTCTCCTATGAAGATTACCATACCGCTGAGCACCCAGCAGATGGTAAACGTCAGAAATCTTTTGAAGCGCCCATTCGCTATTTTAATTAAGTATTCCATTGCATGCATGATCAGCCAGGAACTACATAGTAAAATGCAGAACGCAATTAATGTAAATATATTCATGACCGACCGCCTCCTATCATCGCTCTGGCAATTCTTGCTGTAGCAGTTTCTTTGTATCTTCTGCTGCATGGAAGCTCTGTGTTTTCCAGCATAACAGAGTCATTTCTAAGGTAATCAACTGCTACGGGATTGATCAGATAGCGTTGATGAATCCTTACAAATCGGGGAGCAAGTTGAGTTTCGATTTCATCTAATTTTGCATAAAAAGGGTACTCGCCATTTGGAGTAACAAGAGTTACTTTTCTCTTGTCGGAATAAAAATATAGAATATCGCATAATTTAAAACGCCATGTGCCGTCTATATTTTTAATGGTAAAGGTTTGAGATTCTTCCCGGGTCAGTTTTGCACGTACCCGGTGGAACAGATCCATAAGTCTCTGTATGGAAACAGGTTTTACCAGATAATCCAAAGCGCCCACTCGGTAACCGTCAAAGACATAGTCGGAATATCCTGTCACAAATACGATAATCAGATCGTTATTGAATGTTCTGATCTTCTCGGCTGTTTCCATGCCGCTTAATCCTTTCATTTCCACATCAAGAAACAGAAGGTCTATCTCGCCCGGATGTTTTTCAAGCCATGATGCCGCATTTACTCCTGAAGAAAACTCGTATACGATCTCTTCAGTTTCCTCAATCAATACTTGTTCCAATTGTATACGGAGTGCATCCCTTGCATCTGTCTCGTCATCACATATTGCTATCTGCAGCATATTGTTCCTGCCTCCTGGTATATTTTTGCTACAACTGTTAGTCGGTCTGTGCGCGATTATCGCCTTTCGTATAGTTTATCATATTTCTTTTTAAATAGTGTTTCTATTTCTTTATCATAGAAACCAAACTTTACATCAAATATACCCAAACTTTACAAGGGTTACATTCAGGCGGCAAACTTTACAAAGCTTCTGCCAAATATGACATGCAGAAAAATTGTATTTTCGTTTTGTGATATGGTTTTTGCAAGAAACACATTTATAAGATTTAAGTGTTAAAAATGCATTTGCTAAACTGAGATGGCAGATTGCACAAAATGTTCCTGAAGCTGTCTAGCTCCGTCATAAGGATTTTCTAAATATTCCGGTGACACTGTGGGACGGGACGCAACCGCCCGATATTCGCCGTCCGGGCTCAAATCGGGCTTTTCGGGACATCCATGTCCCGCAATTGCTGGGGGTTGAACGGAACATTAAGAAAATCTCATATTCCTACGCATGACAGCTTCAGGAACATTTTGTGCAATCTACCTATGAAAGTTTATTGAGGCACCGTTTGACACCTGAATCTTTATAAATAAAAAAGAAAGGCAGAGAAAAATATGTTATATGTTAAAGACTTACACAAATCTTATGAAGTGGGAAAAAACAAATATCCAGTATTAAAAGGAGTGGATTTCCACGTGGAGCAGGGAGAGTTTGTCGCTGTTATGGGACCTTCCGGTTCCGGTAAGACCACACTCTTAAACTGTATCTCCTGCTATATTCCTTTTGATAAGGGGAGCATCACGGTAGGCGGTGTGAAACTTGCGGGGCAGAATGAAGAGACATTGGCAAAAATCAGAAACACAAAGCTTGGTTTCGTCTTTCAGGATTTTATGCTCTTAGACGGGCTTACGATTCGCGAAAATATTCTCGTGCCGCGCATCGTGCAGGGTGAGGTCGGGCAGGATGCGGAGCAGTTAGCTGACAAACTTGCGTCCATATTTGGGATAGAGCATATCCTGAATAAGTATCCGGCGGAGATATCCGGCGGTGAGAAGCAGAGAGCAGCGGTGGCGCGGAGTTTAATTAATAATCCGCTCATTATCCTTGCCGATGAGCCCACCGGAAATCTGGATTCCAAGTCAAGTCGGGCGGTTATCGAGTCTTTCGGAAACGCTAAGGTGGAGATGAATGCGACTATTTTTATGGTGACGCATGACAGCTTTGCGGCATCTTTCTGCGACAGAGTTATTCTGCTAAAAGACGGAACTATATATTGTCAGCTAGAGAAAAAGGGAGGCCGCAGTGCATTTCAAGATGAATTGCTGGATGTTATTAAAGAAATGAGCACGAGATGAAGATTTTCTAAATCGTCAAAATACACCGACTAAGAAAATTTAAGATCATAAAATGAGCAAAGCTCATTTGGAAGAATACTAAAAGTATGCATTCCTCTCATGCTGTGAATTGGAGGTATAAGTGATATGGCACAAACAATAAATATGAAACAAATGGAACAGAAGTTGCAGAAGGCCGACCGAAAACAGTCGGGGCTCTATCTGTTCTGTAATTTTACTGCATTGATGATCATTTCGGCGTATTCTGCGCTGATGTTCTCGCCGACGGTTCAGACGGTATTTCCGGAAGGCGGTGACAGCCGGAAAATGATGTATATGATATTTGTCATGACTTTAGTAGGCTGTGTGATTTTTACGATCTATGCGTTAGGGTTGTTTTTTCGACATAAGTCAGGGCAGCTTGGTGTTTTGATGGCGCTTGGCGCGTCCAGAAGGCGATTGGCTCCCGGTTTATTCCGGGAAGTGTTTGTATTAAGCGGCGTGTCAGCTGTCATCGGCATTATTGCAGGATTTCCTTTTGTGTGGATCATCTGGAATGGGTTTAAGTTGATCTTGGTGGACAGTTCGGATATGGTTCTTTCCTTTGATTTCAGATGTGTGGTTGTCTCACTGATATTTCTCCTGCTGGTGGTGGGATTTGCCTGTCTGACAGCATGGCGGTATCTGAAAAAGACAAATATTATGGAAGTGATCAGGGAGGAACATATCAATGAGCCCGTGAAAGAATTGGGCAGATGGTGCGGACCGGTCGGTGCGTTTGTTCTCTTGCTCGGTGCTGTTATGGGGTATGGGGCGCCCGCAATATGTCATACGTGGTTTCATACTTTTCCGCCTGCATGGTTAAATATATTTTATGCGCCGGTATTTGTGGGATTATATATGATAATGCTGCATACGGTGGTGCATGGATGGAAAAGTTGCAGGAAAAATCCCTATAGAAATATTATTTCCAGAAGTATGATGAAGTTTCAGGGGAAACAGACAGTCAATAATCTGATTATTGTCACATTGTTGATTGCGGGTGGCTGTTTCGCTATATTTTATATACCCATGAGCGCTGTCTCTGCAATGATCAACTATGCCGGGCTGTCCTATGACTATTTTTATAAATATCGGGCAGATCAGGATGTTTTAGGCAGAGAGGAAATAGAAACGCTTGGAAACAAATACGGACTATCGTTCAAGGATTGGGCAGAGTGCGAGTACGTTACGCTGGGCATGGGCGGCCTTACAGAGATTTATGAGGATGACGGAAAGCATTATCATGTAGAATATGTGCCGATGCTTGAGGAAGAAAAGATACTCTCTGAAGACGCATATTATGCGTTGACCGGACAGGCGGCAGATGTCGAGCGCGGCACCTATATGAGCCTTACGGATCAAGATGAAACATCTTTATATAGTAATAATTCGGCAAGAGAGCTGACGAATATGGTGACACGCAGACAGCTTGATGTGGAATTCGCAGGATTTCTGCATTATGATCTTCTGTCCGACGAGCAAGGTTGTTCCGTTCTCAATAATGAGGATTATGCGATGATTTCCGAAGGATTGACAGATGATTGGATGGGACGGATGGTACGATTTAATATTGACGGGAAGGATTCCTACCGGTTTGCTGATGAGTTTTATGATCTCTATGTGGACTGCTTTGACGAAAGTTGTGAGTATCCCGTGTTTTATGACCGGGTGCAGAAGATCAGAGAAGAGGAGGCGGGAGAAGTTTATTGGGGAGATACGGACTCAATGACTAAGATCAGCTATGAACAGTCGGATTCCTTTGCGTTTAGAACGTGGTGGTCATATCAGCCCAGCTTCCGTGTCCTGAATCAGAATGATTTCCTGCGCAGTATGGCGGTGATGCTTATGATGTTTCTTTTTATCTTTATTGTATGTCTGATCACAGCATTGGTGGTATGCTATACCCGTTGTCAGACCATTGTGCTGAATAACCGCTATATTTTCGATGACCTGAAGAAACTTGGCGCTTCGCCGGATTTTCTTTGTGGAGAAGTGCGCAGTCAGTGTAATAATGTATTCAAGATACCGTCATTAGTCGGGATGTTTGCGATGTATCTGCTTTTTATGATGATTCTGTATGCCAATGACGGCAGGATACTTTTCAGTGAATGGATGGCATCACTGGTGTGCCTTGCTATACTTGCGGTGATTGGCGCGGTAGTCTATGCGGTGTACCGGGCTTCCGTGACGACGTTGAAGAGGCAGCTGGAGATATGAGGATGAAACAGCCGGAATTGTCGTTGTGGCAAATCCGGTTGTTTGTATAAGCATGATAATAAAGCCGTTCTATGCAGCTATAGAGATAGTCATTAGAGATTATACTGTTTGTACAGTTCTGCCCGATATCCTAAATCAGTAAGAGATTTTGTTAAGTCGTCCATGTGATTGGATTGCAGCAGCTTCTCTGTTAATTTAGCGAAACGTGCTTCGCCTTCAGCAAGCCCCTCGGCATGTCCTTCAGCAAATCCGTCCGTATGTCCCTCTTTCCATCCCTCTTTACGTGCTTTCTTTCGGGCGGCGGGGATATCTACATCTTTAAAATTTTCAAACAGTTCTGCCATTTTACGCTCCTTTACCTGTCCTGTGAACTCTGCCACTTCGTCTTCGGGCAGATTCAGATGTCTTAACATCGAGGCCGTTACCTTTGCTATGATGCCGAGAAGTTCATCTGTGGAATGTTCCGACAGGTTTTTAATATAGTCTTCGGGTAAATTTAATTTCCGAAATTCTGTTGAACTTTGCAGACGGTTAATCAGCATTACTAAAGAAAGTTCATCATTCTTTTCCACCAGTTGCCCTATGCTGTAGGAATTTAATTCGACCAGCTTATAAGAAAATTTAGGTGTAAATGGTTCGAATGCTTTATCAAATAATATCCTATTCTGCAGATTACGGGCAGCAGTCCACCTGCCGGTTCCTTCATAGTATACGATAGGGAGAATGGGCGGATATTTGAAGCCTTTTGTTCTGCTGATCCCCTTATGCTGTCGCTCCATCTCTTTTTCATAGTCTTCCCATATGTAGACCATGTAACGGAGTAATTGCATACTCACATTATAATCCACTTTTGTTTTATGTTCAATAAGTGATACAAAAAATAATGTATTATTTTCTGATAATTTTATACGTTTTACCGTATCAGAGTTTCGCTCTTCCGTAAACATCGGAACATATCTTTCGGTTACATCTTCGATATCCTCTGCCCTGACATTTTTCAAAATAGGTATATCCATATAATTTCTCAGGAACTGGGAGCAGAGTTCCGCGTTGCCGAAGATAAGCTTACTACTGCTGTCGCGGGGTTTACTGTTGGAGAGCTGCGTGTTCTTTTTCTTTGGTTGGGATTGTCTTTCTTTGTCTGTCATTAGGATTCTCCTTTCGATGTGGACAGTGGCAGAACTGATAAGAATAAAAGATGTGAATAAGAAAAGTGTCGGGTTATTTCTGTAGGCAGTAAGCCAGATAGACATGTGCATATATTTTTGACTTTAAACTGCAACAAACAGAAAGAACAAAGCGAACATAATCTGTAACTTAATTCATTGTCTGCCAGATTAACTTGTTAATGGATTGTACAGACTGTATCAGATCATACAGCTGTTATTCCTGACGGAATATTTAAGATGCACCTTGAAAATGTTTTCGGTGCGACGTGAGCTTATTATATATCATTTGACATAGCGGTACAAGTATTTTTGAAAAATAAAGACCAATAGCCAATAGAAAAAATGATGAATAGTAACAACTGTTTGCCAGCTAAATAACATAGCAGAGGCTATCATATTCAAAAATACCCTAATTTAGTATATAATAAAGGCAAGCACAGAGGAATATAAAGTCATGGATGATTCGGAGGAGATCGTATGCAGCGCGAGGAAACAAAAACAGATGTCTTTACCGAAAGTATAAAACAAAGATACCAGAGTAACGTGATGGATGATATTATCATATACTTTATGCGGACTATTCTGCATCTTCAGAAGAGTGGCATAGAGGATCTTCCGTTGGAGCACTCTTTTCCGAAGCCGATTAATAATTTCCTGAATCTTGCCGTTGAATTGATCATAGACGGGCAGCCGCCGGAAGTCTCGGCTTTGATACTCGATACAGAGTATGATATGATTCTGCACAAAGGAGATATAACATCGGAGAGTGTGCTCGGCTTACGGCTGATCAGGGAATTGTCATGGCACCTTCACTATGATGAAGATGATTGCGAATATATTCTTATGACCGTAAATTTGTGGGGAAATCGTGTTTCGGAATATGCGGCCAGAACTTTTTACCCGAATCTTCCGGATGCAATAAAGGATAAATATCATATCCATGACTTAATCAAATATATGCCGCAGGAAATGTTTAGATTGGAGGATTATTAAAGCATGCCATATCAAAATATACTTGATGAATTGGTCGATTTTACGCGACAGATATTCAGGAAGAAACTAACCGGAGTCTATCTTCACGGTTCTATGGCGATGGGATGTTTTAATCCGAAGAAAAGCGATATTGACTTGATCGTGATTGTGGAGAACAGCGTTTCGGATATGCAGAAAATGCAGTTTATGGAGCGGATTGTAAGCTTGAACAAGCAGGCTCCCTCTAAGGGTTTGGAAGTAAGTATTGTAAAAAGAGAATATTGTAATCCTTTTATCTATCCGACACCCTTTGAACTGCACTTTTCGCCGGCACATTTACAGTGGTTTCATGATGATCCGCAAGGATATATAGAGAATATGAAAGGTGTGGATATAGATTTGGCGGCACACTTTACTATGATCAATCATTATGGAAACGTGTTGTTTGGGGAAGCGGTCGAAAAGGTATTTGCAGAAGTACCGCAGAAGGATTACGTTGACAGTATTTGTGCCGACATTGAAAATGCGAAGGAAGATATCATAGAAAATCCGGTTTATATTATATTGAATCTGTGCAGAGTGGTAGCCTTCTTAGAAGACGGATTGTATCTTTCCAAAGAAGAGGGCGGCAAATGGGCGATGGAGCATTTGCAATTAAATGATTCTGCGCTGATCGCCGATGCACTGGAGTGCTATGCTTCGGACAAAGATATGAGTGTGGAGAGAAGTATGGCTGTGTCGTTTGCAGAAGAGATGGGGCGGAAAATTGAAATGGCATATGCGGCTAGTTGGGATTGAGTAAATCCTTTTTTCTCTGATATGGAATTATTGTGCGAATGTATAAGAAGCAAAGCTTTTGTCAAAAAAGCAGGGTATGCATTTCGGCACATCCTGCTCTTTATAATAATTTTCCGTATTTAATTTTTAGTTATAGTTGTCAATGCAAGGCTGGAACATGTCCTTGGTTACACCGCACAGAGGGCAACACCAGTCAGCCGGAAGATCCTCAAATGCAGTGCCGGGAGCAATTCCGTGCTCCGGATCACCTTTCTCAGGATCATAAGTATAGCCGCAAGGATTGCAAAAATATTTCTTCATAATGTTTTATCTCCAATCTATAGTATAGTTATAGTGCGATAATGCACAATGTGTACGGAATAATATGTATCATCTGCAGAGACTTTATTGTCCTGCAAGATGAGTACTCTGCCAGCATATTGGCAGAGCGTATTTTTTAACCAAAGTATCTCTTCAGCAGACCTTCAAATGCCTTGCCGTGTCTAGCCTCATCTCTTGCCATCTCGTGAACGGTGTCATGGATTGCGTCAAGGTTAGCAGCTTTAGCACGTTTTGCCAGATCAAACTTACCTGCGGTAGCGCCGTTTTCGGCATCGATTCTCATTTCCAGATTCTTCTTCGTGGAATCTGTTACAACTTCGCCGAGCAGCTCGGCAAATTTAGCAGCGTGCTCAGCCTCTTCCCAAGCAGCTTTCTCCCAGTATAAGCCGATCTCGGGATATCCTTCTCTGTGAGCAACTCTTGCCATAGCAAGATACATACCTACTTCTGTACACTCGCCGTTGAAGTTAGCGCGAAGATCAGCCATGATATCCTCGCTGACACCTTTAGCAACGCCTACAACGTGCTCGGCAGCCCATTCTCTTTCGCCTGCCTGTGCCGTAAACTTCTCAGCCGGTGCGTTACATACCGGACACTTCTCCGGAGCGGAATCACCTTCGTGAACATAGCCGCATACCTGACATACAAATTTCATAGTCGTATTCTCCTTTTCTCTTGATAAATTATATTGTAAGACGTTGTGTAAAAAACATACACGCCTTATCGTTCTGTGACAAATTATGGTAATTTAGCAATAACCTTCAACTATTGTACCATGAAAGAAATTTATGATAAAGTTTTTTTACGACATTCACCGCACATGCCATAGAAGTATGTGACATGGCCGATAATCTCTCCGTCAAACTTTGCATTGACGGCTTCCATTGTCTCTGCAATCCGCTCGAGGCCGTCAGCCTTAAGGTCAATCACGCTTCCGCATTCTGTACAGACGAAATGGTAATGATCAGAAATGTCCGCGTCAAAATGGTCAACGCCGTCTCCTACCCGAAGCCGCTTGATTTCTCCCAGATCAGCTAACAGTGAAAGGTTACGATATACGGTGCCAAGGCTGATATTCGGGTATTCATGTCTGACATTCATGTATACCACATCGGCAGTGGGATGATCTTTGCGGGTCATCAGGAAGTCCTTTATGACTTGCCTTTGTCTGCTGTATTTTAGCGCCATTGCGGTTCCCCTTTTTCAAAACAGTAATGATTACTATTTCTGAAATTAATATAGCAGACAAGCCGTGGCATGTCAACTTAAACCCGGAAGTTAATAAATTTTTTATAAGATTATCAAATATGTTTTATTTCTTACCTGTCAAAATGTGATATATTAATTATAAAAAATTGAGCTATGCTCAATTACGAGCTACGCTCAATTACGGGCAATACGGAAGGATGTGGAAAGAAAGGAGATATTTCAGTGAAGTTTAGAACAAGGCTTCTGGTCACGTCGCTGACCATTGTGCTGGTGCCTCTTTTGCTGACAAGCATTGCGTTCCTCTTCGTGGGAGGGCATGTGGAAGATGCGGAAGAAGAGTTTGGCATTTTAGATGGAAATAATCTTTCTATTTCCTATACGATAGAGAATTACAGCCATGTCACGGAGGAAGTGTTAAAGGCAGTTAAGGATCAGATTGCGCTGGATTCTTCGAAGCTGGAAGATAAGGAATATTTAAACGAGATCAGCGGGGAGCTCAACAACAGGATCTCGTATATTATTGTAAGGAAAAAAAACAGGCTTTACTATACAGGTAATGAGCGGGCGGCAGAGAGAATATTTGAAATGCTGCCGGAATACGGCAATGAGGTGCCGGATTCTGAGACTGGATACTATTACAATGACAGAAGGAAACTGGTGAAGCAGGTTGATTTTCAGTTTACGGACGGGAGTGAAGGAAGTTTCTTCATTGTGACCAGCGTCAATTCGCTGATTTCCAAAAATGCGCTGACGAAGATGATCTATGCGTTTATTTTGGTACTGTGTCTGACCAGTATCCTGCTCACACATTGGATTCAAAGAGGTATTTTTACTCCGATTAATCAGTTAAATACTGCCATGCAGAATATCGCGGAAGGCAATTTGGAATACATGCTGCCTACCGAGGAAAAGGGGGAAATCGGTGAACTCTATCGTAACTATGAGGATATGAGGCTTCGATTGAAGGAATCCACGGACGAGAAATTTGAACATGAGCAGAAGAATAAGGAGCTGGTCAGCAACATTTCTCATGATCTGAAAACGCCGATCACATCGATCAAGGGATATGTAGAAGGCATTATGGACGGTGTTGCCGACACACCGGAGAAGATGAATAAGTACATTAAGACCATTTATGATAAAGCGAATGACATGGACCGCCTGATTAATGAGTTGACGACTTATTCCGGAATTGATAATAACAGGATTCCCTATACATTCCGCCGTATCAATGTGGCCGATTATTTCGGGGATTGTATTGAAGAGGTCGGGCTGGATCTGGAATCCAAGAACATTCAGTTGAATTATGAAGCGTTGATTGAACCGTCTACGCAGATCATTGCAGATCCGGAGCAGCTTAAGCGCGTGATCAATAATATTATCAGTAATAGTGTAAAATATATGAACAAGGACAAGGGCGTTATTGATATCCGTATTCTGGACGAGCTGGATGCCATACGGGTAGAGATCGAGGATAACGGCATGGGTATAGCGGCGAAGGATCTGCCGAATATTTTCGAGAGGTTCTATCGCACAGACGCTTCCCGTAATTCTTCCAAGGGCGGCAGCGGGATCGGGCTGTCTATTGTCAAAAAAATTATCGAAGATCACGGCGGCTATATATGGGCGACCAGCAAGGAGGACGAGGGAACCTGTATGCATTTTGTGATCCGGAAATATCAGGCACCGGAGGAAGATGTGGGCGGAACAGTACAATAGACAGAGACATTGCCGGATGATTTCTGCGGGAATCATATGGCAGCAGGAAAGAGGAGAAAGGACGAAGATTATGAGCAAAATATTGATCATAGAAGATGAAGAGGCGATTGCAGACTTAGAGAAAGATTATCTGGAGTTGAGTGATTTCGAGGTGACGATCGAGAACACCGGAGATAAAGGGCTTGAGACTGCGCTGGGCGGAGATTTCGATCTGGTGATCTTAGATCTGATGCTGCCGGGTATAGACGGATTTGAGGTATGTAAGAAGATCCGTGAGGAGAAGAATATACCGATTATCATGGTATCTGCCAAGAAAGATGATATTGACAAGATCAGAGGTCTGGGGCTGGGTGCGGATGATTACATGACGAAACCTTTCAGTCCCTCCGAGCTGGTAGCGAGAGTCAAGGCACATATGGCGCGCTATGACAGACTGGTGGGCAGCAATCAGAAAATTAACGATATCATTGAGATCAGAGGACTTAAGATTGACAAGACGGCGAGAAGAGTCTATGTGGACGGTGAGGAGAGAATTTTCACCACGAAGGAATTTGATCTTCTGACTTTCTTAGCGGAGAATCCGAACCATGTGTATTCTAAGGAGGAACTGTTCCGCGAGATCTGGGATATGGATTCCATCGGGGATATTGCTACAGTCACGGTGCACATTAAGAAGATTCGCGAGAAGATTGAATTTGATACTGCGAAGCCGCAGTATATCGAGACGATCTGGGGTGTGGGATATCGTTTTAAGATCTAGTATGATCCACTTTAAGTGCCTTAATGTTTCACGTTTAAAGTGAATCATACTAATATTGCGCAGCAGGCTGAGAGAAAGGCATGTATATTAGCATGAATACGGAGAGAATCCTTTACGAGGATAATGATATAATCGTGTGTCATAAGCCGGCGGGGATCGCGACGCAGACTGCCAGAGTCGGACAGGCTGATATGGTGAGTGAGATTACGAACTATCTGCTGCGCCCGGAGCATGGCAGAGGCAAGGGTAGACTGCAGGAAGATGACGGGCAGCAAAGTGAAGGTGGAAGACGGCAGGACAAAACTTTACAGGCGATCCCCTATGTGGGTGTCGTTCACCGCCTTGATCAGCCGGTGGAAGGTATTCTTGTATTTGCCGGAAACAAGCGGGCAGCCGCCGAACTGAGCAGACAGATTGCGGAGAACTGCATGGAGAAATATTATTATGCGGTAATCTGCGGGCAGGAGCGGACCGACGGCGGCAGGCTGGAAGACTATCTGGTAAAAGATAACCGAACCAATATTTCCCGTATTGTGCCGCCGGAAGTCAGGGGCGCTAAGAAGGCAGTGCTGGAATATGAGATTCTGACTCGGAAAGCAGAGATTGCCCTTGCGAAGATTCGTCTCTACACCGGCAGGCATCATCAGATCAGGGTGCAGATGAGTCATGCAGGGATGAGTCTTCTGGGGGACTACAAATATGCTGATGCGCAGATTGTAAGAATATCGGAGCAGATGCGTGTCAAAGAAGTTGCGCTATGTGCCTGTCAATTATCTTTCCGACATCCGCGGACAGGGAAAAAGATGGATTTTAAGATCAGACCGGAGGGAAAAATTTTTCAGACAGAAGAATTTGAGCCCTATTATCCGTAAAAATATCGAGTTGTACAAAGATTTTACGCTGTCGGTAATTAGTTAGGCATATAACAGCCGTATAACATATTGAAAATATAATATAATATAGCAGTAGGAAACAAGAGGAACAGAGAACGAGATCTCTGTTTCTTTTTACGTTATAGGAAGGTGTATCGATAATTATGAATCTGCAGTCTATCTGGAATCACAAACTGATCAGAATATGTATCATCTTTGCAGGGGTCTGGTTTTTCTTCCGATATATTTTTACATTAGTTGCACCTTTTGTGCTGGCATTTCTTCTGATTACTTTTTGTTATCCGCTGCTACAGCGCATACAGCGACGGATTCCGATTAAGAAGAAATTTCTGGCGGTGGGAATCATATTGCCGCTGCTCCTGTTTCTTATGGGTATTTTGTGGGTAATTATGATACTGGGAGGGAGACAGCTGGAGGGACTTCCGGCATTCTGCACACAGATGGGGGAGAAGCTGGAGCTTTTCTTTCATCAGTGCTGCTGCGGACTGGACGGCAGATTCGGCTGGGACGGGCAGCAGATTGAACAGTTTGTAATCGAACAGATGACGGTTGTCATGGAGAATGTGCAGATACAGGTAATGCCACAGATTATATCTTCTTCTTATAACTGCTTTAAGGGAATCTTTGCGGCGATCGGTTTCCTCGCTATTACGTGTATTGCAGCCTTCTTACTGGAAAAGGAGTATGCCGACATTGTTGGGACACTGAAAGGATCGGAAGAGCTGCGGCTAGTCTGGGCGGTAATAGAGGGTGTTATGTCTTATATCATTACTTTTATTAAGGCGCAGGGAGTAATCTTATTGATTATCAGCGTGTTGTGCAGTATCGTGCTGAGCGTGGCAGGGGTGGCCGGGGGAATCATGTTTGGGATTCTGGCAGGAGTGATGGATGTACTGCCCTTTATCGGGACGGGCATTGTGCTTGTGCCGTTATCCTTGTGGCAGATGCTGAACGGACAGTATGGGAGGATGACGGTATGTCTGGTTCTGTATGGAATATGTATTCTGACAAGAGAGCTGTTAGAGCCGAAGCTGATCGGCAGGCAGATCGGTGTAGCGCCCGTCTTTATGCTGTCAGCGGTCTATGCAGGTATAAGACTGTTTGGCGTCGGCGGCATTATCAAAGGGCCTCTGGCGCTTATTGTTGTCGTGGAAATATGGAAAATTATGAATGCGAAACAGAGAGAGTTTGACGAAAAAGGGGTGTTGGATTATGATTAAAAAAGTGGAGTTTTATTGTGACATGCGTTGAATAAGACAGATATTAAAATCGGATGAAAAGAATGGAACGAACTTACATTAAATCAGAAGCGTTAGGGCGAGAACTGTCAGAACAAACAAATGCTGAACAATTAGCGGAAGATTTGCCGGAGTCGGACGCGGTGATGTCGGAGAGTGAAAGAGGCGGCTGGCACACGGATATCTGCCGAGGGATTATGATGGCATATTTCCTTGTAATGGCGTTGATATATCCTTTCTATGCGCCGGGCGGCTATACACTGATCGGTGATGTGAAGTACGAGTTTTTCCGCAACATCAGCCTGACGACGATTGCGGTGATGGCAGTCATCATTTTGGCCGCGATTCTGTGTCGGCGGGGCGAGCACTGGCTGGTAAAGCATTATCAGACGATGTCTGTCACGGACTGGTTTGCTTACGGGTATTTTGTTGCGGTGATGCTGTCGTACCTTGGCTCTGCTTATAAAGAAGACGCGCTTTGGGGAGTGGAGGGATGGTACATGGGAACCATCACGCAGATGATATTTGTGCTGCTCTATTTCTTTTTCTCCCGTTATTTTTATTATAACAGAGGTTGGATCGAGGTATGGCTGGCGGCATCGGTGGTGGTATTTCTGCTGGGAATCTGTAATCGGTATTCTGTCTATCCGATCATGATGGAGGGACAGACTGATACATTTATTTCTACGCTTGGTAATATTAACTGGTTCTGCGGTTACTGGTCTGTGGCGGCATCGATCGGAATCACATGGTATTGGTGCAGCGCCGGCGGGTGGGCTCGTCTGCCTGCAGGTATTTATAGTATGATTGCCATGCTCAGCGGTGTGACGCAGGGCAGTGACAGCGCATATCTTGTTTTTGCAGCGATATTTATTGTTTTGTTTCTGTTGTCGTTTCATAACGGTCATAAGATGTACCGCTTTCTGGAGCTGTGCATGATGTTTGCCGTAAGCTGCCGGTTAGGGCGGGTTCTGCGATATATTCCGGCGCTGGATTATAATTATGGACCGGCAGACGGAGGATCGCGTATTACTGCGGCGTTGCTTGACGGCAATGTCACACTGTGGGCACTTGCAATTCTTATACTGTGTTATGGGCTGCTTCGTGGATTGGACAGGGCTTCTTATATTTTTGTGGACAGCAAGGCGGGCGGTTCTGCCAGCACGGGTATTTGGCGTCTGTTGCGAGGACCTTATATGGGAAAGCACGGGCAGAGGGGCGTTGTCGCGGTAGGTGTGAGCGTTGTATTACTCTGTGTTATAACTGCTTATCTGTTTCACAACGGTATTCTTCATGTCAGGGGAGCGGCAGGGACAGCGGAGGAAGAGAGCGGGTTCCTGCTTATCTTTAACGAAGACTGGGGAAACGGCAGAGGAGCCGCGTGGAATTGTGGTATCGATGCGTATCGGAACATGGATACATTACATAAGGTTGTGGGCATAGGACCGGATTGTTTCGCGGATTATGTGTATGACGTGCCTATGCTGGCGCAGAGGCTGGCGGACAGCTTTGCTAATCAGCGGCTGACTAATGCGCATAATGAGCTGCTTACACAGCTTGTCAATGTGGGAGTGATTGGTTTTCTGTGCTATATGGGACTCTTTCTGAGCGCGTTCCTAAGATGTATGCGCAGGGCGGATAAACAGCCGGTTCTGTATATGTGTGCGGTGGGCATATTGGCGTATGCGGCACATGGTATGGTCAGTTTTCAGCAGGTACTCAATACGCCTTATATTTTTATCTTTATGGGGATCGGGGAACGATTCTGTCGGAGTATGGATAAGCGTGCAAAAGACGGGATAACAGAAACGTGGGAAAAGTGATGTATGAGCAATAAGATTGTAAAAAAAGATCAGAAGAAAGATTCTGCGGGTACCGGAGTTCAAGTCACAGAGCAGATCATAGAGTATTTGCTGGCCATAGTATTGCTTATTCTGTGCACTGCGGTGCCCTTCTACGCTTCGGATGGTTATCATCAGATCGGCAACGCCAAATTTGCGGCATACCGGACTGTCATGGTCGGCGGCGGGACGGTTTTGCTTACGGCAATGATACCGTACGGCATTTTCCGGATAAAAGAACATAGAAGGCCGCGAATATCCGTCACAGACGGATTTGTGCTTGCTTATTTGATATTATCGGGAATATCTGTAATTTCCGGAGGATTTTATCAGGATGCCCTGTGGGGATATACCGGGTGGAACATGGGATTGATGTCGCAGATCAGTTTCGTGCTGCTCTATCTTATGCTATCCCGATTCGGTAGATACTACCGTCTGATATTGGCGGTGTTATGTATAGTGGCCGGTATTGTTTACGGGATCGGAATCCTGCACAGACTACTGATCGATCCCATCGGTTTCTATGACGGATTGTCTTATGGACAGAAAGCACAGTTCTTATCCACTCTGGGGCAGGCGTCATGGTATGGGAGTTTTCTCGGCGTGACGCTGCCGGTCGGCATTGGTGTGTTTCTGCACACGGATCGGAAAGAATGGCTGTGGGCAAGCGGTCTGTTTACTGCGCTTGGTTTCTGTACGCTGGTGACCCAGAACAGTGACAGCGCTTATTTTGCACTGGCAGGCGCGCTGATTCTGCTGCTTGTGACGGTGGCTGGGGAGCGGGATAAGATGTGTCGGTTTATGGGTGTGCTTACGCTCTTCTTTGCCTCGGGAAAGGTTATGGCGATTCTTGTAGGGATTCGTCCGAATCCAGAGTTGAAGGTGGATTTTGTGACGAGACTGATGTGGGATTCGTGGATTACATGGTTTTTGTTTGGGATTTGTCTGGCTATTACGGTTTTGTTGTATGCCATGGGGATACAGGATATGGATCGACGTTATCCGGCAGACTTGATGAGAAGGGCGGGGCGGATGGTACCTGCTATAGCCGTGGCCGTAGTTTTGGGCATTGTGCTTGTGATCGGTCTGCAGGCTCGAGGTGCGCTGCCGCAGGCGGTATCGGACCGGCTGGCGGATGTCTCATATTTTAACTGGAATGACGATTGGGGAAACGGCAGGGGCAGGATATGGCGCTTCAGCGCGAAGCTTTTTGCAGAGGAAAAGGTCGGGCATAAACTTTTCGGCGTGGGACCAGACTGCTTTCATGCTTATGTCGAAGCGCATTATAATGAGGAAGAGGAATTGCTGTGGGGTACGAAGCAGCTGACGAATGCCCATAATGAGTGGCTGAATATCCTTATTAACGGCGGAATTTTCGGAGCGGCGGCATATATTGGCATTTATGTGACGGAGATCAGACGACTTATGTATGCGCATCGGCAGGAGGTTATGACGGCGGGAATCGCGGCGGCGATCGTGGCATATATATGCTATAACTTCTTCTGCTATCAGCAGGTGCTCTGTACACCGTTTGTTTTTATCTGCATGGGAATCGGAGAGTATATCATAAGACAAGCAAAGAAAAAGTAAAGAGATTTGCGGCGGCGCGTTGCTTGCCGCAAATTCGTTATACGCAAAAAGCAGCGCAGAAATGAGGAAAAACTATGAAAAAGAAAATTCTGGTTATCGGCGGCACAAGGTTTTTCGGGATTCCGATGGTTCATAGACTGTTGGCGGACGGTCATTATGTGACGATAGCGACCCGCGGCAGGAGTGGAGATGACTTCGGTGATTCGGTGGAGCGGATCATCATGGACCGCTCAGATGCAGAGAGTATGCGCAGGGCGCTTGCAGGGAAGTATTTTGATGTTGTTATAGATAAGATCGCTTACTGTTCCAATGACATCAGATCAATTATGGAAGTGATCGACTGCGGATGTTATCTCTATATGTCAACAACTGCGGTATATCGGCCGAAGCATATGGACACGGTGGAGGAGGAGTACGACGGGGCGGATGAGAATCTGATCTGGTGCGACAGGGCGGACTTTCCGTATGACCAGATTAAGAGACAGGCGGAGTGTGCGCTGCGTATGTGCTATGATGACAGGAATTGGATGGCCGTACGCTATCCTTTCGTGATCGGCAGGGATGATTATACGAACCGCATGCTTTTTTACGTGGAACATGTCATGAAGTCGCAGCCCATGTATATCGACAATATTGATGCGCAGATGGGCTATATACGCTCCGATGAGGCGGGAGAGTTTCTGGCTTATCTGGCGGGCATGGATGATACGGCATGCGCGGCTGATCTGTCCGGTGATCAAGGGACTGCGGACCTGGCGGTGGGGTTGTCTGTCAAAGCTGTCAACGGATGTTCTGCCGGTACGATCTCACTTCGGGAGATTATTGATTATGTGGAGAAGAAAACGCACACGCGGGCGGTTCTGGACAGCGCGGGAGATCCTGCGCCCTATAACGGCGAGCCGAGCTACAGTATCAATACGGATCGGGCACAAGAGCTGGGATTTCAGTTTACAAGACTGCATGACTGGATCTATGAGCTGATCGATTATTATATTGAGATCGTGGAGAAAAAGGAGATTTTCTCCCATTTCCTGCCGGAACGGGAAATTCTGTCGGTCAAACCGCACGGCAGTGGGCACATCAATCATACTTTTCTTGTGGCAACAGAGGACGGGCGTAAGTATATCCTGCAGAAAATCAATACGGAGATCTTCCGCAATACGTATGAACTGATGGAAAATATTGTGAATGTGACAGCCTATCTTCGGGAGAAAATCATTCGAGCGGGCGGTGATCCCGAGCGGGAGACTATGACCGTGATTCCGACCAAGGACGGCGCATCATACTACGCCGATGCGCAGGGACAGGACTGGCGGGTCTATCTCTGCATTGAGCATATAACGACTTTAGACCGGGTGGAGCGGAAAGAAGACTTCTACGAGAACGGCCGTGCTTTCGGAAATTTTCAGGCGATGCTGGCGGATTATCCTGCCGAAACGCTGCATGAGACGATTCCTGATTTTCACAATACACCGAAACGCTATCAGGATTTCGAACGGGCGGTGGAACAGGATGTGTGCCGCAGAGCGGACAGTGTGGCGGAAGAGATCAATTTTATCAGAGCGCATAGGGATGAGATGTCCGTTCTTACGGATATGCAGAAACGGGGCGAGCTGCCGCTTAGAATTACGCATAATGACACGAAGCTCAATAATATTCTGCTGGATGAGCAGACCCATGCGGCGGTCTGCATCGTGGATCTGGATACGATTATGCCGGGATTGTGCGCCTATGATTTCGGGGATGCGATCCGTTTCGGAGCCAGTACCGCGGCGGAAGATGAGACCGATGTGAGTAAAGTGTCTCTTTCGCTGGAATTATACGAAGCGTATGCTCGGGGCTATCTGGCAGGGTGCGGTACCAGTCTGACGGAGAAAGAGATCGAGACGCTTCCTATGGGTGCTAAGATCATTACGCTGGAGCAGGGAATGCGTTTCCTGACGGACTATTTGCAAGGGGACGTCTATTATCACACGGAGCGTGAGGGACAGAATCTGGACCGCTGTCGGACACAGCTTGCGCTTGTGGCTGATATGGAACGGAAGTGGGAGCAGATGGAGATAAGTTAGGCAAAAACACTTGATTTTTTTGATAGGGGGGGGGTAGAATGGGTTTACGTGTCTTTATATTGCGTAGTAACCCAATAACAGACAAATCATATAAGGAGGACAGAGAATGGGTAAGATAACAAAGCTATATCAGACCAGACGGATTCTGGCCATGATCTTAGCAGTAACAATGGTTGTCGGCATGATTCCGTCAACGGCTCTTGCGGCACCCGGCAGTGACGGGGCGCAGACCGTGGAGAACGATGCGGTAGTGCAGACAGCCGAGGGAACAGAGGAAGATTCATCGACGGATGCGACAACTTCCGACGATGATAACATGGCGGCAGGCACGGAAGAGACTGTAACCGGAGCTGATGATACGGCGGCGGATACGGGAGATACCGTAACCGGCGACGACAATGCGACAGCAAATACAGAAGAAAACGCATCCGACAGCAATGCGGCGGCGGATACAGACAATACGCCGGCGGCAGCGGATGAGCCGGCACCCCGCGCGGAGAAGCCGGTATACGAGATCGTTACGAATGATCTGGAGACGACAGCTGTCTATACGGGATATTCCGTGTTTGATCTGGGCAGTGTACAGCTTAAGAAGACGGAAAACGGCAGTTCTGAGACGGAACCTGCGTTGGATGCAGGCGTGACTTATGTATGGAAGGTGCAGGGTACGGGCGGGAACTATACCGCTATGGCAGCAGGCGCGGAACCGATTAGTGTGGGAACTTATGAACTCACTTTGTCCTATCCGGCAGTCACGGATGTGCACGATGGCGCGGAGAAGAAAGTGACCTGTGAGATCACGAAGGCGCCTGTAAAAATCCTGGTTGGTGATTATGAAGACGGAAGGATTATGGTAGCGCCGGGTACACTGAAGGAGACGGTAAAGCCGGTGGTTACCCGTGTTGAATCAGCGATGTCTGCCCTTGATCCGGAAGATCTGGTGCTGACCGTGAACGGTGTTAGAGACGCGATAACCGGTACGGAGGTCAAGGACGGAACCAAATTAAAGAAAAACGGCGACTATGTCATGGATATTACGCCGGGCTTTAAGGCGGATGCCGCTGCAGACCGCAAGGCAGTCTATGCGAATTATGAGTTAGAGTCTTTTACCGCGGATATTGTGGTAACGAATCTGATTGATACGATGGTAGAGGTCAAATTAACAGATAAGTGGAAACCGGATGAGGAGACCGAGGCAACTTCGATAACGGCCAAGGTGTATGACGGAAAGCCGGCGGACGCACCGAAGCTCACGGAAGATTATACATACGTGGTAAAATACTATGATGCAGCTTCCGGTGATTATGTGGAACTCAAGGGTCAGGATGACAAGGCAGTTCCGGTAACCGGAGAGTGGGTGGAGTATCCGGGATACGAGCTGGATCAGGACGGCAAGGTAATGCCGCCGACAGATGCCGGCAGCTATACTTATTATGTGGTTTATGCAGGCGAAGAGGGAATCTATGCAAAGAGCAACGATGGGATCGATGTAGAGATCGAACCGGCGATGCTCACGGTAGAGGCAACAAATAAGGAATCGCTGAAGGTTCTGGAAGGCACGACCGCGCAGGAAGTGCTGTCTAAGATTACCTATAAGATAACGAAGGTGACGAATAAAGACGGCAAGGAAACTACCGAAGAAGTTACCGGGGCGATGAAGAAAGGCAGTGTCTGGGGAACCGGATTCGATGATTCCAATGTGAGCCAGATCTACGAGCCTCTATTCACACTGCAGGAGTCGGAAGACAGCAGCAGTTGGAAGAATATAGAGGATGCAGGCTACGGATTAGCTGCTGATAAGAAGTACCGCGTTATTTATGACGGAAAGAAGGCAATCTATAACGCAGACGGCACTTACAGCCACAGAACGGATGTCAATGACGCCTCCAATATCAACGGCGTTGACCACAATTATGAGACAGATACCACACCTACAGCAGCTGAGAAAGCGATTGCGGTCGAGGTGACTCCCGGTGCGGAGGTGGAGATCGATATCACGAAGCTGCTCGGTGATAAGAAGGGCGCTTTAACGATCGCTGATTTGACGGCCAAGACCTATGACGGCAAACCGATCTACGGCGCGAGAAGCGAGTATAAGAATGTTGTCGGTGTGAAAACAAAAGAAGGCAATGAGTCGGTCAAAACGCTGTTGAGAGAGTTCACCTATACATGGGAGCAGTATTATAATGCAGATGATCTGCTGGATGCGCAGATTCAAGAGGAGAACCAGACAAACGGGTATGCTGACTGGGGTCCCGCAGACGAATACGACTGGTATGAGATGAGCAGTACTGATATTTCTCCTAAGAATGCAGGTGTCTACAAGCTGACGATTACCTATGAGGATCAGTATAACGACGGTAAGCTCTATTATGCGAAGGAGCCTGCGGTGGTGTATTATGCCATTGATCCGGTACAGGTTAAGATCGTACCGAAAGGGGAATATAAGGAGCTGGAAGGACACAATGGTTATGACCTCTTATACAAGAAACATGACAGCACCACCTATGAGCTTCAGGCAACAGACGGCAGCAAAACTTCTCCGATTGTAAGCGGGGATTTAGTGGAGCCGAGGTGGGAAGTTATTGAGACCAGACAGCAGGAAGCTCCTGCGGAAGCGATCATAAGCACATATGATTATGAGAATTATTGGGATCTCTATTTTGAAAGAAATGATAAAGTGTCTTATGTGCTACAGGGAAGTGATCTGGGTCAATTCTACAACTATGAAGATGAAGACGGCTTCTACAACTATGACTTCTATTCGGACACCAATTATACATGCTATTCTTCCGAGAAGATAGAAATCGGCGATGCGAATGCGAGTGGTAAGAAAGAAGTAGATCGTAAGGACACATTCTTAAACGGGTCGGCTCCCATTACCGTAAATCCTATGGGAACCAGGAAGCTGACGATCGAAGTGAATGCGGCTGCATGGGGAACGAAGGAGAAAGTTTATGACGCGAAGCCTTTTACATTGGAAGAGCTTCTAAAAGGCGGAGTAGTAACCGTAAAGGATGAAGACGGCAAAGAGATTACCGGCAAGGAGCTCAGTGATCTTAGAATCAGCTATTTAGCTTGTGCATCGGGCGAAGGATACGCTGATAATCTTGAGTGGATTACGAATGTGGGAGAATACATACTGTATGCGTTTTTCGATGGTAACGAGACATATGCGCCGTTAAAGAGTCCGGAGAATCCCAGCGAAGATTGGAATGCGGATGACTGGGGCGTGAA
>JAAUZX010000018.1 GCA_014804365.1 Lachnospiraceae bacterium
GCATGGACTTTCGCGTCAAGCAATTTTATGATTAGATTTTTGAGGAGTTCTGATTTTTTGTTTTAATTATATCATACCTTTAAAAGAAATGACTATAGAATATCTCCTCATATAAAAATGAAAATGGAGAACGAATCCATGAATTTGCTGTCAACAATGTATTATCATTTCTTCGGGTCAATTAGAAAATGTACTTTCACAATTTTGGGGAAAAAGGACAAATACAATGAATATCATATATGCAGAATACAACATACACCACAATAGTATATACATAGCCACCGCAGGGTATCTTTTGCGAATTGACTGTTGGGAAGCAGAGAAAGGGCTAAAAACTACTGCCTGCTCGGAATGTGCCTTAAATATCCTTGCTATTGATGAGCCACTTGAATATGCTCGTCTGTACTTTGAGGGCAATATGCAGATGTGGGTTGATACGGAAGATTCTTTGGAGCTATGGTAAAAGTTATAGCAAGATATTTATTCTTGTAGACAGATTAAACTTGGGCTGACTTGTAGTATATTCCGTTTATCAAAGATATATTCGTTGTTCCAAATGACATCATAAATCTGCTCTTTGCTAAAAACATGCCCTCTGTTCTGCGTCGATAACATAAGTATCTCAAATTCTTTTCCGGTCAAAATAATCTCCTTGCCATTCTGGAATACCTGATGCATGTTCGGTAAAATTCTTAAATCCCTGAATTGAAGTAACATATCGCTTTCTGTTGATTTTTTCTTTATGCCATGCCCACTCTCATTGATTGCTTTTTATAGCTTTGTATATAAATCTCCCTCTGTACTGTCAAGATGAAGAATAAATATTTCACTCAAAAAATTACCCTATTCAAAAACATCATGGTAAATATTTTGTGTACCATTTGTTAAAATGGTAAATTTGTCATTATATGTCCACAGTTTTTCTATTTCGTCCATATTCTCATCTGAATTTTGTAACAAAGTCGCTAAGTTATCTATTTCCATAAATTCTGATTCATCCAAAATACTAAATCTATTTCGAAGATACTTCGGTTGATGTGAATAGAAAATTTCATTATTCATCAAAGCATGAAAATCCATAAACAAATATTCACAAACTCCTTCTAACAGATTTGGCGCAAACAAATCTATAGTTTTGTCTAATGTATTATTTCTTAACCCTAGCCACGCTTCTGATGCAGTGACAAACTTGTGTCTTGGTAAATCAAACTGACTATAACCAAATCGTGACTCATATTCATAATAACCATCTGCATCTACTAAAATCCATCTTTTTTCTTCGTAACTCCAATATTCATTCACCCAATGCTCCATATAACTGTTTCCATCATTACCAAAATCCATGAATCCAGCTCTGGAGCGGCACGGAATGCCTTTCGCCTTTAGTATGGTACTGAATAATATAGATGCATTGCGGCAAGACACCGAAATTCTTTTGGTTACATCCTTTCCTTTTGTAAAGCCGGATTCGTCCAATCGAAAAAGTTCCGCTATCATACCTGCGGCTGTAATAAATAACTCATCTTCATTTTTAAAGCGATGTTTCGGATACAAAGCAAACTTACCAAAGTATTTGTCTTCTAAATAAGTCGAAGGTGGGGTAAAATACATCGTCGGATGCGTAATTTGGTCACATACCAACATACCAATAGACGGAATGTCATCCGGTAAGGATAAAAGATAGTCTTTATATGCACCTGCATATGTATATGTACTTGTGTCTAAGTATCGCAAATAGTCTACTTGTTTCAAACTTCTCTCCTTATAAGTCCGCAAATTACTTATTCTTGACAGGCATCCAAATTTCCCAGATATATTCGCTGGAACTAGCATCACCTTCTGGGAACACTTCAAGGCTTGGGATTGCTTCGTCACGTATATACTGACTTGCAGGAAACCATTCCGTTAGTATTCGGGTATATGCCGCTGGTACATAATCAATCCCTGTGGGCGAGGTAAATGAAAAGACTGTCCAAGTAGCTGCTGGGATTGTTTCCAACGTCATACCCTCTATTTTTTTCCCTTTGTATTCCGCACCAATTATTGTTTTGGTCTTTCCGCCATCTGATTGAAAGTAATATGCACCTACTTGCCAAAATGGTGCTGTATAGTAATTGTCTACACCACCATCATTCCATAAGCATGCATTATAATAATTCATAAATTCACGCCATAAAGGTGTCAAGTTATCATCTGGTTCACATTCACTATACTCATACCCGGAAAGTCCAATAATTTGAAAACTTTCCTTTTTTTCAATTCTGAAATCTATCGCATTTATCCCTTTCAAGGTAAGTGTAAATATAATTGGCGGATAAACTTTTAGCGGTACACCTGTCTTTCGTGCAAAGGAAGGCGTGGCACCATGTAATTCTTTGAATGCTCTTGAAAATGTTGTTGGTGACTCATAGCAATACTTTAAAGCAATGTCAATAATCTTTTCATTACTATGTTGAATATCAAATACTGCTTGTGATAAGCGCCTGCGGCGGATATACTCCGAAATAGATATTCCAGCTACAAACGAAAAAATCCTTGAAAACTCATAAACAGAACATCCGACTATGTGCGCCAATGATTCGTACTGTATCTGACTCGTTAGGTTTATTTCAATATACTCTATCACTTGGTTCATTCCCTTAATCCAATCCATTGAATACCTCCTATCATCTATGATTATATACGAGTGGAAGTAATTTTTCTTTACATTTCTTGCATAAAACGGATAGATTCATCTTACATAATCCATCTATTTTCTATTCATTCCGCACTTTTACAGCTATCATAGACAAAAGAAGCATTACCACATTTGCCTCAAGTGGGACAGTTAATAATAAAATTTTTCCATAAGTGACATTTCTATTCCTCTTATAAAAATATAAAACAAAAAATAAAGCTCCCTATTTTGTTTCGCCGCATTACAACTTGTTTGCGGAAGTGTCCGTTACAATGGTGCTACCCATAAGCACGAAATCGGCTTGACAAAAAGGAAGAAAGTGCGGATCGTTGATTTTGGCTGACATCTTGAAGAAAACAAGGAAATAGCAGCTTAAAACCGTATGCAGTATGGCAAACTCTATCACAGGAATTTCTACAAGGAAGTTACAGAAAAAAATCGGGTACATTATGAGTATTACAACTTAGGAACGACTGAGAATGTGCCGGAGGATTATACGGAAATCTCCTTTGTATGTCTGAGGGAAGATGGCTGTCTTGAACTTCCAGCCACCGTAGAAACAGCCTGCCGTACAGCAGCAAGGAAAGTACCGGAATTAGAGGGGTTCCACTTCCACACATTAAGGCACACCTACACAACAAACCTGTTATCAAACGGGGCACAGCCAAAAGATGTGCAGGAACTTTTAGGACACTCGGACGTAAGCACTACCATAAATGTCTATGCACACGCTACAAGGGAGGCAACGCGGGAATCTGCAAAGCTCTTGGACAAGGTTGTGGGAATGAATTAGGAAATTATTCGTCATCATTTAATTTGGCATATAAATATGTATCCTTCCAAATCGCTCTATCGTTTTCATCTTTCCAGAAATATACATTTTTTCTTAAATAAGCTTCACGCTGAAACCCTAATGCTTTAAGTAATTTCCAAGAATTCTTATTGCGTGGGTCGCATTCTGCATATATCCTATGTATACCGTTTGAAAATGCGTGTCGAATTAACGCTTTACAGCTTTCAACAGCATAGCCATTGCCCCAATAATTCCGATTAAACACATAACCTATTTCCAACGCATCAAACTCGCGTTTTCCCATATATACATTACCAATCATTTTGTGGGATTTTTTTAATTCAACAGCAATCATTTCCTCTGTTCCGATACGCCATTCGAGATTTTCTTTTGTTTCATTAAGAGTCAGCGGTCTATATGGTTCATATTCCACAACTTCCTTATCAGATAAATATTCAAATAGATCCTGCAAATCCTCTTTTTTGTATCTTCTTAAAACCAGCCTTTCTGTTTCTGCTATAACGATTTTGTTCTCCATATAATCCCCCATTCTTGCTCAACCTGCGAGTTTGGGCGCAAGCACAAACTTGCGTGTGAAAAATTTATTTTTCACACTAATCATCCATTCCGCCGCTGACGCTGGCGGCACAAATAGTCATGAAAAATGGTGTGCGTCTTCCACCACTTCTTTTATAATTGTTACATGGAGCCACACTACAAAGCACGGCGAGGAGAGTCGAAGGCTTTCTTTCAGGGATTGAATCAGTACACTAATCAGTGTAAGCCATATCTTTCAAGCACAAATAAGTGGTACTTCGAGTCCGCAATCTAAGAATTGTTTTAACTCTTGTTAAATGTGTGATATGGCAGTCAATGGCTCCTGACTTTACGAAAGGAGCTGTTTCTCATGAAAGTTGTCTATCCAACCTGCTGTGGCGTCGATGTCCATAAAACTTTTCTCGTTGCCACTATCATTAAAACCACCAAAGGTGTCCAGCCTTCTTACCAGAAAAAGAGGTTTTCTACTTTTAACAGTGATATCCGGCATTTCAAACAGTGGCTTCTTGATAATTCCTGTTTTCATGTCTGTATGGAATCTACCGGAAAGTACTGGATTCCCGTTTTTAATCTTCTGGAAGGACACATTAATGTTACCATTGCTAATCCGAAGTGGGTAAAAGCTGTAAAAGGTAACAAAGATGATACCAAAGATTCCAAATGGATCGGCGATCTTTTCCGCCTTGGTCTTGTTCCCGGCAGTTTTATTCCCTGTAAGGAAATCCGCATCCTTCGGGAATACACACGGTACCGCTTCAAACTGACCTGCTGCAAACGGAGTGAAAAAAACCGCTTCCAGAATGCCTTTACCGTTTGTAATGTTGCTCTTGATGCAGTCGTTACCGATATGTTTGGTAAATCTGCATCTTCTATTACGGATTATCTGATCACTTCTGATGGATTCGATCCGGAAACGTGTAAATCCTTTCTTCAAAAATCTTTAAAGAAGAAAGCCGATGCTGTGATTGAATCCATTGAAGGTTATCAGATGACCTCTTCTCAAAAGGAACGTATGCTCATGGTGCGTTCTCATCTTGATTTTGTTCAACAGTCCATTCACTCACTGGACTCCAAACTGGATGAGTTGATCGCTCCTTATGAAAATGCTGTTTCCCTGCTCTGCACCATTCCCGGAGTTGACAGGTCTTCTGCCATCACTATCATCTCCGAGATTGGTACTGATATGACACAATTTAACTCTTCCAAGCGATTGTGTTGCTGGGCGGGATTAACGCCGGGCAACAATGAATCTGCCGGTAAGAAGAAATCTGTCAGGATCACACGTGCCGGTGTCTACCTCAAACCTGCATTGGTACAATGTGCCCATGCTGCCGTAAAATCCACAGCTACTCCTTACTACAAAAACAAATGTGAACGTCTTGCCAAAAGAAGAGGTAAAAAGAGAGCCATTATTGCTATCGCAAGGATGATCCTGACTGCTGTCTACCAAATGCTTTCAACCGGAGAAACATGGAATCCCTGCGATCTGTATAAAACCGATATGCCGCAGGAGATGCAGGATAAGCAAAAAGCCAAAGCTGTAAAACAGGCGCTGAAATTACTTATATCAGAAGGTGTAATCCCTCCTGAATCTATACCAACGGCAGTTTAAAATTTTTAGTTTGTAGGATACCTTGTATTAGTGCGCCCTTTTTTAAGAGCAAAGGGTGTATTTTTCAATCTATTCTCCTTTTCCGGCAATAATAATCGTTGCATCGCCATCCAAAACTTCTTCAATTACAAATCCTGCGTTTTGCAATACTTCTTTTTCATGTTCCAGAGTCAGGGGAATATCAAAATGCACATAGCAATTATCCGGTACGTCTGACTGTTTTCTTTTTTCCAGATAAACACTGCGCAACAGTTCCTCTTCTTCGTTACAACATGCAATATAGTCTCCCAATATAAAAACGCCGCTTTCTTTCAGACTGCAGCAAATCTTCCGATATAATTCCTTTTTGCGTTCCGGCAGGAAATGATGCAGGCTTTCAAAGGAGATTACAGCATCCCATTTACCATATCCAAAATCATATTGGAAATAATCCTGACATACAGTGGTAAGAGGTTTGTCATAATGTTTTACATGTAGTTTATCCAGCATGTTTGCACATAAATCTACGCCTGTTACCTCAATGTTCGGATTTCTTTGCCATATCTTATCAAGTTCTAATCCGGTTCCACATCCTAAGTCTAAAATCTTCTGACATTCCGAAGGTAATATTTCGGCAAATATCTGATAAGACTTCTCCCAAATTGACATATGTTCTTCATAGTCATGCAGCCGCTTCGTAAAGAAGTCAGACATTTCTTCCAGCGGGGAATCTGCCGTATCCCGAAGCCATTGTTTTAGGTTCTTCATGTATTCTTCAGATGATTGCATAATATTTTTCTCCTTCCATAACTGTATCGTAATCAAAGTGCCACTCCTTTTATGGTATAACATATCTTAACCCTGTCTTCCACCTCGCGCACTTTTAATAAGAAAACATGAACCAATGCCAATAAATCCGTCCGCTGCATCTCAATTAACAAAATGACTTTTCTCTATGATTTGTGGTATACTGAAATCACATAAGTACAAACATTTACGGAGGTCGCCTATGCTCTATCACTACACAGACTTTGCCGCATTCGACGGAATCATACGCTGCGGAGAGCTGAGACTTAACAATATCTTAAATATGAACGACGCTTCCGAGATGACACTTTTCATGAACGGAATCTGCAAAGCCGTCATCGAAAAGCTTCGCACAGACGGAGATCACGACAGACTCCGCGAAGCGCAGAATTTTTTTGTCAGGGAAATGGAAGAAGAATTTCATTATTCCGCCTATGCGGCATGTTTCTCAAGATACCGCGATGATGCCGCCCAGTGGGAGCGCTACGGATATCTTGGTCAGGGTGTATGCATTGCTTTCCATGAGGCTCTCATGAAGAAGATGGTCGGCGGTGTCGTCTCTCTTCAGGAAGTATATTATCAGGCCGATGTGCGGGAACATCATCTCGTAGGCGAATTTTACCGACTGTTCAAAAATTCGGAACAGTTGTCGGAAAATCTGCCCCGATTACGAGATCTGATGAACGATGCCTGGGTGGAATCAGCCGCCTTCAAGCACCCTTCTTTCGCAAACGAACGGGAATTCCGGTTAGTGGTCTCACCGTTCATCTCCAACGATTTTGCCGTAGAACCAAAATATCATGTGGCACGGGGCAGAATCAAAAAATATTATCCGCTGGACTTAAACCGTATGTGCGGCAAATTGAATCTGCATCTGTCGGACCTGGTAGGTGAAATCATCATCGGTCCCACCTCCTCACAGTCCCTTCCGATCTTGCAAGATTATTTAGATGACTGCGGTTTGAACATCCTGAAGGACAAGATCAGCATGTCGGATTGTCCTCTGCGCCAGCCTACATCCTGACGGATTTCTTCACCTATACATAAAACACCCTGAACATCGCTTTGATACAGCCTATATTAAGATGTATCGCCACCGATATTCAGGGTGTTTTATATTGTCAATTATAATATGCATGGAAGTTCAATTATTTGTTACTCTTCACGCCACGCGTACTACACAGAGTAATAAGCTGTATCAGCCAACATCACTGATTATTTCGCCGCCGTCACGGAAGTAATATGGGGATTTACGCCCTCATACCAATACAGGAAGCCTTCCATATCAATCTTATCACCGATATTTAAACCTTTTACAGCCGCATACACATCCGTTGTCTTGTCACGCAGATAAGACTCTACCGTAAAGGTATAAGTATTGCCGTCAAGTGATACATTGAAATACAAGTCATCTCCGTCCTGCCCGGATCCGTCCCAGTTATACAGAAAAGCAACATCATTTCCGTCATCATCCTGACCGGCAGCCTCTACGGTCATTCCTTTAAAGGATACAAACTTATTCTGGTGGTTGATTAAATCATCGGAATTAAGCAGTGATGTAACATCCTCTGCGGCCGCTACATAATTTCCGTCTTCAATCTCAAAAGAAGCGCCCTCTGCAATCTCTACTTCTCCCGACCATTCCGCTTTATATCCGGTTACTTTAATCTTCGTTCCCGGTGTCAGCTTCTTATAGTCTTCTTCCGAACAAGTCACATTGTATACAAAATAAGCGCCATCCTTATCCTGCGTATACAAGGTAGCCTTATTGTCCCACCATGACTGCTTGTCCTGTACATATGTCTCAATCACAACTTCCGAATCTAACGGGGCCGCCACATATTCATCATATGTCATGACACCCTCGGATTTTACATCCGCCGCACCGCTCTCGGACGTTGTATCTCCGCCCTTAGAACCACATCCTGCACAAGTTAACACAAGTGCCGAAGCCAAAAGTAATGTTATAAACTTTTTCATTTTTTGTACCATGCCTTTCTCTTTACCTGCAAGTTTGTTGACCGAAATACTGCCGATCTATGCACAAACTAAGTATACATGAAATTCACAGGAAATCAATAGCAAATTGTCGGATTACATATACGATCATGCCACCCCAGACAACAGCCAGTGCCGTTAACAGTATCACGGATGCCTTAGGAAGCGCTCCCAGCTCCTTCTCCCCGGAAGCCAATCGACTGTTCTGTATCCCGATCTGATCCAGCCGGTACAGAGACGTTGTATCACTGTACAGTCCGGCAATATATTCCTCATCGATCACCTGCCCTCTTCTGACGGATTTCACGGTATTCTCCACAAGCTGTCCGGAGGCATCGCGAAGAGATGCAGAACCCACGAACACAGGCGTAACGAAAGTATGCTCCACGTTATCAAGCAACAACTCTGCCGCCTTGATCTTAACTTCATAATGCGAGACGGCATCTGTACCGATTTCAGACAGATATTCTTTGTATTCGGCGGACTCCTGTGCCTTTGTCGTCACGGGCACATACCCTTCCGTCTCTGCATAAGCGATCTGTACCTCATTCGTCAGCAGATATTGTGTAAACAGCCACGAGGCCATAACCTCCTGCGGATCTTCTTTATTGAAAACACAGACTGACGGCCCCTGAGATATCATGCTTGGATTTCCCACATCAAACTGCGGAATCATCATGACCGCAGTCTCAAATTCAACGATCTTATCTTCACTGATGTCACATAACGGTGCATCCGTTCCCATCCATGTGGCACCCGCCGTGGAATCAATGGCAAAGATACACTGACCGGCATTCAGGAAATTCGCCGGATAGCTTGAAATCTTAAAAGTAGAAAATGCACCGCTGTCTCCGTGTGCTGCAACGGTTGTCAGAAGCTTTGATGTAGTATCATTAAAAAGCATGATATTGCCACTCTCGTCAGAATATCCGGCACCTTTTTGCTTCAGCATCTGAATCATCATGTTATCTGTGGATTTGTAGATAAAAGGTATCAACACCTTCTGCCCGTTGACCAGAAACGTGCCGTCCGCATCCTGCTCCATCGCAGCCTCGGAAACCTCCCATATAAAGTCCCATGTAAGAATCTCGGGCAAGGTATACCCCAAGGCTTCCACATAAGTCTTGTTCACGTAACAGGCTTCTGTGGAACGCATGTATGGAAGGGCATAACAGCGTCCGTCAATAGAACACTCTTCCAAAAACTTCGGGATGATCTCAGACACTTTAGGGGAATCAAACTTTACTTCGCTCCCGCCAAGTCCATATGCTCCATCCGCATACAGCTCATCCAACGGAACTACCAGATTCGTTCCCGTCAGATATGTGGCAATATGATCCGGATAAGTAATACATACGTTAGGCGTGGTGTCTGTGGCAATATTCGTGATCACATCGTTGTAGATCTTGCCATAATCTGTATAGAGGCGCAGATTCACGGTAATATTCGGATACAGCGTCTCAAACTCATCGATCGCTCTCTCATAGATTGCCGTCTGTGTTTTATTGGTGTCATTCTTTGCCCAAAACGTGATCTCATATTCTCTTGTATCATCAAACTGCTCCGGCATCTCGAAGGCGGAAAGTCCTTCCCTGCCATGACAGCCCGACAGCATGAATATACATCCGCATAATATAGCCGAACATAATATTCTGTTGAAAATATTTTTCCTCATCCCTTCGTGCCTCCTCTGGAAACGCCCTCCATGATTTTCTTATGGAACACGAGAAACAACAGGATCAAAGGTACCGAAATCACTACTACCGCCGCCATCATCGCCGGAATATTCTCGCGTCCGAAACCGTTTTCACGAATCTCCTGAATCCCGTTAGATACAAGAAAATAATCCGGATCATCCGTGATCAGACGCGGCCATACATAAGAATTCCAGCATTCGATCACTTTCAGGATCGTAATCGTTACAAGCGTCGGCTTGGAGATCGGTATCATCACCCTAAGCAGATACCTTAAGTCGGAGGTGCCGTCCACCTTCGCGGCATAGTACAGGCTGTCCGGTATCTGTTCAAAATTCTCCTTGAGCAGATAAACATAAAAGACCGACATCACTGACGGCAGAATCAATCCGGCGAAGGAATTGCGCATATCAAGATTCGTGACCGTCATAAAGTTCGTAATAACTGCCAGTTCGTTCGGAATCATCATCATGGAGAGGAAAATAACGAACATGACATTCTTCCCCCGAAATTCCAGCCGTGCAAAAGCAAATGCCGCCAATGTGATCACCACCAGCATAACAAGCGTAGTCACCAGCGTAAAGATCAACGTATTAAACAGATAACGCCCGAGCGGCACAGCGGTAAATGCTTCCACATAATTCTGCATGGTCGGAGACAACGTGAAGAATCTCGGAATATATTCGGCATTATACGCACTGTAACTTTTGACAGAAGTCAAAACCATCCAGTAAAACGGAAATAACACGATAACAGCCCACACCGATAACAGAATATAGGTGATGACCGCCGCAGTTTTCTTACGCCTTCGGGCAGCAGCTTCTATTTTTTGGTAATCAGTCGTATTTTCCTGTTTACTTACCTTTTCTACCATAATAATAACCTCTTATAACAGCCCATTTCCATATTTTCAGTAATGCACTTTTCTCTTACTAATCAGCAGATTGATGCAGGTGATCGTAAATACAATGGCAAACAGCAGGATTGCCGCTGCCGATGCATAGGAGGGATATCCGCCGCTGTCCCCGTAGAGCATGTCATAGACATAGCCTACGATAGTATTCATTCCCGCCGCATTCAGATTCGTGCCAAACAGAGCCACCACATCGCTGTACGCCTTAAATGCCCCGATAAATCCCGTTATAATCAGATAGAATATCATCGGCGATATCATTGGCAGAGTGATTCTTGCGAAAGTCCTGAACTTCGATGTGCCATCTACCTTCGCCGCATTATAATACTGCTGATCCACCGCTGCAAGCGCACTGGTCAGAATCAGAATCTTAAAGGGCATGACAACCCAGATCGTATAAATACATAAGACAAACATCTTCGCCCAATAAGGTCCATCTATAAAATCTACACCATCTCCGCCGAAACATCTGATCAACAGATTAATCAATCCGTCGGAATATGCGGTCTTCTTGAACAGAATCATAAACACCATGCCGACTGCCAGCGTATTGGTCACATAGGGCAGGAAATATATGGTCTGAAACAAGTCGCGAAAGGGCTTTATGGAGTTTAACCCAAGGGAAATAAGCAGCGCGATCCCTGTGGAGAGCGGCACGGTAATTATCACTAACAGAAAAGTATTCTTCAACGCCTGCAAGAAGTAAGGGTCCCGCAGAACATATGCATAATTATAAGAACCGATACCAAAATAGGTCTGGGATGCCGAATTATATCCCTCTTCAAAAGAATAGACCAGCACATCGACTAGCGGGTACACCATGAAGACTCCAAGAAAGAGAACCGCCGGCAAAAGATAGAGCCACCCTTTTAAACTGCTGTTGCTTATTTTGTCACGCTTCATAAACTTTTCTCCCCGAAATAGATTCTCTTCTGCGTCTCCTTATCAAACAGAAACACCTTGCGGGATATGAGGGAAAAGCATACGAAGGTTCCTTCTTCTTTCCGCCCCGCATTCAGACTGATCTTATGATCCGTACTTAAGATCGCACGAACCGTAGGATTTACGGAGGCCGTGTTCGTGCATACTACACTGATATCCCTTCCCATCACTTCCACTCTGTCTAATCGGCAGCGAAACTCCCCGTCTTCCTTCAGCACAAAGCCCTCGGGTCTGATTCCCACATAGACCTGTCTGTCCGCAACGCCCCCGATATGCATAACGGTATCCTCTCCAATGATGAGTCTGCCGTCCTGTACCTGTCCTTCAAAAACATTGATCGGCGGCGTTCCGAGGAACTTGGCAACAAAAAGATTCGCCGGACTATCATAAACTTCCTGGGGTTCGCCGATCTGCTGGATCTCTCCTTCCTTCATCACAACGATTCTGTCGGAGATACTCATCGCTTCTTCCTGATCGTGTGTCACGAAGATTGTGGTGATGCCTGTCTCCTGCTGAATTCTTCTGATCTCTTCTCTGGTCTGGATTCGCAGACGCGCATCAAGATTGGAAAGCGGTTCATCCAGCAAAAGCACTTTCGGTCTTTTCACAAGCGCACGGGCAATCGCCACCCGCTGTTGCTGTCCTCCCGAAAGTTCTCTCGGCTTACGCTCCATCAGATCATCGATCTGAACTAACTTCGCCGCCTCTGTTACCTTTTCAAGCATCTCAGACTTAGAGAGCTTGTCCTTGCCCTTAAGATTTTGAAGCGGGAAGAGGATATTCTGTTTTACATTCAGATGCGGGTAAAGAGCATAATTCTGAAATACCAGACCGATACCCCGATTCTCCGGCGGAAGATCCGTGACATCCTCATCTCCGAAAAAGATCCTTCCTTCCGTGGGCTTCAACAATCCGCTGATCAGATTGAGTGCCGTGCTCTTACCGCATCCGGAAGGTCCCAACAGACCGATCAGTTTGCCGTCAGGAATCTCAAAATTGAAATCGTTGACCGCTATTACATCTGTATGGCTTTTCCTGTCCCTGCTCGGAAACTTTTTTGTCAGATTCTTCAATACTACTTTCATTTCAATATCCGTACCTTTCTACAGCGTATGTGCTGCCGCTTTTCCTGCCACGATACCGCTGCTCCACGCCCACTGCAAATTATAGCCGCCGCATATACCGTCGATATCCAGTATCTCTCCCGCAAAGAAAAGATGCGGAACAAGCTTTGACTCCAGTGTTCGGGTCACCTCCCTGCAGTCTACGCCTCCGGCACATACCTGCGCCTGCTCAAAGGAGTTCGTTCCCTTGACCACCACCGGAAAGGACCGGAAAAGACCGGCCAGTTTCACCCGGGATGCCTTAGGCACATCCGCCGCCCGATCCGTCTCCCTGATTCCTGACAGTTTCAGCAGAAGAAGTCCGATTTTCTTATTGACCAATCCGGTCACAAACCGATCCATCGTCTGCATACTCTGTCTAGCCCATCTGTCTTCCCAAAAACCGCCGTCTCTCTCATATCTTTCGTTCGCCGTAGTGTTAACATCTCCCACATCCGTGGGCATGGGACCATCCGGCATCAGATCGATCTCAATCGTAACCCGTCTGCGTTCCTGCAGTGCATATGCTGCCTCTCTGCTCAGTTGAAATACGGGAATGCCGGAAATGCCGTAATTCGTCCATTGCAGTTCGCCGCGCTGCGTCCGCACGGTCTTCTCGTCTATCCGTAACGTTAGTCCTGCCTCACAGCGCACTCCCGCCACCCGTTTATAGAAATCTTCCTGACAATGCAGTGCAACAAGCGCCGGAACAAGGGGAACAATACGATGCCCCAGTTTCCGTGCCAGCGCGGCTCCTGCGCCGTCCGACCCCGTCGCTGGGGCTGCACTGCCGCCACAGGCAAGTATTACCGCATCGTAACGTTCTCTCTGTCCTTCCTTCGTCATCACGGTCAGCCCGTCTGTCTGCCTGATCAGATCAGCCACCTGTTTATTTGTATGTACACACACCTTTTGCCGTTCCAGTTCAAATCGGAGAACATCCTGCACGGTTGAGGCCTGTTCGCTAGCAGGATACAGATAACCGTTCCGATTTTTAATCCGCATGCCCAATCCTGAGAAAAACTCCTTAGTCTGCGCCACACCGACCGTCCCATACAGGTCTTCAACAAGCGATACACCACTGCCATAGTAACATTCCGGGCTCATCTCTTCATTGGAGAAGTTACACTTGCCGTTTCCCGTTGATAAAAGTTTCCTGCCGACCCTGTCATTTCTCTCATATATCGTCACCTGCGCGCCTGCCCGCGCCGCATGGATAGCAGCCGTCATCCCCGCCGCGCCGCCGCCGACCACAGCAATTTTTCTATTCATATTAACCTCCATGCCGCTGTTTTGTATCAGCACACAAAACGCAGTATTTCTTAGCAAGACATCCTATGATGCAGGATTCATGCGCGAAATTATGCAGAATGCATAATTTCTGTGCATCTTCGTAACTGCGAAGAACAGGGTTCTGAACAGTTACGTACTTTTTACGTTAATATGATACCCTCAACTCGAATAAGATTCAAGGAAATTATATAGTTCTTCCTCCGTTTCAACATACTTTCCCCGCATAATCTCTGCCTGCAGTCCGTCGTCGAGACTGGCAAGCAGAATATCCGTATTCATATAGAGTGTCCGCTTGTCCTCCTGATAAACAACAATAAAATGATCGGCTACCATAAGATAATAGCCTTTATTCTCTTCCTGCTTATAATATTTACAGATCACCACCCTGTCCTTAGAAAAGGCGGTCAGCTCAATCGTCTCAAACCCCTGCTCTAATTCCGTCAGCGGCGGATTCCGGTCGTAGGATTCCAGTTCCTGAAGAAGCCCATCCCGGTCCAGCCCGATATATTTGACCGGCACATTCTCCTCTTTTTCATTCACCGTACCACTCATCAGATCCACTTCCTCGATCAGATAAGTCGTGTCCGCCGTTACCACGGGAACCTCCGCCACCGCCGTCTCTATGATCTGCTCCTGTACGTCGCCGATTTCCAGCGCTTTCTGTCTGGTTTGTTCACTGCTCTCCCTCATCTGATATCGGTTCGGATAGAAGAAGTGCTCCGCCTTCAGCGCGGCATAGCCTCCTGCTCCGAGCATAATTCCCGATAACATAAGAAAAAGACTGATACGTCTTATAAATTTCATCCTTCCAATTGCCTTTCTTACCGGATTACCTGTAATCAGTATCAGTCATTTCACAAATTTTATGCACCATTTTATTATTTTGTTATATCAAAGAATGCCGAGATTCCTGCCCAGCATGATAAAGAAAAAGCCAAGCGGAATTCTGGATAGCTCCGCTTCCCCTATAACCCTTAAGATCATCAAAAACGTCACATAGATAAATAATCCCGCAACTATGCCGATCAACAGCGTCAGCATACCGCCCAGCGGTTCCAGCAAAAAACTACTCAATAGGGCAACTACCACACCGGATACACCGGCCGCTGCCGCCGGAAAAACAATTCCTCCCAGCCATTCCTGTTTGTATTTTAAATTTCTGCTGATCAGAAAGAAATTCAGCCCGCTGCACACTGCAAAAGACAGAATCAGCGCATACACAATACCGTCTGCACCAAGAAGAGCCTTTTGTACCAGAATATATGCTGTAAGGATATGAACTATCAGCGAGATCCCTGCCGTAAAGAGCAGTTCCCTTATCATATGGACTCTGTACATAAGCTGCCCGAAGAGGAAGCAGAAACCATACAGTATTATAATGACCGCTCCCTTCTGTACCCATGCGGTCAGCTCATCGCTGCCGCCCTTAATCAGACATTCGGCGAACGCTCTCGCCAGTGCCGCCAGATAAATGGCCGTTGGAAAAGCGACGATACACAGTCTGCGCACCGCCTTTCCGATCCGCTCCCGCATGATGCGGTAATCGCCCCGGTCATACGCATTACTGATCCTGCCCGCAGCCGTGTAAATGCTCCATACACCTAATGCTGCCCCCACGCTGATCAACACAGCACACTTGCCGTAATAACACCCCCATGCTCCTGTCCGTTCCGGTCCCAGCTCTCGCTTATTCATACAGTAATTAAACATACGCTGATCAATCAACATGTAAAGATTGGAAATAATTCCTGAAACAGCAAACGGAAGGCTGCTGCGCAATACCATACCCTGTAAGGAATACTGGGTTTCCAGACGTTTACTTCCATCCATTCCCAGTTTGCCGCGAAGTGTTCCCGAGTAAACCACATAAACCACCAGCAAATGGATCGTAGTAATGATCTGTGACACCATGACCCCGAGCATAGCACCAAGCGCCCCATATGCATAGCTGTAAACACTGTCCTGTCTGAGCGCTGCAACCTTAGTCCCGTATATATAGCAAATATCCCCGATACAAAATGCACAGACTGCCATGGAAATACTCTCTATATATTGGGAATGCGCTGTCATCACACCAAGCCCGAAGCCGTCAAAATATCCGCGGAAAGTACCGATAAACGCAGCGAAAATAATCACCGGAGCAACCGCCATAACCGCCATACGGGCAAACGACTCCAGCACAAAAATATCCGCTATGATCTTGGACATTAATAATACAAGCAATGCCATCCCAACGCTGATCAGCAAATCCATACTGAATGCCGCACGAAACGCACGCTTCGCATTTTTATACTGATCCCGTTTCACCCGATATCGTATGATTCCGGCCATGGTTTTCGTCATACAGTATGAAGTAAAAATCGTAATCAGAAAAAAAATCTCGTATGCAGGCGCAAACAAACCTATTCCCGCATCGCCGATCACTTTCGACAAAGGAATCCTCATGAGAAGTAATATGATATAAGATATAATGCCCGCATATTGTACCATCGGATTTTTAATCGATCTATTCTGTAGTCCGCCATCAGAATCTTTCTTTCGTAATTTCATAGCAATACCATGCCCTCTTATTCATCTTAGTTTCATCCGTTTACTGCGCTCTGGAAATCCCCAGATTCATAAGAACTGCCTCCTGCTTCTCCTCCATGACGGCAGCCTCCCGCTCTTCCATATGATCATACCCACACAGATGAAACATGCTGTGTGCCGTCAGAAAAGCAAACTCGCGCAAAACACTGTGCCCGTATTCCTGTGCCTGCGACAGTACACGATCCGCGGACAAAATAATATCCCCCAAAATCAGTTCACCGCTGTCCGGATCAAAGTAATCAGCCGACATATTCTCAACTTGTGAAAAATCCCCCTCATTGTCAAAGGAAATATTCGGAAAAGACAGTACGTCTGTCTCGCGATCCATATCCCTATAGTTTTTGTTATATTCGCGTATCCCCGCATTGTCCGTAATCAGAAGATTGACCGTTGTCTCATACGGGCAGTTTTCCATCTGCGTGACCGCTTCCATAATCTTATTCAGAATATCCTGCACATCGAAGGGAAAATCGACCTTAGTCTCGTTCTCAACGTAAGAAGTCATAATATAATTTCTCCTCAATAAATATCTTCTTCATCTCACGAATCTGTGACAATGATATTTCATTCCACCACAGCTCGTCCGTTTCCAATTTCTTCTGGAACACAGTTTCAATTAACTGCGCATAATCTAACTGTGCCATTGGATCTTTCTCAAACAGATATAGAATCGAAGATACAATGCAGTCTGCAAACAATACGATAATCGTTTCCTTGGACACCACTTTTTCCGATTCGTCCACGTACTCCTTTAAGATTTTCTTGGTATTGGAAGGGAAATGATACTCATTACAGATCGCAGACACATTCTCCCATGTATTCTCACCTTTAAGCCTGCCGATCCGGTGATAATATGCACATGCTTTCGCCGCTGCATCGTCCAGCTCCAGACGTCTGGCAATGCGGTCGCTTAAGTAGGCCGTGTGTACCGCATGATAATACTCTTCCTTGGACATCTCCTTAAGCTGTACCAGAAGCGGAAATTCCGGATCGTTGATCTCCATATACTTCTCCCGATTCCTGTGAATCACAGCAGTACTGAACATCTTAAGACTGATCAGCAGCAGGATACAGCACACAACCAGATTGATCGCCGGGATCAAAAATTGTGCTGCCGACAACTTCATCGGAGTAAATAATATCTCGTTGGCAGTCAGACACAACGTTAAAATAGCCAGCGATATAAACAGCGGCAACATAACGCGAAAATCATCATCCAGCGTACTGAAGACCAGACATCCCGCCACACCGCTGATAAAATACAGCCAGAAAATCCCAAAATCCCCTCCGGTATAATGGACCGACAACAGAAGGCATACACTTCCAGCCATTAAGCCCGTCGCAGTATCGCTGAAGACTCCGAGCAGCACGAAGATCACGAGAAAAGGCCATCCTGTCACCGGCAGATAGGGAAGGAAAACCGCTGCCAGCAGACCGCCCAGATACATGAGGGAAAATCTGCCGTATTTTCCTTCATTGCGATATATGAAACGCTGATTGATCTCCTCCATCGCATATGAAAATATCACCATACCGGTACCGGTCATGACCATAACAGTATTGCGCAGCATCTCTTCCATCTCGCCTTTATGCAGTATCGTTCCTGCCAGCGCAATCATGCCCGCCACTATAAACATTAATCCAAACACCGCTATTCTCTTTAAAGTCTGTCTCTTATTTTTTTCCACGTTCGTAATTCCTGTTTCTCTGTTTTAGTTCTGTACGCTTCTTCTCTTTAGATTCATAATCATCATATGCCCTGACGATCTTCTGCACCAGCGGATGCCGTACAACATCCTTGCTTGTCAGCCTGCAAAAAGCAATATCATCGATCTTGGCCAATACCTTCATGGCAATGTCCAGACCCGATTTCACATCCGGCGCCAGATCCTTCTGGGAAGCATCCCCCGTTATGATCACCTTAGAGCCGAAACCGATACGGGTCAGAAACATCTTCATCTGTGCCGGCGTCGTATTCTGTGCCTCATCCAGAATAATGTAGGCGTTATCCAGTGTACGTCCCCTCATATAGGCAAGAGGCGCCACTTCTATCAATCCTTTCTCCATATTCTTGGCAAAGCTCTCCGCTCCCATGATCTGATATAAAGCATCATAGAGCGGCCTGAGATACGGATCCACTTTACTCTGCAGATCTCCGGGCAGAAAACCAAGCTTTTCTCCTGCCTCGATCGCAGGTCTTGTGAGAATGATCCTGCTCACCTCGTTATTTTTAAAAGCCGTAACTGCCATTGCCATAGCCAGATATGTCTTACCGGTTCCGGCAGGCCCAATGCCAAACACGATCATGCGATCCCTAATGGCATCCACATATTGTTTCTGTCCCAAAGTCTTTGGTTTAATCGGCTTGCCGTTTATTGTATGACAGATACAGTCGCTGTCTATCTCAAGCAGCACCTCCTTGTCACTCTCGCCTTCCATTTCAATGGCATAATTCACATTCTGTTCTTCCAACACATTACCTCTCTCTGACAGGGCAAGAAGCTCTCTCACCACGTGAGACGCTTTCATGACCGCCTCACGGTCACCGCTTATCTTAACGGCACCGTCCCTGTCTACAATGACCACATCCAGATCGTCTTCTATTTTCCGGATATAGGCATCACGCTCGCCGAATAAATTCCGCATATGCTCCACGGACGCATCTATACTGACTGTAAATTCTCCCATCTATCTGTCTTCTGCCTCTCTATCCGTTACCGTTTGCTCTACGTCTCTACTCTGCAGTCTCTTCCTGCACAGGCTTTTCCTCAACACCTACCTGCTCCGTGCTCGTCGGCACAAGTTCCGCCGCCGATTCCTCCAACTGCATATTGGCATTCAATACCCAATTTTTATCATTCTTTTTTATTGTAACATTTTTTGTGATAATTTGTACCCCTTTTTCGTTTAAAGTTTCCATAATTTTATGCCATTCTTCCTGCATCATCGAATTCATTTCTTCTTCCGTGTGCTTCTGGCGTATCATTTCATATTCCTGAACTGTTTTTTTTCCGTAAAAAACGGGCAGATAGAGATGATCCAGCAGTTTCACCTGTTTCTTCTCGCCGCTGACATCATACTCCGCATACGGGATCTTGCCCAGCCTGAGATTGATCTCCCTGTCATTGACCCCGAGCATGAACATTGTCTTCTGTCTGCCGGAATACATCTTTTCATCATATAGAATGTCCTTTTTAACGGAAACCGATTCCGTATAACAGAGTTTGATATCGGCATCCGACTCCACATATTGATATTTCCTGACCGTAGTGTCCTCATTGTAGACCGGCACGGCGCCGCTGACCAGCACATCCCCCTTCTCTACCGTATCTCCCAACGCAACCTGCGGCACACCGCTTCTTGTGATGATATATGATACCGTCCCGGACTTCGTGGCGATCAAATCCTTCCCTGCCGTTCCGGCTTCGCTCTCTGTTACATCAGATTGACCCACTTGGTCATAATTTGGCATTTCATTTTCTTTGATATAGATCAACAGCGTAGTGCCCTTTACCTGTACGGATGTCCATGTGATCACATCATAATCTTCCCGCAGCGCCTTCTCCAGCTCCTCGATCTGAAGCCGGCTTTTTTTCATGGCAACGCGGACATCCTTCTCATCCAGATAGTCAAGCAGCACATCCTCTGTCAGCACATAGTTTCCTTCGAACTTGATATTCCAGATATAGCCTGATGTCAGCATCCAGAAGAACATACAACACAGGAAACCTGCAACGAATATTTTACGCCGTCCCATTTTGGACATAAAAAAAGGCAGTCCGTATCTTTTCAGAACGGATGCCTTCGTTCCGGTCTTCTTAAGAAGCGGCTTTAATGCAAAAAAACCCTGCACGCTGATATTCATCGTATCATAGTCGCCGTGATCCTCAATATCCCACACCAGAATATTGTGATTTCCACACAGATTGAGCAGTCTTTCCGTGGAGTACCCCCACACTTTGATCGTCACATAACCTCTGATATATTGCACCCAGTGAAGCATCCTACCCTCTCCATCAAACATATCGGACAGCATCGATACTGCCGCTTATTTTCATGTCTTCATTGGTATAATAATCAATTGACAATCTCCGTCCCTCAAAGCAGATCTTACAATTCTTGCCCTGCAGTACGATAGACTCCGTGGTATACTCCAGAATCCCCTTATAATTCTCTATAAAAGCTTCCTGTTTTCCCGTGATCGTTACAATCGCCGCTCCCAACATCGTATCTTTCGGAAGACGTAAGGATTCCACGATCAGTTCTTTGGAATTTGACAGAGCTTGTATTGGCATTTTTTTATGATTTCTCTTCATAGTTCACTATATGTGCCGAAGAAGGAATTCATGACTGGATTCATGTCTTTATTCCCGCACAATGCCCTTAATTAACTCTGTTTGACGTACAGGCTGTTCTGTAAAATGGTACGCCTTCAAAAACCTCTCTCTTGCCGACGCCAGCTTATTCCGGTCATTGGCATAGATCGTTGCTAAAGACTCGCCTGCCCTCACCGGATCACCGACCTTCTTATGCAGAACTAATCCCACCGATAAGTCGATCTCACTGTCCTTCGTCTCGCGCCCGCCGCCGAGAATCAGAGAACAAATGCCGATTTCATCGCAGTCGATCTTACTGACATATCCCTCCTGCGGTGTCGTAATCTCTTCCGTGACAGCCGCCTTCGGCAGGAGTGAAGTATCATACACCGCCCGCGGATCACCGCCCTGTGCCTGTACAAAATCTGCCAGCTTCTTCAAAGCGCTTTCGTCCGCAATCACACGCTCTAACTTCTCTCTTGCCTCCATCTCATCGCTGGCGGCACCTCCTGCAACCAGCATATAAGCTCCCAGCGTCATGCACAACCGCATAAAATCTTCCGGTCCTTCTCCCCGCAAAGTGGCAATGGCCTCTTCCACTTCCAGCGCATTTCCCACCGCACGCCCAAGCGGCTGATCCATATCCGATACGACAGCGATGGTCTTTCTGCCGGCCATATTGCCGAGCGTAACCATCTCCCTTGCCAATGCGAAGGAGTCTTCCTCCTTTTTCATAAAAGCGCCGCTTCCCGTCTTCACATCCAGCACTATGGCATCTGCGCCGGAGGCAAGCTTCTTGCTCATAATGGAACTGGCGATCAGCGACATATTATCCACCGTGGCAGTCACATCCCGCAAAGCATATAATTTCTTATCCGCCGGCGCGATATCCGCTGTCTGTCCCATGATGGACACCCCGATCTCATTGACCTGCCTGATGAAATGCTCTTCTGTGATCCCTGTAGTAAATCCTGCGAAGCTCTCCAGCTTATCAATAGTACCTCCGGTATGTCCCAGCCCTCTGCCGCTCATCTTGGCAATCTTGACACCGCAGGCGGCAACCATCGGCGTAAGCGCAATGGATGTCTTATCCCCCACGCCGCCGGTGGAATGTTTATCCACCTTAACACCTTCGACAGCGTTTAAGTTCATCATGTCTCCGCTGTGAGCCATTGCCATGGTGAGCGCCACTGTCTCCTGGGCACTCATTCCCTGAAAAAAAATTGCCATCATCATGGCGGACATCTGATAGTCCGGTATATGATCCGCCGTGTATTCTTTGATCATATACTCTATCTCTTCGGTGCTTAATGTATCCCCGTTACGTTTCTTCATGATCAGATCATACATTCTCATAATAAACGACCTCCGTTATTTATGATACGGCTCACCGTTTATAATGCGGTAAGCGCGATAAATCTGCTCTAACAAAATGACCCGCATCAACTGATGGGGAAAAGTCATTTTAGAAAAGCTGACCGCAAGGTCAGCCCTCTTACACACATCTTCATGCAGTCCCAGAGAACCGCCTATAATAAACTGAATATAGCTGATTCCTTCCGTCGCAAGCTTCTCGATCTCACCTGCAAAACCTACGGAATCATACATCTTGCCTTGGATTTCCAGAGTCACAACGTGAGCTTCCTCCCTGATATATCGCAGGATACGCGCCGCCTCTTTCTTCTTAACCGCTTCTTCCGACGCAGTTCCCGCCCCATCCGGCGTCTTCTCATCTTCCACCTGAATGATTTCCAGCTTACAGTAACGACTAAGCCGTTTCTCGTACTCTGCTATGGCATCACGATAAAATTTTTCTTTGATCTTACCGACCGTGATCACAGTTATCTTCATTGATTCTCAAACAACTCCTGATAATACTCGTCCACAAAATGTTCCAAAAGTGCCTCATCGAGATTCATAAATTTATCATTAATAATCGACTTCATCTTATCCGTCCGTTTGAAATACTTCTGCTCATCCGGAATGTTCTCCCCTGCTTCCGCCACAAACAGCCCATCGTCAATCTGCTGCGCACTCAGGTGTTCTTCACACCACTTGGTCATCTCCGATAGCAGGGAGTCTTCTGATTTTGCCTTAATAAACAGGATCTTGGAATTACGCATGGACACAGCTCCGAACACGATAAAGAGCACAAACAGGGCACCCATAACACCGCATACGAGATATTTTGTCGTACCGCTGCTTCGATAGATCGGTATCACTCCCATAAACACAAGCAGAACAAGAATAAATCCTACGATTCCGACAAACAGAAGCGTATATGCCGAAGAACGGTTATCCTCCGCCTTCGCCGCACTGTTCTGATAGGCATGGTATATCGGCGGCGGATCGGGAATACTATCTTTCTCCGTTGTCTCATGATCATCGCCAAATGCAACATATCCCTCTAATACATTTGAATTTGCCGCTGATTCCTCTATCGGATAACCATAATCCTGTTGCACAGCCTCAGCACTCTGTTCTTTCTCATCCTCCAGCTGATCCACCAGCTCTACTTTACATTCCGCACAGCGCTCTATTCCCTCTCTGTACTCGCTCTTACACACCGGACACCAAGGCATACTGTCACACTCCTCATCACAAAAGTTTGCAAACTGCCTAAAAATCCCATCACATAATCTTATTTTATAATCATTTTGCATAAATTGCAACTATTTCCGATGTGCATTTTGTCGATTTTGCTCACTTCGCAACGTTTTTCAGTAATTCCCTCAAACCCTGATTTTTATTTTCTGACTTATCAATATCCATGCAAAGAGAAGGATCATCTTTCTTACGCCACACAGAGCACTCGCCGATGGCACTCATATCTCTCCAAAGCGTAAACACACCTTTCTCAGTAATACCGCTCCATTCTTCCACGTTGCCGGTATAATCCACAGTGTTCGCATACAACTCACCGTCATACAGACCATCGCTGAAATTGCCGACTACATTTTGTAAGATCCGCTCCCTTACCTTCAGCTTAGATATGTCCACGTCATAGTGTTCCGCCCCATAACCGTTTGGCAGATCGTCCGCCCATTCACCGCTGTAACTGTGCTCCGTATATTTACCCATGGCGTTGCTCTTATTCTTCTTACCGATATAGAATCTGAACCATGTGCCGTTGCCGCTTCTTACACCGTTTACCCAGCTGCCGTAATAGTAACTGTTATTCTCATAGATTGCCAGCCCCTGTCCGTGCGGCATTCCGTCACTGTTCACATCCCCGTTATAATAATACTTGTCTGTGCCTTCCAGTTCCTCTGACAGTTTCACATACCGCTTTAAGTGCGCCAGATCCCAGATGGCAGCCTGATTATTATCTGCAAAATAAGGCAGCGCCTCATTTAAAATGAATTCCTTGCTGTATGCTACATCGCTTTCGTCTTCTATATCGACCACGATTGCTGTCTTATCGCTGTCACTTGCCACGAGAGTATCATCTGTATCTGCGGCCGTCTCTGCTTTCTGCCCGCTCTCTGTCCCGGTCTTCTCCTCACTCGTCTGCTCCGGCGTCTCCACAGAAACAGTCTCTCCCGACAGTCCGGAGACATAATCGTTCTGTTTCTGTTCCTGCGCATACTTCGTGATATCCTGCTGAAGATCATTTGCTCCGGTCTGTGCCGCCCTCTTTCGGCCGGGCAGAAGAAACAGCAGCACAATGATACATATTAAAAGCACCGCAATGATACCCAGCAGAACCGGCGTCATAAACGGCTTCTGCAATATCTCCGCCAGACCGCCACTGACTTCTTCCTCTTCATCATCCTGCATCTGATCAAGCTCCTCTATCGGGATTTCGCTCTGCTCTTTTTGCTTTATATGCAATTCTGACTTAATATCATCACGCCAATCATCCTGATCCGTGTGAGGTTTCCGTTCCATCAAATTCATAGGCCACACTTACCTTTCTCTTAATAATCCAGGCAGACTCTCCCCTCTGTCACAGTTCCGATATATTTTCCGACCGCAACATGTGCAGGATGCACCTGATAGTTCTGTAGATCCTCCGCACTTTCAAACACCGAGATCAATCCGATATCCTTATTACTTGAGGCAAGCGGTGATGTTACCACCTGCAGTGACACCACGCCTGACACCTGCTCTTTTACACCTTCCAGTTCTCTCTTAATACGCTCCGCCGCTTCCTTTTTCTCCTGATCGGATAACTCTGCCTTCCAGTTCCACAATACAATATGATTTACCATCTTCTTAATCCTTCCTCATTCATTATACTTGTCAATCCTTAATAAACTACTATACAAATTATTAAGATTTTCGTAACTGTTCAGAACCCTGTTCCTCACAATTAAGAAGCACCTTCTGAACAGTTATAGATTCACTTACTTATTTTTGACACTATTCAAGCTAACCTAGCCAATACCTAAGCACAGGTGAAAGTTAATATCTTAAAGGTTCTGGAGCGAAAGCGCGGCTCTGTAGATATTAACTTTTATCTGTGCGCATTATTTAGATAAAGCTGTGGGCTCCCCCACAGCTCTATCTCTATCATTCGCTCTATTTGGACAAATACTCATCAATCCCTTTTGCCGCCGTTTTACCTGCACCCATGGCAAGAATCACGGTAGCGGCTCCCGTCACAGCATCGCCGCCCGCGTAGACACCTTCTTTAGATGTCTTACCGAACTCTTCCTCTGCAACGATGCATTTATACTTATTGACTTCCAAACCTTTCGTGGTGGAAGATATAAGCGGATTCGGTGATGTACCGAGAGACATAATAACCGTATCCACTTCCATTGTAAACTCGGAACCTTCGATCACTACGGGACGTCTTCTGCCGGAAGCGTCAGGCTCTCCCAGCTCCATCCGTACACACTTGATACCGCACACCCACCCGTTCTCATCCTCGAGGATCTCCGTCGGGTTAGTAAGCAGATCAAAGATAATGCCTTCCTCCTTGGCATGATGCACTTCTTCCACACGGGCCGGAAGTTCTTCTTCACTTCTGCGGTATACGATATGCACCTCCGCGCCGAGACGAAGCGCTGTTCTTGCGGCATCCATCGCCACATTACCGCCGCCTACGACCGCTACTTTCTTTCCTCTCATGATAGGCGTATTGGATTCCTCGTCAAATGCCTTCATCAGATTACTTCTTGTCAAATATTCGTTGGCGGAGAATACGCCGTTTGCCTGTTCTCCGGGAATTCCCATGAATTTCGGCAGACCGGCTCCTGAACCGATAAATACGGCATCAAATCCTTCTTCCTCCAGAAGCTCATCTATTGTGACGGATTTACCCACCACTACATTCGTCTCGATCTTAACACCCAGAGACTGTACATTCTCGATTTCTTTAGCAACCACATCCTTCTTCGGAAGTCGGAATTCGGGAATGCCATACACAAGTACGCCGCCTGCCTCATGCAGCGCTTCAAAGATGGTAACATCATAGCCCATCTTAGCCAGATCACCTGCACAGGTTAGGCCGGACGGACCGGAACCGATCACTGCCACTTTCTTGCCCTTTTTCTCTTTCGCACCTTCGGGTTTAACACCATTCTCCCGCGCCCAGTCAGCCACGAAACGCTCCAGTTTACCGATAGAGATAGGCTCTCCTTTGATACCGCGGATACATTTGCCTTCACATTGGCTCTCCTGCGGGCAGACACGTCCGCATACCGCCGGAAGTGCGGAAGATTCACTGATAATCTGATACGCCGCAGCAATATCTCCCTCTTTTACTTTCTCGATAAATCCGGGTATATTGATTGCTACAGGGCACCCCTTGATACACTGTGCATTCTTACAGTTGATACAGCGGGTCGCCTCGCACATTGCTTCCTCTTTATCATATCCCAGACATACTTCCTCAAAATTCGTTGCACGTACCTTGGCATCCTGTTCACGGACGGGTACTTTCTTTAATACATCTGCTTCCATTATTCCTCTCCTCCGCAATTTCCGCATCCGCCATGATGGGTATTACCCTCTTGTGCCTTTAAGAATGCTCTTCCCTCTTTCGTCTTATAGATCTGCTGGCGCTTCATTGCCTGATCAAAATCTACTTTATGTCCGTCAAATTCCGGACCGTCCACACAGGCAAACTTGACCTCCCCATCCACTGTCAGACGACATGCACCGCACATACCGGTTCCGTCCACCATGATCGGGTTCATACTTACTACCGTGGGCAGATCATATTTCTTAGTCGTAAGACATACGAATTTCATCATAATCATGGGGCCGATGGCTACACATACATCATAGCTCTTGCCTTCTTCCGTGATCAGGTCATCGATCACCTTCGTCACCATGCCGCTTCTGCCATAAGAACCGTCATCTGTCGTAATATAGAGATTTCCTGCAACCGCCTTCATTTCTTCTTCCATAATCAGCAGATCCTTCGTCTTTGCACCTACGATCACATCTGCCTCTATTCCATGCTCATGCAGCCATTTCACCTGCGGATATACCGGTGCTGTACCGAGTCCGCCCGCCACGAACAAAATTTTCTTTTGACGCAGACTCTCTATTTCTTCTTCCACAAATTCGGAAGGGCATCCCAGCGGTCCCACAAAATCGTGGAAGCTGTCGCCGGTCTTAAGGTTACGCATCTTCTCTGTCGCCGCACCTACCACCTGCACTACAATTGTGATCGTACCCGCTGTCCTGTCATAATCGCATATGGTCAGCGGAATGCGCTCGCTGTCTTCGTCCATTCTGACGATTACGAACTGTCCCGGTTGACAGGCCTTCGCAACCCGTGGAGCTTCAACGTCCATCAGATAGATGTTCGTCGTAAGTTCTTCAGCTTTCAATATCTTGTACATTGTTACTTTTCCTCCTAAACTGATATCCCTGTTTATCCAATACGCACCCGGATCACATAATATGCCTATCCACTGTATAAATATGCGTATCTGTTCAGAACCCTGTTCTTCACAGTTACGAAGCACCTTCTGAACAGTTACAAATATACAGAATTAAGCACGCACCTTACTTATGATAAAAGAACTTCTTTGTTTTTGCAACTCTTTTCATTAAATAATGTGTTTTTCCGTAGATTATTCATTCCATCTGGGACAGATTATATTCGTCTCCCTATCCAAATGAATGGTGATTGTATCCTCAGTACTAAGCAGCTCCCCCTCCTCCGTATACCAGCCGAGGAACTCATTGTCATCATAAATCTCCTTGATTTTGATTTCAATAGGAAAATCCGGGAAATATAATCCCTGCCACCACGCTTCGGGAATATCTACGACTGTCGTATTGACTCTATAAGATGCCGCTCCTTCTTTATTTGATAAAATAACGAGCCAGACCGGATCTGCACTTAAATTAAACTCCTCCTTTACATGATCGAATGCATATTCTTTTCGGTCAGTAAAAAATTTTTTCAGCTTATCTGTATATTCATTCGTACTATCTCCCTCGTAATAACGCTTTATATGCATAGCATAGGATTCGGCAATACTTTCCTCCAAATCGGATATAACAGCCAGAATGCTGTCTTCGTTCCAGATATTGTTATATAGATCCATATAGGTATTAACAAATGCTGCACGAAATTCCTCGTGTTCCATTAATGTTTGTGCAAGTATATCACCATCCCATGTCCCCGTATGACCTGTATGAAATGTATCAACTTCCGCATCATACATTGCTGTTTCAATATCCCAGACTCCCCATCTCCATTTTCCGTCTTCATTTGTACCCGGACTACACTCTGTACTCCGGTAAGTTCGGGCGTTATATCCTAACCAGTCATAATCATTCAGATACAGCATAGCAGCATAGTAATCTATGAAGCTCTCCATATCTATCATTTGACATAATTTCTCATATACCTCATGTTTTGACCTGTCCGTAACGGTACTTAAATATTCAGTCACCTCCACCGGCGGAGTTCTTTCACAGATCTGAATATTGCTTTGGTTTATATCATAATGATTCTTAAAATAATACTCGTCATATACTTCCGCTAAAAGATAAACTCCCCAGTATTCTCCATCCAGAAAAACATTGCAATATACGAATGTCTGAGTCGCTACATTCCTGTCTGCCAGCGTCGATGCGACTAAAACATCTCTTAACTTGGTTCCTTCTCTGTTGGTATAAAGAAAAAATTTGTGTACTGTCGTGCCATCTCCAAAAAGATCATCTATCGTATCTTTCCCATCGTACATTTCACGGGCGTATACGGAAAAACTTTTTTGTGTACAACCTCTCGTTGTTCCACCGTGAATCCTGATACCGACCTCTCTGTCAAAAATACGTGATCCACTTTCATCGAAGATCTCAATGCTTGCAGGACGCTCGGATCTTTTTCCTTTGATGCGGTAATTTGCATCGGCCTGTATCCAGTCCTCTGTACTGCCGCCTGTCGCCGCATAATCGTCATATCCTTGTCCCAAAACATAGATGCCTTCATTATAATCAAATAAATTATATGGATCTGTCACAAGCGAAACTGTATACATCTCTCCATAGCTTCTCTTATCTTCTTTTCCTATTATATAAGAATTAGTGACTATATCACTTTTTTTTCCATCGGCATCAATGGCAATCGCGCGAACAACCATGATCTTTTCCACTGTTTCAGCCGCATATTCATGCAACAGATTAAAATCATCTCTTGCAGAATAAACATTCGGCTCATCTGACACATCTTTGATCCGGATAGGTTTTTCATACAAAATACTCCCCTTGTCCGGTTCACTGCCATCTACTGTATAATAGATCATGCTTGCAGACGGTGCACTCAACTCCAACTCAAATTCCTCTGAATAAAATCCTCCCGCCACAGAAAAAGCCGGTGCCTTAATTTTTTTCAGGATTCGTTCCGCCTGATCGTTAGAGCATCTGTAAGTCAATTCCGTGTTTTCCCATTCTGATCCAGCATCCGTCAAACGGCTCCATGCCGTGTTTGTATCCATTCCCGGAACATTTACAATATCAATTACGCCGTCCTGATTCGAGAGATATAATGTTTCTCCCTGAGTACTAATCTTAAAATTCAATCGCTCCTCTCCGTCAACCATTTCATCACATTCACTGTGAATCACATAATAACCTCCGGGCATTAACTCGACTGCCGGCAGGCCGCATTTATACAGATCCTCTTTATCGTCAGAAAGATAAAATCCCGACAGATCTATTTTGGTATCAGAAAAATTGTACAACTCAATCCAATCGCTGGGCGGCTGTGTCTCCGCAAAAGAGACAGGAAAATAACTGCTGCATACTTCATTGATACATATTCCATACCGATTATCCGTTATATTTTGCCGGGCATTGGTGTCCGTCAAGTATTCCATGTATATTACCGCTATGATCAACGGTATTATCATAAGCCCAAGGGCAATATGTTTCCTACTCTTCATATGTTTATTTCTCCCTGCATGTATCAACCGTATGCCATTTCACCGCCTACGCTCTGCATTCACCATCATGCGAGATACAATTTATCTGCAAAAACTGTTCCATATCGTTTAATTCGCGTAACAGGCTTTCTTTGTTTTTAGTTGATATTTCGACGATCAGCTCTGTCTCTCCGTTTTTCACACATCTTGCTTTCTCTTTATAATATTTGCAGTTACCGCTGATGATCTGATATATCTTATCATAATCCGTATTTTTATCAATGCTTCTCAGCACAAGCAGCTCCGGTGCTTTTGCATTTGGAATCATACGCAGTACAAAAAGCAGCACCGTCATAACAATACATAAAACAAACCCCAATATGTACAATCCTACTCCGAAAATGATGCCTGCACTGACGGCCCAGAATAAGTATAACAGATCCAGTGGATTCTTTACCGCATTACGAAATCTGACAATAGACAATGCACCGACCATCCCCAGCGAAACTAACAAATTAGACTGCATGGCTATCATAATGGCCGCAACAATAACAGGCATTCCTGCTATTGTCATATTCATATCTTTTGAATAAAAAGCGGATTTTACAGAAAGCTTGTACACCATAAAAATATAAACACTGACCAGACATGCGGCAGACAGAATCAAAATGATCGTACCGTTCGATAAGCCTCCTCCACCGCCTATTGCTTCATATACGCTATCTTTAATAACATTTTTTACTGACATAACAAATTATCCTCCAGAATCTGTTTATTGGTATCTTTCTCTGCATATTTGGTATTTGGAATATGTTGTCTGCTGCATATTCCCAAGCTCCAGTAACTGTAAAATAAAATCTGGTATAAATTCGTCGTATTTCACTTCCAGAACCGAATCATTATCTCTCAAAAGATCGTACAAAATATCAGATTCTCCAAAATGCTTCACATCACGGCTGCATCTGATATTTCTGTCCAATGTAATACGGACATTTCCGGTTTCATAGATAAATGCCTTTCTCTCATAAGAAATGATCACCCTCGGTCTGAGTCCGGATGTCTTTATCGCCAGATTAAAAAGAGTGGCAGCGTCATCCATCGCCGACACCTCTTCTATGCATTCACAATTAATAAGTTTATACAATTCTTGTCTTGTGATATTTTTTGATTTCTTCAAAACTCTGTTGTCCAGTTTTTCTTTTACTTCGAGTTTGATACTATCAAAAGAATGATTATAGATACGGATACGGTATTTTCTTCGAATACGATCTCCATTCACGGTATCCGCCAAACAAGATTCTTCCAAATCATCAAAATATAAGCTGCTTACACTATACCCGTCTACACTATTCTCGTTGAAATCTGACCGAAGCACGCTGCATAATCTTTTCTGAAGACAATACATTTCCCGTGCTCCGCAGTTAAATTTATCTTCCACCCGGTACATTCATTTCCCGCCTCTCATGTTTTCCTCACTATGATATATTCACTATTTTCAGATGTGCACCGCCATAAATGCGCCTTTATCATCATATCCAAGCTGTGCCGCCTCGCCCGTGTAAATCTGAATCAGGAATACCTTATCCGTGCGGCTCAACATTCCCGTCCCATCGTCATAATACTCATAGATCGTATAATAGTCATCTGCACCGCCCACTCTCAGTACAGAGCTAAACTGATAGCTAAACGTTCCGCTTTGTCGTTGATTGTGCCCCGCAGTATCTTCCAGATATCCGTTTTCCACCAGCCGGTCTACCAGATTCGATACTGCCTGAGCAGTAGATATGGCGCCCGGCAGCCTTAACGTATATGTACGCAGTGTCACTTCACTGGACACGCCTTCTTCACTGATATTGACAAATTTAAAAAGTGTCTTTCCCAGCGGCATGGGAATCGGTCCGGTATACGGCACACTGTCCGCTGTCGGCTCGGATTCATCTGTGGTATAGTAGATCTTACATCCCTCTATTCCCTCTACCGCGATCATCGTCGGTTCCGTATACTCCCCGCTGTAGAGTTCAACCTCCGGAGCATTCGGCACCGGCAGATTAATGATATACTTCTTACTGACGATCTCACTCTCTATTCCGTAATCATTCACGAAGAAAGCGCTGATCGTATACTCTCCAGTCTCCAGGAATAACGGAGCGGTATAGATCAAACTGTTCTTCGTAGGTTTCGTGCCGTCCATCGTATAATAGATGGTACCGGAAGTATTGGAACTGAGTTTCAACGGGATGACTTCGGCATAGCTTCCCTCCACATAGCTGAATTCCGGCTCCATGGCGAGATATCCCTGAAACATATTGACTATCCCATCCTCCGGGCAGTTTCGCAAAAGCTCGTTGATCTGACCGTACATCTCCTGATTCGCATAGATCGTCACGATCTTATTATATGCATTCTCCAGATCTTCATATGGAAAATCACCCCGCTCTATGATCCGATACAAAACCTGAAGCGCCGAATCATTATCCTTCTGCAGATAATAATAATCCGCTTCCAGAAAAAGAAGCTGTGCCACATCGGGATACTTCACATACGCGGCTTCCAGACAGGCAACCGCCTCACCATAAGATTCATCCGCGGCATATTCCTGCGCCTTATTAATCTGGTATTCCACTGTCCTGATATGGTAGGCATACGCACCGTAGGAAAGCAGTGCCACCAAACATATGAGCACAAGACTGGCAATCATCCAGATCTTCCTTCCATCTTCATCCGAAACGTTATTATGTTCCTGTGTCTTCTGCTCTTTACTTTCCCCGTCTTCCCGCGCTCTCTCCCGTGTGTCTTCCCCTTCCTGCAACGCTGCAAGTGTGGACAAGGTTTCCGTTATGCTGTTTTCTATCTCCGGCTCAAAGTCCGGCACGATTCGAATCTCTTCACCGCATTTCTCGCAGATCAGATATCCTTCCTTTAACTCATTTCCACAATGGGGACACTTCATAACCAGTTCCCTTTCTCTCTCGACGACTGACAGACTATTGCGCTTTTCCCGCTTCCACACAGTTGTGCATAAGCATTGCTATCGTCATGGGACCCACGCCTCCCGGCACGGGCGTAATAGCACTGCAAACCGGCGCCACATCGTCATAATCCACATCACCGCATAACTTATTATTCTCATTGCGATGGATACCTACATCTATTACCACCGCCCCCTCTTTCACATATTCTTTCGTAATCATCTTAGGCCTGCCCACCGCGACAATCAGAATATCCGCTCTTCTTGTCACTTCTTTCAGATCCTTTGTTCGGGAATGAGCAACCGTCACCGTCCCATTCTCCCGCAGAAGCAGCAATGCCATAGGTTTCCCCACGATATTGCTTCTTCCGATCACGACACATTCTTTACCGGCAATCTCAATTCCGGAACGTTTCAATAGTTGAATAATACCGGCCGGTGTACAAGATACGAAACCGGGCTGACCGATACAGAGTGCTCCGACACTCTGCGGATGGAATCCGTCCACATCCTTCTTCGGATCGATCGCCCGTATCACCTCGTCCTCGTCAATATGCTTCGGAAGCGGAAGCTGTACCAGAATGCCATTAACTTCTTTCTTCTCATTCAAATCTCTGATCAGCTTAAGCAGTTCCTCCTGTGTTGTCTCCTCCGGCAGCTCATACGACAGAGAATCGATACCGATATAGGCACACGCCTTTTTCTTATTTCCTACATATACACCGGAAGCCGGATCATTTCCCACCTGAATCACTGCCAGGCATATATGAATATGCTCTTCTTTCAGTTCCCCGACCTCTATCTTTAATTCCTCTTTGATNGCCGTAGAGATTGCCTTACCGTCNATGATCTGTGGCATAATCCNCGTCCTCCCTTTTTCATANTTTAAAATAAACCTGTAATNACTCCGCTCTCATTCACNTCAATCTGGTAAGCTGCCGGATTCTTAGGAAGTCCGGGCATNGTCATGACCGTNCCGGTCANNGCNACNACGAATCCTGCACCNGCAGCNACATANACCTCCCGNACATTCATGTTAAATCCCACNGGNCTGCCCAGAAGCGCCGGATCNTCNGACAGAGAATACTGCGTCTTCGCCATNCACACCGGCATATCACCGAATCCCATNTCCTGCAGCTTCTTAAGCTGCCGNTCCGCCGCNGGCGAATAAGNCACNCCTCCNGCNCCNTATATCTCTGCAGCAATCGTCTCAATCTTCTCTCTGAGAGACAGGTCATCCTCATACAGNANCTTAAANTGACTTTCTTTATGCTCCAACGTATCAAGCACCTTCTCNGCAAGTTCTACGCCGCCTGCNCCGCCTTTCTCCCAAACCTCGGAGATTGCGAACTCACAGCCTCTGTCCTGACAGAACTTACNCACATATCCNATCTCCGCCTCCGTATCGGTTACGAAAGAATTNAGNGTAACNACGATCGGCACNCCGTATTTGTGCAGGTTNTCNATATGTTTCTCAAGATTTACGATNCCNGCCTCCAACGCAATCAGATTTTCTTTACCAAGATCACTTTTNGCCACTCCTCCATTGTACTTNANTGCGCGGACCGTGGCAACCAGTACTACCGCATCGGGTTTNAGTCCCGCCATNCGGCATTTGATATCAAAGAATTTNTCCGCACCCAGATCAGCACCNAANCCGGCCTCNGTAATAACATAGTCCGCCATCTTAAGCGCTGTCTTCGTGGCGCGNATCGAATTGCAGCCNTGCGCAATATTGGCAAACGGTCCNCCGTGTACCAGTGCCGGTGTGTGCTCCAATGTCTGAATCAGATTCGGTTTCATGGCATCTTTAAGTAATGCCGCCATNGCGCCTACCGCTTTNAANTCTGATGCCGTCACCGGTCCGCCCTGATAATCNTAGGCAACNATGATCTTNCCCAGCCTNTCCTTNAGNTCNGTCATATCNGAGGCNANACAGAGTATCGCCATAATCTCNGANGCCACNGTAATNACAAAATGATCTTCCCGCACTACGCCGTCCGTCCTGCCGCCGAGCCCGACGATCACATTGCGCANNGCCCTGTCATTCATATCCAGACANCGNTTCCACACGATCTGTCTGGGATCAATATTCAGCTCNTTTCCCTGNTGGATGTGGTTATCCAANATCGCNGCCAGCAGATTATTGGCTGAGGTAATNGCATGAAAATCTCCGGTAAANTGNAGATTCAGATCTTCCATGGGCACTACCTGCGCATAGCCNCCGCCTGCNGCACCGCCCTTAATCCCGAAACACGGTCCGAGAGACGGCTCTCTNAGGGCNATAACCGCCTTTTTCCCCATCTTTCCGAACGCCTGACCNAGNCCNACGCTTGTNGTNGTCTTACCNTCTCCGGCGGGCGTNGGATTNATTGCNGTCACGAGAATNAATTTACCGTCAGGATTATTCTGAATACGCTCTATGTATTCATCCGATATNTTAGCCTTNTATCTGCCNTACANTTCCAGNTCATCCGNTNCGACTCCGATTTNTCCGGCAACATCCGCAATATTCTCAAGAACCGCTTCCTGTGCAATTTCAATATCTGTNTTCAANCCCGTTTCCTGCCTTTCTGTTTTTCCCGAAAAACAAATGNATNCTTTNCGCCGCNTGNTCTTCNNNTGCGGCTGTTATATGGTTTCCTCTACGAACTGCTCAAACTCCTCCGCNGTCATTACTATTTTACGGGGTTTCGTTCCCTCTTCTTCTCCGACAACGCCNGCTTCACACAGTTGATCCATAATGCGGGCNGCACGGTTGAATCCNATTTTGAAGACGCGCTGCAGCATACCGATNGATGCTTTGTCTTTCTCAATGATAAATCTNCCGGCCTCNACAAAATANTCATCATATTCGGAACTGCCGTCACTTCCCGGCATTCCGCCGCCGGCNCCGCTTCCCATATTTTTGATCTGNTTNTCCACATCNTCACTGTAAACATTGCCNATGGCCTGATTCTTAAGGAAATCTACCACATCCGACACTTCCTTATCCGACACGAAAGCCCCCTGAATNCGNGCCGGTTTCGGATATCCCTGCGGATAAAAGAGCATGTCGCCNTTNCCNAACAGCTTCTCCGCGCCTACCATATCAAGGATCGTGCGGGAATCCACGCCGCTGGAAACGGCAAACGCNACACGNCTGGGCATATTCGCCTTGATCAGACCTGTAATAACGTCTACNGACGGTCTCTGTGTCGCTATNATCAGATGGATNCCNCAGGCTCTCGCAAGCTGAGCCAGACGNCAGATGGATTCTTCCACCTCACCCGGCGATACCATCATCAGATCCGCCAGCTCGTCCACAATGATGAGGATCTGCGGCAGNTTCTCCGGTGCCTCCGGATCACCTGACGCCTTCATACTCTCCACTTTCTTATTATANCCTTTCAGATCCCTGACGTTNTAATCCGCAAATTTCTTATANCGATCCGTCATCTCCGCCACGCCCCAGTGNAGGGCNGCAGCCGCTTTCTTCGGATCTGTCACTACNGGAATCAGCAGATGCGGTATNCCGTTATAGACNCTGAGCTCNACCACCTTCGGATCGACCATNATCATCTTCACATCNTCCGGTTTTGCCTTATATAAAATTCCCATAATAATCGTNTTAATACAAACNGACTTACCGGANCCGGTAGCNCCCGCAATAAGCATGTGGGGCATCTTNGCGATATCCGCCACCACGATNTTNCCGCCGATATCCTTACCCACNGCAAAGGCNAGGTTTGAATTAAATTCTTTAAATTCCTTGGATTCCACCAATTCTCTGAAGGAGACCGCACTGTTCTCTTTGTTCGGAACCTCTATGCCGACAGCCGCNTTACCCGGAATCGGCGCCTCGATNCGAATATCCGTAGCCGCAAGATTCAGNTTAATATCATCCGNAAGCCCTACNATCTTGCTGACCTTGACNCCCTGCTCCGGCTGTANCTCGTAGCGNGTNACNGACGGTCCCTGACTGATATCCGTGACGGTTACTCTCACACCGAAAGTATTTAACGTCTGCTGCAGCCTCACGGCAGTCTCTTTTANCTCCTTAGCGGAATCTCCGTTTTTCTTGCCGCTGCCTTTCGCTAACAAATTCGTGGACGGNAATTTATACGGTTNNGNAATCTTTGATTCNCCGCCTNCANNCTGTCTGNTGATTTCTCCGCTGTCTGCCGTTCCCGACNCTTCTGCCGGAGCCTCTTTCNTCTGTCCTGCCGCACTCTTATATGCNGCCGGACGTTCTCTTCCGGCATNCGGCGCCATGCTGTTACCAANCNNCCGTTCCGGNCTGTCAGGCATCGNCGCTTCTTCCTCGTGANCCTCCGGAATTTCNAAATCATCTTCCTGNTCCGGTTCNTCNACCGCACCNTGAATTTGAATCTCATCCAGATCGTCNGACTCATTCTCTATATAATGATAGGAATGCGCCTCNCTTACNGGNNTGCGATTCGNTTCCGNCTGCTCATCTTCTTCTGTCATATGTAAAGTGATTTCATGGATATCATCCCTGGTCTTTTCCGTGTTCTCCTTCTCTTTGCCCCTNTCAAGCGCCGTGTCAACCATAACACCGGTCACCTTTTTATCCATGCGCAGGATTTTCTCGTTCTCTATNTCTTCCTCCCGCTGTCTGCGCTGNTCCTCTGCTCTGGCNCGCTTCTCTTCCATAGCGATNCGTCTTTCCTGTGCACGTTCCCTGCGGTATGCNGCATCNTCNACAGAACGCTCATACATCCGCTTTCCCTGTCTGGTTACGCCGCCGATAAAGGATTTCTCNGTGACAACCACTATACANATGATTCCTACTACNAAAATNGCCAGNACCGTGCCTACCATCCCCAGAAATTTATAGGAAAGATAGGCAANGGANCCTGCAATAATACCACCNCCGTTTCGGTTCTCACTGCAGCGCAGGTAGATCTCCTTAATCTGATATCCCTCCGCCTGCGCAAGTTTTGTACCAAGNAACTCACATACCATGCTGATCAGCACAAACAATACAATGCCTGCCACCAGNTTTCTGGTNGCAATATCATTCCCCATATTGGACATGCCGAAAGCNATCGCCAGAAAGACGATCACCGGNGCAATATANGCCGTCANCCCGAANATACCGAACATCACGCTNCTGACNGCATTGCCGGCCNTGCCCACGATNCCGAAGTTGCACAGAAACAGAATNACCGCCAGCGCCAGAAAAACAAGNAACAGAATCTCATTGCGTATNGCGACATCCATAGGCTGTGCCGCTCTGCCTGCCGTATTTCTTTTTTTCGTCTGCGTCTGTCTGCTTCCACCCGTATTTCTATTTGAAGTTGTCGTTTTTTTCTTTGCGGAAGAACGGTTTCCTCCCTGACTTGCTGCCATGANAATGCCTCCTGAGCATACTCCTCCTGATAATATAACTCAATATAGTATAGCATTTTCATTTTCGCTTGTCATCCCTTATTTTGTATCTGCCTTTTTCTTATCTACCATATCGTGGAGCNGTGCGATGGCATCTTTGATTCCGCCCACCTCACATATGATCCCCTCCTGGACCGCTTCATTTCCTACCANAATCGTTCCNACGTCNTTCGTCAGCACACCGGTCTCCATCATCAGCTCTTCCAATCTCGATTTGGATATCTTACAGTGTTCACAGACNAATCCNGTNATNCGATTTTGAATCTGGCGGAAATAATCAAATGTCTGCTGTACACCGATCACCATGCCNTTTAACCGTACCGGATGGATNACCATGGTNCCCGTNGGCACGATATANGAATAATCNGTGCTTACGGCAATCGGAACNCCTATNGAGTGACTGCCGCCCAGCACAAGCGAAACCGTCGGTTTGCTAAGCGATGCGATCATCTCTGCTATGGCAAGNCCGGCTTCCACATCCCCGCCCATCGTATTGAGCAGGATCAATACACCNTCTATCTCCTTNCTGTCTTCNATCGCTGCAAGNTGCGGCAGAATATGCTCATATTTGGTTGTCTTGGCCGTGCTGCTTAAGTTATCNTGTCCCTCAATCTCTCCNATGATAGANATCAANTGGATCTTGTGATGTGATTCGNTTTCATCCAATGTGATNTGNCCCACTTCNCTGATCCGTTCATCTCTGTGNTTCTCTTTATCCTGNTGTTTTTCCTGCTCCTCGCGTTTCTCNTCCTTATTATTTTTNCTNTCTTTATTCTCTTTACTTTCCTTATTTTCCCTGCCGTTATTCTTGTTATCCTTATTTCCCATCATGAACCTCCGACTATTTCCTATAANCTTAAAAAAGGAGAACCGACGTTGTTATTTCACGTGATTCTCCCTTAGTTTGCGTTATTCGTGATGATTTATGCATCGAATTATATTCTNAACAGNTACAAAATATCAAAGTCATCATGNTCCGGNACATTTACATCNTATTTCATATCCTTCTCCTCGACAGNATACTGATAATCCATTTCTCTCTTTACATGTTTNTTCGGAAGGGGCAAAGGATTCTCTATGTAGCGCGGCGGCTTCNACTCTGCTTCCGTTTCCGCCTCGCAAGTGCTTTCTGCCGATTCGTCCGTTTCTGTCTTATGAACACCTNTCATTTTCTCTATCTGCCCGTATTCCTCCGTCTTGCAGCTGTCTATCGTTATTTCTTCNTTCCCGACCTCCTCCGTCGCTACACCCTCTTCNNCCTGATCGGCNGANGCATTGATNTTTTCGATCACCGCCTGCACAATCTTCGCNTNANCNCCGAAAATACAGTTCTGTATCCCTAACCCTGCCAGAACGGCCCAGATATANAGNGACANCAGTCCGAACTGCCATCCCCCGATTNCNGCCATGGGAGTCGGNGCNACAATAATACACANCAGAATCCANAACATATAATTTTGTTCCCTGCCGCTTCGGAAAAACTCAAAAACAAGAAANGAAGCAGGGATAATCAGTAANCCGATCAAATAGATNTCATNCANATANGGGCTTANATNATTGAATGCTNCACTNTATTGATACCATAGCNTNACATNCCNAATATTAAATTCCGCGCCGTACAATCCGAAATAAGTTGCCGCNANCAACATAGCTGCATATNNGACGATCGNTATGCCAATCACTGCNGCACTGANCCCCGCAGNGTTNTNCACNGGCNCCNCTTCCNGCCTTTTNTTCCGTCCGGTAGCAACNGCCACGATCATAAGCANAAGNGNTGCAGCCGACAGCTCAATACATGCAAGCAGCCCGANCACTGCACCTATTACNGCAGCCCCNANAAACGCCNCCGGTTTATTTAAGNGATTGTCGCAATAACTTTGTATAAAATTGACAACGANCAGCATGCCTATCATATATAANACGAAGAACAGCCATTCCGGACCGAAACATACNAGCATCTTCAGACANCAGAGCGAACATGCCATATACAGNAGCACAACGCANGCCGGAAGACGTCCGGCACTCTTCCTCGTNACCGCATANGCAAGCAGCATACCGACNANCTGNAAAGCNATCTGTAAGATAATNGCCGAANNAANCTTATGNCCCAGAAAGGATANNACNACCGANANACANANNACATACAGNTANGAAATCCNGTTCANCNNNTTNGNCATAACATTTCCGCCGGCNNCTATNGCCATATTATAATATTCNAAGCCGCTCACCTGGAGNCCCCACTCATTGTTAACNACAGATATNGCATATTCGGNATACATGATCCGCAAAAAAACGCCNCCNGCCAATATGAGAAGNACAANGACGCATTCCCATATCCGCAAAGTACGNTCTTTCCACGTNCATTTCTTTCTGATCACTCCGGACAGGCCTCTGATCGNCCAATATAACAGAACCGTAACCGGAACAATGAGAAGTCCGANTAAGATCAGTATATGNNNGNNCAGNCCGGCGAGAGGGCTGACTACAGGGTCNGGGAATNCTNTNCCATACGGTATNCCCGCAANNTAGGCTGTCCATANACCTCCGGCAAGCACNACCAGCGATATGACACACAGNACNGTATACAGAATCCACAATACGTAGCTAAACCACGTCTTACGATAAGTCATAATGATTATCCTTTTACATNATATTTTAGATAATGCCTGNTCTAAATCCGCAATGATATCATCTATATGCTCAATTCCGACGGANAATCTGATCAGATCGGGAGCCACGCCNGCTTCTTTAAGCTGCTCCTCATTCATCTGCCTGTGCGTGTGNCTGGCCGGATGGAGCACACTCGTCCTTGCATCCGCAACATGCGTCACTATAGCNGCCANTTCCAGAAAATCCATCATTTTAGAGGCCGCCTCTCTCCCGCCCTTTAANCCGAAAGAGATAACCCCGCAGGTTCCNTTCGGCATATATTTTTGTGCNGTCTCATAATATTTGCNNCTCTTTAATCCCGGATAATTCACCCACGCTACTTTCTCATGTCCCTCCANATANTCNGCCACTTTCTGCGCATTATANCAATGCCGTTCCATCCGCANGTGCAATGTTTCCAATCCGACATTCAGCAGAAAAGCATTCTGNGGNGACTGCATTGANCCNAAGTCTCTCATCAACTGGGTCGTNGCCTTGGTAAGATAAGCCGCCCTGCCGAATTTTTCCGTATAGATAATGCCGTGGTAAGACTCATCNGGCGTACATAATCCCGGNAATTTATCGGGATATGCGCTCCAGTCAAAATTACCGGANTCCACGATACAGCCNCCCAGCGCCATTGCGTGTCCATCCATATATTTCGTTGTGGAGTGGATCACGATATCCGCTCCCCACTTNATCGGATTACAGTTGATGGGTGTGGCGAANGTATTGTCTACNATCAACGGAACTTGATGGTCNTGTGCCGCTTTNGCAAACTTCTCGATATCCAGTACTACCAATGCCGGATTCGCTATCGTCTCCGCAAAAACACACTTGGTATTCGGACGAAATGCNTCTGCAAGCTCCTGTATCGATGCATCGGGATCCACAATGGTGCATTCNACCCCCATCTTTTTCATGGTGCAGGTNATCAGGTTAAANGTTCCGCCNTACACGGTGGAAGACAGCACNACNTGATCTCCCGCCTCACAAATGTTAAATACGGCATAATAACTGGCCGCCTGCCCCGATGANGTCAGCATAGCCGCCTCACCGCCCTCCAGCTCACAGATCTTAGCCGCCACANAATCNTTCGTGGGATTCTGCAGNCTGCTGTAGAAATATCCGCTNTCTTCCAAATCAAAAAGCCGCCCCATCTGTTCGGAGGATTCATACTTAAATGTCGTACTCTGATAGATCGGCAGCACACGGGGCTCACCGTTCTTCGGCTGCCANCCTGACTGGATACANATAGTTTCTTTCTGATATTGTTTATTCATCTCTATGTAATACTCCTTCCTGTTTATGTCGGTCTGTCACCATATANTCCGCCTTCAGCTCCGACATCATCNTTTCATACAACTGTCTGCATTGTTCATTTTCGCGATTCTCAACATANGCAACACATTTACTGATATAATGCTCCCACAGATACAGATATTTCTCTTCGGGTGNCGCCTCCCTGGCAATCCGCTTGACAATCGTAGGCGCGATATCATAATATTCCCGAATAATCTCCTGNCCNTCGTCCTGNCGGAACANATACTCGTCCCTGTACCGCTTCATCAGTTCGATCTCCCTGCAGTCCTGCGGCTTATGCANCCCACAGCATACCGCAGTAGTCACNAAGCACAATTTCTGTTTAAANCCGGCTTGAATNGATTCATAATCGGCTGCCTGTATATGCTGNCCGAATCGCTCGTTCCATCTGNCNCATATGATGCCTGTCATTTTTTTCATCTCTTCTTCTGCCGCACCGCACCGCCTCTGATAAGCGATAATNGCCGGCAGAAANTANGATACCATATACAGGTTCATATTCAACTGCAATTCTTCTNTCTTCGTCCTTCCTTTGATACATTCCTGCATGTGCTGTACCTTATCTGTAAGGCAATCCGCCACTTGNATATANNCNTGCTCCCTGTCCGGCGTATCTTCATTCCACNCCGCNGCAAANGCACNCCATACGGNAANATTCTCNTCCAGATNTNTCTCAAAGGATGTCGCATAAGTCTCTTTTCTAAACTCGGANATNCGATCTGCCGCCTGATCCAGCATGCCGGCAATCTGATCCAAATGCATATTATTCATTTGCATTCTCCTGCTCTTTGCCAATTACTCATCCCANTTATGATACACNGCCTGCACATCATCGTCNTCTTCCAGTAAATCGAGNGTTCTCTGTANATTTTTGATTGCNGTCTCGTCTGTCAGTTCCACCCAGTTCTGAGGAATCATNGTAACCTCTGAGGATACCGGNATGACACCTGCTTCCTTTAATGCNGCATCCACTTCACTCCACTGATCGGGATCNGTATATATTTCANAACAGTCCTCCTCTTCCTCGAANTCTTCCGCACCCGCATCCAGTGCCAGCATCATCAGATCATCCGCTTCCANNTCACACTCTTCCTTATCGATAATGATCTGACCCTTCTTATCAAACATGAAGGAAACACATCCGGGNGTTCCGACATTNCCCTGTCCTTTTGTAAAAGCGCTCCGCACATTTGCCGCCGTTCTGTTCTGATTATCAGTCAGGGCATCCACNATAATCGCTATNCCGTTTGGTCCGTATCCCTCATATGTCACATACTTATAGTTGACGTTNCCGCCCTCGCCTGCCGCTTTNTTGATGCCTCTGTCAATGGTATCGTTAGGCATATTGTTNGCCTTCGCTTTGGCAATGACCTGTGCCAGCTTGAAATTATTGGCCGGNTCNGGTCCGCCCTCNTTCACTGCAACNGCGATCTCTCTTCCGATGATCGTGAAGATCTTGCCCTTGGCAGCATCGTTTTTCTCCTTTTTATGTTTAATATTTGCAAATTTAGAATGTCCTGACATTTCATACTCTCCTTTGTCTTCTTAATTTTTTATGTTCCGNNTCNTTCATTCCGTTACTTCAGGCGNTTTCGGACACGCCANCACCGTCTGGATCATACGGTCTTTCACTTCCAGAATACGGAACATATAACCTTCATAGTCAAACTCGAAATCCTCTCCCTCTTCCGGAATATGTTCCAGTCTGGATATNACNAATCCGTTGACCGTNTCAAANGGTTCCTCTTCAAAGCTGATTCCAAGCTGTTCCTCCAGCTCNTCCAACGGCATTTTGCCNTGGATAACATACTCGTCCGTTCCGCTCCTNCTGATATAGCTGGCCTCCTCATCGTACTCATCCTCGATNTTTCCGACNATTTCCTCCAGAATATCNTCCANNGCCACAAGTCCCGCCGTCTGCCCGTACTCNTCAATCACGATGACCATCTGGATCTTCTCCGTCTGCATCACCCTGAACAGATCGTCTATCTTTCTCTTCTCCGTTATAAACCGCGGTTCCCGCAAAAGCCCCTTGATCTTGCCGATCGGCTTATTCTTCATCCTGTCATTCATCTGCATGCGCATGACGTCTTTCAGNTGCAGAATNCCTACGATATGNTCGATCGTGCCGTCATAGACCGGNAAACGGCTNTTGTGTGCATCCACAATAAANGCNGCCGCNTCCTGCAATGTCATCGTNCACTCGATCCCNATCATATTATTTCTGTTGATCATGATATCCTTGGCTTCTTTATCGCCATACTCAAAGATATTGCTGATCATCTCCGCCTCATTGGCATGCANNATNCCCTGTTCATGACCTTCATTGACCATGGACANTATTTCCTCCTCNGTGACATCCGACTTATCACCNGACGCATTNATACCGAACAGNCGTAAGATTCCGTTCGCCGTCATCGAGATCATCGCTGTCAANGGAGANACCACCCGTACATAATAATAGATTGGNGTGACGAAAAGCCCNANCCANCTGTCCGGATTACGNGCNGCNGTTTTCTTAGGTATNGATATACCGAACGTTAACACTATGTACAGAAGAAANAGTGTGACNAATATTGCCGTAAGNACGGCNAACAATGTGATCTGCCATTCGNNCAGANTCCCTATATTATAAACNGCNGCCCGATAGACAATATATCCGAAGTAACTGTTCAGGCGNTATAAATNCAAGGCTCCCATCAATAAATTGACCGTCACNGCNCCCAGTTGGATNGCACCGGNATATTGCGCATGATGTTCTGTCAGATAAGTAAGCCGAAGCTGCTTTGCACTGNNCCTNCCGGACTCTTCTTTCTCCGTCTCTTCCTTATCCGCACCTTTCATATTGCTAAGTGCAGAACCGAAACCGTAAAATAACATTTCAAGCAGCAGTAGCAGAATAAACCATACTATACTGCCCGAGACACCGTCATCCATATTTTGAATCCCTTCCTTTATAATTGATATTATCTGTTCTATAATATAACAAGGAATGGAACCNGTGTCAAATTNAAGTCAGTCTTATGTATTTAACTCGAGGCTGACCATCAATCCATTATTCACNACCTGCATAATATCCTGATCAAGATGACATATCCTGTCCTTTAAACGTTTCTTATCGATCGTCCGCAGCTGTTCCAGCAGAATAACAGAATCTTTNACCATATCATATTTNCTGGCATTCANTTCNATATGCGTNGGCAGCTTTGCCTTATTCATCTTTGAAGTGATCGCGGCACAGATCACCGTCGGACTATGCTTGTTCCCGATGTCATTCTGTATGATCAGCACCGGTCTGATACCTCCCTGTTCGGAACCGATCACCGGTCTTAAATCCGCGTAATAGATATCTCCTCTTTTCATTATCATACACTTCCTTATATTATCCTTATACTAATATTTCCAACAATAGTATTGCCGGTTTCTCTAAGGGTATACATGATAATAATAGTAAATAACANAACAAATTTATGATGACCTACAGATAGTCTTNGTAATAGTCCTTGGTTGCCGTAATCCGACCGTTTTTCAAGTAAACTCTGGGTATCCGCTTTCCGAGATCACAGGCNAGCTCATAATTGAATCTGCCCGATAATTCTCCCAGNTCTTCCATNGTGATCTGNTCTTTACCGTCCNTNCCGATCAGNGTCACTTCGTCGCCTTCCGCCGCCTCCGGTATCTCCTCCACGCTGACCATGAACTGATCCATACAGACNCTGCCGAGAATCGGCGCNCTCCGGCCGCGAATCAGCACATAACCTTTACCGGACAATCCTCTCGGATATCCGTCNCCATACCCTACCGGTATCGTCGCAATGCGCATCCGCTTCGGTGTNACNTAAGTACCGCCGTAACTGACCGGCACCCCNGCTTCCACTTCCTTGATATATACAATATGGCTTTTTAAGGACANCACCGGNTGCAGATTCACGATATCCCNTGANACCTCCGNNGAAGGCCATAANCCATACAGTGTAATTCCTGCTCTGACTACATCCATATCCGCCTCACGGATCTCAATCAGCCCNGCNCTGTTGGNNCAGTGNTTCACGGGAATACGGTAACCTGATTCTTTTTCCGCCAGATTNATAAAATCACGTATCTGCGTAAGCTGTTNCATTNCCGCCGTCTTATCCCGCTCATCCGCNCTCGCGAAATGGGTAAACATCCCTTCCAGTTCAATACCNTCCGTGTGCAGCACTTTATCCACAAAGGCAAGGCCGCTNTCATCCGGTCTGATCCCCACCCTTGTCATTCCGGTATCAACCTTCACGTGCACTTTCGCNCTTTTNCCGAGTCTGCGTGCACATGCCGCCAACTCGTCAACGGTATCNTCCCGAAATACNGCNGGCCNTATATCCTGNCGNATCAGNTCCTCATAACAATANGGAAAAGTATATCCCAGGATAAGGATCGGTTTCNCAAGTCCCGCATGACGCAATATCANCGCTTCCTCCGCNGTCGCCACCGCATANCCGAATACATAATCCATNTNCTCCAATTCACGCCCGATNTGTACCGCCCCATGCCCGTAACCGTCCGTCTTAATGACNCCNATCATTTTCGTATGTGCAGNAAGATTTCCGTGCATCTGTTCCATATTATAACAGACNGCNTCCAGATCTATCGCAGCGTANACTCTTTGGTANTTNTCTTTCATGNCTCTTACTCCATTCCGNCCTGNTGCAGCAGGATCACATCCCTAATCCGTTCTATNATATCCGTNGCCGTCATGGACACGTTNGTTTCCNGCTCTGCCGCCAGATCACCTGCGATACCGTGAAGATATACTCCCGCCACCGCCGCATCCANNCCCNGCATTCCCTGNGCCAGCAATCCCGTTANCATGCCTGCCAGCACATCACCGGAACCTGCCGTAGCCATTCCNTCATTNCCTGTGGTATTCAGATATCCCCNCNGTTCTCNATGCCCNGCNACCACNGTNCGCACATCCTTACAGACAACNGTNCACTGCAGTCTGTCGCTNANCNGAATCGGATANTCTGTCAGNTGNTCNTTNGCCTGCGCGGTCGTACANCCNTACAATCTCGCAAACTCTCCCAGGTGCGGGGTGAGAATNACANTCCTTCCCCGACTGCCCTGCTTCTGCCAAATTGTCCTGTAACCCTTGATCCTGNGCCAGAAGATTCAAGCCATCCGCATCGATGACTAACGGCTTACTNCTCTTAAGAATACTGAATCGAAGCANTTCCTGNGCCTGNTTNCCCATACCNATCCCCGGACCGATCAGGATACAGTCNGCCCAGTTCTCCGCCTCCNTAAGTCCCTGCGTAAACTTCTCCTCTTGTTCGGNNGNAACATCACCNGTATAGGTAAGCANCATNGCTTCCGGTACAAACTGCTGCAGNGNTTCNCTGTTCTCCNCNGCCGTAACTACCTTCACCATACCTGTTCCGATTCGAAANGNNCTCTTTGCCGCCATCATGGCGGCCCCTGCNATCTGATCGTTTCCCGCAANGATAAGCNCCTTGCCGAATGTTCCCTTATTGCCGTCAGGCCTGCGCNCCGGAAGNACACTGTCNTGCCGCCCTATATAGGTATACCAATNCGGTTCCTCNCCNAGAAANCTGCGNTCGTCTATCCCCATATTTCCGCATACCAGCNTACCGGNATATTCCGCTCCNGGATACANGATCTGTCCGACCTTNCGAAATCCGTATGTCACAGTCAGATCNGCCTTCACNGCACANCCCATGATCTCCCCCGTATCGGCACGAATNCCCGANGGAATATCCACGCTGCANACATAGGCGNNTCTTCGGTTGATCCACTCTATGGCCTCCGCATAGACNCCCGCTACAGGCCTTGNCAAACCGATCCCCAATATCGCNTCTATCACTATATCATATTCACCATNCTGTATTGTGCTAAAAACCTGNGCCTCATATTCCCGCAAAATCTCGATCTGNCTGGCCGTCTCTGCCGAATACCGNTCTNCATCGTCCAACATAATAAAGGTTACTTNATACCCTTGCAGCATAAACAGTCTTCCNACCGCCAGACCATCNCCGCCGTTGTTACCTCCTCCCGCTATAACCGCCACTCTGCACNGGGCTTTACCGTACGCGCGCCTGATNTCCTCTACCGTCACAAGCGCCGCCCGCTCCATAAGCAGCAGCGCCGGAATCCGGTACTTCTCTATCGTGTTCCTGTCATAACGCTTCATCTCGGAAGCNGTCACTAAATNCTGCATCATACACTTCTCCATTCCGCCTGGCACCACCCGCAGGCANANTTTCCCCAACGCAAGGGAAGCGTCAAAATCTCACGATTTCAACGCATCCTCATCGTCACCTTTGTTNTCTGNNTCCGAATCANCGTTCTTGTCATCCGGCTCTTTCTTGTTACCGTACTTCTCCTTCGGATCATATTTCATATCAAAAATCTCTATGACATCCGCCCCGAAGATATCATGCATATAGGAGTACAACAGATGATTCATCGCCTCTTTCTCCTGCTTNCGCACNACCTTTTTCTTNAATTCTCTCCGGATNCCGTTGATCCATTCATTGATNTCTTCCAGTTCCTNCGTATTTTTCTGCANTTTANGNTAACATACCTCCATCGTGGCAAGCATCAGNTTATGATTCAAGTGNTTAATCTGCCNGGGAAGTTCCANCATCTCNTCCTCACAGGCCTCTATCTTCTCGTTGCAGGCTGTNACAGTTTCCCTGCACTCTTCCATCTTTTTTTCCAATTTCTTGGAAGGCGCTTTCCCNATNTCGTCCGCAAGCACTACGATNTCNTCCATNTTTGCCTTCTTCAGCTTTTTGATNTCCCGGCTTTCNTCATTGACNTTAGCCTGACGCNTGAGCAATTTATTCATTTCGCTTTCCATACGCTTGATCTCTGTGCTGTATTCCTTCTGCGTAAAAAGCTTATGCCATTTATTATCCAGCGTGAGAATCGGGATTTTCTTCCCGGACAGCGCNGGTTCAAATATTTCGTCTGTTCTGGACATATATTCACTGCCTCTCTGTCATGTAATACTCTCTGTTATGCGATATTCTCTGTCATGTGATACCTACCGGCGGTTATCTGTCATGGGATGCAAGGTTGTAGGACAATTTCATCAAACTGTCCGAAAGGTGCACGTTCTCAACCTGTATATCTTCCGGCACATGCAGATCCACATGTGCAAAATTCCAGAATCCCTTGATCCCGCAAGATACAAGCTGTTCCGCCACTTCCACCGCGCTGCTCTTTGGTATGGTAAGGACTGCAATATCAATGTCATTGTCTTTCACAAAACATTCCATTTCCCGCATCGGACGCACCGTAATCCCCCGAATCTGTGTGCCATGGAGCCGCTCATCGATATCAAATATTCCCCTGAAAATAAATCCCCTGCGCTCAAAATTCATGTAATTTACAAGCGCCTGTCCCAGATGCCCGGCTCCCACAATAATCAGATTATGCTCCTCATGGAGTCCCAGAATCTTACCGATTTCATCATACAGATATCCTACATTGTAGCCATACCCCTGTTGTCCGAACCCGCCGAAGTTATTCAGATCCTGTCTGATCTGCGAGGCGGTCACTCTCATGATATCACTCAGTTCCTGTGAAGAAACCCTCTCGATCCCCTCATCCTTCAATTCGCCAAGATATCTGAAATATCTGGGTAAACGGCTGATAACAGCCTGTGAAATCTCTTTGTCTTCCACCTTGCCGCACCCCCTGTATCGTAATATGATAAGTATACAACTGTGTTAAAAAACTGTCAAACAACTTAGCACAGCCGGTCTGTAACCCGGTCTGTAACCGCAACTTGACAGTTTAGAATTCTGACGGTAAACTGTTTCTGGAATTATTGCAGTTTTTCCGGACAACGCAGCGATTGATCCGGAATTGACCTCAAATACCGAACGCAATTAAAAATAGAAAGGGTTGTGCCATATGCTGCTTTCCGTCAATAATATTGATAAATCTTTCAACGATATCCCTGTACTGAAAAACGTATCGTTCCATATAGAAGATCACGATAAGGCTGCCATCGTCGGAATAAACGGTGCCGGTAAGACTACTCTGCTGCGCATTATCATGGGAGAACTGACTCCCGACAACGGAATCGTAACGATTTCCCGCGACCGGACGATCGGTTATCTCTCCCAGCACGAGGCAGTATCCGGTGAAAACACGATCTATGATGAACTGCTCTCTGTGAAGCAGGACATCATTGAACTGGAACAGAAGATTCGTTCCACGGAATTGCAGATGAAGACGGCTTCCGAGGATACCCTGCAGCGCCTGATGAACACCTACTCCGACCTGACCCACGCCTTTGAATCCGCCAACGGCTACGCTTACAAAAGCGAACTGACCGGCGTACTCAAAGGACTCGGATTTACGGAAGATGAATTTACGCGGTCTGTCGATACCCTCTCCGGCGGTCAGAAGACTCGTGTGGCTCTTGGCAAGCTCCTCCTGATTAAGCCTGATCTGATCATCTTGGACGAGCCTACAAACCATCTGGATATGTCTTCCATCACTTGGCTGGAAACCTATTTAAGAAGCTATAAAGGTGCCGTGATCATCGTATCCCACGACCGTTATTTTCTGGACAGAATTGCAAATAAAGTCATAGAGATCGACAACACCAAGGCCACTGCCTTTATAGGAAATTATTCCGATTACGCCGCAAAAAAGGAACTCCTCCGTACGGCGGAATATAACGCCTATGTAAAGCAACAGCAGGAAATTAAGCATCAGGAAGAAGTAATCGAGAAATTAAAGTCCTTTAACCGCGAAAAATCGATTCGTCGTGCCGAAAGCCGCGAAAAAATGTTAGATAAAATTGATGTACTGGAAAAACCCACCACAGTACGCGCCGATATGCACCTTCGTCTGGAACCGAAATATGAAAGCGGCAATGATGTGCTTCACGTGGAGAATCTGTCCAAGCACTTCGGCTCTCTCACGCTCTTTGAACAGCTTGGTTTTGATATCAGAAAGGGAGAGCATGTGGCAATCATCGGTGACAACGGTACCGGCAAGACTACGATCCTTAAAATGATCAACGATCTGGTAGCTCCGGATACCGGCGAGATCCGGCTCGGTACCAATGTGGCTATCGGTTACTATGATCAGGAACATCATGTATTACATATGGATAAAACGCTGTTTGAGGAGATTTCCGATGATTATCCGACTCTCACTAACACGGAGATTCGTAATACTCTCGCCGCTTTTCTCTTTACCGGGGAGGATGTATTCAAGCAGGTAAAATCCCTAAGCGGCGGCGAACGGGGACGCGTTTCTCTCGCCAAGCTGATGTTATCGGAAGCTAATTTTCTCATTCTGGATGAGCCCACAAACCACTTGGATATTATGTCTAAGGAGATCTTGGAAGATGCGCTGAATGCTTATACCGGCACGGTACTCTATGTGTCCCATGACCGCTACTTCATCAATAAAACCGCCTCCAGAATCCTTGACTTAAACCATCAGGTACTGACCGGATACCTCGGCAATTATGATTATTATTTAGAGAAAAAAGAAGAACAGCTCGCACTGATCGATGCCGCAAAAAGAAATGCCGGCTCTGATCTGCCGCCGAATTCTCACAATATCCGCTCCGCTGTTTCCGAAGGCAATGCAAACGCTTCGGCTGATGGCAGACAGGACTGGCTGGCACACAAAGAACAGCAGGCGGCACAGCGCAAAAAAGAAAATGCACTAAAGAAATGTGAAGCTCGGATCGAAGAATTGGAAACCCGAAACGGGGAAATCGATGCGCTCATGACATCGCCCAACATTTGTACCGATGTGGCTAAGCTGCAGGAACTGAGCCGTGAAAAGGAATCCAACGACACCGAATTGTCTGATCTGTACGAAAAATGGGAACAGCTCTCTGAATAAGAGCTGTTCCCTCTTAATTTAAAATAACTTAAAATAATCGAACTTGTTCCATTTTCTACATTGCTTCATATTCCGCCTTGATTGCTTTAATAAAATTCTCGCTGTTTAAGACAGTCACATTCTGCAGCGAAGTGATTAAAGCCAGATCTTTGGTCATCTTACCTGACTCGATCGTCCGGATCGTTGCACTTTCCAACTTGTCCGCAAATGTCACAAGATCCGGATTATTATCCAGCTCCCCGCGTTTTCTGAGCGCTCCCGTCCATGCAAAGATAGTAGCCACAGAATTGGTGGAAGTTTCCTCACCTTTCAAGTGCTTATAATAATGCCGCTGCACTGTTCCGTGCGCCGCCTCATATTCATATACACCGCTGGGAGAGACCAGCACAGAAGTCATCATGGCAAGAGAACCGAATGCGGAGGAAACCATATCGCTCATCACATCACCGTCATAATTCTTGCACGCCCAGATAAATCCGCCTTTTGCCTTCATAACCCGCGCCACTGCATCGTCAATCAGCGTGTAGAAATACTCTATCCCTGCCGCTTCAAATTTATCCTTGTACTCCGCATCATAGATTTCCTGGAAAATATCCTTGAAATTATGATCGTACTTCTTGGAGATCGTATCCTTCGTGGCAAACCACAGATCCTGCTTCGTGTCAAGCGCATAATTAAAACATGCTTTGGCAAAACTCGTGATAGACTCGTCCGTGTTATGAATCCCCTGCAGGATTCCGGAACCCTTAAAATCATGTATCGTCTCCCTGATCGTAGTGCCATCCTCGGCAGTAAATACCAGCTCCGCCTTGCCTGCACCGGGTACTTTGATCTCCGTATTTTTATATACATCACCATAAGCATGACGCGCCAGTGTGATCGGTTTCTCCCAATTTCTGACGCAAGGCTCTATCCCTTTCACCACAATAGGCGTACGAAACACTGTGCCGTCTAACGCTGCACGTATCGTACCGTTGGGACTTTTCCACATTTCCTTAAGGTTATATTCCGTCATTCTGGCCGCATTAGGCGTAATTGTGGCACACTTAACCGCCACACCGTATTTCTTCGTCGCTTCCGCAGAATCGATCGTAACCTGATCCAATGTCTCATCACGATGTGCCAACCCCAGATCATAATATTCCGTCTTTAAGTCGATGTAGGGCAATAACAGTTCGTCCTTGATCATTTTCCAGAGAATTCTTGTCATCTCATCTCCGTCCATCTCTACAAGGGGTGTCGTCATCTTAATCTTTTCCATCGTTGATTCCTCCTGCCTTTTCATTTTTTATTTTAAGATTATTTTGCAGCTTCTTCACCGTAAATTTCATACAACCCATTCTTCACCATGTTGTCATAAGCATTCAGCATATGCTTATTGGCAAGCTGTTCTGCCTTGTCCGCGTCACCCGCTTTAATCGCTTCCATGATCTGTCTGTGTTCATCATTGGAGGCCCGCCCTCTCGTGTTTGTAGAAAGCGTCTTCTGTCTGACCCTGAGCACGTACTGGTGATAATCCCGCAACGTATGCTCCAGCATCTTGGAATCGCATGCCTCATAGAGAATATCATGGAAACGGTTGTCCAGCTCCGCCATCTGATCCATATGCCCCTTAGAGGCATGGAACTCAGCCAGATAGATATTCTCCTCCATCTCCTCCATCTGCTCTTTCGTAATCTTCTCTGTGGCAAGTCTGGCACATAATCCCTCCAGAAGAGAGCGAATCATATAGATATCTTTTACATCCTTTGCCGTGATGCCGGTAACATATGCTCCCTTATTGGGCACGATCTGTATCAGACCCTCCAGCTCCAACTGCCGGAAAGCTTCCCTGACCGGTGTACGGCTGACGCCCAGCTCCTCCCCGATCGCAACTTCCTTCAGTTCTTCGTGCTCCTTATACTTTCCGCTTAAAATATCCTCCCGCAGCTTCTGAAACACTCTTCCACGCAGGGAATACTTATCATTGACTTCATTCTTTAAATCATAATTAGCCATTTCTTTTTCCGTTTCCACTCCTTTTCACGTATCAGTCTTACAACTCCTAACAAATGCTTAGGCACCCGGAGCCTCAATCCCTAACTCCTCACAGGTCTTCCTTATCTGTGCAACAAGCTCCTCATCCGTCAGCACCGTCACACGACCTGTCGCATACTCCTCATCTACCCATACCTTAAGTGCATGCACCAAATCACAATTTTTGTCCAAGTGCTTATCTTCCGGCAGATGATAGTAAGTATTGATCCAGTGGGCGATTCCCGCCAGCCCCGATGTATTGGATACTGCGCACAGCACCGGTCTGTTCAGGAATTTATCCGTGTCAAATATATTATAGATCTCCTCATTCTTGAGAAGTCCGTCCGCATGAATTCCTGCTCTCGTCACATTGAAATTCTTCCCAACAAAAGGCGTTCTGGGCGGAATCTCATAACCGATCTCTTTCTCGTAATATTCCGCCAGCTCAGTAATCACTCTGGTGTCCATACCATTTAAACTGCCGCGAAGCTGCGCATATTCAAATACCATTGCCTCTAACGGTGTATTGCCTGTCCTCTCGCCGATGCCAAACAGCGAGGTATTGATCCCCGAACAGCCATACAGCCAAGCGGTAGTAGAATTGGATACCGCCTTGTAGAAATCATTATGCCCATGCCATTCAAGCAGTTCGTGCGGTACCCCTGCATGTGTATGTAACGCGTAAATAATTCCCTGCACACTTCTGGGAATAACCGCACCCGGATAATTGACTCCGTATCCCATCGTATCGCAGGCACGCACCTTAATCGGAATCTTATACTCTTCCATGAGCTTCATCAGTTCCATGCAAAAAGGCACCACATATCCGTAAATATCAGCCCGCGTAATATCCTCCAAATGACATCTGGGACTGATTCCCTCTTCCAGACAGTCACGGATTACACCCAAATAATGGTCCATTGCCTGTCTTCTCGTCATTTTAAGCTTTAAAAAAATATGATAATCCGAGCAGCTTACCAGAATGCCCGTCTCCTTCATGCCGATTTCCTTCACAAGCTTGAAATCTTCCTTGCTGGCACGTATCCAACTCGTGATCTCCGGATACTGATACCCCTGTTCCATACACTTATATACCGCGTCCCGATCCTTTTTACTGTACAGAAAAAATTCGCAAGCACGGATCATACCGTTTGGTCCACCCAACTTGTGCAGATAATCATAGATTGTGACGATCTGCTGCGTTGTATAGGGCGCTCTGGACTGCTGACCGTCCCGAAACGTGGTATCCGTAATCCAAATATCCTTAGGCATATTATGCGGCACTGTCCTGTCGTTAAACGGAATCTTAGGTATTTCGGAATAAGGAAACATATTCCGGAACACATTAGGTTTCTGAACATCATCCAAAATGTACATATGCTCTTCTATTTCCAGAAGATTATTATGATCATTCATGGTTACCGGACGATTTGCAAAAGTTCTCTCATCATACATAGCTGTCACGTACCTTTCCGTGTCTATCCGCTGCAATCAACATATTATCTCTCATATCACATTGTCGCATGGATGTACGCCACGTATAATTGTATACAATCATACCATTCGTGTCAACCCGTACTGCACATTTCTTCCAGATTTATCATTCCCCAGCCCTGTTTATTCCATGAATCTCCCATATCACGGGCACTGTAGATCATCCGGCGTTTCACCTGCTCATTACTCATATCAGGATATTTCTGCAGTAAAAGCGCGGCTGCACCGGATACGATGGGTGTTGCCATGGAAGTTCCGCTCTTCCTGATATAGGCATTGCGGTAACCGTTCCTCGGATTCCCCAGGAACTTCAGGTTGCATGATACGATATCCGTTCCGGGCGCAACCACATCGGGCTTGCGGTACAACATATCGCGGCTTCCTCTGCCGGAATAATTCTCACAAAGATCTCTTCTGGGACCAAAATACCCTCCTTCATGACATCCTACCGTGATCACTCTGCGGCTGCTTCCGAGGGGTGATACCGTACCCTCCCCCGGACCGTTATTACCAGCTGCACACACTACTACAATTCCTTGTTTCCACGCCTCATCCAGAAGATCTATCAATTCTTTCATGCGCTCTTTCTCCCCACTTGTTCCGATGCCCAGCGATATGTTGAGCACGCGGATCTGATAGCGGATACGATTCTGCATAATCCATAGGATGCCCCGATGCATACTGTCTATACTCCCTTCTCCGTTTTGATCCAGTACCTTTCCCACGCACAGACGACAGGCCGGCGCTATCCCCTTGTATACTCCATGGGACGCATATCCGCTTCCGCCCACACATCCTGCCACATGAGTACCATGGCCGCTGTCGTCATAGCTACCCTGCCGGTCGTTCACGAAATCGGCAAAATCAACGATACGATCTCCAAAATCCGGGTGTGCGCAAATTCCCGTATCAAGAACTGCCACGGCAACATCTTCTGTTACGATATCCTCCTGTATATGATCAGTACATCCAACCTGTTTTCTGACACGATTCACGACAATCCCACCATATTTCGTTCTTCTGTCGTTCATTTTTTGTCATATAGGAAGCCGATAAACTTTCCTGCATAATAAAAACTCCCGACTATAGATTTATTCTATGCCGAGAGTCTTACCATGTTCAGTGTCTTTTTTATTTACATCCTGCTATATATTCCCGTACGTTTTGACCGGGCTACTTTATCTTTCTTCGTCTGCGGTTTCCCCCGCGATAGAAAAACAACGCCATAGCGGTACAGATCATTCCCACGCTAAAGAACCACTTCGGGTGAATGCTGTAATCTCCGGTATCCGGTGAAGCGTCTTTTTTACCAAGAGAGGCAAAAACCGCCTGACCGTCCTGTACGTCTGCCACCACCGTGCTGTTGCCGTAATTATAGATGCCGTAGTAAGAGAAATGCTTCGCCGTAAACATAAGCGCATCCATGCCGTCCACGGAAACAACTCTGCTCTCTACCTCTTCAAGCTGTCCGTCCGCATCCAGACAGACTACATGCATATTATCTTCTCCTACGCCTTTCGGAATCGGAAGTGTGACTTCCACGCTCTGCTTACCCAGTCCGCTGATCGGAATCCCAGTCTGTGCATCCGTCATACTGACCTCGTACGCACATAGATTGTGAGGTAGCCTGTTACCGTATATTTTCTTGTAAACATCACCGATTTCGGCTTTAGCCTCTTCACTGTCTGTGATCGTCAACACATAATTTTCTTCGGAGCCTTCCATCACTGCACCGGCCATACCGTCCTGCGGTAATGAATAACTGTTAATCCGCACATCTATTCCCTCACGGACTTCTTCCTGAGTCACACTGCTTCCCAGTTCATCCGTACCTGCTTCCAACACATAAGTCTTGCCGTCTATGTTACAGTTCTCACCGGCTGCGGGTAAACTTCCGAAACCGCGTCTGCCAACGATCCGCAGCGCACCGTCTTCTCCGGTTGTCGCTTCCTTCGTCATCTTACAGATTACACCGTTAAAACCGGCCTGTGCATCATCCAGTACCGTATCTGTCAAGTCACTTACGCTCTCAGGAACCACAGCGATCATATTCCCCTTAAAAGCCAGATCCCGATAGTCTTCTCTGTACACTTTCGTCGAAGCGTCCTCATAGGATAGCTGTGGTATCGCCTCAGACTCAAACACAATGACACCATTGCCCGCCGACTTCTGTGTTCCCGTACTGTCGTAAGCACGCAGTCCGATCTTCTGAGCCGCCTCCGGAATATGTACCGTATTAATGGGACAACCCGCATATGCCCTGTCACGAACTTCTTTTATATGATTGCCGCCCTCTATCGATGTAAGGTTACTGCAATTCTCAAAAGCTGCTTCACCGATCACTTCCACGCTGTCCGGCAGAATCACTCCGGTCACATTTTTATTGTTTCTGAATACCTCTGCACCGATCTGCTTTACTCCCGAGGGAATGGAAACGACACCCCCTCTTCCCTTGTACGCTAACACAATGCCGTCACCTACGATCAGGAAATCTCCGCTGCCACTCTGTTTCCACTCTGAAAGCCACGGAGTTGCGGCAAATGCAGACGCCGCGATATTACGTACACTGTTCGGAATGACCACATTAGTCAATCCATCGCAGTGATAGAATGCCGCATAACCGATCTCTTCCACGCTATTCGGAATCTGCACGGACTGCAGCGATGACCTCGCAAAAGAGAACTCACCTATTCTGACTATTCCATCCGGAATATCAAAAGACGTCATATCATCATCATAATATGCCTGCGCGGCAATCACGGAACCGTTCACTACGGTATACTTCGGGAAGGAACCACCCTTCGCATCACTCGACCCCGCAAGTCCCGGCACGGTATCGGTAGGTGTATCCTCCACCGGAGTGCCGCCTATCGTCTCGCCTGTACTTCCCACATTAATAGTGGCGTTTGCGTTATCGATCAGTATAAAAGCTTCGCGGCCGATCACTCTCGTCTTGCCCTTAACCGCGTCATCCTCCTCTGCCTCCATCGCATTCATATGTGACACTTCATGATAATAATCTACCGGTGCCACAATCTGCGCCGTATCGTCTTCATCAGATACATCATTTCCGCTTACGCTGTCAGTGCCCGGCGCTTCCTCATATTCCGACACTTCGATATCTTCCAGTTCCAGCGACTGCGCAAAGGTATTCGCTACAGAGCCGACTTCCGCCTCGATTTCCAGCCTCGTGCACCCGTCGAATGCCGTGCTGTGAATCGTGCCTACAGAAGGTGGGATCTCGATTTCCCGCAGTCTGACACAGTCCTCAAAAGCTTTCATATCAATATTTTTGACAGAATAGGAAATATTAACTTCTTTCAGATTCTTACAGTTGGAAAAGGCATATGCGGAAATCTCCTTCACATTGCTGCTGATGCTTACCTTCTCCAGATTATAGTCACCCCAGAAGGCATACGGTTTAATCTTCACAACCGTAGACGGCATCGAATAGCTGTCGCCTCTCCTGCCTGCAAGCAGTTGATACAGCGTATTTCTGCCGTTCTTATTATAGATTGCTCCCTCGTCACATGTAAATTGAGGATTACTGCTGTCGAAATGAACATCCGACAGATTGTAATCTCCCGCAAAAGCACCGTTACCCAGATCGCTCAGCCCGACTCCGACATTCACTTCCCTTAAGGACGGACAGCCGCTGAAAGCCGCATTTCCTATCGTCTTTACCGAATCCGGAATCAAAACACTCGTAAGATTATTACATCCGGTAAATGCCCCAGAGCCTATAACCTCCACGGAATCGCCGATCGTCACGCGCCTGATATTATCATTGCCCGCAAAAGCTCCGGCTTCTATCCGCTCGACGTAATTGGAAATAGACACGTCCTCAGCCGTGCCGTTGTATTTCACTAATGTTGTTCCATCCATCTGAAAATCAGATGCGGAAGAGGTTGGAGCCGCTTCCACATCTGATACAGGGATCTGTGTAACTGCAACTGCCGTAACAAGAAGCAGTATACCAATCAGATTTCTTACTTTCTTTCCCATAGGATTTCCTTTTATGCCGTTTTCACTTTAGAAGCCTTATCCTTCTTCATAAACAGAATAATGGATAAACATGCCAGACCGATGGATAAGAACCACTTCGGATGAATCGGATCTCCGGTCTTAGGTGTAGTATCCAGCATACCCTCTGTCAGATTTCCCGTGTCTACATAGACCGTGTACGGTGAAAAGTGCGAAGCCGTAAATCTGATACAAGGAACACCGTTTATCGTTGTAAAGTTCTCATTCAAATTCTCTAACTGATTACCGTTAACAACCGCACCGGCCATATTATTACCGCCATACGCCACCAGTGCATCCGGAATCGGAATCGTGATATCCACTGTAATTCCCGCAAGCTGGTCACCTGTAAGCTGGTAGGTTCCTGTAGAATCCCACAAGCTGATATCCATCGCATAATACAAGATACTATCCAGACTGCCGTACTTGTTCGTCAGTGCTTCGGCTACCGCTCTGGTCGCCTCATCCGTCTCCGTAATCTTCACGATAAAGTTATCGGTCGTACCGTTTGCATTAGCAGTTGCCAGATCCTTATTGGATATGCCCGGCTTAGTGATATCCACACGAGTGCTGCCGCTTCCGCCGGTGTTACCACCGCCGCCATTACCACCGTTATTACCTTCATTCGCCGCCGGTGCTGTTGCCGCCACATAATTCGCTGTCACTGTCACATTACCAGCCGGCATCGTAAAGGTAGTAGCCGGCAGACTGACACTTGCCAGCGTAACCCCGTTAGACTCCGTCGTCCACTTCTGGAATACCATGCCCGCTGCAGGTTCGTTTGCCGCGATCACAACGGTAGCGCCCTGTGCATAGGTACCGCTTCCGCTGCCGTTTACGACTGTTACCGTAAAGCTTGCCGCCGTAGACGATGAGGTATTGGATGTGGATGATGTCGTGCTCGTCGAACTGCTGGACGAAGACGTATTGCTCGATGTGGATGAAGTACTTCCTCTCGATGTATTGGAACTTCCGCCACTGGTAGAGCCTCTGCTCGTGTTCGTAGAACCGCCGCTCGTATTCGAAGAACCACCACTGGTCGCAACATCGCGGTACAGAGCAATGATCGTCATATTGGCATCGATCGTCGTGTTCTCCGTCCAGTTATTACTCCACTGCAGGAACTCCTTGCCTTCCTTAGTGTGATCTGCGTATTGCGGAGCCTCCCATCCGAGATCCATAAAGCTGTTGTTCGGCTCTACATAATACTTACCGTCAGCATCGTTCGAGTTACGTCCGCTCAATCTGTGTCCGTCTATACCGTCAAGGAACTCCACTACATATCTACCGTTAATCATGGAACCATCCGACTCATACTGTGCGATAAAGATGGTCATATCATCTGTAATCGGATCGTCTAGCGTCATACCGCCGGTGGTCTCCCAATGGCTGAATGTATACCCCGGTCTGTGACCTGCCTGTTTCAGAGTCTCCTCCTCCGGCGGGGCTGTCGCCTTGCTGCCGCCCGTATCATGATCTACGATCTGGGTCGCACCGACCTGCGTACCGTCATAGTCATAGAACATAACACGGTAAGCATTCAACACTTCTACTTTCATGCCTTGACCTTCATACCGTTTTCCATAACGATATGCCGCAGAATCTTCGTAAGTATAGATCGTAACATTCCGTTTCGGATCAAATGCCATATCCGCTATATCAACTTCCCGTCCGGGAATGGTTACTGCCAACGGATGCGTCGCATTCGCTATGCCACTGAAAGCATCATCTCTGATCTTATTAACAGTTCCCGGCAATTTCACATTGATCAGACTTAAACAATCCTTAAAGCAGTTCTCCGGAATAATTCCCAATCCATCCGCCGCGGAAAGATCCACTACTGATATTCCGTCACAGCCCTCAAAAGCACTCTCTGCGATTTCGCTTACACTGCTGATCAGCCTGTCGGGATCCGGCGCTATAGTAGCCTTCTCCAGACTCTCATCGCCAGTATTCGGTTTACCTCTGGTCATGAGGCATTCTATAATTCTATATTTCCCGGCGTTATTCGCATCCTGCTCATAGATAATACCGTTCTCTGCCGGATATTTCTCGTTACCGACCACATTCGTCAGATTACCGCATCCTCTGAAAGGAAGCGCACCGATCTCTTCAGCCTGACCAAGCACTACTCTCTCCAGCTGCTCACAGCTGTCAAAAGCATAATCCGGTAATTTCTTAACAGTCGTCAGGATAACGCCCCTTATATGATCGTTACCGTTCGGATTTTCCTCACGCTGATCACCCTCTGCATAATCCACGTAATAACCGCTGAACAATCCGGGGGTTGCACCGTTTGTTCTTCGTGTATACATATTGTTGCTGGCTGCCGGTCTCTTCTTTCTGATATATGTGTCATAATTGTCGCCATTTGCTGTCGCATAAGCACTAACATCAATAGAGTCCACGCCCGCCGGAACCACTACCTCCTGTGTTGCATTGATAAATGTCCATACTTTATCCGGGACCTTCTTATAATCAGGGAATGATTCATATTCAGGGTCATTCAGATAACTCTTATAATTATCCATAAAATTATATGGATTCTCCTTAAAGTACGGTATCGGATTAGCTGACGCTGCCTCTGCAACGATAGGCTCAAACAACAGATCGATTAAATATGCCTTTCCGGTATCTGTACCTGTACCATCGCTTGTTGGCAGATAACTTCTCCAAAATCCCGGTTCACAGTAGTTCGGGTTAATCCAGGGTCCATATCTCTGCAACAGTTCCTGCTGATATTCATCCTTCGTAATTACCGTTACGTTATCATCCAGAACAACCTTATCCTGATCCTGCTGATACGCATTCCAGATATAGGCATATTCTCTGCGCATCTGTTCCACGCCGTCACCGCTGTCGTATACCGTATAGTAATAATAGTTCTCCATATCCTTACAGTAATCCCGCAGTTCTTCATCGAGATCGTTCCTGTTTTTCACATCCAGATCACTGAACTTCGGATAATCTAACAGCGTAACTACCCCGTTCTTATCACACATTACCGTCAGATGCGTACCGACTTCACTGTCCCACAGACTCTGATAGCACACGTTGATTGCAGGTACATTGACGCTATCCTGATCCTTCAGTACATGTGACATATCTGTTGCCCACTCAAAAGGCGCATAATCTTCCGCGATATCTCCGTGGAACGTAAGCTGGCTTCCTGTGGTCACGAATGCACTGTCATCCATCACCAGAGCTTCATATCCCGCAGACGGTTTTGTGAAAAATACATCATATAACTTCTTACATCCTGCAAACGCATCTCTGCCAATGTATGTCACGGAATCGCCGATCCGTACTTTCTCCAAAATGGGCAGATCCCTAAACGCTCCGTCGGCAATCGTGCTGACAGACCGGTTCTGTATTGTTATACTTTTGATTTTATTGCGCAACTCCTTATTGGAGAAACATTCCGAGCCAATACTCTTAATATCAAAATTACCGATCTTGCTCGGAATTACGATATCAACACTCTTCACAGTAGAATCAATCAAGGCACAGGAGATCAACTCCCCATCATTACCCGCACCATAGCGGTAACGGGTGCGGTTGCCATTCTCATCCACACTCTCCAACGCCATCTCATAATAAGTCTTACCGCCGCTCTCATAGACATACGGAATTCCGTTGCCATCATTTCTGACTGCATCCCAAGTACTTCTTCTGGGATACGATGGTCCATCCGCATATAACTCCGGACCGTATACGCAGAAATCCGGATCTGTCACATAACGGAATAACTCCTCACCAAAGGATGCCATCCCGCATTTCTCGGAAAATACGGCTTTCTTTAATCCAAAGCAGTTATAAAAAGTAGATTCCGGTATTCTCTTAGTATAATTCTGTATATTAACTTCCGTCAGATTCCTGTGGTTCGCAAGAACATATTCGTCCATGTTGTTAAGCCCTTGACTCGGGAAAGAAAAGCTCTGCAAGGAATCTCCGCTTGGCGACTGCACCGCGAAACAACCGTTGCCAAGATTCTCAATCATGGCTGTACCAAAATTAACTGTTGTCAATCTGGTATCATCAAAGAATGCATAATCGCCAACCACGCATCCACTCATCTTGTCGTCAAATCTGACCTCCGTCAGACTTAGACAGCTCGAAAAAGCGCCATGCCCGATTTGTTTAATAGACCACGGAAGTGCAAGCGGTGTATTGATACCGGACATACGGAAAGCTTCCGCTCCGATTGCATAGGTATCCGTCGTATCTGTAAAAGAGACTGTCGTCAACTTCTGGCAACCATAGAAAGCTCTATTGCCGATCATATCAGCATTACCAATCACAACACTATTGATTCCTGAATTCTCGAATGCACTGTCACCAATATACTGAACATTATCAGAGATATCAATCTGACCAACATTCTGTACGTTAGCAAATGCCTCGTCAGCTATTGTATGAATAGAACGTTCATCCTGCTTAACCAAATATCCGTCTACATCTACATATTCCTCCGGTAAATTCCCAGCCGCTTCAGCGCTGTATGCCACATAGACACGATCTTCGTTACTCTGTCCAAATCTCTCATCTATGGCTGCTACCAGACCATACTTTGTTCCCTGCAGAAGGCTATTATGTTCACAGAAGAATTCCATCTTCTGATCACTATTCAGATCAGCCGGACGTTTTTCCAGATCCTCCGGCAAATCCTTAGAAAGATCATTTGCCGCATAATACGCCTTAAACTGTTCTGTCTTCATATTAAAATCATTTTCATAATATTTCTGGAAAAAATTCTTAACCTCATCCGCTAATGTCACCTGATTGGAATCCGGATCATAATCCAGATAGCTGTATGTAAGGGGTTTCGTAGGATAGAACTTACTATTCGGGGTCAGATTATCCATCCCAGAAATACCACAGCTTCTCGGCTCTGCTCCGTTAACACCAAAATAGCAGTCGAGCTGCGATGCTTTCACGGCAAAATAACTCTTATTCGGTTTCAAGCTAAGGTTTACAACATCCTGTGGAAACTCGTTATTATATCTACACAGACGTCCACGCTTTTCATTAATCGGTTCGTATAGGAACTGCCATGTCAGAACGAGAGAAGACCCACTCTGTGCAACAATCTCTGTCTGTACTAATTTCGGATTATCTCCCGCCACCGCATCAGCAAGCTGTGCGTCCGTATAATCCACATACGGATTAGCTGTTTTGCCAGGATTATCCACAATCTCATCACTCGTCGCATCCACATACCGGATACCTGCATCGCCACCGGTTGTCTCATCCGATTCGTCTGCCAGGTTCTCCGGCACAGGAATTGCAGCGACGGCAATCGCCGTGACCATCAGTACTGCTGCGATACTGCGTCTCACTGTTCTCTTTAATCTTCTTTTTGATTTCTTTAATACTGTTTTTTTTGCCATTGCTCTTTCCTCATTCCCTTACACATTTCTATCTATGTAAAAAAACTAATTTTCCTCCCGCACTCTCTTCGCCACTACCACAAACCTGCCGTCTGTCTCGGAGCTGTCACAGGTAGACAGTGTCAGGAGTTCATCTCCGTAGCTTGCCGTCACTCCGGTGTCATAGAGTGACAGTGCCGCCATTTCCTGCATATTAGAGTCGAATTCCTTCTCTGATGCGGCGTCAAAGAACTGATAATACTTAAATACTACCTCATCCTCATTATATATCCTCGACCGAAACACGTACATAACCTCGTATGTCCCCTTCTCGTAGATCGTGTCGAACTGAATCCGAGAATGCTTCTTACCGTATTCTTCGCTGCTGTACCGATTCAGGCTGCCGAACATCTTGCCCGATTTCATGTGATGGCCGTATATGATCAGATTCGTATTCCTATGCACCACATCACAGTCCTTATCCAGAAACAGGCTGCCGTTCTTATCATATTCCTGATTAAAATTGTGATCCAGATAATACTCGTTGTTAGCTGTCTGCATAACCGGATAATCTATATTTGTATCGTCAATTTTAAGCCATCCGATTAGCTTTTTGTTCTTACTATATAAAGTCCGGTACTCCTCCAACACCTCCAATTCTATCGTCTCATCCTCAGAATAGTGGATTTCCCGAAAAAGACTTCCCGTCAGGGTGCTGTTCCCCTTACCCTTAAGTTCTGCAAGATCTTCATAATCCGCCTGCGTGCGGTCGGAAAAATAATAATAAATCCCAAAATACCCGAAGCAAAGAACCGCCACAAGAGAACATAAGACAACCGCTAATTTACGGCGTTTCTCCCTTTTTTTCAATTCGTGGAGAATTTCTTTCTGCATCTCTTTATCAAATTCATCCAGAGATACTTTCTTCTCTTTCGAGGAAGTTA
>JAAUZX010000019.1 GCA_014804365.1 Lachnospiraceae bacterium
ACATTTTCTTCCCCCGTTGATATAAATGTTATAAAACAATTATATCAAAATGTCCCAAAAAAGAGAATGGAATTATCCCATTCTCCTTAACATTTTTGTAACTTTATAAGTTTATCCTGTACAACTTTCACTCTTCCTTCGGCATCTTGATCTCAATATGCACATCCCGAAGCTGCCTTTCATCAACCTGCGCGGGTGCACCCATCATAATATCCTGTGCCTGTTTGTTCATCGGGAAAGGAATTACTTCTCTGATGCTGTCCTCGCCCGCAAGCAGCATGACCATTCTGTCCACGCCCGGAGCAATGCCTGCATGCGGCGGCGCACCGTAACAGAACGCGTTGTACATTGCCGGGAATTTCGCCTTCACATCTTCCTCACCCAATCCAACGATCTGGAATGCCTTCACCATGATCTCCGGATCATGATTACGGACTGCCCCCGAAGACAGCTCCACACCGTTGCAGACCAAATCATACTGGTATGCCAGAATGCTAAGCGGTTCTGACTCATTAAGTGCCTGCATTCCACCCTGCGGCATAGAGAAAGGATTATGGCAGAACTCCATCTCACCGGACTCTTCCCCGATCTCGTACATAGGGAAATCAACAATCCAGCAGAACTCATAGCATGCCTGTCTGAAATGTCCCTCCGATTTCATACCCAGCATTCTTCTGAGAACACCTGCCGTCTTGACTGCCGCATTCTTATCTCCGGCGGTCACGCCTATGAAGTCGCCCGGCTTTAAGTTAAGCGCAGCATCCACCTCGGCCTTCCTGTCCGTCAGGAATTTGGAGATACCGCCCACATAATTACCGTTCTCGTCTACTCTGAACCAGTATGCCTTGCTTCCGCTCTCCACTTCCACGTCCGCGCATAATTTATCGATCTCTTTTCTCGTGGCTGTATAGCCGTCCGTCACTACCGCCTTGATCGCATGATTCTTGAAAGGCTCAAACTCACACTGCCCGAACAGCTCCGTAACATCATGAACGAGCAGGTCGATCCGTAGGTCGGGCTTGTCTGTCCCGTATTTCTCCAGCGCTTCCAGATACGGTATTCTCGTAAAAGGCGCTGCCGACGCCTGATCATATACGCCATACTTCTCAAAAACCGGCGGAAGCACCTGCTCGATCACGGAAAATACATCTTCCTGCGATGCGAAAGCCATCTCCATATCAAGCTGATAGAACTCGCCCGGCGAGCGGTCCGCCCTCGCGTCCTCATCCCGGAAACAGGGCGCGATCTGGAAATAGCGGTCAAAACCGGAGGCCATCAAAATCTGCTTAAACTGCTGCGGTGCCTGAGGCAGCGCATAAAACTTACCCGGATGGTTTCTGGCCGGTACAAGATAATCTCTTGCACCCTCCGGCGAGGAACAGGTTAAGATCGGTGTAGTGATCTCCACGAAATCCAAGTCGTTCATTCTCTGTCTGAGCTCCGTCACGATACGGCTTCTAAGCAGGATCTTATCTTTTACATCCGGATTCCTCAGATCCAGATAGCGGTATTTTAACCGGATATTTTCGTCCGCATTCTTCGACTGTCTGATCTCAAAAGGCAGTATATTATAAGTACATTTACCGAGTACTTCCACTTTAGTCGGCACCACTTCGATGTCGCCGGTCGGAATCGTGTTCGTTTTATTGGAACGCTCCCGCACCGTGCCTTCTATCATTAATGTGGACTCCTTGTTTACGCCCTCTAACCGGTCCATCATCTCCTCAGTCTCAAAGACGATCTGTGTGACACCGTAGAAGTCCCGGAGTAACAGGAAGCCCAGGTTCTTGCTGACCTGTCTGATATTCTCGTACCATCCGACCAGAGTGACCTTGCTGCCCGCGTCGGATAATCTGAGTTCGTTGCATGTGTGTGTTCTTGACTGCATCATATTTTCGTTATTCCTTTCCTGTGATTTCTCTTCTGATTCTATCACCGCGCACCGTAAAATACAATAAATATTCGTTTCTACATCATTTTACTTCGACATTTTGTGCCGCACTTCGATTCTTTTCAAAATGCCTTTTGTGCAATTGGTTTTTTATATTATTTTCATGAAAATTTCATATAATCGGAGGGGCTTCGCATTGACATTCTTTTTCAAACTTTATATGATATGATTCGGGTAAAAAAGGTGCATGTTATAAACTGATGTGGCAGATTGCACAAAATCTGCCTATGAAAATTTATTGATGCGCCTTTCGACACCAAAATTATCAGACAGGGGATGATATCATGTCAGTTGCAGAAGAGATCAGAGAACAGCAAAAGCAGGCGTTCAGTACCATGAATTCCAAGGAAAAGCTTGCTTATTTTTGGGATTATTATAAGATACACGTTCTTGTGCTAATCGCCGTGATCGCGATGGTATCCACTTTTATTTATCAATATGTTACCAATAAAGATTACGGTTTCTATATATCTTTTGTTAACGCTGCAATAACTGGTCAAAATCAGGATCTGGCCTCGGAATGGGCGGCGGAATTTCAGGAATACGCAGGAATCGATTCTAATGAATATCAGGTGTATATCGACACTTCCGTGATACTCTCTGAAGATATGGGTACATCATACTCTGTCTCCGATGAGGAGAAACTGTTCGTCATGACTCAGGTAGGTACGGTCAATGCCATTATCGCCGAAACAAAGACATTTGAGAAATATTCTCAGTCCGAATATTTTTATAATCTGGAAAATGTATTATCCGCTGAAGAAATCGAGAAATATCGTCCTTATTTCTACTATACAGATGCTGCCACTTTCGATACTGGAGACGACGACACATTCTATGAAGCGTCCGAGCGGAAAGATCCCGCTAAACTGACAATCAATCACCGTGATCCTTCCGATATGGAACAGCCGGTAGCCGTAGGCATTATTCTCACTTCCGACAATAAGCTTGCAGACGCTGGATATTACACTTATCTGGCAAGCGATGAGTATGATTATCAAGGATATCCTTCTGAGACAGTTCTCGGCATCCCTGTATCAAACAAAGAACCGGAGCTGGCTGTCCGGTTCTTGGAATTCTTGCAATTAGGGGAGGGTTGACTGTGATTTCATCACAGCATCTCCCTCAACATCTGATTGACCGCCGCCGGATCAGCCTTGCCCTTCATGGCCTTCATAGTCTGTCCGACAAGGAATCCGATCGCCTTCTCCTTACCGTTACGGTAATCTTCCACTGACTGCGGATTCCCGGCGATGACTTCCTCTATCGTCTTACGCAGGGCACCTTCATCGTTGACAGTCTTTAATCCTTTTTCCTCTACATACTGTTCCGGGTCTGTGTTCTCCTCAAACATTACCTCGAAAACTTCCTTCGCTACGGAGCTGTTGATTGCTTTGGATTCCGTAAGCGCAATCAGTTTCGCCAGATTTTCCGGTGAAAAACGCAGATCGGAGGCATCTACTTCTTTTTCCTTCATCAGACGGAGCGTCTCACCCATCAGCCAGTTAGACACTTTCTTAGGCTGCCCGCAAATCGCGGTCGCTGCCTCAAAGAGATCCGCCATATGCTTGTCACCGGTAATAATCTCGATATCATAGTCCGGAATATCGAATTCTTCCTTATAACGCTTCATCTTCTCGGTACGGAATTCCGGCTGTCTTTCCTTAATCTGCGCCAACATCTCATCACTCACGGCGATGGGCACCAGATCCGGATCAGGGAAATAACGATAATCCTGCGCATCCTCTTTGCTTCTCATGGCGTAGGACTCGCCCTTCGTATCATCCCATCTCCTCGTCTCCTGCACTACTTTCTCACCAGATTCGATCAGGTCGATCTGCCGCTCTGTCTCGCCTGCAATAGCTCTGGATATCGCCTTGAAGGAGTTCAGATTCTTCATTTCGGTTCTGGTGCCGAACTGCGCGGCACCCACTTCCCGCACAGACAGGTTCACGTCAGCGCGCATGGAGCCCTCCTGAAGCTTGCAGTCGGAAGCGCCCAGATATTGAATGATCAGCCGCAGTTTCTCAAGGTAAGCAATGACTTCCTCCGCGCTGCGCATATCAGGCTCTGACACGATCTCTATGAGAGGCACTCCGGAACGGTTGTAATCCACCAGTGAGCAGTCCTCCCACTCGTCATGGATCAGCTTGCCCGCATCTTCCTCCATATGAATCTCATGAATGCCTACGGTCTTTACCCCGCCTCCTTCCGTCTCAATCTCCACGCCGCCGTTTCGGCAGATCGGCAGATAGAGCTGGGAGATCTGGTAGTTCTGCGGGTTGTCCGGGTAGAAATAGTTTTTTCTGTCAAATTTCGCATATCTGGTAATATCACAGTTCGTTGCAAGTCCTACCGCGATCGCATACTCTAATACCTGCTTGTTCAGCACCGGAAGGGAACCGGGCATACCGGTACATACCGGACAGGTCTGGGTATTCGGTTCTGCGCCGAATGCAGTGGAACAGCCGCAGAAAATCTTCGTCTTCGTGGCAAGCTCCACATGCACTTCCAGACCGATGACTGTCTCATAATTTTTACTCATGGCGCTGTCCCTCCTGTTCTGCAAATCTTACTGCCGTCGAATTACGTGCTGTATCATAGTTTGCTTTAGCCGCATCCTGCCCGGTGCGACTGTCTCCTGCCTCTTGCCGTGCCAGAGTTTTATCCTGTCCCACTTCGCTTTCCTCCATATGGCTCTGCTCCGGCCGGAAGATACCTCTGATCTTCTCGTAAGTGTACGCTGTCTGAATCAATTTCTTCTCCTGAAAACAGTCTCCGATCAACTGTAATCCGATAGGCAGCCCGTTCCTATCTTTCCCGCAGGGAAGACTGATTCCCGGAAGTCCTGCAAGATTCACTGCGATGGTATAGATATCGCCCAGATACATCTTGATCGGATCGGACAAACTGGAACCCAGCTTAGGGGCGGTCGTGGGCGCTACCGGCCCAAGGATCACATCGTATTTTGAAAAAGCCTCATCAAAAGCCTTCTTGATCAGCGCCTTCACACGAAGCGCTTTCAGATAATATGCGTCATAATAACCAGAGCTCAACACGAAAGAACCCAGCATGATACGGCGTTTTACTTCCTCTCCGAATCCCTCGGAACGGGATTTCTTATACATGTTGTGGAGTCCTGCATAATCTTCGGTACGGTATCCGTATTTGATACCGTCGAAGCGCTCCAGGTTCGAGCTTGCCTCCGCCGCCGCAATGGTATAATACGTAGGGATTGCATACTCAACCAGACTTAAGTCGAAATGCTCCACCACTGCACCTTTACGCTCCAATGCTTCCGCCGCCTTAAGAACCGCCGCCTTCACTTCCTCGTCAAGTCCTTCTCCAAAATAGTCGTTAGGAATACCAATGCGCATGCCCTGTACATCGTCAACAAGCGCGGAAGTAAAATCAGTATCCTGCCGCTCCACAGAAGTGGAATCCTTCTCATCGTGTGATGAGATTGCTTCCAGTACAGCCGCACAGTCCGCCACGTCCTTAGTGAGTGGTCCGATCTGATCTAAAGAAGAACCGTAGGCAATCAGCCCGTAGCGTGACACCGTACCATAAGTCGGCTTCATGCCAACAATGCCACAATAGGAAGCCGGCTGTCTAATAGAACCGCCGGTGTCAGAACCCAGCGCATAATAACATTCATCCGCCGCCACTGCCGCCGCAGATCCTCCGGAAGAACCACCCGGTACATGCTCAGTATTCCATGGATTTCTCGTCACGCCGTAAGCCGAAGTCTCCGTGGTAGATCCCATGGCAAATTCATCCATGTTCGTCTTGCCCAAGATCACCGCTCCCGCTTTCTTAAGATTCAACACCGCTTCCGCCGTGTAAGTCGGCACGAAATTTCCCAATATCTTAGAAGAGCATGTGGTGAGCATCCCTTCCGTACACATATTATCCTTAATTGCCACCGGCACCCCAGCCAGAGCCCCCGTCAGTTCTCCCGCCTCCATCTTAGCCTGCACTTCCTTCGCCTGCGCCAACGCCCCTTCCCTGTCTACCGTCACATAGCAGTTATAAATCTTATCCTGTTCCTCTATACGGGCAAGCATGGCCTCTGTAACCTCCACCGCGGTGGTCTTCCCCTCTTTAATCGCGGCAGAAAGCTCCGCCGCCGTCATATCTATCATATTCATAGGGAGCCAGTCTCCTTTCTTTTCATATAAACCTAAAATATTTCAGCCAAACTGTACCGGCAGATTGCGCAAAATATTCTTGAAGCCGTCCTTGCGTAGGAAAATGAGATTTTCTTAATATTGCGTCCGCCGCCATAGCCTCACCGGAATATTTAGAAAATCCATTTCCCGAAGCCCGACGCGAAAGAATATTTTGTGCGATCTGCCCCTCAACCTACAGTTATTTAGACTATTCACTCAAACGTCCTCGGCGCCATAAACATCCCATCCTTCTGCTCCGGCGCATTAGCCAACAACTCTTCCCGCGTATCTCCATTCGTCACCACATCCTCCCGGAACACATTCTGCACCGGAAATACATGGGACATAGGCTCCACCCCGGTAGTATCCAGCTCGCCCAGCTTGTCGATATAATCAAGCATCCTGCCCATATCAGACTTCGCCTGTTCTTTCTCCTCATCAGACAATTCCAGCTTCGCCAGAATGCCCACATACTCAATTGTCTCGTCACTGATGATATTTGCCATTGTCTCTGTCCTCTCTAACTTCTGATCTTAATATGCACTTCCCGAAGCTGCTGCTCCGTCACATCATTAGGCGCACCGCACATCAGATCCTGCGCCGTTCCGCTCATCGGGAACGCGATAACCTCCCTGATATTCTCCTCGTTCTTAAGCAGCATGATCATACGGTCTACCCCCGGCGCCATTCCGGCGTGTGGCGGCGCGCCGAACTGGAATGCATTGTAGAGTGCACCGAATTTATTTTTCAGAGTCTCCTCGTCATATCCTGCAATCTCAAATGCTTTGACCATAATCTCCATATCATGGTTACGAACCGCGCCGGAAGATAACTCCACACCGTTACATACGATGTCGTACTGGTACGCAAGGATCTCCAGCGGGTCCATCGTGTTCAAAGCCTCTAAACCGCCCTGCGGCATGGAAAAAGGATTGTGGGTGAAACCGATCTGCTTCGTATCCGGATCAAGTTCAAACATCGGAAAATCATTGATGTAGCAAAACCGATACGCATTTTTTTCCAATAAGTCAAGTTTCTGTCCCAACTCGTTGCGAATCTGCCCCGCATAATATGCCGCCCGTGCTTCCTTATCTGCGATGAAGAAGATCGTATCGCCTGCCGCCAGTCCCGCAAGGTCCGCCAGCTCACTCTTCTTTTCATCAGGAATAAACTTGTCGATGGGACCCTTGTAACTCATATCCTCCGCCACTTCCAGATATCCGAGCCCGCCCATGCCCATATCGGTGGCAAACTTCAACAGTTTTTCGTGAAATCCTTTCGACATATCCGCATGTACCCTGATTGCGCGAACTGTCCTGCCATGGAATGGCTTGAATGTGCATGCCTGGAAATATTCTGTCAGATCTATAATCCGAAGCGGGTTCCTGAGATCCGGTTTATCCGTACCGAACTCTAACATCGCCTGCTTATAACTGATGATCGGGTATGGCGCTTTGGTAACTTCATATCCCTCCGGAGCAAATTTCTCAAAGGTTGCCGAGAGCACTTCTTCACCTGCGCGGAACACATCTTCCTGCGTGGCGAAACTCATCTCGAAGTCCAGCTGATAGAATTCTCCCGGCGAACGGTCTGCTCTGGCATCTTCATCTCTGAAACAGGGAGCGATCTGGAAATATTTGTCAAAACCGGACACCATCAAAAGCTGCTTATACTGCTGCGGTGCCTGCGGCAATGCATAGAATTTACCTTTATATTTTCTGGACGGAACAATATAGTCTCTTGCCCCTTCCGGTGAAGAAGCGCACAGGATCGGCGTCTGGATCTCCAGAAATCCCATTTCCGTCATTTTTTCCCGCAGATAGGCAATCACTTTAGATCGGAATATAATGTTATCCTTCACTTTCTGGTTGCGCAGATCCAGATAACGGTATTTCAGGCGGACATCTTCTCTCGTCTCTTTGGATGTCATGATCTCAAAAGGAAGCTGCTTGTAGACTCTGCCCAGCACATCAACCTTATGTGCCTCCAACTCGATCGTTCCTGTCGGGATTCTGGGGTTGTAGGTCTCCTCATCTCTGTGCTCGATCAATCCTTCAATGGATACGCTCATCTCTCTGGATAATCCGTCAAGCAGCGTGGTGTCACGCATAACGACCTGCAGTACGCCGTACATATCTCGCAAGTCCACAAAGGATACGCCGCCGTGATCCCTTATATTCTCGATCCAGCCCGCCACGCGGATCTCCTTACCGATATCGGATTCGCTAATCTGTTGTAAAGTTACGTCTCTGTAGATATTTTTGTTTGTCATTGTATTGGTCTCCTTTTCCATGATTATGTCCCTAGGAAACTGCGAATAAGCAGATTCGGAAGACTTCGTCTTCCTCATTCGCGTTGCTCGTCATAAGTCTTCCGGCTCATGCGCTCATGCAAGCATGGCGCCTGATTCGAAATCCTTCCACCTCTGCTTATTCGCGCAAAAAAGTCCCGGAACACATTTCTGTATTCCGGGACGGATAGTTATGATTATCCGCGGTACCACCCGCATTGATAAGCCGACATCTCCGACAAGATGTTGCTTCGCCTTACCCTCTCTTAACACTTAACGCGTGTAACGTACTGCCCTAGCGCATATCTATAGCCTCAATACTGCATACGGTTCAGGCAATCTGCTCCGGAGTGTTCCCGTTCCCTACCTTTCACAAACAGCGCTCTCAGTCGGTGACGCCGTATTCCTGTCGCTTCCCGTAAGGTGAGTCTCCTTCATTGCATTTTTGTATTTTTGTATACAATTTATATATCATACAATAAAATAAAAAGCAACCTTTGTATTTAAAAAAATACAAAGGCTACCTTTCAAAATCATTATTTTACTCCATTTAGCCCTTTGACGGTCCTACATACTGCGCATCGCCAAATCCAAGCATCGGCACGAAAATAAATGGAAGGAACAGAATTCCGATACCGAAACCTACCCCCTTGTCAAACGCCATTGCCAGCTTGATCCACATAATGATCGTCATGATCGCGCCTACACACGGAACAAATATCAGCAGGAACAACCAACCGGTTCCAAAGGTCATCTCAAACAGGCAATAAAGATTATAAAGAGGTACGATCGCACCCCAGCCCGGTTTGCCCGCCTTCTCAAAAACCTTCCACAATCCGACCAAAACTACGATCGCTATTGCAAGTACTACCAACATGTACACAATAGATCCTGCTGCCAATGCAGCTGCTGTTGCATCATTCATCTTTCTTCTCCTCCTACATAAGAAAATAAATTAATAAAAATCCGTCATTGCCCTCACACAACGACATGCCTATAGTAGCAAAATATGACATACTTTGCAAGATGTTTTTCAAGATGCTTATTGCGACTCTTTATCTCTTTGTCCACCGATAATCATTTCGACATTTTACAATTTTTCCTATGTGCTTTCAGCTTCTTTAACGCCCAGTTGTAATGACTTGACGTATTAGAAATAAAATAGGAGCCCAGTGTGCTGGTACCGACCCACTTATAAACCCCTTTTGTAAACAATTCCTCATTCGTAAAAGTTTCCGCCAGATCCATGACTTCCTTATGGGATTTCTCCAGCATCTGACTTGCCTCCTCCAAAGTGGTATCCTGATGTTTCTTCCAGAAAAATTCATTCAAACTTCCATACGTTTTCCATGTATACGGCTTTGGGAGAAACGGCTTGTTCTCTCCTTTTTGATTAGATGGAGCCCAGTCTAACAGAAGCTGATGCCACTCATAAAGGTGAATCAACACATCCCGCAGGTTTTTATCCCGCTTCCAATGCGCCTCTTTCTTATTATCATCGAAAGCAAACGGTGTTGATAATTCCTGCTCTGTCATTGATGCAATAAATTGATTCATCTCCTCATAATTAGCCGCTGCCGCGCTGAGTAATTCTGCCTTTGACGTAGGTCTGCCCATATCTGTTCTCTCCTTTTCCGTTTAGTAACCATTCATAACTGTATTATAGCGGAGAAAATCTGACACCGTATTGTCAGGTTTTATTTCTGCGGACAGCAATTCAGGGAGATACCGGCTGATTTTGGCTTAAGAATTCAACCGCACTCTGATATGCCTCATCCGGATTTGTCTGTATATCGGGTGTCAAAGCCCGCTCCGTATTATTTTCGTCCGGTCGGATAAACTGCTTATGCGAGACGGTTGCCAATATATGGGAATTCGGCAACGACATATAAAGAATATCGCCGTAGCTGCTGGGTGTATTGGAGCTTGCTTCCCCTATGATCGTACCGAGTTTTCCGTCTCTTACCCATACACATAGCATAGTCGCGGAGCTGAACGTGTACCGGTCACAGAGCACGACAAGCCGCACGTTGTCATTCACCGTACATTTTGCGGAGCCATTCCATCTGAATGTACCGCTATCCCGCAGATAACCGACCTGTTCCGATGCCTCATCGGAAAATCGAATCAGCATATCATACCCCGGCCCTGTCATTCCCATGGCTCCAAGCAGCCTTTTACATGCGTTCGAATTCCCGCCGCCGTTTCCTCTGGCATCGATTATGACCTTATTGCAGCCCTGTTTGACAGCCTTTTCCAGTTCATCCGCAATAGATTTCAAATTCGCATCATCTACACACTCAACAAAGTTGACGACGAAGATATCCCCATCCATCTGACATGTATTTACAGGCGCCTCATATTCGCTGTCAGGATCTTCTTCCGGTTTATAAAACGTGCACTCCTCTGTGGAACCGTCCGAATAAGTTACTGCCACATTTTCAGCTATGCCGTCTGCCTCTTGCGTGATCACGCCTGCCAGTTCCAGAATATTTCTTCCGGTTATGTAAGTCCCCCGGTTGATCTGCCGCGCCATATCGTTTTCCGCCGGAAAAATGTGATCGATCGTTTCATATATATTTTCAATGGGCACACCGCCTATTTCCACAACAGACCGGTCACTGACAATACCTTTTTCTATGCGGTATGTATTTTGATCCTGATATACCTGTTCCATGTCGAGATATTCATCTTCGCTCCAGCGGATACGGGTATGACCGTCTTCAAAAAAGCATAAATATTCCGCCGTTGCCGCCTGAAAATCTCCCACGCTCATTTCGCCGGAAGCCGCGTTCATATAATTCCGGCATGCCTGCTCATAGGCCGAATGGTCTTTTTGCACAACAAAATACGGGTGTGCATCTTCCACAAACTGTATTGCAAGGTCCCGATCCTCCGTCACCTGCTCTTTCGTCAGTAAAATATCTGTTGCAAGCGCTTCGGGTCTTTCGGGATACTGCCCGCCGAAGCTGATCGGAAGACGGTAGAATCCTATGACTCCGACTGCTATAAGCGCTAAGAGAAGAATTGTGATGAGAATGATTGGTTTCTTTTTCGTCTTATGTTTTTTCATGTCTATTCCTCATGCTCTTTTCACTTCGTAAAAGAAATACATTTCCTCCTCGTCATCATTGATGGCCTCTTGGAATAAATCTGTTCACACTTTTATTAGTATAGCACAATTAGATTTTGCGGACGCATCTATTTCGCATAAAACACCAATGTCAACTTATCATTGATCACTTTCTCTGCACCCGTTCTTTTGTATCCCATCTTCTCATACAGATAACAGTTCTTCGGCTCCTGCAGGATCGTATCAAGTTCCCATCCCTCTGATCCGTGCAATTCTTCGCACATTCGGATCGCCCTCTGCGCAATTCCCTGTCCTCTGAATTCCGGCAAAACAAAGATCGGAGATATCCGTTTGTTTACGCCGTTTTCTTTCCGGTCAACAATACGAATAGCACCCACTTTGCGCGCACCGAGACAGATAAAGTAATAGTAAGTGAAATCCTGTCTCAGCCGAAATTCTACCTTTTCAACAGGTTCACAGCCGGGACTTGTATCAAAATCCTGATATTTATCGAGCAGTTCCCGGAACGATTCGATCTGCATTGCGTGCAATTCTCCTGCATCTTCTATTCCTGCTCTTAACAATTTGACTTCCATAAACAGCTCCTTTCTTTCACACTTGAAAAAATGCACCAAACATTGATATGTCCGGTGCACCTCTAAATCCTGTCGGTTATAAACGATTTATTTTCTTTCAAAACCTACATATACCGATTTCCATGCACAGACATATCAGACCTACCGCTGTAACTGTGCATCCGATCAGATAACAATTACAGTTAAGTACGTCTGTAATACATGTAGATATAATTCATTGTAATATGTAAGTTCCGCATTTTAATCTCCGTGTCTGTAAAATTTTCTATAGGCTATCACAGTCCGTCTTATGTGTCAAGAAATATTGCTTTGCTTTTTCATATTCTTCTACGGATATTCCGAGACCTACGCAAGCCTGCTGTAAATCAATTTTAAAATTCTTCATTGCCGATTCTACATTTTCTATCAACGTTCTCAAACGTCCCTCCTCTCGGCCTTTTTCTAGCCCCCTTTCTAACCCTATTTCTTCTCCTCTAGCCATGCCAATCTCAAGAATATTCATCCTCACAGCCTCCCATTCCTCCGATTGCTTTACCTCTCCTACAATTCTGTCTAGATCCAGAATCCTTTCATCCTTCACGGTTACATTCTCGTTATCCAGCGTAGTATGTTTCATGTATTGCAGCAGACTGACCAGCTCCGATCGCCCGTTCTTACTGGTCATATTCAGGAATATCTTGCTTGTACCATCATCCAGTGACAGTTCCGGTACTTCTTCACATCTCTCTCGAAATGTATACATCGCCAGATTCTTTCCGAAAATATCTTCCTGCGTAATAAAAATAATCGTTGTAGACGGCAAATGTTTGTATCGGGTTTCCTTACCGGATTTCAATATCGGCGTATCAATAAGTCCTTGGTAAAATCTGGAGCGTTTACGGATGTCATCGCTTTTTGTATCGTTCTGCATCTCCATATTAAACTGCCGTTCTGACACATCTTGCGCCCACGCGTCAAGACGTATCGCCCGCTTCCCTGACCGATTCAGGATAACCTGTTCGACTTTAACCTCTTTAAGCTGTAACTCCGACTCGTCCAATATAATACTGAGCACATCCTCATAAGCTTCCTTAACTTTCATCACTGACAGGAACAATGCGAAATCACTCAAATTAAGCTGATACTCTTCATGAAATACATCTTCTGCATGATCTTTAGTGTCTGTTTTCTGTATTGGCGTTGCCAGTTCTCCATTCACACCTTCTGATTTCTGCCCCTGAATTGTCTTTCGTACCTGATTCTCCGTTTTCGTCGTCGTTTCCTTTTGCATAGCATATCCTCTCTTTCCCGTTGACAGAGAGGACATCGCCAATATATCACGTTTTTTCCTCCCTGCAATTATTTAGTTGTAAGCAAGGAGTTCTCGCAGAAACTGCTCTGCATGAATACAGATGAAAACAAACACAATTTTTGGACGCAGAGTGTCCAATATGTTTCTGTTTCATCCGGAGCTTATGATCGCCCTGTAAGATACTATAAGAATCTTAGAATTGTTCTTTGCTTAAAAAGATTGTAACACACTCTTTTTTTCATTACAAGATAAACTTTATTAAATACATTGTATCCCAGCTGTAACATCGCACCTTCGTTACAACCGCCGCTGTTCAGACATTATAATTATCCGATACAAATGGATGTTAATTTTAGAACACAAACTGCACCAACAGCATATAGCAGACCGTCCCGCCCGCTATGGAAATGAGCATCTGTCGCTTCCAAAGGTGCAGTCCGACCACCACTGCGATACCGATCATTTCCGGTATTCCGTGGCTTCCGGCAAACAAACTGACATTTTTCAGGCAATAGATCACCAACAGTCCGAACACCGCCGCCGGAAGAACCTTGCCGAGATACTGTATATACTTAGGTGTCGGTTTTCCTGCCGGAAAAACCAGAAACGGGACAAACCGCGTCAGCATCGTCCCAAGCACTACCATTCCGATTGTAATTATCTGCTGTGTAAATGTCATTGCCGCACCTCCGTCTCTTTTTCCAGCGGTGCCCTAAGCAGTGTGAGCACGCCCAGAATCCCGATCATGGCCGGAATAATGAAGTCATCCGCTCCGAACGCAATCAGACACAGCAGGGAAACTCCGAGCCCCACAAACGCACTTATATGGTTCTTCTCCTTCATCCACTGCTCCATGAAAATCACGACAAACATCGCCGTCATGACAAAATCCAGTCCCTCTGTGTTAAAATGAATCAATGAGCCGAAAATTCCTCCCAGCGTGGCGCCGAAGACCCAATAGCATTGATTCAACAGTGTGACAAAAAACATGAACCATCCCCTGTCGATTCCCTCCGGGATATCCGCCGTATAATTGATGGAAAAACTCTCATCGCACATTCCGAAGATCAGATAAATATCTTTCAGACCGTTCCCCCGATACTTGTCCAACATGGAAATCCCGTAAAACAGATGTCTTGCATTGATCATCAGCGTCATGGCAAGCGCCTGCAGCGGATTGAATGCTCCCAGCAGCAGACTGACTGCCACAAACTCTACGGAACCCGCAAAGATCGTCAGACTCATAAACATCGGATACAAAAAGCTGAATCCCGATACATTCATGTATATCCCGTAAGTCATACCCAAGAACCAGAAACCTGCAAAAATCGGAATCGTATGAGGAAATGCCGCTTTAAAAGCATCTTTTAATTTTGTTCTGTTTGACATGGCGATTTTCTCCTAAAGTAAACTGACCGACCACATCGCCTGTCGCCCCACAGACCGCACAGCCGCTCCACCGCCTTATCATATCACCTCCGGGAAATACTTTCAAATACTATATTAAATCTATAGCCTCATGCTAATCCAGCATAATCTCCTTCACGGAGAACCTCTCCATTTTCTTCGTATACACCAGCATGATCCCTTCATATAGCAACAAGAATACGATCAATGTCACGATCATAGCCGGAACGTCAAACTGATAATCCGGAACGCCTTCCATATCGGCAAATATGACTTCCACCGCTATCTTCAGCAGAACATACTGATAGACCGTCCCAAATGCAAATCCTATGTACGCCCAAGGCCGATATCCTCCCAAAACCGCTTTGGCACAGTCTTTCGCATCATATCCGAATACCTTCATCATCGTAATGGTTTTGCCGTTTGCTTTGACCACGGATGTGGTCGCGATCAAAAGCGTGACACATGCTAAAACCATGCCGATTGCCATAATCATAACAGACATCATAACGCTCGCCAGTTCATCCATACTGAAAGACATCTGCATCATGGAAGCAAAACAAAAAACTGCAAAGGTGATGAAAAACACCAGCGATTTACGCTGTCTTACACTGCCTTTTCGCAACTCCGTCAAAAAGGGCATATCTGTCTCTTTTTTCGCCTTAACAATCTTCGAAGTCACTGTTTCTCTCATGAGTGAAAGTGCGGAAACTCTCAGCCTGCGATAGCTGTAAAGAACTGCGAGCAGGGCAAAGAATACCGTAGGCAGACCTACCAATTCCATAAGCAGGATCGGATGGAAAGTCACGTCCATTGCCGGAAAATAGCCCTCCGCATTCTGCACTTCATAGAACCTCGGCATAAGCAGATGTGCACAGAAATATCCCGCCGCGGTACCAGCCAGCACGGATAGCCCGAACACGGCAAATCCTTTTGCAATAGCAAGTCTTGAATATCCCAATGCTTTTAAAATGCCTAACTGCTTTTTGTGGGTATCTACATAATGCCCTATGTAAAAACATAATAATACCACTGTGGTGAGAAGCAGACAGCCGCCGCTCACCACGCTCACCATCTTAGCCGTATTGCACTGTGCTTCATAGAATATTTTTGCCATATCCGCAGTGATCAGCGCTTCTATATCCGTCAGATCTATATAGTAGTTCAGAAACAGCGCACATACAAAAACCGCACAAAAACTTACGATTAAAATTCCGATCATCTTAAATATATCTTTATAACTTATTATCATAACTACTCCTCTTTACATGCTTCGGCACACCTATAAATCAAATTCTTCTCTGCCAATCCCACCTTCATCTACCATGCAATCTCATATGCCGTCTTCTGCTCCGTATTGTGATATGTCTGCACGATCCGGCCACTGTTCATACGGATCACGGTATTTGCCATCTCTGCGATATTCTGATTATGCGTCACCATGACCATCGTAAATCCCTGCTCCTTCTTCAGTTTGCAAATATAGTCAAGAACCTGTCTTCCCGTCTGCTCATCAAGGGCTCCTGTCGGCTCGTCCAGATACAGCACTTTAGGTTTCTTGGCAAGCGCTCTTGCCACGGAGACTCTCTGCTGCTCTCCGCCGCTTAATTCGTGAGGATACTTGCTGCGTTTCGCTTCCAATCCGACAGCCTTGATCGTTTCACGGTAGTCTTTGTTATTCGCAAGGTCTGCTCCCATTTTCACATTCTTATCTACATTCAGATTCGGAAGCAGAAAATACTGCTGAAAAATATAGCCTACATATTCTCTTCTGAACTTTGTCAATTCCGCGTCTTTCATGGAAGACAAATTCTGTGCTTCGTAACATATCGCTCCCTCATCCGCAGGCTCCAGTCCGGAAATCACATTGAGAAGCGTGGATTTACCCGAACCGGAAGTGCCTAATATGACAACGAAATCTCCGTCTTCGATCGTAAGCGACACACCTTTGAGCACCTCATTGCGGCTGTCGCCTGTTCCGTATGATTTATGTACATTTTCAATCTTAATCATGATCTTTCTTAGCTCCTTTCTCCAGCATCATCAAACCTATAAAAATCTGCGTCAGTCTCTCTCCGATTTGTTCCGCCGAATAACTGCACAACCCGGTAGCGCACATGGTCGCAATTCCATGAGTATATGTCCACAAGTGCTGATAAATCATGTCCGCAGCTTCACGGCTGTCTACATATTTCTGCACGGATTGCAGAATATCCTCATAACTGGCATCTATCTGCGGCAATATGCTCTCCACACTCATATCTCCCGGTACAGCGCTCATAAAAAGAAGCTGAAACAGCAAAGGCTCCTTCATCGAAAATTTAATGTATGCCATGCCCACTCCCTTGAATGCAAGCTCCTGCTTCAAACCATCTGCAACATACTGTCCGTAAACTTCTTTCGCCCGGTCAATCACCGCCGCTTTAACCTCCTCCATATTTTCAAATACGGTGAAGATCGGCCTGGCGGAACTTTGCAGTTGCTTTCCCAGTTCCCTTGCGGTAATCTTGTCATACCCTTGCGTCCTTGCAATTTGAAAAGCTGCCTCTATGATTTCCTCCCGCGTAAACTTTGCTTTTGGCGGCATAATATGCTCCTTTCTAAAACATATGTTTTAAATCGACCGTTTTATTATATTTCGCATGTGTTTCCCTGTCAAGGACAAATAAATTTTTCCAAAAAAAAATCATCCTTCACTTTCGAAAGATGATTTTAAAAAAATCAATTTTCTCGCAGGCTTTTTAACATATCCATCCGCGTTTTCACATTTTCCGCAAATTCCTCATCGGAAAATTTGGGATCTCTGGTCTTCATCCATATCTCACAGGGCGCTGCTTCACATTCCCCACAGTTGTTATATCCTTTACTGTTCACGGTACAGTCGTAGATGGCGCACCCTTCCGGCGAATGGAAAACCTTTCCGCTGCAGTCATTACAGCCTGTGCACATATTCCCGAAGCAGTAGCATGCGCCGCAGTCCGTACCGCATACACTTATGTTTGACATTTTATCCATGGCTTAATCTCCCTTACTCAAATTGAACCCTGCATATTTACGAGATTTGCATCACAAACTCCAAATACGCAGATCATGTTGTGTCATAATTTCATCATACTACCATCTGCCATGAATGTATTGTATATTTCCGACATTATCATAAGCACACTTTTTTGCCTGCTTGATATCCATTGCGTGATAACGCTTAAATTCCCGCATAAGATGGGATTGATCCGTATATCCGTACCGGTAAACCGCATCGGCCACATGAAACCACGGATTACTCATAAGCTCACCCCACAAGCACTGATAGCGCACCAAATTGCACAGTTTCTTCGGCGTGATCCCGACATATTCATGGAATAATCTTTCCAGCTGTCTGCTGCTGACGAAACATTCCCTCGCCAATTGCGCTGCGCTCACGTTCCCCTTGTGCAAAAGCATCTGTGCTACCGCACAGTCAATTGTGTTATTTCGCCTGACTTTGCCGACGGCTGATATACCGCTGCCTGCCAATACGCCACCTGCCGGCGAATCTTTACCTGCCGTGTCCAGCCTCTTTAGAAATGCCGTTTCTGCAATCGTAGCCCGCTCCGCCATAGAATACCTCTCAAACAACTGCTGCCGCAGTACCCGATCCAGCCACATAAATCTGGACTGCACATCATAATAACCGTTCAGGGTATCTCTCAAGGAATCTTGTGAAAAGGCATACACGCCCCATGCATAGAACCGAATAGCAAATGTAGAAATCAGGTGCCCGTATTTCCTATCCGCGTTGTGGTAAAAGCTTGCATCATTGATTCCGCAAAAACCACTGGAAATCGTATTGTCTGTGTGATCAATGTTATAGATAATATCCACGCACGTATCAGGAATGACAATGCCGGCAACCGTATGCTCTTCCTTTTGGAGATAGGGATTCTCACTTCCCCAATAGCAGCGGATATATTTTGCCAGCTCAGGGTTTGCGGGCAGCATCTCCGTGTATGTTTCGTTGTGTTTATATGGTGTTGCCGTCAGCGGCTTGTATGTGGGGGCGTTCATTTATATCCATGCCTCTTTCTCAGTCTGCGAGTTTGTGGCCGTAGGGCACAAATCTCGCGGTTGAAAGAATGTAATTCTTTCAACCTTTTCACTTTCCACTTATCTTTCAATACTTGCAGGGTCAAGCAGAAAATCATAGATATTTATCGTTAAAATTCCGTAATCATCATAATGCGTCGGAACAATATCTTTTGTTATAATAATTTTCTTAAAAGAATCGCCGATTTTCCGAAATGGTCGTATTTCCTGCGTTCTCTTATCTTCATCAGGAATAGAATAAGCTGACTGAATGTAATATCTTGTCGAACCCAGGTTACAAATAAAATCAACTTCAAGCTGTTTACGTACCGCCTTCCCTACCGGGTCTTTTTCTACTATCGGCACAACACCGACATCAACACTATAACCCCGCATACGAAGTTCATTATAGATTACGTTTTCCATTGAATGTGTCTGCTCAAACTGACGAAAGTTTATACGGGCATTGCGAAGTCCCAGATCTGAAAAATAGTATTTCTTCGGAGTCTCAATATATGCTCTCCCCTTGATGTCATATCGTTGTGCAGACTCAATCAGAAAAGAATCTTCAAAGTAATCAAGATATTTCTTTACTGTATTTGAAGTAATCTGGGATTTCTTTACGGTTCTAAAAGTATTTTTCAGCTTTTCGGGATTGGTTAATGAACCTATGGAGGAAGAAAGAATATTGAGCAAGTCTTCCAATTCTCCCTGATTTCTTACTTTGTTTCGTTTGTATATATCCCTAATGTAGATTTCACTAAACAGGTTCTCAAGGAGTGCCGTCTTTTCATTAATTCCGTCACGAAGAACCACCAAGGGAATTCCGCCATAAAGCATATATTCTGAAAGCCCTTCATATTTATCCCCTTTATACACAGACATAAATTCGGAAAAGCTAAGTGGATACATATGAATTTCATCACCACGACCGGCAAATTCCGTAATAATATCTTTGGATAAGAACTTTGCATTGCTGCCGGTTACATACACATCCATATTAGCATTACGCATATAGCCGTTCAGCACTGTTTCAAAACAGTCGAGCATTTGAACCTCATCCAACAACAGATAATACATACCCTTGTCCGTCATTTTAGAGCGGATATACGCCATAAACTTTTCCGGATCAACCCGTCTTTTTCCCTTGCCGATTTTTATAAGACTTTCTCCTATGAGGTAAAGGTCATCGGCAGAATCAAAAGCAAAACGTATAATATGATCTTCATCAACACCATTTTCGAGAAGATGATTATAAAAAATAGTGTTTAACAAATAGGATTTACCACATCTGCGAATACCGGTTATAACCTTAATCAGACCGTTGTGCTTTCTGTTTATCAGTTTATTTAAATAGAAATCACGTCCAATCTCCATAAAAAGCACTCCTTAAAGAAAGATTTTTGTAACTTAATACACTTTTCCTTTATATATTAGCATGAAAGCAATAAAAAGGCAACGTTAGTATTCCTTATAATGAATACTAAATCATTGCCTTCTCCTATACATATGATACCTATTTTCTCTATAATTCATATAAATTTACATCGCTTTGATTACAGTCTTTACATATTCTTCTATTTTTTGTGAAATTGCACTCCAGTCATATTCCTGAACCGGAAAAATATCATCTTTTTCTATCACATTATGCACCGGAAGGGAAATACCGGTATTCCATTCAGCATTATACGGAATCACCTTGCACTGAATAGTATCAAGCGCATTTGCTATCGTATCATTTACCATCGCCTTATAACTATTTAGTGCCCAGTCAGAACCACCGCCGTGTGAAATAATCCCAGCCGGCATCCCGTACACCTCTGATTGATATGCATTATCTTTCCACCAATGCAAAAAGGTAATTTCCTCCATCTTTTCCAACATCATGCATAATTTTGCCGGGATTGGAGCGTAATGCGGGGAAATAAAGAAAACTGCATTGGCTTTTACAAGCTTATTATAAATTTTATTAAAATCAGTATCTCTGCAACATCTTCTACTATCAAAACAATTACCGCAGCCAATACAGGGCAGTAATGAATAATCTCTTAAATCTATCGTCTCGCACTCAATATTTTTTTCCATTAAGATCTCCGCTATTTTATCGCAAAATATTTTCGAGACACTATTTAAGTTGCTATGTATAATATTTGAGGCTGATATGCACAAAACCAAGTCGTTCATTATTACTCGCCCTTCATCTTCAAATTATATTTCTCATATTACGATTTCCTACAGAATCTCTCCTAATAAACTTCCTTCGCGTCTTTCGGCAGATCATACACATGCTTAAGAAACGCCGCTGCCGCTCTGCCTTCCTCCCGGTTATAGGTGTACCCCAATCCTTCCGCCACATATTCCGTTACACTTTCAAACAAATCGCACATGGAAAAGACTGCCTGCCACGCTTCCTGCACATTTCCGCCGAAATAAGTGTTCAGATAACGCTGATACTCTTCCTCGCCAATCCACCGGTACAGATATTTCGCTGATTTTCCCACACTCACTCCAAAATCCGTAATGATACCTACTTTCCACGAAAGCATCTTCTCCAGCTGCTTACGCACAACGAAATTTGTCATATCTTGAACATACGGCATCTCCCCGCGCCACAGTCCTTTGGCAATGTTATTGCTGCACCACCAGAACTCATTGACACACGCCCTAAACTGTGCTTCTGACGGTTTTTGTACATGATAATCCTCATCCGTGGATTCCGGTATCGGAGGCAGCGTATTGTCTTTATCCAGCAGAATCCGGCAAAGCTTATCGTCATGGATATGCTCCCTCGCATAATCGACAGTCTGCGCCGTAAGATCAACCCGTACGCCGTCATCAAACTGCATCAGCCAGCCATAGCTGTTCTCCTTATCACTCGGATAGTCCGGGCTCTCGTCAGGATATTGCATGTACAGGACATTCCCGAATTTATGAATCCATTCTTTATCCTCGATAAAAGGTTTTGTCTCTTTTACCACATACACAATGTCATAATCCTGAAAAATATCTTTCGGCACATTGACATTCGTCCTTGAGCCATTCATATATACCGCTAAAATCCTGTCGTCCGCATTTGCGATATCCATAAAAAGTCGATACATCGTTGCTTCATCCCGCATAAATATTCTCCATTCCTGTTTTCCATAATAATTCTGTCACAGCAGTTTATCCTCTTTGTATTATATCAGTGTAACTGCATCAAGCGCCAGCTCCATCGCCGCCGCAAAAGTATCATTGCCCCAGTTTCTTCCGTCATGCGCATCCACATTTGCCAGAGAATCCGCTGTGAATAATAACTGCCCGAATACCACGCCCCGCACTTTTGCGCAGGCTGCCATAGACGCACACTCCATCTCCACTACGGAATATCCCTCACTCTTACGATAGCGCACCATTTCCTTCGTTTCCCTGTAAAAGCCGTCAGTAGTCCATGTTTTACATCTGCGGTATGTCAGTCCGGCATTCTCCAAAGCTTTTTCTATAGCGGCAATTGCCGCTTCACTCAACTCCACTTCTCTTGTCGGTGGCAGATAGTGATAAGAAGTACCCTCCTGCCTCAGTGCCGCCGTAGGTACAAAAAATTCTCCTTCCGCTCCGTCTTCCAACGCTCCGCAGCATCCTGCCGCAATAATCTGCTTTGCGCCACCGGCGATGATCTGCTCCATGATCTGTACTGCACCGGCACCGCCGAGAGGAACCTGCGCAAACGTGATTTCTTTCCCCTGTATCTTCGTTTTATATGCATAAAATGTTTTGGTAACGCATTCAAACTTACCAACTTCTTCACAGTGATGTGCCACCACATACTCATCTATTTCCGGCTCCATGAAAAGCAATACAGCTTTCTCCGAAAAAAGATAATCAAAACGTCCCGGCATCAAAACCGCCTGTTTGTCTGTATCGTATTCTAAAATAGGTATCTCATTTTTTATAAGTGCCATATTTTACTCACCATAATTATTTTTGTAAAAATTCCGGCTGTCAACCAGCCGGAATCTTAATATACCACACTCTAAATCGATAGTTTTGGCCTCATTACCATTTTCCCCAAACAATTATATCGACAGCTTCTTGATCCTGTCAACTGCCTCCACCGTATTCTCATAACTGCCAAACGCCGTCAGACGGAAGAATGTCTCGCCGCTGGGTCCAAATCCGGAACCCGGTGTGCCGACTACATTGGCATTTTCCAACAGGTAATCGAAAAACTCCCAGCTCGTCATATTATTCGGCGCTTTCAGCCAGATATAAGGTGCATTTACGCCGCCGGACACACTGAATCCGGCAGATTTCAAACCATCTAAAATATAGGCTGCATTCTTCATGTAATAGGCAACCAGTTCTTTTGTCTCTCTCTTACCCGCCTCGCTGTATACGGCTTCTCCGGCTCTCTGGATAATGTAGGGCGCGCCGTTATACTTGGTGCCGTGACGTCTCGCCCACAGGGCATGAAGCGACACATCACCCACTTTTAACTCCTTCGGGATAACCGTAAAGCCTAAGCGCACACCTGTAAATCCTGCATTTTTGGAGAAAGAGCGAAGCTCGATCGCACAAGTTCTGGCTCCCTCGCACTCGTAGATCGTGTGCGGCACATCCGCCTCTGATATATATGCCTCATAAGCCGCGTCATAAATAATGACAGCACTGTTCTTATTCGCGTAATCCACCCATTCCTGCAACTGCGCTTTATTAATGGTAGAACCTGTAGGATTGTTGGGGAAGCACAGATAAATCAGATCCGGCACTTCCTTCGGCAGCTGCGGAGCAAAATTGTTGTCTGCCGTACAGGGCATGTAGATCACATCGCTCCATTTCTCCGTAGCGGCATCGTATGTACCTGTCCTGCCGGCCATTACGTTAGTGTCTACATAGACAGGATAAACAGGATCGCAGACTGCAATTTTGTTATCCAGTGCAAAAATCTCTTGAATATTGCCGGAATCACATTTCGCGCCGTCTGATACGAATATCTCGTCCGCCTCGATCTGACAGCCTCTCGCCTTGTAATCATTATCCGCGATCGCACTTCTTAAAAACTCATATCCTAAATCCGGCGCATATCCGCGGAATGTCGCCGCATCCGCCATCTCATCCACCGCGCCGTGCAGTGCACTTATGACTGCCGGAGACAACGGCTGTGTCACATCACCGATGCCCAGACGGATGATCTTCTTATCCGGATTCGCCTCCGTATAGGCGTTTACCTTTTTTGCAATCGTAGAAAAAAGATAGCTGCCCGGTAATTTCAAATAATTGTCATTTACTTTAACCATTGTTTTCATTCCTTTCAAAGTAAGTTCTTCGTAACTGTTCAGTACCTCACAGTTACGATGCAAAATCCATTTAAGATTGTTTTCGACAATGGAATTTTGCACGTTTCTATCATAGTCTGATTTTAGCACCATAGCATTTTATCTGTAAATATGATTATTTCGATATCAATAATTCTTATTACAAATTAATTTAAGACCATTCTCCCTCAAAAACAACCGCCGCCGGCCCTGTCATGTAGACCAGATCGGCTTCCCTGTCCCAAGTGATCTCAATTTCGCCACCTAATAGTTTAACAGTAACCGTGTCATCCGTCAAACCATTTAAAATACATGCCACCACTGTGGCACAACATCCCGTGCCGCAGGCAAGAGTCTCTCCCGTCCCACGCTCCCAGACACGCATCTGTACTGTCTTTCTGTCCAGCACTTTAACAAATTCCGTATTGATGCGGTTCGGAAATCTCTCATGATTCTCGAAATGCGGACCGATCTTCTCGATCTCTAAATCAGCCACATTATCCATAAAAACAACAGCATGGGGGTTTCCCATTGACACACATGTCATTTTATACTCTTTACCTTGTACTGTGATCGGCTCATCAATCATGCTTTTTCTGCCTTGCCCTGTAACATGCTCGTCGATAACAGCTCCATCCCCGCTGCTTTTCTCTCCTGTTTCCACCGTCACCGGTATATATTCCGGTCTTAGTTCCGGTGCACCCATATTAACTCTGACCGAATCAACTTTTCCTTCTTTTAAGAAAAGTTGTAAATATTTTATCTTGCCGCAGCTTATGACACTTATGTCAGTTTTGTCCGTTAATCCTTTATCATAAACAAACTTGGCAACACAGCGTATCCCGTTGCCGCACATCTCCGCGCGACTCCCGTCTGCATTGTACATCTCCATCTCGAAATCCGCCCCATCGGAAGGATTAATAAAAATTACACCGTCACCGCCGATTCCGAAATGCCTGTCGCCGAGACGCTGTACCAGCTCCGGCTTTTCCTCCTGCGTAATCTTCTCCGTGAAACCATTAACGTAAATATAATCGTTACCACACCCGTGCATTTTCGTAAATTTCATGATGTTCCTCCTTTTTATACTGCTTGTTCCTGTAGAAGTTAAGTAATATTCATCGTTTTTCAAATAACATGTTTTTTACTACATTATGATAATCATACCACACTCCCGCAACAAATAGAGCACATTAATTGCATAATACTATGCAAAATGTGCTCACATAAATCTCTCTCGTCGTGAATTTTTTCATAAAAAGGGTTGTATTTTCTTTAAAAATCCATTTTTTCCGCCTTCATGATCCTTTGCGCTGCAAATTTACCCATTGATGCGGCCACAGGCAGTCCTCCGGGACCCATAAGCCACTGGCTTGCTATCATTACATTCGGAAGTCCTTTGATTTTTCCGGGTACGGTCCTGTTCTTGGCATTCCGAGTCACAATAAAACCCATATAGGCGCCGTTCCATGCATTGCAGTATCTGTTGTAAGTAGCAGGAGTCCACACATCCAGAATGTGCACTCTTCCTTGCAGTTGCGGGTATTTGTCTACCAGACGCCGTTGTATTTCTTCCGACAGTTCCGCTTTCTTTTTATGATAAGCCTCTTGATCCTGATATAGCTTGATCCAATACTCATAATCTTCTTCAGTCTGAACAAACGTACTCTGTATGATGCTTTTCCCCTTAGGAGCAAAGTCCGGCTCATAGGAATAATTATTAATACTCATTCTCTCTGTGCGGCTCATGCCGATGGTAATGGGGCGACAGGCAAACACATTGGTTTCTTTTGCCTCATCCAAACTTCCTTCTATTCCAAACGCCACATGAAAAGCGCTGACTACCGGATATGATTCCCTTTCCTTATAAATCTTTGAAAGCCCGCCTGGCATATAGGAACCGTCGATAAGCCGTGTAAACGTATGCCTTGTATCAGTGGCACATACCACATAATCCGCCTTTATCGTCTTCCCGTCCGCAAGCAGAATTCCCTCTGCTCTTTGCCCCTTGATCAGTACCTTTTGCACTTCTTTCCCCGTACAGATCATTCCTCCGAGTTTCTGATAGCGTTTTACCATACGCATTGCCATCTCAAGAGAGCCGCCTCTCGGAATGTCTCCGTTTCCGCCGGTCACAGTCGCGTAGGAAACAACAAATGCATATGCCTGATAACCGGGCGGCATATAGTCTGTTATAGCCATCCGTATCAGAGGATGGTGAAAACGCGCTGCAAGTTCCTTGATATCCATTTTGCCGTACAACTTCATGACCTTTCCCATATCGGCCATGGATATTCCCATTTTCACATAACCGATCGGACTCATCATGTCAAACGGCTTCTCTACCGGAACCGTCATACTTTCCGCCATTTTCACTGCATCCATAAGTTGGTTAATTTCTTCCGCGTCCTCCGGAGAGAGGGCAAGCAGTTCTTTTCTCGTGCGTTCCTTATCTCTCCAGAAAGTAATCTTGTCACCGTTTAACTCTGCGGAAAAGAATTTCTCTTTCTCATACAGCAAAATGTCTTCTCCCAGCACACCGACTTCTTTCCAAAGCTGATTAAGAGCGCTTCCTTCTCTGGACCCTGTCAGCCAGTGCACACAGTTATCAATGAAAAATCCTTCTCTCTTCCAACCGGTACACAGACCGCCCGCAACCGTATGCTTTTCATATATTTCTGTTTGCATTCCTGCCTTCTGCAAATAAATTCCTGCTGTCAGTCCTGAAACTCCTCCGCCGATAATCACTACCTTTTTCATCTTTATAGCCATACCTTTCTCTTAGTCTGCGAGTTTGTGTCCACAAGACACACACTTAACTTAACCTCTTACAATGTCTACGATCCACTCCGCCTTCGGCAATCCCATCTCCGGGTGCACTGCATACTGTTCGGCAATCCCCTGAATGCTGCACCAAAATGCATTAGAAAGGGTAAGCGGATCTCCCTTTCTGATGGTACCTTCCTTCTGCCCCGCTTCGATAATGGGCACAAACTGTTCTATCGTATTTACCTTAAGCGCTATTTCTCTTATATGCTCCGGTGTTCCCGCGCTTCGCTGCGCATTCGCCATTAATACGAACAGCTTCGCAATATAGGGCTGCTCCTTCATGAAAAAGAACAACTGCTCCGTAAACCGTGTAAAATAATCAATTGCTTTTTCACACTTCTGTGCTCCTGGACTGTTCGTTCCCTCAAGCCCCATTCTGACCAGCTCTTCATATAACTTTTCTTTTGACTCGAAATAATGAAACAGCAGCCCCACACTCATGGAAACGCTTTCTGCAATATCAGTAATCTTAGTTGCTGCATATCCTTTTGTTACAAATAAATTCAAGGCTGCATAAAGAATTTCCTGCCTGCGCTGTTCCTTCTGCTCCTGCCTGATGCCCACTTTTATTCCTTTCCTTTCAACAAAATGCATTGCTTTCTGGTAATAACTACATTGTCTTTTATTAAATTATTATTCATTGAATACATATTCAATATTTTTATAACATAAAAGCTGCTCTTTGTAAAGCAGCCTTTACCGAATTATTGTCCCATTATTTTACCCTGTTCATCCTCTCATCATCGCCAATACCATCTGCGCCGTCTCCACCATATTCGTGCCGCTGTCCATGCTGCACTTCTGGATATAGCGATGGGCCTCCTCTTCTGTCATATGATTTCGTTCCATCAAAAGTTCCTTTGCTTCCTTAATAAAAGCTGTTTCCTCTGAATTACGCTCTTTAGGTTTCGACTTCGCCCTGCGTCTCCTGCGCATGATCGTCTGGCTCATCATATCCACCGTATTGATAAGATCGTGAACCTTAAGCGGCATTGCAAGACACATGATATCACCGCGCCGGTACTCGTTCAGCACCGCCTGCGAGGCCATCAAAAGCATATCAAAACCTTCCGGAAGGCAGTCGTGTAACTCAGTATATATCATGTCTGTCATCTTGTAACCACATATGACAATACCGTCACTTAGATCGCGTAACTGGCTGAGTGCCTGTGCTCCCGTCGAGCAGACTGCCGTTACCTGGAAACCGTTCTTCACAAGCACGCCGCGAATACCCTTAGCATCCTCTATTTTCGGCAAAACCACGATAATATTGATCACACGCTCACCTCCCGTCCTGTATTTTATGTCATAGCCTTATGTCATATCGCTAAAAGATGCCCCAATAATACCTGCATTGGCAGATTGCACAAAATGTTCTCGAAGCTGTCATTGCGCAGGAATATGAGATTTTCTTAATATTCCGTTCAATACCCAGCAATTTTGGGACACGGAAGTCCCAAAAAGCCCGAAATGCGCACGGACGCGCATAGAGGGCGGTTGCGTCCGCCGCCACAACTTCACCGGAATATTTTAGAAAATCCATATTCCGTAGCCCGACATAAGAGAACATTTTGTGCAATCTGCCCTCACAGCCTAAATACATACAGCACCATTTAACCCCCAAACTCCATCACACATTATTCAAATACTCATTAACCTCCCATTCAGTCACCTGCATACGATAGCGGAACCACTCTTTTTTCTTTGCCTTAATGTATTTGTGATAAACATGCTCCCCTAACACATCTCTGATAAAGCCGTCTGCCTCCATACAGTAGATCGCCTCGATCAACGTACCCGGTATTTCCTCTATTCCGCCTTTTTCCTTTTCCTCCTCAGTCATGCGGAAAATATTGCAGTCTACACTGCCGGGCGGCGTGATCTGATTCACAATACCGTCCAAACCCGCACGCAGGCATACAGCCAATGCAAGATAGGGATTGGCCGAGGGATCGGGACAACGAAGTTCGATCCTCGTTCCCTCTCCTCTGGTAGCCGGAATACGAATCAACGGACTTCTGTTTGTAGCACTCCATGCGATGTAAACCGGCGCTTCGTAGCCCGGCACCAGTCTCTTGTAGGAATTGACGAGGGGATTCGTGATCGCAGTCATGCCTTTCATATGCTTCATAATCCCGCCGATAAAGTAATACGCCGTCTGACTAAGTCCCAACGGGTCATTCCCATCGGCAAAAATATTTTTTCCCTCCTTGGACAAAGACATATTGATGTGCATCCCCGAACCATTCACACCAAACTTCGGTTTCGGCATGAAAGTGGCGTGAAGTCCGTGTCTGCGGGCGATCGTCTTAACTGCCAGCTTAAAAGTCATAATATTATCCGCCGTGGCAAGCGCCTCGTCATAACGGAAATCGATCTCATGCTGCGCCGGGGCCACTTCGTGGTGGGACGCCTCGATGACAAATCCCATGTCCTCTAAAGTAAGCACCATATCCCGTCTGGCATTTTCACCGAAATCCATCGGTCCCAAGTCAAAATATCCCGCCTTCTCATGCGTGATCGTCGTGGGCAGCGCATTTTCATCCGTATTAAACAGGAAAAACTCACACTCCGGTCCTACCTCAAACGTATACCCAAGCTTCTCAGCCTCCTTGATCGCACGTTTTAAAATATAACGCGGGTCTCCCTCAAAAGGCTCCCCATTGGAACGATACACATCACAGATCATTCTTGCCACTTTACCCTGCTGGGGTCTCCACGGAAAAATCTCAAAAGTACTCAAATCAGGATACAAATACATGTCGGATTCCTCGATCCGTGCAAATCCCTCAATGGAAGAACCATCGAACATGCACTCATTATTAAGCGCCTTTTCAAGCTGACTGGCGGTAATCGCCATATTTTTCAGATTTCCGAAGATATCCGTAAATTGCAGTCTTATAAACTCAACGTCCTCATCTGCGACCAGTTGTATGATATCTTCCTTCGTGTAATTCTTTCTCATAGCTGCCTCCTTTTTCTAATTCTTATATAAGTTATGGTTCTTGATTTTCATAAGCGAATTTCCCATAAAACATATAAGGGCATTCTTATTCTGTAATAAGAACGCCCTTGTTCCATGTCATGATATCAGTTGTGGAGTAAGTTTGTCAAGTTAGGGATTCGTACAACTGACATAACATTCAGCAGTACCCGACAACATTTTTAAAATTATTTCTGCGCTTTCAATTTCTCATTTTCCGCAAGAAGCCGCTGAATCTGTGCGTCTTTTTCCAAGATAACTTTTTCATAGCTCGCAATAGACCTGTCGCGGTCTGCAACTGCTCTCTCATAGTTCCGCAAATCCTGATAATACTCCTCCCTGTCACGGCACATCTTGCGAATCTGCTCTTCGGTGTTGTACACAAAAATTGATTTAGCCGCTTCTCTCATATCCTCATCTTTCGCCGCCAACATATTAACCTCCTCCCAAGTAGTGGCTTTAAGGAGCTTCGCCCAGCTATCAATATGGTATACCTTATCCTCCTCCGTCGCCAAATCTATCCGAGTTAAGTCTACCACATTCAGGGTAATATTGTCACTATATTTTTGATAATTTTTAACGTTTATCAGTTTATACGATGCATAAAATTCAGGCCGGCTCCGAAACAGTGTATAATCTAAAAATCCGATATGTATTACAGAGTTTGCTTCATCGTAATCCTGCCCGTGATTAAGACTGTCATAATTTTAAAAACGTTATATCGTTTCTTAAGTTTTTTCGTCTAAATATAGTATGCACAGGCGTTTATATCACAACTACAATACCGCATATTGTATTGTGCAAATTTCCATCTGTCTGTTGAATCCGATTTATAAATGTGTTATGGTCAAAAACAGAACTGTAGCTAACGGAGGATATCATTAACGATGAAAATATTACTATTTTGTGCAAAAGGATTTGAGACAATGGAATTCAGCGTTTTTGTGGATGTGATGGGATGGGCACGGAACGACTACCACTACCTTGTGGAAGTCGAAACATGCGGATTCACGAAAACCGTTCTCAGTGCTTTCCATATTCCGATTATCACAGACAGGACGATCAATGAGATATCTGTTGATGATTACGATGCATTGGCGATTCCCGGAGGTTTTGAAGAGTTTGGTTTTTATGAGGAAGCCTATCACCCTGCCCTGTCAAAGTTGATCCAAGAATTCGACCGTGCCGGAAAACCCATCGCCTCTGTATGTGTCGCTGCGCTTGCTTTAGGAAAAAGCGGGATTCTCAGAGACCGAAATGCAACGACTTACCATCTTAACAACGCCTGCCGCCAGAAGCAGCTCGCGGAATTTGGCGTTCATGTGGTAAGCGAGCGAATTGTAACAGACGATAATGTAATCACCTCTTACTGTCCCGAGACGGCACCGGATGTTGCTTTCGCACTTCTCGGAAAATTATGTGGTGAAGAAGCGATGAAGATTGTGAAGGATTCTATGGGATTTTAATTTTTTCTCGTTGCTCTTAGAAACAAATTACTCTAATGCGGAGGATTATCATGCAAAAAATCATGATCATCGAGGACGATAAGGCTGTGCGTGAGGAGCTGTCTCTCCTACTGGAAAATGAAGGCTACCATCCAATCCCGGTCACCTCTTTTCACAATATCACGCAGCAGGCTGCCAGGGAAATGCCCGACCTGATCTTATTGGACTTAGGGCTGCCCGAGCAGGACGGGCTGTCTCTGTGCGCCGATCTGCGCCGAAGCAACGATACCCCTATCATCTTCGTCACCAGCCACGATTCTACAGCAGACGAACTGGCGGCACTCAGTATGGGCGGTGACGATTATATCACCAAACCATATAATATTCCGCTGCTGCTTACCCGAATCAAAGTCGTACTGCGCCGAAGCAGTCCGAAGCCCACCGCCGGTTCTCCGGATTATAACGGACTGAACCTGAATCCGGCCAAGGGTACTGCAACGGCAAACGGGCATACTGCTGAGCTGACGCGCAATGAGATCCAGATTCTGGCACACCTGATAGCTCATGCCGGAGAAATTGTTTCCCGCGCAGATCTGATTGAAGCTTTGTGGGATAATAAAATCTATATTGACGATAACACTCTCAGCGTCAACATTACCCGACTTCGATGCAAACTGGAGGAACTGGGACTGCCTGACTACATCAAGACGCGCAGAGGATTAGGGTATCAAATATAACATTTACACCTCATTGCATCCATACACAAAGATAAGGACTCAAGATTAAAATTATCATACGCAAGATTTGTGTCTGCCCACTGCTTGTCACAACCTCATTCATGCTCTAAAATGAAGTAACGGTTGAAAGAATTGCATTCTTTCAACCGCGAGATTTATTCCTACACTGATAGCGTCTTGGCTAACAAACTCGCAGGCTAAGAAAGGGGCATGGATACAATTATGACATTTCACGAATTTATATCTGACCATCTGGTTAAAATCATCTTACAAATGCTAATTATGACATCACTGTCAGTAATCCTTCTCACAACAGGCACACAATCCGGTGTGATTGTTCTGCTGCTTATGATCCTGCTCCCGATTGGGATAATGGTGTATGCCATCGACTTTATCAGATGCCGTTCCCATCTGAAAGAATTGGAAAATATTATGTCCGGACTAGATCAGAAATATCTTTTCATCGAATGCATTCCGCAGCCCCGGACTGCCTATGAGCGCCGACTCTTCGGCTTGATGCGCGCCTCCTATAAGTCCATGCTCGGCGCAGTATCCGATGCCCAGTCAGCCATGCGGGAATATCGGGAATATATCGAAAGCTGGGTTCATGAAATCAAATCCCCCATCACGGCCGCCAAACTGATATCCCATAGCCTTGAAGCGGAAACCGGACGCCGTCTCACGCAGGAACTGATACAGATTGAAGCCCATGTGGAGAGGGCTCTTTTCTATGCCAGAGCGGAAAGCCCTGAACAGGATTTCATCATTCGGGAAGTCAGCCTTGAGGAAATCGTGTCGAAGACCATCGAAACCTACCGCACACTGCTAATGCAAAGCAATATGTGCATTGAAACCGAAAATCTGAATCATCAAATCTACACTGACAGTAAATGGGCTTGTTTCATTCTCGGACAACTCCTTCAAAACGCTGCACGATACAAAAAATTGAGTTCTACGGAGTTGCAAGATTCGCCGCGCGAACTCGAAGTTTGTCAGAAAATTCCCCACGCATCCAAAAGTGACGTGTGCGTCATAAATATATCTGCCATGTCTGACGATCGCTTTCTTGTACTTACGGTATCGGATAACGGTATCGGCATCCCTGCTCATGAACTGCCGCGTGTATTTGACCGCGGCTTTACAGGCAGCAACGGCCGTGCCAGAGGCGGCAGTACGGGAATGGGGTTGTACCTGTGCCGCAAACTGGCCGAGGTTCTGAACATTGATCTGCAGATTGCCTCTGTCTGGCAGGAAGGGACTCAGGTGACGCTCTCCTTTCCCACTAAGGCAAATCTTACGAAAATGTAAGGGAAATCAATAGCAATTCGATACAAGCGGGTATAGTGCGGGGGTATGATGATTGTGTGGTTCAAAATAGCAGGCTGACGGGCTGCGGATGTGCTGTATGATTGAAGGGCAATAAAGAGGGTATATATAGATTGTGAGGGCAGATTATGCGAATGGTTCTCACGTGTCGGGCTCCGTCATATGGATTTTCTAAATATTCCGGAAAAATTGAGAGATGTGGACGTGACCGCCCGACATTCGCCATCCGGGCTCAGGTCGGGCTTTTGGGGACATCCGTGTCCCCAAATCGCTGGGTATCGAACGGAATATTAAGAAAATCTCATATTCCTGCGCAGGACACGTGAGAACCATTCGCATAATCTGCCTGCTGTAATTTATCGAAGCAGCTTTAGGATGGCGTATGTTATGAATCACAAAAACACTACTGGAGGAAAGTATTTATGCTGCAAGTCAAGAACATCGAAAAATATTATGGCAATAAAAATCATGTCACGAAGGCGTTAGACCGTATTAGCTTCCATGTGGCGGAGGGTGAGTTTATCGCGATTATGGGCGCGTCCGGAAGCGGTAAGACTACACTACTCAACTGTATTTCCACTATCGACACAATAAGCGCAGGCAGTATTCTTTTAAATGGGATCGACATCTCGGGACTTGGTGAGAGTGATCTTGCACGATTTCGGCGGGAACGGCTAGGCTTTGTTTTTCAGGATTTTAATTTGTTGGACACTCTGACTGTCGAGGAGAATATCGGTCTTGCCCTCACGCTGAATCACTCAGATTCCCATACCGTACAGAATAAAGTGCAGGAAGTATCCGAAAAACTCGGTATTACAGACATCCTGGGGAAATTCCCTTATCAGGTATCAGGCGGGCAGAAGCAGCGGGCGGCGTGCGCCAGAGCGATGGTCGCAGGACAATCCCTGCTACTCGCCGACGAACCTACCGGGGCTCTGGATTCCACAGCGTCTAAGAATTTATTGGAAATCATGACACAGATGAATCGGGAAATGGGCGCCACGATTCTTATGGTCACCCATGATGCGTATAGTGCCAGTTACGCTTCACGGGTGCTTTTTCTCAAAGACGGGAAGATTTTCAACGAACTGCTTCGGGGCGAACGGAACAGGTCGGTGTTCTATCGCGAGATCCTGAATGTCCTCGCTCTGTTGGGAGGTGATATCAGTGACGTTATCTAAACTATCCCTAAGAAACGCTAAGCGACAGGCGAAAGATTACCTTGTCTATTTCGTCACCATTGTCATGGCGGCGGCTTTGATCTATGCCTTCAACGGCCTTGTTTTCTCCAAAGAAGTTCTGGAACTGTCCACCCACATGTCCAGTCTGCCGGCAGCTATTGTCTTCGCAAGTATTGTCGTTGTGTGCATCATCGGTTGGCTGGTTCACTACACCACCGGATTTATGCTTACAAAGCGAAGCCGCGAACTGGGAACCTACATCCTGATCGGACTTGAATCAAGGCAGGTGACCCGCCTTTTTCTGATGGAAAATCTGACCATCGGCGGCGCTGCCCTTGTGCTCGGGACTCTTCTGGGCAATCTTCTGTTTCAGGTATTGCGCGCCATCGTGCTGACATTATTCGGCATGCCCTATCACTTCGGGTTTTCCTTTTCTCTGCAGGCACTGGGACTGACACTCTTATACTTTGCGCTGATTTACCTTTTCGCCCAGATTAAAAGCCGGCTGCGCATCCGCTCCATGAAGATTTATGACCTCATCTATTATGAAAAAATAAACGAGGAAGAAATCATTCAGAAAAGCGGCAGACGCCGGAGAACTTTTGTGATCTCCATCGTGTTTGGTATAATCGGCACATTACTGATCATGATTGGTCAGGCGCCTCCGGCGTTCATCGGAGCAGCCTGCATCATTGTATTCCTCTTTGGATTTTTTATCAGCTTTTCCTCCGGCGTTCCGGCGTACTTTGAAAGCCGTCCGGCAAAAAAATATAACAGGCAGACGTTACTTGTCTTCCGGACACTCTCGGCAAAACTTGCAACCATGGGCGTCATCATGGCAACGATCTCCCTATTATTCACTGCCGTGCTGATCAGTCAGGGGATGGGATTGGTCTTTAGCAGTATCTTCCATAACCGCGAGGCGCAGAGCTGCAGTTTTGATCTTTACATTGCAAGTTATGACACCAATGTCAACTTAAGTGAATGTTTGGACTTTGTCCATACGAATATTCCGGTTACTTGTGAACTGCAATATCCGGTTTACCTGACAGAAGATTCTCCGATCACGGATTACCTTGAATCCAATGCCCGCTATTACCGGTATTATCCGAAAGACACCATGATGAAATACAGCGACTATACCGCCCTCAGGGCAATGCTCGGTTATCCGGAAGCCTCCTTAGAGCCCGGAAAATATCTGCTTCATTGCGCACCGTACTTAAAAGAATTACTGGAAGATTACGACACGAATGTCATATTGGACGAAGTGGAGCTGACACGGGGTAATATCTATACGGAAAACTTCAATCAACGCCTGTACCTAAGCGGCAATGGTTTCGAGTTCCTTTTAGTCGTGCCCGATGAGTTACTGGAAAAATGTTCTGTCGGCAGCATTAACTATGCCGCAATGACGGCTGTGCCTGTAAGCGAGGAACATTTCATTTTTCTGGATAACCAGCTTAACCGAAACACAGAACCGTTATCGGAAGATTATATAGCCGTATACACAAAAGCACAAGCCGAGTCAGATGCTGCCTTCGGCATAACAATTTTCGTTCTTCCCTTGTATTACCTTGCTCTGATCCTGACCATGACCACCATCACGATCCTCACCATACATCAGCTCAGTGAGATCAACCGTTACCGGCAGCAGTTTGATTTGCTTCGCAAACTCGGTATGGAAAAACGTGAGATGGTTGGGACGCTCCGGACGCAGTTTGCCATTTATTACGCCATGCCCGCCATACCGCCGCTTTTTATTACAATCCCCTTTATCCTGCATATGGGAAAGGAAGTGGATCCGGGCATTCTGATAGGCGCCAGCCACCCGGTCGTAATTCTCGGGATTACTTTAGGACTGTTTTTCCTGATCTATGCGATCTATATTCTGCTGGCATATACCGGTTTGAAGCGCAATGTACTGCCTTATGCATAAACCCGTACTCCCCCACATAAAATGATAAAAAAAGAATTTCTATGGGGATATTGTATGAGTTCCAAAACCAAAATCGTTGTGCTTCATGTAAAAGAGTTAATATATACCGGAATCTTCGCTGTTCTCGGTATCTTATTCATTGTACTGCTCATTATCATGTTCCTGCCGAAAGAGGAAAAAAGAGCGACAATGTCTACCGTGACACAGACCACCTCCAACACCTACATACCCGGTGTATACACGACCTCTCTGATTCTGAATGACAACATCGTAGAAATTGAGGTGACCGTAGACGAAAAGAATATTAATTCCATACGGCTCATCAATCTGGATGAGGCTGTGACTACCATGTACCCTCTGATTCAGCCATCTTTCGAGGATCTTGCCAATCAGATCATCGTGAACCAGAGCCTTGACGGTATCACCTATCCGGATGACAGCAAGTACACCTCCATGATCCTGCTTGATGCCATCACTGCTTCTCTGGAAAAGGCGTTGGAGAATGAGGGGGATGGAGAATAATGTTATTTATTTAACGCCCTACAACTCCTCCACCTGCTTCAGCCAGATATCGGCACAGGCATCGGACGGCATGCGCAAATCTCCGCGGGGAGAGACCGCCACGCTTCCCACCTTGGGGCCGTCCGGCAGACAGGAACGTTTAAATTGCTGCGTAAAGAATCTCTTATAAAAGGTTTTGAGCCACTTTAATATGACACTCTTGTCATATATATCTTTGAAGGATTGACAGGCGATCCGGTATATTTTAGCCGGCTCAAAACCGCATCGCAGCATATAATAAAGGAAAAAGTCATGAAGTTCATAAGGTCCCACCAGATCCTCGGTCTTCTGTGAGATCACACCGTCTACCGGCGGCAGAAGTTCCGGACTGACAGGCGTGTCAAGTACATCCAGAAGAATCGCCTGTAATTCTTCATTGCTGCAGGTATCCGCATAATACCGTACCAGATGACGCACCAGCGTCTTCGGCACGCCGGCGTTTACCCCATACATGGACATGTGGTCGCCGTTGTAAGTCGCCCAGCCAAGCGCCAGTTCCGACATATCACCTGTTCCGATAACCATACCATTCGTGCGGTTGGCAATATCCATCAGAATCTGCGTGCGCTCTCTGGCCTGTCCGTTTTCATACGTCACATCATGATTCTCCATATCCTGTCCGATATCCCTGAAATGCACGGTTACCGCCTCTTTAATATCAACTTCTTCCAAAACCGCTCCGAGAGTCCGCGCCAGCTTACATGCATTGTCATAAGTTCTGTCCGTAGTACCGAAACACGGCATCGTCACCGCCGTGATCTGCTCTCTCTTAAGCCCCAGCATGTCAAAAGCACGCACCGTCACTAGAAGCGCCAGTGTAGAATCCAGTCCGCCGGAGACTCCGATCACCGCCGACTGACACCCCGTATGTTCATAACGTTTCTTAAGTCCGTAAGACTGAATCGAAAGGATCTCCTCACATCGTTTGTCACGTTCATTCTGATTCGCAGGCACGAAAGGCTGTGCGCCGAATGTACGCACAAGTGCAGTCTCTTCCTCTTCCATATGGACCGGCAGCACCAAATATTGCTCTCGTCTCTCCGGCACATAAGTAGACATCCTCCGCCTCTCATGCCGCAGTCTGTGAATGTCGATATCCGCATAAATATTTTCCGGTGTAAACCGTTTCGCCTGCGCAAGAATCGTCCCGTTCTCCGCAATCATATTGTGTCCGCCGAATACCAAATCCTGCGTGGATTCCCCTTCTCCTGCGGAAGAATAGATATAACCTGCAATCTGCTTGGCACTGGAAGATTTCACCAGCATTTCTCTATATTCGTCTTTACCGACCGTCTCATTGGATGCAGACAGATTCACCAGCACAGTAGCGCCCGCCAGCGCGTGCAGCGTACCCGGTGAAAGCGGTGCCCAGATATCCTCGCAGATCTCGCATCCTACTGTCAGTCCGCTTATGGCATCAACCTCGAATAAGATATTTGTTCCGAAGGGTACTTCTTCTCCTTCATAAAGATAAGTCTCCGGCACCTCATTTCCTGCCGCAAAATGCCTCGCCTCATAAAACTCCGCATAGGACGGAATATGTTTCTTGGGAATAAAAGCAAGCACCTCGCCGTTTTGCAATACTGCTGCCACATTGTAGAGCTTACTGTCTTTTTCCAACGGAAGTCCCACAAACACCAGCGCATCGCTGCCCTCTGTGGCACCCGCTGCTATATTCAGGGCCTCTTTAGCCTGCGTCAGCAATAGCTCCTGCAAAAAAAGATCACCACAGGTATAGCCCGTAAGACACAGTTCCGGAAAAACAATGATTTTCGCGCCGTTCGTACAGGCTTCCTCGATTCCTTTACATACTTCCTTCGCATTATATTCCGGATCAGCTACCCTGATCTTGGGAGTCATGGCTGCTACTTTGATAAAACCGTGTTTCATATGGGTTCCGCCTTTCTGTCAATGAAAATGTGCTTTTACACATATTTATTATAGACAAATTTGCATGTCGTATGCTTTGTATCTGCATTACAAAAACTACTTTCTTCTCATGATTGTTCTTTTCCGTCTAAAATCTCAAGCATCTGCCGTGCAGTTACTATAAAGGGCTCTGCAGGGAAATGCTTCAGATTGCCGGTCACTAAATAGGCAGCATCGTTACGTTTTTCCATAACCACTTCATAAAACGGCAGATCCTTCATATCCGGTAAAATTATTCCTGTGGCTGCCGGTTCCAGCAAAACACCATATTTTTCTATTGCCATCAAAAGATATCGTACCATTTCCGGTTCAAAATTAAACTTTTTTCTTCCTAGCACCTCTCGATACTCACGCATAATCTCGCCACTGTATACCGGAATAATCTCTCCGCCAATCAATCTTCCCATAAGCCGCACTGTAGCAGCATTCGGCTGATTAGAAAGTAAGGCGGAAACAAGCACGTTTGTATCAATGACTGCGTAACATATCATTCCGCCTCCTCCTCATCGTATCGTGCCTTGCGGATTTCTTCATTTATTTCCTCTAGGCTCATTCCCTCCGGAAAGTTTTTTTCTGACTGCAATCTAAGTTCCATAAATGCCTGCATAGCCTTTTCTCGTGTTATCTCTGGTTCAGGAGAAACTATCTCGAATGGAATTTTGCGTTCACGAACCACAGCTCTTGCAAATACATTGATTGCGGTTGATGCGGTCATGCCGAAATCAGAACATAAAGTATCAAATTGCCTCTTCAAGGTTTCATCCATACGTACACTAAATGTTGCTTGTGCCATATCACGCACCTCCTTTATTACTATAATACACGTTTCGGTGTCTAAACACAACATTCTGCACCTATTGTGTTCGTTTTTAGTGTTTGCTATTTGTACAAAACATAATCCTGCATCTCTTTCATAAACCCGGCTTTTCCCAAAGCCTCCGCCACCGTATCGTCATACTCCTTCACAACGATCCGCTTCACCGCCGGAAAAATACTGCCCCGCTTAAATTCTTCCGCAAAAAGCTTGAAACATTCCTCCAGCATTTTCTCCGGCAGGTCTGTCTCCAATATCCGCAGCACTTTTCCCTGTCTCTCCATCACCGCAACGGGTTTGCCGCCCAAGCATGCTACCGCAGTTCCCGGCACATTAATAAAATTTTTACCTTCCTGATGGGGCAGTATCTTCCCCCAGCACTGCGCCGGATCGACCGCACTTACCCAAGCAAGCTTTTTCTCCGGATTATGCAGCTGCCGAATCACACCCTCGTAATCTTTTCCACGGATAAACTGTGCGCCTGATAATTCTTTCACAAAATATCCTCTTCGCGCCTGACCGGTATACTCCCAAATACGCAGCACTGATAAAGCTTCCTGCCATGACAGACCGCAGGCAGAAGCGGTCTCTTTACACAGGATCGGACTATAGTCAAAGCAAGCCTCCAGCTTCTCTTCAATGGTTTTCTCCTGAATAGGTCTCACGATATCCCATCTTCCTGCACTTAATGCTTTGACCCGCGTACTTACCCGCTGCCTTGCGGTGGCTTTTTTGGTCTTTTCCTGATCCAGCCATTGCCGCACAGGAAGATAACTGTCCGCATAGACCAACCCTTTTTCCATAAGAGATAATAGCGTATCATGGGGCGATTCGCCGGGAAGCAGACCATTCAGGGACTGCATGAAACAGGCACCGCGCTTTATGATTGCATCATAAATAATTCTCTCTTTCTCCGTAAGTTCTTTAATCGTTATCCGATCACCTGTCTCTGCCTTGGTCCGACTGTCGTCTCCGGTCTCCGTCGGGCTGTCTACTTCACTCCCTGTCCGGTTTTCCACACTTCCGCTTATGTCCGCATCCCAGTCAATATCCGCCTGATAATCAAACCGCAGTCCGCCCTTTTCTTCCATATGCCAGAACAATTCTCCCTGTGCAAGAAAAGTATCTAACATGGACTCCCTGTAATTTCTGACCCGTCTCGGCAATACGATCTTTTCCCAATAGACTGCGGGAAGTGTCATACCGGTATATTGCCGCAGCGTATTGCGCAGACATTCCTCCGCCGGTGCGCCCGACTCTGTTCGGAAAAGCATAAGCGCTGCATAATTCTCCCCCGGACAGGTCTGTATCTCTTCCCGTCTGTTTTTCAGCGTGCGGACTCTGGCGCGGCTGTATAATTTGGCATGATAATATCTGCCATCCTGTCTGACAGCGTCCTCCCTGCGGCATAATTCTTCCAAAACGTCCTCCGCTATGCCCATAGACCATCCGTAGCGCGCTGCTGTCTGTGCTGCATCTGCGGCACCTCTATAGCGAAGCATACGCCTTACGATGTGAATCCGTTCTTCTTGGCCTTGTATTTCCTTTTGTTGTCCTGTCTCCTGTCGGATCACGGTCTGTTGGTTCGCTGATTCCTGCTTGCCTGCTGCTTCCTGCTCTTCCCCCAGCGCCGCAGCATACTCTTCTTCCTGCTCCGCCGCGATCCACAATCCCTGCTCCAGATACAGGACTCTGCCTTCCTGTGCCAGACTTTCCAGCCACTCCACCGGAATATCCAATTCTCCCGCTGCCAGATCACCCTCTGTCATCAGCAGAGAATGCAGTTGTCTCTCGTCCTGCGGAAGCCTGTTTCGCTCCTGCACCTCCATCAGTTCCTGACTGCCCGGCTGTATCAGGTGCTTTTCTTTCTTTAAAGCCTCTTCCACCGCCCCGTGGATGCCGCGCGGTGTAGGCGCATAGTCATACATTGCCGCCGCTTCCTGACTCCATTGCAGCGGAAGCGACATGGGCGACGGAATATCCGTATAGATCTCTCTAACCGCAACCGCGCCGCAGCGAATATCATACAAAAGCTCCTGCACACCTTTGGCATCCCACAGCTCCTGCATACATTCCCGCCTGGTCTCCCGAATCAAAGGGTGCTCCTGCCTGCGCACTACCTGCTCCAACATTTCCGCGCTTTTAAGCCGCTGCATCCAGAGCGGCTGGCGGCCGCTTTTACGAACCCCCATCAGCAGAGCGCGCCCGCTGTTATACCGGAATGCCATATTGAAAAGAGGTGTTGCGGGCAGCATGATCTCCAACTTCCGCATACAGGAATCCGCATCGATCTGCTGCAAAAGTCCTTCCGGAAGATTCTGATTTCCATAGGAATACAGCAGGAATCCGTCCTCCTCATCCACGCTCCCGATCTCCATTTCCATCTGCTCCCTCGCCGTCTGTGCTGCAAGAAGAGACAGCGGCGCATTGATCCGCCTGCCGAATACCGAATGCACCATCACCTGACTGTTTCCCGCCGAATCTTTAAAATGCTCCACCAGAATCGTTTTATGATCCGGCAGGCTTCCTGTCGACTTGATCTGACGCTCCAGATAACCGCATGCCAATTTGGAGGCTGCTTCATTCAGTCCCAGATCTTCCAATGCCTCTGCCAGTTTTCCGTCCTCATAAGCCTGCTGCAGAGAATGATAGATTCTGCCGAACGCCTCTCCCGTCCGTTTATCCCTTCCCTTAATCTCTCCATGCCAAAAAGGAAGCCTCGCGCCTTCCGTATGAGTCTGTGTCACCGTCACGGTATCACGGCTGATATTCACAACCTTCCACGCAAAGGAGCCAAGGATAAATCGGTCACCCTTCTGGGATTCATATACGAATTCCTCATCCACTTCCCCCAGTTTCACACCCTCCTGCGTTTTCACGGCATAGTACCCTTTATCGGGAATCGTGCCTCCTGCTGAGACGGCTAACATCCGGCTGTAACCGTCTCCCTCCACTCTTTCATGAATCCGGTCGTACAAGATCCTCGGACGCACCGGAATATCCTTCTCATGTTCATAATCTCCTGCCAGCATGGCAAGCACGGATTGCACGTCTTCTTTGGTGATATTGCGAAAAGACCATGCTCTGGGCAGAATCTCCATCACCTCTGAAATCTCATAACTTCTGAAAGCCGCCATGGAAACCAAATGCTGTGCCAGCACATCCAGACACTCCTCAGGCGGCTTCACGTGTTCTACGCCGCCCTGCCTCGCGAGCTGCGCCGTCATCCCGCAGGACACGCATTCCGCCGCTGTTCTGGGGAAAAGATACATTACGCTGACGCGTCCCGGATTATGTCCTGCCCGCCCCAGTCGCTGCATTGTTCCCGAAATCGTGCGTGGACACCCAACCTGCAGCACCTGATCGATCTCGCCCACATCGATTCCCAATTCCATAGAAGACGTAGCACACAACAGTCTGAGCGTACCGTCCCGCAGATTTAGCTCCGTCTCCGTCCTCTGCTCTTTCGACAGACTTCCGTGGTGTACTCTGGCAAATCCTTCTCCGCCTAATTGGTTTACATAATACGCTAATTGTTCCGCATACCGCCGCCCTTCCACAAAAGCAATCACGCTGCGGCTGTTCTGACAATATTGATACACCAGCTTTCCCAGTTCTTCCCACACCGGATCCTTTCTCGGACCTTTCGTGGTGTCCGCATAAGGGCTTAGGATATCCAGCCGTACCTGTTTCGCCATAGCTGGTGCGGCAATGCCAACCTCCTCCGGCGCCAGATACTCCGCCGCCGTCTCTAACGGTTCAATGGTGGCGGACAGACCGATGCGCTGCAGCGGCTGACCGCATAAATAATCAAGCCGCGCTAAAGACAACATCAAATGCGCGCCTCTTTTGGTATCAATTAAGGCGTGAAGTTCATCTATGATCACCGCCTTTGACGTTGCCAGAACATTCTGTCCCGTCTTGCTTGTAAGCATTAAATACAGGGATTCCGGCGTAATAATCAGGATATGGGGCGGTTTCCTGACCATCTGCTGACGTTCTCTCTGTGTGGTGTCCCCGGTTCGGATTCCGACCGAAATGAGTTCTTCCGCGCCGATCCCGTTTAACGGCCGCCTTAAGTTCTCGCGGATATCCGCCGCCAGGGACTTCAGCGGAGATACATAGATCAGCTGCAGTTCCTGCTGTAACGTTCCCGCCTGTGCCTGCCGCTTCATCCGGTCCAGAAAGATCAGAAAAGCCGAGAGTGTTTTACCCGTTCCGGTAGGCGCGGATATGAGCGCATGTTTTCCCTCGGCAATAATCGGCCATGCCTCACACTGCACAGGAGTAGGCTCTCCCAGCGCATGTTCAAACCACTCCGCGGTTTCTCTATCAAAAAGCTCAAGCACATTTTCCTTCCACATGTTTTCCCCTCATATCATTCCAGATTAAAATGCCATAAGGCGCACTAATAAACCCTAATTGGCAGATTACACAAAATGTTTTCTCATGGCTTGCGCAAGAACATGAGATTTTCTTAATGTTCCGCAAGTGCCCAGCAATTTCATGGGGACCTGCTTATTACCCTAACGAGTAAAAAGCTGATGTCCCGAAAAGCCCGAAATGCGCACGGACGCGCATAGAGGGCGNTTGCGTCCGTCCCCAACACTCTCTCCGGAACATTTAGAAAATCCATTTTCTGAAGCCGCCATGAGAAAACATTTTGTGTAATCTGCCCCACAGCCCATGCAATCCCATTTTGGCATTCTATTCACCCCGTATCTTCTTCATCTCCTCCACCGTAAACACATAATTCGTATTGCAGAAATGACAGTTCAGTTCCACATCTTTCCCCTCATCAATGAGTTCCTGCAGTTCTTTCTTTCCCAGACTGATCAGCACCTTCTCCACCCGCTTCTTATTGCAGTTACAATAAAACTGCACCGGAAGCGTGTCCGTGATCTCCACACCCAGATCGCCCAGCACGATCTCCAGAATCTGCTCCGGCGTGTTGCCTTCCTCCAGCATCTTGGTCACAGGCGGAAGCGCCACCAGTTTCTGCTCTAACTTCCCGATCACTTCCTCATCGGTAAAAGGCATAAGCTGTATGATAAACCCGCCCGCCTGCTTTACCGTATTATTTTTCTCCATCAGAACGCCCAACGCCACGCTGGAAGGAATCTGCTCGGAAGCCGCAAAATAATACGTCAAATCATCCCCGATTTCTCCCGTCTTCAACTCAATAGTCGAAGAATAGGGCTCTTTCAGCCCCATATCTTTAATAACCGTGAGCACCCCTAATCCGATCACTCCGCCCACGTCCAGCTTTCCCACACTGTTGGGCGGCATCATCGCCTGCGGGTTGTCCGCATATCCTTTTACATTTCCCTGTGAATCCGCCGTCACCGTCAGTCCGTGCACGGGACCCGCGCCGTTTATCTGAAGCGTCAGCATGTCCTTCTCTCCTTTTAACATACTGCCCATCATCACGCCGCCTGTCATTAACCGTCCCAATGCCGCCGTCACCACAGGGCTTAAGTCATGGGCACTTCTGGCGTGCTCCACCAGCTCCCTCGATGTAATCGCAAAGGCGCGTATCTGCGCATTTGCCGCTGTTGCTCTTACAATATAATCTGTCATATTATCTTACCTTTCTATTTTCATCCGCTTATCCTAAAATCACATAGCAAATTATAACATAGTATGGGTTGACTGCGTAAATTTTTTCAACTCTACGGAGCGTGGGTTTTATTATTTCATTATTCGGGATATTATTATGCATATAAACTTCCTTGTAGGAGCAACCCGAAGAATAATGATTAAAATTTTCAATCACGGGATTTGCATCCATGCATTGCTTGCCACAAACTCGTAATCCATATATGGATTCAAACATGACAGAAATAAGTGAGGAAAAATATGGATCAGAAAAAAATGGGCAAATTTATAGCCAAACTACGGAAAGAAAGGAATCTTACCCAGAAACAAGTTTCCGAAAAACTTGCCATTTCAGAAAAAACAGTATCAAAATGGGAATGCGGCAACGGATTGCCTGAAGTAGTATATATGGAACCACTCTGCGAAATACTCGGCATTACAATCAATGAACTCCTTGCCGGAGAATACCTGCCTGTTACGGAGTTATTGCATAAATTAGATCTGTCCAGATTGGAATTGATGAAACAGCTCGAATATGAACAACTCAAATTTCGGATTTACAGACTTTATGGGTTTGAAATCGACAGTGTGCAAATGTCAAATACCGGTGCCGGTTCGCTGGTATATTTCGTAACGGCAAATAAGCAAAAATACGTGGTGAAATATGCGAGCGACAATGAGATAAACCATCCCGAACTGGAGCCTGAACTCTGCGAATATCTGCGCAAACGCGGAATACCGGCAAGCCATTTTGTCAAAAATATTCAAGGTAACACTCTATCGATTGATGAAAACGGACGAAGATTCCATATTCAGGACTTTATAGAAGGTGTTGTATATTCTTACAATGAAGCGCCGAATTTTCTGCTCGAGAAAGCTCCTGAACTTCTGGCCAAAATTCATGAAGTACTCAAAGATTTCAAAGAACTGCCGGAAGGGATCGGAGAAAATTTCTTTCGGTATCGCAGGCCGGAAAATATGATAAAGTCTTTTCAGAGTTCCTTAGAAATTGCTGTCCGGAATGGTGATAATGAAAATGCAGATGAGATTCGTGATATTATAGCTATATTAAACCATTTTCCCGATTATGCATTTGATGTATCTGCATTTACATACGGCAATACACATGGGGATTATATGATCTCCCAGCTAATTTGCGCTGACGGTTCGATTAAAGGCATTATTGATTGGACGACCGCCTGCAGACACCCTCTTATCTGGGAAGTGGTGCGTTCTTATATATTTATGGCTCCGGAATGCGGCGATGGCAGACTTAACATCGATCATTTTGAACACTATTTAAAAATATATATGCATAAGGGCAAACTAAAAACCTATGATATTGAAAATGCCGGAAGACTGTTTTTCTATTTTCTGGCCGTATGCGATTTTTACGGTCAATACTACCAGTCTCTCACAAAAAATCGTTCCATTTATCTCAAACAGGCTAAGTTATGCAAAAACATGCTTGTCTGGTTTGACAAACATATTGATGAATTGAATGTCCGGTTAAAAAAGATTGCCGGCGATGGATTGGTTAAGCAATCCGTGCTTTAACACATTCTCTCGCCACCACATAAATCCGTTCGCTGGTATCCGTGACCGCTCCGTGCGTATCCGCGTCGATCGCCTCCACAAACGCAAGCCCTGCCCGGCGCAGATAATCCTGCATCTGCTCCAGACGGTATCCGCGCTGGTAGTGCGTTTCCTGAAATCTCCGGTATGTGTCCGCCTCTTCCCCCTCCTGCACGAAAATGGTCAGATCATATTCATTAACCTCTTCCTCTTCATGATAATAATTATCCCATATAAAACTGCACTTTTCCCTGTTTTCCGCAATCGTGGTATCCCCAATAACGACCTCGTATTTATATACCGTATTGAAATCAAAGATAAACAGCCCTCCCGGATAGAGATAATTGTTCACCAACCGGAACGTCTGCACCACATCCTCTTCCTCTAACAAATAATTGACCGAGTCGCAGACACTGATCACCGCACCCACCGTTCCGTACAGCTCGAAAGCCCGCATATCCTGAAGCAGATACAAGATCTCTAACCCCGCATCATCGCGTTTGTCTATAGCAATCTGCAGCATTTCCTCTGAGTTATCAATGCCGATCATGTCATAGCCACGCCCTGCAAGCAGCTCCGTCAACGTTCCCGTACCACAGCCCAAATCCAGGATCGAGTTGCGCTCCTGCTGTATATTCCTGTAATAGTCATCCGTATTTATGACGCCATCGTCACATTCTCCATTTTGCCGCGTGCATTTGTCAATGTGATTTGCAATAACATTTGTGTCACTTTTTACATCCTCCCCATACTTGTCCAACAATTCCACCAAATACGCGCACCACTCCTCATAGGGCGTATCGTCCATAAACGTATCATATACCTGCGCAAATCCCGTATATGCCTCCATTTTTGTCACTCCATTCTACTCACTATTACTACAAATATCAATTTAAAAAACATCTCAAGTACACAGCGTCGGATGATATGTAGTAGTCATAAGGACCGTTTGGATATGTTTAAATCCTTCGGATTTAAACTGCCGGCACTTAGCGAGGTTCAAAGTTGCAACGCAACTTTCGAGCTTAGTACCGCTGCGTTTGGAACCGAGCGAAAGCGCGTCCTTAGGACAACTACATACCGTCCGGCGCGTCCGTTTTCACTAATTGGTACAAGATCCCTATCTATTCGCGCATTTCCTCCCACCGCGCCTCACCACCAAATCATAACTCTCCCCGATCATCCTCCTGATATCCTCCTCCGGAACCGTCCCATCCAGAATAATCGTATTCCAGTGCTCCTTATTCTGATGATACCCCGCAATCACCGACTGATATGTGCTGCGCCAGAAATCCCGCCATTCCTGATCAACCTTCACATTCAGATTAATATACCCGTTTCTTTCGTAAGTCCAAAGGAAAGCCTTCCGGCTCCCCTTCACTCTCACAAGCTGCCAGTTATCGTCATGAAACGGCGCATCCTGATATGTATCGGCAAATGACAGCCCATATGCCAATGCCTCTTCTCTCGTCTTCAATCCCTGTCACCCCTTAACAGTTTCAGCGCAGTCTCTCAACCTCGACTTCGCCCAGGAAACTTCCTGTCTCTTCCCCGATTCTCTGTATCGGGAAAACAAAAGTCGCATACGCCTCAAAGGGCTCCGCGCTGCCCAGTGTTCCAATCTTAACTCCGTCCGCATACAAAGTAGTCTGCCCCAGTTCTCCGACCACCCGCAGCTCCACCTGTCGTCCGCGGGGCAGTACATAATCCCATGTATAGGTTCTGCCTTCTCTGGCAAATCCTACCTTTCCGGTCTCCGGCTCCGCTGCATAGAACGCCCATGTGCCGTATGCGCAGTCACTCTCCGCGATCACCTGCATCCGGGTCTGCCCGTCCGTCTGTGCATCCACTTTCTCCATTACTGTCTGTCCGTCCGCTTCCGCCGATGCTTCCTGTGTCTCTGCACCTGCTGCTGTCCGCAGATCTGGTCCTTCCAGATATACCTGCATCTCCACTTCATAGGACGGCTCTATTCCGACCGCTTCCTCATAGACTCTGTTCATTTCTCCTTCTATGCCATACTGACGGCGCTCCATGAACTTGGCACGTTCGCAGAAATCCTCATAGGTTTCTTCCGATTCACCCGCACCCTGCTTCGACTTCCCTGCACCTGTGCCAACCGTATCATCCTGTGAATCACCCATGCCCCACAGCTTGACGCTAAGCACCGGAAGGGGCTGCGCAAACCGCATATACAGATCATATTCGCTGATTCCCAGATCCAGAGTGCCACTCATATCATTCCAGATCATGTAAGCGGCACCCAGCATTTGCGGAGAATAGCTCGGCAGAATCTCCATCTTATCAAAATCATAGAACTTATTCGCCTCCCACTGCGTATACAATTCTCTGCCATCCAGATAATCATATCCGCCGCCCGGAATCACATACTGGTGATTATTCTGCATATTGATCAGAGCATATCCCGCCTCATACATCTGTTTCGGATCAGCCCATAAGGTACTCCACAGATTCATCTGCAGATTCTCAGGATCGGGCATAGTCTTTCCTGCCATATTGCTCAGGCTTCCCCACATGCGCACTGTTTTACCTTCCGCGCGTACCAGTTCCACCATTTCCTCTGCATACACCCGATACCGCTCCCCGTCCCCGTAATACTCATCCATACCGATGTTGACGATCTCGGCCTCCCGCAACGCCGCATCCTCTCCGCCCAGCGCTTCCTGCCAGATTCTCCGGACCAGCGCAACCGCCTCCTTTTGATCCAGATCGATCTGATCCACCGATTCCGGATTTGCGGCAAGCGCATATTCCGGATACAGCTTTGTAATAGACAGGGAATGAGCCGGTGTATCGATCTCCGGGACAATCGTCACACCGTAGGTTTTCGCCGTCTTAATAAACTGTGCAAATTCTTGTTTCGTATAAGAATACTCTTCTGACGTAAGCTCTGCGCCGGCATCATTCTTAATATCCGACTCCAGCCGGAATGCACTGTCCGCGGTCATGGCCTGTTCCACCGAATCCGTCAATCCGCTGGTGCTTAAGATTATATTGTCGTTTAAATGAATCGCTAAATCGTTCATCTTATAATATGACATATGCTCCATAATAGTATACAGCATGTCCATCGACACTGCCTTACGCGCCACATCTATGCCGAATCCACGCACCTGATAGAGCGGATAATCTCTGATCTGTCCTCTGGGCAGTGAGACATCCCCTGACAAGATCTGCAGGATCGTCACCGTGCCCCACCGCACGCCGGTACTCGTCTCTGCTTTAATGACACATATGTCACTTATATCACACGTATATCCTTCCGCGCCTAATCCTTCAGAATCCTCTGCATATCCCAGATACACATCCCCGGATTCGGCCTCTTCCAAGCTGCCGCTTACAACTTCCACCGTACAGCGCACCATCTGGCGATACCTGCTCGCAAAAAGCTCCGCCACCTCCTGCAGATCAGAGCCTTCTTCCACGATCACACGGAAACTGCCTCCCGGCTCAAAAGTACCCTCTCCTCCACGCCATTCCGCCAGCGCCGGAATCACTTCGGGGCAATCGTTATAGCGCCGCTCCTGATTCTCCGCCTCCTGCACGTCCTTACCCGCGCCGTCGCCTTTATTGTCGTACGCCGGAACCGTCAGCGTGCGGGCAACCTCCTGCGTATCGGAAGAATCCCCGCTGCTTGTCAGCAGGAATCCGACCGTCACTTTTTTATCCTGAATCGTATCATAGATCCTGCCGTCCGCACCTATGACCTGCTCGTAGTCCGCTCCCAGATAAGTAACTTCATATCCCTCCGGCGCCTCGGGCACCACCAGAAACCTGCTGCCGTCTACACCGTATCCGACCGCCGGCTCTCCCAGCCGGTAAGCAGCCGGCTTGTCCGCATAAACCTCAAACTCATAGAGAGACACGTTCTGATAAAAATTGGAAAAATCTTCTTCTCTTGCGGATACTGCGTAGGTGCTAAGCCGCAGGAATTTCACCCGCACAGGGTCTTCCAGCACAATCTCCTGATCCCTAATCTCCGGCGCGTCGTCAAAAGTTTCCAATATGTCCCACACTTCGCCGTCCACAGAGCCTTCCAGCGCATATGAAATCACATTGCGCCGCTCCCATCTGAGAATAACAAAAGAAACTGAAATTTCTTCCGGAAATTCCAGTTCTATATAGTGGGACGCATCCTCCCTGTCATTCTCACTCGACCAGCGCGAAGTCAAATCCTCCGCATTCCCGTCGATTGCCTTATATGCCGACAGTTCCTCGCTCTCCGTGCTGTCGCAGGTGGCAATCACGCCCCTCCTGCGCGCTAAGTTTGCACTTTGGTCTCCGCGAACGCGAAGCAGCCACGCCGCTCCAACAGCAGAAACTGCTGCCAGCACACATAAGCAGATCACGCCGATATATATCTTTTTCTTCTGCCTCATTCTCATAACCCAGTTTGATACAACTCGTAGCCTGTATGCTTCATACACCCTTATGTTTCCTATTTCGTAACTGTTCAGAACCCTGTTCTTCACAGTTACGAAGATGCACAGAAATTATGCATTCTGCATAATTTCGCGCATGTCTAACTCGGGTTTTCTGTGACTTCCGCTTACGCTTCACTCACAAAAAACACCTCGCATAAGCATCTTCTGAACAGTTACCTTATTTCTAACCCAGCAGAGCTCCCAGCAGTCCGTAAGACAAGAACGACATGATAACTGTCGCAATCGCAATTCCCAATAACTCCGCCAATATTGCCTTCTTAAAGTCCACATCCAGAAGCGCGGCGATCAGAGACCCCGTCCACGCTCCCGTGCCCGGCAGCGGAATACCTACGAACAGCACCAGCCCCCAGAACTCATACTTCTTGATATTGTCACTTTTGCTCATGGCACGATTTTCCAGCTTCTCAATCAGTCCTCGGAAAATCTTGATCTTCTTCATCCATTTAAAAATCTGCTTAATAAAAAGAAGAATAAACGGAATCGGAATGATATTGCCGATGATGCACAGCGGAATCGCCGTGGTAATAGGAATCTGCAATAGCTGGGATACGATCAGCCCTCCCCGCAGTTCCAGAATCGGAATCATCGATATGATGAAAACCACCACTTCTTTTGAAACATATTTCCCCAACGTGACTGCAAATGCTGCCGCTAATTTTTCCATACTCTCTTACTCCCTGTCCGTTTCGTTAATATATCTGCCGGTCAGTTAAACTGCTATTTTCCTGCCGGCCGTACTGTCGGAATCCGCAAATCAATCGACCAATATCTCCGTATTCCGCAGCACATATTTTTTCTAATGCTTTTCCTCTACAAGTATATGTCTATCCGCCATAAAACTTGATTCTTTCCCGCAAATCAGGCCTTCACAATCTCTCGAAGTGCACGGTATAAATCCCCCATCTGCTCATCTGTCCCGATCGTAATGCGCAGATAATTCCTGATTCGCTCTTTATCCCAGAATCTGACATATATGTCATTATCCTTCAGCCGCTCGAATATCTCTTTCGCCGGAACCTTCTCATGGCTCGCAAAGATAAAATTACCATAGGGCTTCGGAAAAGTAAATCCCAGCTTACTAAGTTCTTCCTCCGCACGGTCACGGGTCTTCATAATCTTGTCACAGGTTTCCCGATAATATGCCACATCCTTCACGGATTCCACTCCCAGCTGCAGCGACGTATAGTTTAGCGTGTAGGAATTCACCGAGTATTTCACATCGTTTAAGTACTTGATCAGCTTCGGATTCCCCATGGCATACCCGATCCGCATTCCCGCCATCGACCGGGACTTCGAGAACGTCTGCACCACCAACAGATTATCATACTTACGGATCAGCGGCAGACAGCTTGTGCCGCCGAAATCAATGTACGCTTCATCCACGATCACCACCACGTCACGGTTCGCCTCGATGATCTCCTCCACCTGTCCGACATCCATCAGGACACCTGTAGGCGCATTCGGGTTCGGGAATATCACTCCGCCGCTTTGCTGCCTGTAATCCTCCGGTCTGATACAAAAATGCTCATCCAGTGCCTTCGTCTCATAAGGTATCTTATACAGATCCGCCCATACATCATAGAAGGAGTAGGTAATATCCGGGAAAAAGACCGGTTTCCCTGATTGAAAAAAGGTCATGAACGCCAGTGAAAGCACATCGTCCGACCCGACACCGATAAAGAGCTGTTCTTTGTCGATCTGATAATAGGAAGCCAGTGCTTCCGCTAATTCGGTCTGCTCCGGGAATTCCGGATACAGCCGCATCTTATCCTGCTTCAGCGCAGCGATACACTTCTGCACCCCCGGTGCCGGCGGATACGGATTCTCATTGGTATTCAGTTTGATCACTTGTGCCTGATTTGGCTGTTCACCCGGTATGTAGGGAACCACCTTTCGCACGTTTTCTTCCCATTTCATGTTGTCATGCCTTTCTTATTCTGTCCTATATCACTTGAATTTTATGACTCATATGGTTTCTCATTCAGGCTGCGGCACCTTCCACGCTCGTGCAAGCTGCTCATACTCTGCAGCCTGCTCCTCATTACCCGCCGCACGGTAACAGCGGGCAAGTCCGAAGAGCGGCAGATCACCGCCACAGTGAATATTCAATATACTTTCTGTCTCATAGGCTCCATTATAGAACCATATGACCGCCTCGTCTATATCCTGTTTCTGCAGATAATATTCTCCTAATTCACAGCAGATTTCCGCACAGCCGTCACAGGCGATCACTTTCAATGCATACTTAAAGAAATCCTCCGCATCGCCGCAGATCCGTGCCGCTCTTGCCGCTACACAGGCAGCCTCCTTGATCTCATCCTCACTGCGCTCCATATCATGACACGACTGTCGGAAAAATTCCCTCGCCGCCGTAAAATCCTGATCGTCACCGGAGATAAAGAGCTCTTTCGCGTAAATATTGTGAAGCCTCTTGTCCAGCCGGTCTCCCGCCTGCGTCCGCCGCACAAATGCCGCCAGATCCCTGTCCTTATGGTTGTTCTCCGGCATGTGCTGTATTTCTATGTCGCTGTCATAGATCACCGGCTCCAAGCCTACCTGCTCATGGATCGCTCCCTGCCACTGAAACGTGCGGAGTCTCTTAAAAAGTTTCGGCCGGAGCTCCTTATCAAAATTATAGATCGTCCCATGGGAAAGCTGATTGGCATAATACATCTGCACAATATCTATTTCTGACATCAGTGTCGCTTTCAGTTGTCGGAATGCAGCACGATTCTTCTCATCCAGGACTTCATCCGCATCAGCAGAATAGATATACTCCATGCCAGCCTTGGAAAAAGCGAAATTCCGCGCCGCCGAAAAATCTCCGATCCATGTAAAATCATAGATCTTGTCCGTATATTTTGCCGCAATCTGCTTGGTGGCATCCGTGGAGCCCGTATCGACGATTATGATCTCGTCCATCAGATCCGCAATACTGTCCAGACATCTTGCTAAGATGCGTTCTTCGTTTTTCACGATCATGCATAGGCTGACTGTAATCATAACTTGTGCCTTTCCTGCTATATAGTATTTTAAATTTCTTGTCTAACCTTCCGCCAAACCAAAAACTGCATTTCATTTAATATTTATAATCATATCCTTCTTATGTTTCATCAATAGGATATCTCGGCATTTCCTATTCCGAGCCTACCTGTAGTACACAGACTCCCTCATACATCTGTCCACATGCAGCAGACACCGTGCCTTGCCCGCAGTAAGCACCATATCCTTATATCTGTTCCTGCGCACAAAGCCTTTGGACGGACAGATCTGGTACAGTGTCGTGTACGACAGGTCAGCCCTCCGCTCCCCCATACGTACTAAATATCCGTCACCGCTCCTGTGAAGTCCGGCTCGTCCCAGATAACAATAACGCTTTCCGTTCCAATTATAAATACGCACCGTGCGGCACCGGATGCCATACAGCACAATTAACAGCAAAACTGACACTATTGTCATTCCAATCAAATATTCCTGATACAAATTATTTCTCCTCTTCTCTTTCTTTAACTATGTGGATTCGGGTGTCAAAAGGTGCTTTCCATAAACTTAAGTAGCAGATTGCACAAAATATTCGCGAAGCTGTCCTGCGTAGGAATATGATAGTTTCTTAATATTCCGTCTTACCAACATCCTAAGAGTAGCATACTCACCTGCGGATTGCAAACGCAATCCTGCTCTTCATCCGATCCAGTCCGGCCTGTATTCCGAGCGGCACAATCACTCCCGCCGCCAGATAGACCATTTCGAACTGTTCTGCTCCTCTTACCAGATAATAGTAATCGATATTGGTGTAAAATTGTTCAAAATCAAAGTCAGCGCACGCTCCTGTACGCGCCGCCACCGCCGCGATGACTATCTTCACTATCATAAAAGCCATTACATGGTGCATCATCACCGCATAAGTATTACGCCCCAGATACTGCGCTGTCCGGCTCTTTCCTACAGCCGGGGTAATGATTCTGGCAACCCGCAGCCAGAAGGCAATTCCGGATATGATCGTGATATATGGCATCACCGGACCGTTTGCAAAACCGGTACACCACACAGCGCTAAACGCCAGCCCGTTGAAAAACAAATTCAAGATCACCTGAATCCCGATCAAAACAGCAAAATACGGCACATTTCCCAATGTGTCATGTTTTTCCAGCTTTTTCAGATAGAACTGCCCCATCTGAAAGCACGGGAAAAGCAGCAGAATCTTTCCCGGCATCTTATAATAGCCCCACACATGCCCGCCGATAGCAAGCCATACAACCGCAATGCCGACCAGTAAGCTTCCTGTCAGCATGATCCACTCAGTAATATTCCCCTCTTTTTCTTTAGACAAATCACTCTCTTCAACGGTTCTGCCGGACACCTTCTTATAATAATGCCATACGCCGCGTATCACGTTTCGCAAAATAATCCTCGCAAGCAGGTTCATCATCTCTACGACAAACAAGACCGGGACAAACCACGCCGCATAATTGTAGATGAACTGATACCCATGCAAAAAAGGCGCTATGAAAAGTGTCCGGAAGCTGATTCCCTCACCCATGGCAAATCCGGCGGCACGCATCGCCCACGCGATCAGTCCATAGATCAGGTTCCAAATCATATAGGGCACAATCAGTCTGCGCAGCTTCTTTTTTACATAATTAAGAGGTTTCTCCTCCTCCGAATCTTTATAAAAATAGCCGGAAATAAACATGAAAAGCGGTACATGAAAAGAATAGTACGGGAACAGCTCCCCCACCGTCAGAATATGATACCCGCAATGCCCTGCCACCACCATTATGATCGTCAGCGCCGACAGAATGCAAAACGTCAAATTGTATTGGTCTTCCTGTGTATGTAATGTCTGCGTCATGTTCCTACCCACTTATTTTTCTTTTCGGCTATTATATCATATTTTTCTAAACTGTGTTATGATTATAGTAACGAAAGAGAACAACAACTGATGTATGGTTACTTTCCACAGCCTAAGCTCAGAGTGAAGTTAATATCTGAAGGAACCCGTCAAAAAAAGTAAATTCCTTCGGAATTAACTTTGGTCGGCACTTGACGAGGTATCTCACGAGTCTAGTGTCCGCTACGCTTTTTGCGGAGCGAGAGCGCGGTGACGCAGATATTAACTTCACTCTGAGCGACCGGTTTGACCAATGTGTGAAAAGCAACTGATACATGCCATAATATCACAGGAAAACGTAAGATGAAAAAAACGCAAAGAAACTCCCGAAAACTCCTTTACTGTACATCTGCCGTGGCGGCACTTCTTCTCGCCGTGCTTTGTTTTGGACTCTATCGACATCACCGGACGCCTGATCGGATCACAGAATACATCCGCGCGTCTGAGCTTGTCACCGAACCTGACTCCGGCAATATTTCCGATATTTCGGCGACAGTCGATGTAGCCAGCACAAATGACACATTTGTCACATCTGCCGCAAGTATCAGAACCAATCCTTACTCCGACCTAAGTGTCCCTACCTATATTACAAAGGTGAACGCCACCTATTTTCTGGTGGACTGCTATCATAATCAGGTAATTTATAACGACAATCTTACTTCACCGCTCTCACAGTGGAAAGTTATGACGAATCAGATCGACAAGGGACACACTCTTGCCAGTGACGGATCCGTGTATCTGATTGATGATACGGAGCGGCACCGCATCCTTATTTTTGAGAAAAGAGGCAGTGCCTATGCGCACACGCAGACTTTTGATGAGATCGGCAACAGACCCCATTACATCATCTATCACGAGCCCACCGATACCTTCTATGCATGGAGCTCCATGAGCGGTGAAATGTATCTGTTTCGCCATAATCCCGATGATACACGCATGTACCTGACGGAGATCCGACGTATCGAGTCCCTCGATAATGTCTATGTACGTTCATTTACGATCATCGACAATGACATTTATTTTGTTGCAGGAAACTCTTCCATCATCCGGGCCGACCTTGCGAGTTTCAAGATTCGGGAAACGTACCCCGTTCCCGACACCATCGCCGGCATGATCCAGCTCACCCGCATTCAGGATTACTACTATATTACCGTCTCCACGGACATTGCCGGCAGTCAGGATTATGCCACCATCCTGCGCACACGCGATCTTTCGGCTCTGGCAGACGGCAAATATGAAGATATCTATGAATATTTTATCGGCGGAGGTACGCCCTACTATATCACGCAATTAGATAACACATATTATTTAACAGAACACCGCCTGCCCGGGCATTCCGTGTGGCGGTTCCAGGTAGAGAATAATGAGCTTGTAAATGTGGAAACGGTATACTAATTGGCAGACTCTTGCATCCCCGAACCGGCATCATTTAACGTTTCCCTGCTATCCCGTTTTTCCTAAAAACCAACTTTCGTCCGCGATTCGCTAATCGACAAAGGCAATGTTCCAACTTCTCCTTACTCGCAGAAATTCACGCGGATCGTAAACACCCCGTCCGCATACTGCGCCCTAATACTGCCGCCCATCTGCTCTGTCAAAAGGCGTGCGATCGACAGCCCTAAGCCCGTTGCATGTTCCCCGTTCTCCACCGTATAGAACCTTTCGAACAGCCTGCCCACCTGCACCTCGTCCAGCGCAGCGGCATGATTTGCAAACTCTATCTCACCATCCTCAGACAGCATGATCTTCAAATCCCCATTACTGTACTTGACCGCATTATTCAACACATTTTCAAAAATGCGGGAGAGCGCGGCAGAGTTCAGTCTGCGGACTACTTTCTTTTCCGGCATTGTGATCTGCGGTGTGATCTGCCGCACCTTAAGCGCGCCGTAATAAGCCGCAATACTCTCTTCCAAAGCCCGGTTCAAAACCACATCTGTCAATTTCTTTTTGTCAAGTGACACTCCTGTCGTTTCATGTCCGTATGGTATTTTCTCCGCCGGAACCGCCGCTGCATACACAAATAGTTCCTCTGTCAGATCTTTTAACGCTTCCGTCCGGTTTTTGATGATCTCCAGATATTTCTCTGCCGCCTCGGACTTCTCTTCCTTTTCAAGCAACTCCAGATAACCGTATATTGCAGTCAGCGGCGTTCTGATATCATGGGAAACATTCGTAATCGTCTCCTGTAATGCCATGTTTCCCTGTTCATACCTCTGCCTCTGTGCACGCAGACAGCGCAGCTGCGTATTGATCGCGTCTGCAAGCCCCCTCATTGCCTGATCCTGACTGTCAATCGTGATCAGCGTATTCGTCTCTGTGTCAAGTTTTTCTGTAAGCTCTTCCCGAATCTCCCGCGCCGCTTGCCGCATCGCCCCTATTTTCCATATCAAAAGGAGGATAATACTAAGCAGTACGCCGCATATAATCCACATCCGCACTTCTGTATACTCCTCCTTTCCGCGAATCTCGCAATTTACCGAGATATTTTCTACATAGATTAAATAACTACATCTATCTATTGTTCATTTCCGTTACTTAATATCTTTTCTTCGAAATATCCAGATTCCCGCTCCAGTGCAGACTGCCGCGACTCCAAACATACATACCGGCTGCTTCACCGAATAATTGATGCCATGGTCTGCAACATACATTACCTGCCCGGAGGGCAATAGCAGCTCTGCCCACTCATATATTTTCCGCTTCGTGCCGGTCAGATATCTCGCATTATACTCGGTCTCCACCACTGTCTTGATCTCACCGGATTCATCTTCCACCTCAGTAACCCTCTCTATTGTCGCGGTCATCGACAGATACTGGCATACATACAACCCCGCAAACAAAATAACGAAGGAAAGTATAAGACTGGCCACTGCTGCCCGTACGGTATTCATATCTGACATGGAAATCAACACGAAAATCGCCGCATACGCCAGCAAAATAAAAAGTGCAACGATCATGCCCTGAGCGGGCTTCCACAAACCTGCTACCGTTTCTTTTCCGATCAATATAAGTCCCAGTATCGCCGATGTCACACTATAAGTAATGCATGCTATGATTCCGGCAGCATAACAGGCAAGCAGATTCGCTATATAAATATGGAATCTTGAATGCCCTGCGGACAGCTTATTCCTGATCGTCCCGTTGCTGTACTCCACTCCGATATATATAGAAATAAAAATCGCCAGCGCAACACCGATGAACAACATCTCGTTAAAGAAAAATAAATTCCAATTCTCATATACTTTATGATTCTTATGAACGGTAATGTATGTGTCAGTATATATCATCACACTGTAACCGATCATAAAAATTTCCAATACATAAAATATCCTGCTTCTCCCCAGTCTCGCAAAATTGGCGGTGAGTAACCTATTCATACACTTCACCTCCCACCAGATTGACGTAGTAGCTTTCCAGGCTTTCGTCATATTCCCTGTAAGAAAGCACCTCGCAGTGTTCCTTTTCCAAGGCAAGTACCAGCTTCGTTACGCTCATGTCCGCATAGATTTCCGCTTCCGTATTTGATAACATTCGATATTCTATCTGTTTCTGATGAAGTACGCGGGCAAGCGCTCCTGCGTTATCTACTTCTACGCGAACACACTTCCTGCACGCCGCCTCCATCTCCTGCGCGCTAATTTCCCGGACAATGCGCCCTCTGTCGATAAAACCGTAATGTGTAGCCAGTTTAGATAATTCTTCCAGAATATGACTGGAAATCAACACCGTGATCTGCCGTTCCCGGTTCAGCTTCAAAATAAGTTCTCTGATTTCTATGATTCCCTGCGGATCTAGCCCGTTGACTGGCTCATCCAATATGAGAAAATCCGGATCGCCCGCCAGTGCAACGGCAATTCCGAGCCGCTGTCGCATTCCCAACGAAAAATTTTTGACCTTCTTTTTCCCTGTATCCGCAAGACCGACCAGCTTCAGCAAATCTTTGATTCCCTCATAGGACGGCAGTCCCAGTATCCGGTACTGCAGCTTCAGATTATCTTCCGCCGTCATATCCATATAGACAGACGGCGCTTCCACGATCGCGCCCATCCTTCCCCGGGCTTTTTCAATCCCTTTGTCGGTATTCTTTACTCCGTATAGGGTATACTCACCCGAAGACACCTTCTGCAATCCGCAGATCATCCGAATCAACGTCGTCTTTCCCGCACCGTTTTTACCCACAAATCCGTAGATTGATCCCTTGGGTACATGCATGGACAGACCGTCTAATGCTTTCGTGTGCCTGTACTGTTTGCACAGCGCCTCTGTTGTCAGACAATATTCCATAACCCTTTCCTCCTGTCATTCCGTTCCGATCCTGTGTTGACATGTATGACTCTAGCATGGAAAAGTTAAGAAAACGGTTAAGAAAAGAGTTAAGATTTGATTTAAAATGGTAAAGATCTGCGGCTCACGAATTCTGTCTCTGACTTATCATGTCTTCATCCGAAAGCCGATTCCCCAGACCGACTCTATATACTCTCCGTCACTGCCGTGTCCGCCCGCTTCCCGCAGCTTTTTTCTCAAATTACTGACATGAACCTTCAACGAACTCTCCATACAATCCGGCGTGTCCTCACTGATCCGGTCTAAAAGCGCCGACTTGGTTATGACCTGCGTCGGATTCTGCATCAATGTCTTTAGAATCGCGTACTCCGTTTTCGTCAGCCTGACAGTCTGCTCCCCGATCACAGCGGTACGCATGGTTAATGATAGCCGAATATCATCGAACTGTAACATATCTTTTTCATCACATATGTTATTTTTATTCTTTCGAAGCTGTACCGCAACCCGCGCCAGAAGTTCCTTTCCCTCAAAAGGTTTCGTGATATAATCCGCCGCGCCGCCGAGAAGAAGCTGCACTTTATCATCGACTCCCGCCTTGGCGCTGACCACGATCACCGGAATCCCTTCCCATTTCGACAGCAATTGCTCTCCGGAAATTCCCGGCAGCATCAAGTCGAGCAGGATCAAATCCGGCAGCACTGCGTTTGCTTCCATACCGTCTTGGGATGACGGCCTGTCATACCGCTTGGCATGCTCCATCAAAAGCACTGCCTCCGTGCCAGAATAGGCGCGCATAACGCCGTACCCCTCTCGCGTCAGCAGCTCTTCCAGCATGTTACCGATATCAATGTCATCATCTATCACCAGAATATTGCTTTTCCTGTCCTGCATTTCCAAATTCTATCGTCCTCTCCGCCGTTTGCTGCCTGCCGTCATTTACTCCGCCGCACCGTTATTCTCTTCCGACTATACCGTCTCCGCGACATTATCCTGCTGCCCGGCAATTCTTACTTTCCGTGCATTGATATCCCCGTAGATCTCCAACTCCGGTATCGCCTGCAGGAACTTAGTGAACTGGGAATAACCGTAATTCTTCGGTTTAAAACGCTTGTATTTTCCGTGCACAATGTTACTCAGCTCACTCACGCGCATGCCTTTTTTGCCCTGTTCTCCCACAACTGCCTTGATATAATCGGTAATCTCCTCTTCCGTCTCCCTGTTTTCCCTGATCTCTACATTGACTCTTGTGTTATTCTTCACCAGCTGCAGACTGGGAATCTCCTCTAAAAAGCGCGACAACAGGCTGTAGCCATAGTTTCTCACGTCAAAATCCGGATACTTGTTGAGAAGCCTGCTGCCGATTTCCCCAAGACCCGTCTCCTTATCTCTGTTTTCGTTCTCCGTAATGATATTGATGATGGCGCTCTCGATCACTTCCTTACTAATCGAAGTCGATTCCTTTGTATCACCATTTGCCTTCGCCGCTTTTTTCTTATTTTTACCGCTCTTACCGGAGGTCGAGGCCGACTCCTGCACGGCTCCCTTCGAGGACTCCTGTGTCTCTTCTTCCTGCAAATCTTCCTCATCCTCATCAATCAGATTTTCCAGAACCGTGAACTGTGAACATGCCGTGCGGAAAGAACGTGGTGTTTTCTCCTCTCCCATTCCCACCACCAACATACCCGACTCACGCAGTCTGCTCGCAAGCCTGGTGAAGTCACCGTCACTGGAGACGATACAGAATCCGTCCACATTTCTTGTATACAAAATATCCATCGCATCAATGATTAACGTGGAATCCGTCGCATTCTTCCCTACCGTATTGGAAAACTGCTGCACCGGTGTGATGGAATTCTCCATTAAGTTCTTCTTCCATCCTTTCGCCTGTGTGCTTGTCCAATCGCCGTACGCCCTCCGGTATGTTACGATTCCGTGCTTCGTCATCTCGTCCATAATCGCGGATATATACTTCGATGAAATATTATCCGTATCGATCAATATCGCAAATCTTTTATCTTCCATACTCATTATTCCTTCCATAAAATATATAGTGTTATTATATTATTTTCCACGCGCGTAGTCGTGCATCAGATTGCGCTACACTCAACTTCGAGATTCGTTCCGCGAACTCGCAGTTTGCCAAGTAGTTTCTCATATAATAAAAAACGCGTATTTCGTAACTATTGTTTTTCTTATATTTATTTATGTTTGAATCCGATAAATGCTTTGTGTTAAATCATGATTTACTCGATTGGCTTGTTGTCTTTTAGGGTGAACATATGTTCCGATTTGCTCATCAATCCAAACAGACATTCCGCGAAATATATGTTTGCTTTCATCCCTTAATCTACATTTAAATAACATGCGTTGTAATTTCTATAACATGTGAAATTTCAACTTTCTCCCATCATCCGCAGTTTATACAATATCTATCGTTATATTTATTTCATCCCCAAAATTCTCAGTATTTATGCAATCTTCTGCTATTTATCCGTATGTTATCAAATCCCTTGGAATAGAAATTCCAAGGGATTTTCACTCATTTACTTCCGTCACAGACCGTTGCCGCTGTTGACAAACCAATCATTCACTCTGTGCCTTTTGTTTCATATTCAAATACTCTTTAATCAGTTTCACACAATTATCCCAACCAACCTTAGAGCTATTCAACGTTAAATCGTAATTTAATGGATCCCTCCAATTCTTTCCACGCGTATAATACTTATAATAATCCGCCCGATATTTGTCTGTCTTATGCACCAGATCTTTCGCCCTGCTCTCCGACACCTGCATTCTATCCATAACAGTAGTGATACAATCTTTCTCCGGCGCTTCTACATAGACGCTGATCACATTCGGCATATCTCGCAGAACATAATCCGCGCACTTACCGATCACTACAAACGACTCTGTCTTCGCCAGTTCCCGAATGATCTCCGATTGAATATTAAACAGGTTAATATCGGATGTGAATTCCTTATCGCTGGGCTCCACCACATAAGTATAAGGAATCTTCATCAGATGCTTCATGGCGTAACTGCCGCGCAGTTTCTCGTCCACTTCCGCAAATAGCTGCTTGTTAATACCGCTGTACTCCGATGCCATATCGATCAGCTGTTTCGCATAACATGGTATCCCCAGCTCCTCCGCAAGCTGACTGCCAATCGCCTTACCACCGCTCCCGAATCCGCGTGCAATTGTAATCACATAATTCTCCATATGTCTTGCCCTCCTTATCCGTTATAAGGTATACGCAACAATCCCCTGCCGCTCCACCGCATATACAGCGCCAAATCTTCCGCCGGATTGTACTATATATATTTATTTTACCATATCGAAAGCATTACATATAGTAAAAAATGTAATTATGCCTGAAACATTTTAACCATAGCGGCACTGTTCAAGTCACACACAAATCCGGCACAGGCAGAAGTTAATTTCTGAGCGGACGACCCTGACAACCTATTATCCGACTAATCCCATAATAATCAGAAGCAGCAACAGCACCGGCAGCACATATGTCACATACCCTCGAATCCACTTCGGGATCTTCATACCCTCGCCGATATTAGCTTCCTCCCTGTATTTGTCAAATCCCCATCCGAACTGTGTCACACAGAACAGCAGATAACAGAGTGATCCGATCGGCAGGATCACATTGCTGACTGCAAAATCTTCCAAATCCAGAACCGTGCTCCCCTCTCCCAACGGCTGGAATGCGGACCACAAGTTATATCCCAGCGCGCAGGGCATAGATAACAGAATCAGAGCGAACAGATTGAACACGCAGGATTTCTTCCGGCTCCAATGAAACAGATCCATACAACAGGAAATAATATTCTCGAATACCGCCAGAATCGTGGAAAATGCCGCGAATGTCATAAAGACAAAGAACAGAGTTCCCCAGACACGTCCGCCCGCCATGCTGTTAAACACATTAGGCAGCGTGATGAAAATAAGGCTCGGTCCCATATCCGGGCTGATCTGAAAGGCGAAGCAGCTCGGAAAAATAATAAGCCCTGATACAATTGCCACGAAAGTATCTAGGAGTGCTATATTCACCGATTCTCCGAGCAGTGTGCGCTTCTTGTCAATATAACTGCCGAAGATCGCCATGGCACCGATTCCCAGACTCAAAGTGAAAAACGCTTGATTCATAGCAGCCGTTATTGTTTCCCATATTCCCACTTCCTTCATTCTCGCAAAATCGGGAAGCAGATAGAATTTCAATCCCTCCATGCCGCCTTCCAGCGTCAGACTGTGCACTGCCAGAACAACGATTATAATGAGCAGGAGACTCATCATGACCTTCGTAATGCGCTCTACGCCCTTCTGTAATCCCATAGAACAGATCAGGATCCCTGCCACGACAATCACTATCATCACTGTCATAAGCACCGTAGGATTCTCCAGCATTTCCTGAAACATGGCTCCCACCTGCGCAGCATCCTTCCCTGCAAATCTGCCTGTCAGCATCTGATAGAAATAGTACAGCATCCACCCCGCCACCGTGGTGTAGAACATCATAAGAAGATAATTACCTGCCATGCCCAGATATCCGTGCAGATGCCACTTCTGTCCCGGCTTCTCCAGTTCGGTATAACTCCTGATGATACTTTTCCGGCTGGCACGCCCCACCGCAAACTCCATGGTCATCACCGGCACGCCCATAGTAATCAGGAAAAACAAATAGAAGAGCACGAACACGCCTCCCCCGTACAGTCCCGTTATATAAGGAAATCTCCACACATTTCCGATCCCGATCGCACATCCGGCAGACAATAAGATAAATCCCATCCGCGAACCCAGTTTCTCTCGTTCCACTTTCCGTTCCTCCGTCCGTGTTTTTAAGTTTGATTTTCCGACTTTCCATCCCTTATAAACGGATCTCTCCAAAAGACCACCAGCAGTTCCACGACCATAAAGCACCATATAATGGGCTCGCATATGATAACTGCCGTGTACTGCATCTTAGGAATGAAATATGCCGTGAATAATATTTTACCAACCAATTCGATCACACTGGAAAAAACCGGAAGAATTTTCTGACCGATCGCCTGCAACGCTCTTCTCGTATTATTGAGTACGCCGAGAATAAAATAGCAGGGCGCAACCACCCGCAGATACCATGTCCCGTTCCGCAAAAGAACTTCTTCATCAGACCCGGAGATCCAGCGGATCATAATCGGTGCAAAGCCCCAAATAACAATTGTTATTATTACTGTCACAGCCGCATTATATAAATACGAGTATTTCATGGCTTTGCGAATGCGCCCGGGCTGTCCTGCTCCGTAATTCTGGGAGACAAATGTGTTGACAGTCTGATTCATCGCCGTAAAAGGCATCATGCAGAAAGAATACAATTTTCTCGCCGCCGTATGAGCCGCAATGGTCAGATACCCCAATCCGTTAATTCCCGATTGCAGAATTACGCTTCCAATCGAAACAAAACACATCATAAATGCCGTGGAAAACCCTTGCGCAGTCATTTCTTTATACAATGGCATATCGACCTTGAAGTTTTCCTTTTTCGGTATCAGAATGGGAACTGCTTTCGCGATGTAAATCAGGCAGAGCAGCACGGAAATGCCCTGTGCAATCGCTGTCGCCTCGGCGGCCCCGCCAAGCCCTCTGCCCATAACCACAATAAATACATAATCCAATACAATATTGGCAAAGGACGAGATAATCAGGAAGATGAGCGGCATAAGGCTGTTGCCGATCGCCCGCAACAATCCCGCGCATAAATTATAGGCAAACATAACCATCGTGTATCTCGTGATGATAGAGATATACCGGTACGCCTCAGCTATCACTTCCTCCGGCGTATGTAATATCTGCAATAGGGGCATCAAAACAACCTGCGACAGCAAGGTAATCATCGCCACGACAGCCACACCGATCACCATAGCCGCGGCGGCGGAATCCTTTAACATCTTCTCATCGCGTGAACCGAAACACCGGGCCGTCACAATGGCAAGACCATTGCCGAAGCCCAGCGCAAACCCTATCAGCATATCATAAATCGGTGAGGACGCACCGATCGCCGCCAGTGCCGTCTCTCCTAATGTACGCCCGACGATCAGCGTGTCGATCGTATTATATAATTGCTGAAACAATGTAGAAAAAAGAAGCGGAATCGCAAACTGTATCATCGGCAGGAAAATATCTCCGGATAAAAAGTCTGTCTTCTTATATTTCTTGAACATAATACGCCCCTCCGCCGTCTCTTTTGTACACTGTTTGACAGAATATCTCCCGTACATTTCACCTGCTCAGAACGTGAACGCAACCGAAGCTATTGCCCTATTGCTCTGTTTCAGACTTGCACTTCTTTTCCGTCTGACAGGCTAAAACCAGCCGCCGAAGTGCCGGAACACTCTGCATGGCGCCCAGCACGACAAGATCAACCGCCATCACGGCAAGCACAAGCACGCCGTTTAACAAGATGGAGTATACCCACGGGTTCACCATCGGCATCCCCAGAAAAGTCTCCGGCATATACATATACCACAATAGTCCCCCCGACAGAGTCAGTGATACCCATCGTCCGAAAGACCCCAGAACGGTGCCCCACAGCCATCCCAATTTCTTACCGGCGCCGAATCCGCATAAGAATACTAACGTATAAGCTACCACATAATCAAGCAGCATGGACTGCCATGAGATCGCAATGCCGCCGCCCAGAAAATACTGCAGCACACCGTTGACAAAACAGCACAGCAGCGAATATCGCGGTCCCCAGCGTAAGCAGTACACCAGAATCGGTACCAGTGCCAGATCAACGGAACCGCCGAACGGGAAACGGAATATCCGAAAATATCCCAGTACAGTCGCCGTAGCGATCATGATGGCGCCCTCAGTCAGCGCACGGATTTTGTTTGTTTTTTGTGTCATAGTCGTTTCCTCCTGATAAAATGTACCGCGTGCATTCAGGCATAACGCGGTACGAAAAAAACGACTACTATTCTGTTGCTCAAATAGTCACAGTCCGACCTACAATCAGACTGTTACGTCGAATATTCTTCCTACGCCGGCATTACCCGGATCAGGTTCAAGGGACCGGAAGCGACATTACGCCTCTGCATCTCAGCCGGACTTGTGTCCAGCGCCCCTGTTATTCTGTTGCACTACGGTCTATCTATATATACTATATTTTGTGGAAATATGCAAGCAACTCTTACGGCCGCGCCCCGTCCGCAAAATCCACCGTACACTTCCCTCCCTCCTGCCACGTAATCGCAAGCGGCCTGAGACTATAATCGGTAACCGCATACCCGTCGGTCGTGAGCGATACGGTAAACTCCGCCATGCCGCCCTTCACACAGGACTGCTCCGGCTGGGCGCTGATATAGTTTCCGATGGAATAATAGACCAACATCTCATGTCCCCTGTCATCCTGCAGGACTTCATAAGGCTGCAGCGCATGAGTATGGGTGCCGACGACTACATCCACCCCGCTCTCCAAAAAAATTTCCGCCCACTTCTTCTGAAAATCATCGGGTTCCTCCTCATATTCCGTCCCCCAGTGTGCGAAAACGATTACGACATCGCTTTGTGCTTTTGCTTCCCCGATATCCTCTCTGACCCTCTCCTCGTCGGCAAGCAGATGCACCGAATCAGGGGCCTCCTCCGGAATCCCGATTCCATTGGTGCCGTACGTATAGTTAAGCAGGGCAAACCGGATTCCATTTCTGACAATCGTGTCATACGGTTTGTAATCCCTCTCCTCGGCCGACTGTATCCCGAGGCAAATAATATCACGTTCCTCGAAAAACTTCTTCGTAAAATCAATCCCCGCCATTCCCCGGTCAAGGGCATGATTAGTGGCACATGTCACCGCATCAAATCCGGCATCCGCTATTGCGTCTCCCACCTGCGCCGGTGTGCCGAACCGCGGATAATCACCGTACATGGCGGGATCATCGGTAAGCGGCGTCTCCTGATTGATCACGGCGATATCGCTCTTGGCAACGGTTTCCTTTATATTTTCAAATAAAAAGTTAAAGCATTTGTCGTTATGTAAACCATATCGGTATATTGGTTCATGAATCAAGTTATCACCAAACACAACAAATGACACTTCTGTCGTTTCTTTTGTAAATCCCCACGAATCCCAAATCCAACTGTTCACTCTTCCATCAGGAGCAGTCAGCAGCAGACGATTTCGAGGAACTCGCATGATATGTTCCGCCTGCTGATCCTGTTCTCTCACCGCCGGCTCCGCAACGCCTTGCGCAGTTTGTGCTGCCCATCCCTGCTCCTTCACCGCCATCTCCGACACATCCTGTCCGATATACGAGGACATCCACTTCGGTCTGACTTCCCCTTCATGCAGTCCGTATACGAAGATATGCTGCGACCACTTCTTCTCATCCTCCTCCACCCAGAACGGCCTGCTCCTGCCGTACCGTCCGATTTTCCAGCAAAGCAGAATCATTTCCTCCGTCTTATCGCCGTCTATATCCGCTGATAACACGCTCTGTACTTTGACTCCCTTTGGAGAAGTCCATATGACATTTGTGTCACATTCAACAGAAACCTTTTTATGCGCCAGCGTAATCTCATATTTTCCCTTCAAATCATGACTTGTCCCACTCTCCCACCTGATCCAACGGGGCAGAAAGGATCCGTTCATCCACAGCATATACAAAACGGCGCCGGTTCCCACCAACGCCATTATGCACCCTAGTATTTTTCTCATTCGCGCTCTATTCCCATTCATACCGATACCGATAACTGTCCGTCCACGCCGGCTGTTTTACCGGCTTGTTCTCATAATGGTAGACTCCTTCCTCGTCAGGCCGCATGCCCATCATCGTCTGCCACTTCGCATCTGTCAGCCGGTCGTTCATCGGCCATTCAAACTGATAGAAAGTATAGACGCTTCCTCTGGCGATCTTCAGCTTCCCGTCTACTTTCACGATCACATCCATAACGGAAGGGCTTCCCGTCGCCGCTTCCAGCACGGTGCCGTTAGGGTCTGTTGCGATATCCACCACGATCGCCGCCTGATACTCCTCACTGAATATCTGATCAGGATCGTCTGCCTGATCTTTCACTGCCTCATACCAGAAATGCTCAATATTACCGCCATAGCTTCTGATAAACTCAAATTCTTCCTCCGTGGGCACTTCATCCAGAAGCTCTTTCTTCGAGATCGTTAACAGCTGATCCGCGATTTGTGACAAACGCGAGAGATTCTCTTCCTCCGCATCACTGAGCATTCCGTACTTCTTCAGTCCCTCTGCGGTCCGGTCCGACAACTCGGCAAATCTGGCATACACTAGCGGTTCCGGCTCCACATATCCTCTGTCGTCCGGTTCCTCTTCATAACCGCCGCCCATCTCGGCCATAACCTGCTTCGTATAAAGTATGGTATCGTGCTTTAACTCCGTGAAGCTGCCCGCAAAGCACTCCAGATTCTTCTTCGCCCACTCTTCTCCCTGCATAAACATCGGATATCCCGCACCTTTTACCTCCAATAAGGGACGGAGTGTATTGAGCCAGCCGGCATACAGACTTGCCGACCACCTGCCCTGATCTTCCTCACCCAGAACACTCCTGAGCCGCTCCATATTCTCGGAATATCCGCGATACTCCGTCGCACCGTTCTCCTCCAGAATCGCAAGCGCCGTATCACTGCCGAGCGCCGCCGGTACATCCAGCACGTCCGGAAGCATGCGCTTATCCCCGGCACTGTTCTCCCGCACATCGCTGTAGATCAGCTTCTGCATGATTGCGGCATCCACACTGAACCGCTGTCCCATAAACCGGAAACCCGGAATCACATTGTCCTCCCCGTCCCCGATGGGCACGGAATTGATCTGCGGGATCTGCAGCATAGCCGTCAGGGAATGAAATTGTTCAAACGCCTTTTCATTTCCGACAAACGTGTCAGTTGTAACATTCTCTCCGTATACCTCCCGTATGATCGGAAGATAATCCGCTACATCCGCATCATCACTCTCTCCTGTGAAAAAAGCCGTCACATCATAGATCGACTGCCAGAGCTCATACGCCTGCGTATCCTCCGAAAGCGCCTGTGAAATCAACAGTGCGCTTCTGTCCAGATCCTCATTATCCTGCTCAAAGTGAATCCTGCCATACCACATCATCGCCTTAAAATACCGTTCCAGCGTCTCATCGCCCTCATAATAGCCTCGCGGTATGTACTGCGTATAATCCTCCATCTCACCGGTGATCGATGACTCGAAGATATCCTCCGTCTCATCGATACGCCCCAGTTCATACTGCACGGAGTCCTTCACATAATCTTCTATCTCCGTGTTGTCATCAAGCAGTTTCGCTCCTACGGTGAAAAAAGCGACGTTGCGCTTTGCCGCGCTCTCCCACTCACTGCCTTTCAGCCGGTCATAGGCCGCCTTGCTGTCCGCCAGCATTAGCCGGCTCAACTGTCCCAGCCGTTCCGACAGATAGTCCCGCTCCACGTTTTTCAGAAGATGTCCGAAATACAAATGATAGGTATGCATCAGAGAATCCACCGTCACGAAGCTGGCCTGATCAAGATAACGATTCTCTTCGTACTGATCATAAAATTCTCTGCCGCCGCCCACACGCACGATAAAGCCGTTCTGAACCAGCTTCTCCCTGGTATCATCGTCATACCAGAACTGCCATAAATTATCAATGTTGCTCAAATCAGGTTCCACCGTGTAGGGCTCTACGCAGGGAGTAATCCCGATCTCCCTAATCGTCGCTGTGCTCTGACCCAACTGTGTATCGCCTGTAGCCGTTTCGGCTACTTCCCCGCCTTCGGTTTCCTGCTCCTGTGCCGCCTGCCCTCCAGAAGTCTCTTCCTGCGTCTCTTCCGTTACAGCCTCACCGGACGTTTGTCCCGCGCCGCACGCGCTCAGTGTACCGGTAAACAGCGTTATCGCCATAAAAGCTGCAATCGTCCTTTTTCTCATAACCAATTATTCCTCCCCTTTGCTACAACTATTCTACCTTAATTGAGCTTCGCTCAATTGCGAGATATTGCTCATGGGATACTACGCATCTCCGTAAACTCGTGCATGAACGTAAGAATTTCCTGCAACATAAAATAATACTCTTACGATATCTGCGTTGTCAATTCATTCTACAGAATGGTATTCTAATCCCCCAGCAGAAAATCAATCACATTAATCTGCCTGATCCCGTCTTCTCCCATAGGCACTTCATCCATGGTAACGATATATTTGGGATAATGGTTCTTCACCATCTTGAGCGGCGTAATTTCCCGTTCATATGTCTGCTCATCCAGAATACTTGCCGCCACCTGATAATAAATCCTGTCATCACCTTTTCCGGCAACAAAATCTATTTCATGACTCCCCACCTTGCCGACAGAGACCTGATATCCTCGCCGAAGCAGTTCCAGATAGACAATGTTCTCCAAGATATGCCCGATATCCCTGCCGCTATTGCCAAACAGCAGCCCCCGAAGCCCTTGGTCTACGAGATAATATTTCTCCAAAGATTTCAAATGCTGCTTCCCCTTGATGTCATACCGTCCCACCCTATATAGAATAAACGATTCCTCAAGAGCACGAATGTAATTCTCCACGGTAGCGGAAGTCGTCTTTCTCCCATAAGAAGTAAGGCTGTCCGCTATTTTCTTAGCCGACACAATATTTCCCACATTATCAAACAGAAAGCGCACAACACTTTCCAGTAAAGTTACGTCCTGAATCCGCTTCCGCTCCACAATATCCTTGAGCAGAACCGTATGATAGATGCCCTGCAAATAATCTCTTCTGATATCCTCTTCCTCAATATATGCCGCATACGGAAACCCGCCGTTCACAAAATACGTATTCCACGCTTGTCTCCGATCGCCGCCGGTAAGCGCATAATACTCCGCAAAAGAAAACGGCAGCATCTGTATTTCCATATATCTTCCGGACAGAAGCGTCGCCAGCTCACCGGATAACATATGCGCATTGGAGCCGGTTATATAGACGTCCGTCAGTTCCATGGCAAACAGGGAATCCACCACTTTCTGGAACTCAGGTACATTCTGAATCTCATCCAGAAAAATGTACGTCATCCGTCCCGGCACCACGCGTTCTTTCATATAATCGTATAAGGCATGATACTCAAGCAACGGTTCGTTTTCCAGCTTTTCAAAATTAAGGGAAATGATCTGATCCTCATCTGCACCTTGTTCCTTCAGATACGCTTGGAATTGCTGCAACAGGGTGGATTTCCCACATCTGCGCACACCGGTCACGACCTTGATCACCTGCTTATCCTTTAATTTGATCAATTTTTCCAGATATTTTGTTCGCTGTACTATATTATCGCACCTCTTTTCGTCGGATACTTTTTATATTATATCACAAAAAGTATTGATTCTAAACATTTTTTTATTTTCAATAATAAAAAGTTCATAATATAAAAGAAAAAGAAATAATATCTGTGCAAAAGGCAGTCCTGATAGTATAATAGGCGTAAAATTAACGGCATGGAATATTTCGACATAAGACTTTATTTATAAGATTCAAGTGTCAAACAGTACATTAGAAATTTTTATAGGCACCTTATGACACCAGAATCTTTATAAAAAAAGAAAACAACCACAAGGAGCATTCCCATGAATCCCAACTATCAAAAGACAATCTACGCATGTTTCGTAGGATATATCGTACAGGCGATCGTCAATAACTTCATCCCGCTGCTGTTTTTAACCTTCGAGAGCACGTACGGCATCCCCCTCAGTCAGATCACCATACTGATCACCTTCAACTTCGGCATCCAGTTGCTGGTGGATCTGCTGTCGGCGGGCTTCGTGGATAAGATCGGCTACCGGGCTTCCATCCTGCTCGCCCATATTCTGTCCGCGGCAGGACTTCTGGGGCTCGCCGTGCTGCCGGAACTGCTGCCCAGCGCTTACGCCGGACTTCTGATCTCCGTCATGATCTATGCCCTCGGCGGCGGGTTGCTGGAAGTACTGGTCAGCCCGATCATGGAGAGCTGCCCTACGGATAATAAGGAAAAGGCGATGAGCCTGCTTCATTCTTTCTATTGCTGGGGTCATGTGGGAGTCGTGCTTCTCTCCACGCTCTTCTTTAGAATATTCGGAATTGCAAATTGGAAAATACTGACTTGTATCTGGATCATCATTCCCATCGTAAACACTTTTATCTTCGCCCAAGCGCCTATCGCGCCGCTGGTAGACGAGGGCGAAACCGGCATGTCCATGCGGGATCTATGCCGAAACCGGATTTTCTGGCTGCTCATGCTCATGATGATGTGCGCAGGCGCCAGCGAGCAGTCCGTGAGCCAATGGGCATCTACCTTTGCCGAGAGAGGACTTGGCGTGAGTAAGACGCTGGGCGATCTGGCAGGTCCCATGACCTTTGCCGTCCTGATGGGAAGCGCCAGAGCCTTCTACGGAAAATTCGGGGACCGGATCGATCTAGACAGATTCATGATCGGGAGCGGCATCCTCTGTATCCTTTCCTACTTAATGATCTCCCTGTCGCCCTCCCCTGCCCTGTCGCTTGTGGGATGCGGCATCTGCGGGCTGTCCGTGGGCATCATGTGGCCCGGCAGCTTCAGCAAGGCTGCCGCATCGATTAGAAACGGCGGAACCGCCTTGTTTGCACTGCTGGCGCTGGCCGGCGATCTGGGGTGCTCCGGCGGTCCCACACTGGTAGGATATATTTCCGGCATCACTTCGGATGATCTGAAAATGGGTATTCTGACAGCAGTCATCTTCCCCGTATTGCTGGTGACCGGCATACTTGTGCTTCGGAAACCGAAAGCGAAAGAGTTAGTGAACCGCTGAATCGGATCTTTTCTCTGTCATATACAATAAATGCCCGACCGCGACCTCCAGATTTTCCCGGGACACCCTGCCTTCCCGATACCCCTGCAATATCTGCATGATTACCGGAGGGCCTCCGGGCATAACCACATCATTGCCCGCCGCAACGGCATCCGCACCGTCCACTACTACGTCCATATCGCCCCAGTCCGTGATAACCACACCTCTGTATCCCCATTCCTCCTTTAAGATATGGGTGCAAAGGTCTGCATTTCCTGCCGCAAACACACTATTGATCTTATTAAAAGATGTCATCAGGCAGGCAATATCCGCCTCTCTTACCAGCATTTCAAAAGGTTTCAGATAAATCTCCCTTGCCGCCCGCTCACTTAAAATGGAATCCGCCGCGTCATAATGTTTGTTGCTGCTTCCCCGGCGGAAGGTTTCCTGCTCATTTACCGCAAAATGCTTGGGGCAGACCAGAACCGAATGATTTCTCTGAACTCCCTTCGTCACCTCGCAGGCACAGATTCCGGTTAAGTAAGGATCTTCCGAAAAGTACTCAAAGTTTCTCCCGCCTAAAGGGTGTCTTAACAGATTTACCGCCGGTGCCAGCCAGACATCAACCTGCTGTTTCTCGCACTCCGCTCCTACAGCGTTCCCGAATTCATACCACATCTTCTTATTAAACGCACACGCCATCAGCATTTCCGACGGCCATGCCATCTCACCGATTCCCGCCGGTCCATCCTTATAAAAGACAGAATATATTCCTGCGTCCTCAATTGACGGTGATACATAACCATTGTAACCGGTAGGATGGCTGTTAGTCGTAAGCGGCTTTGCGTTACGGTCGTAAATCGTTTCCGGATCGTTTTCCTCCCGAAAAGCAGCAAAAGGCGTACCCGGTCCATAACCCACACAAAGAGCCGCAAGCTGTTCGACGGACAGGTTCGTAACCTTTTCCCTTATATGATCACAGGCTTCCGGAACATTCATATGCTCCATTACTTTAATATCCTCAGGTTTTAGACAAATTTCCGGTACACACAGTTCTCCTTCTATTATCTTCTCCGAAACATTACTTTCTCCCCTCTTCTCTAAGCAACTCAGAAATTCCAGCTTCCCACGATTGCATTCCTTAATGCCGAGGCGGCTTGTACACTGCTCCACGAGAATATCCTGCTCTACCCGCACCAGCGCGGCAGCTTTTGTATTTCGTGAGGAATTCCCGACCAGAATCTGATACTCCCCCTGCCGGATCAGATAAGCCGCCTTTTCTTCATCATAACTGCTCCATTCTTTCCACGGAACCGTAATGCAGATCTGTTCTTCCTCTCCTGTCTGTATAAGCTCTGTCTTTTCAAACCCTTTTAATTCCTGAAAAGCATGTTCATAAGTATCGCTGCTGTTTGCCAGATATAGCTGCACAACCTCTTTGCCCGGTGTATTTCCGATATTCCTTACGCATACCCGTACTTCGATACCCGCTTGTCCTTTAACTACACCGAGGTTCTTGATTTCAAATTCCGTATAGGATAACCCATAACCGAACGCATACAACGGTTCTTTTGCAAAGGTATCAAAATATCGATATCCCGCATAAATATCTTCATGGTAAACAGTAACCGGACTTTTGGCATATCCTGCGCTTCCGTTTTCCTCTGCGCTTAATCCATAACTTTCATATGTAAGCAAACTTTCTTCGTTTTCCTTATCCCATGAAAAGTGGTCGGCTGCCGGATAGTCCTCATATCGCTTCGCAATGGTAAAAGCCAGCTTCCCCGAAGTATTGACTGTTCCGGTCAGAATCTCCGCCAGTGCGGCAGCGCCTTCCTCTCCTAAAATCCCGGCAAACAGAATACTCTTAATCTGCGGATAGTCCTCCGTCCATGATAAATCCACCAGTCCGTTGACATTTAAGATCAGGACTACCTTTGCAAAATGTCCGCACACCCGCTCCGCCAGATGTTTCTCCGAATCCGTCAAAAAATAGTCTCCCTGCAGGTGTCTGTCGCATTCCTCACCGCCGGAATTCCTTCCGAGCACCAGAACCGCCGTGTCCGTATACTGTCCGGCAGTCTCCATCTGTTCCTCCGGTATCGCATATTCCTCTATGGGTGCATGGTACTTTCCGAAGATTTCATACATAGCGCCGCTGGCGATCACTTTGCCTATATCAGCCCAATCAAATTCATTTTCTTTTGTGCTCTCATCTCTGGCAATTTGCTCTGCATAATACTCTTTCAGTCCGGGTTCTGCACAGATTCCCTCTTTCTCACATTCCTCCATTATCGTCTTACACCCCGATTTGTGGGCGGCACCCGACCCGTTTCCCGAATAGACGGTATCAATTTGTGCTCTTCCGAAAAATGCTGCTTTCTGCCCCTTAGAAAAAGGCAGAAGGTGTTCATCATTTTTTAATAGTACGATTGCTTCCCCCGCAATTTTCTTTGCTACTGCTCTGTTATCCATGTTACCTCCATACTATCTATCTTCCGGTGCCAGTGCACCTTTGCACAGATAATCGACCAAATATCATCTGTTATTCACATCACTGCCGCATCGTCATCAGTCAACGATACACTGGGCTTTGGCATAAAACGCCCTGTTTCTTCCTTCTATCCATCCGTCATTTTTTACTATATATTCCCCTGTAAGCCGGATATCCTCAGAAGAACTTCCTATCTCCACTCCGATGGCTCCCTTCTCAATCTTCCATCGCATATCTTTGTCAAGGAATGCCATCTGGCTTGCCAAAACCTCAAATGCAACTGTCTTTTTCTCTCCCGGTTTTAACGAAATTCTCTTAAATCCTGCCAGTTCTTTTACCGGCCTTGTCATGCTTGCATACCTGTCGATCAGATAGAGCTGCACCACCTCATCACCCTCGCATTGGCCTGTATTGCATACTGTCACTTCCATTTGGACGCTTCCCTGTGCGTCAATCTCCTCCTTAGAAATCTTCAAGTCCGAATAGGTGAATGTCGTATAAGAAAGACCATGCCCGAAGCAGTATCTTGGCGTATGGGGCAAGTCCACATAGTTTACAAATCCGATGCTCTCCCCCTGATGCCATGCGGAACCATTGGGATGATTATAATAAATCGGAATCTGCCCTGCATGGTAAGCCACAGATACCGGCAGCTTCCCGCCCGGATTATATTCCCCGAATAGTGCGCTTACTACTGCTTCTGCCCCGGTTTCCGCCGGGCTCCATGCTTCCAGTATTGCGTCCAGACATTCATCCGCCGCATCACTGGATACAGGTCGTCCGTCAAAATGAACCCCGATCAGCGGCTTCCCAAATTCTGCTGCCTTTCTGATGAATGCATCCTGACAGGGCGGAAGATTGATATTACTTGCGTCCACACCTTCTCCCATGGATGCCATAGAACAGGTTCCGTGTTTTCCCCCGAGAGTCAAAATGACCACATCTGCTTCCTTTACTGCCTGCAACGCTTCTGCAAAATGGGATTCATCCGCACCGGCAATGGGATAACCGTAGGCATACATAATTTCTGTTTCCGGCATTCGTCCTCTCATTTCCTCCAGAAGACTTTTACATTCCGGTTTCTGACGATGCAGTATCGCATCAAATTCTTCTGTTTCATCTGACTGGATGTTGGTTCCCGGAATCGTTTTGATCTTGTCCGTATCCGCTTGCACTGCACCGCTCACCCCTGCAATGGAATTTGCAACCGCATAAGTAGATTCCATCATGCACAGATGAGTATATCCGCCAAAAAATTTCCTTGCGCAGTCGGCATGTGGTCCGATCAGGGCAATTTTCTTCTTATCCCTCTTTAACGGAAGAACCCCATTATTTTTCAGCAGCACCAGAGATTCTTTTGCTGACTGTAAGGATATCTCTCTGTCCTCCTCACGGCATACCGCTGCCTTCAGTTCTTCCCCTTCAAGGGCATACGGATGTTCAAAAAGCCCCATACGGAACTTTGCAGTAAGGACACGCAGCACTGCCCTGTCAAGCAATGCCATATCCGCTTCGCCACTTTCAAATTTTCTTTTCAATTCCTCTCCATAGCCGGTAGTACCGGGCAACTCGATATCCATTCCCGCTTCCATACAAAGAAGCCCGGCCTCCGCTTCACTTTCTCCAACGTGCTGCACATGGTGCACGCCGCTGATTGCGCCATAATCACTGACACACAGTCCTTCAAATCCCATCTCATCCCGCAAAAGCGTTTTTAAAAGCGTATAGGATGCAGACATCGGTTCCCCATTAATGGAATTATAACTTGGCATGATCCCTTTCAACCCGGACTGCGCAATGGCAGCCTGAAAAGGCTTTCCATATACCTCCTGCAATAGCCGTGTCGGCGTATCAGAGTGTGTGCCATGTATTCCGCCCTGCGAATTATGAAAAGCAAGGAAATGCTTTGCCACACTCTCGGTCTTTCTCCCTGCCGTCTTCCCTTTTTGAATCCCTCTTGTATAAGCAGCTCCCATTGCCGAAGCCAGCACAGGATCTTCCCCATAAGTCTCTCCCTGCCGCCCCATACGGGAATCCCTTGATATATCAAGTACCGGTGCCAGCACATGGGTAATGCCGCAGGCTGCCTCCTGCCTGCTTACGATTTCGGCAATCCTCTCTTCCAGTTCCGGATCAAAGCCGGAACCTCTCCCAATCCCGACCGGAAAGCTGGTGGTATCCTGAATAAACGCTCCGCATAGCCCTTCCATGTGGAAAATAGCAGGGATATGATGAGGGCTGTTATCCATCACAATCTGCTGGACCTTCCTCTGCCATTTTGCCGCCTCTTCAAGAGTCTCTATCCTGCGCATTTCCAGAGTACTGACTTCCCCGATTCCAAAGGGTGTACCTTCCGAAATCTTCTCCATATCCTCATACATTTCCCCGAAAGGGAAAATGCAGTTGACCTGTGCCATTTTCTCATTAAGGCTCAATTCCGCCAAAAGAGCGGCTGCACGATCCTGTGGGGTTTTCGTCTTATCTAAGTATTGTTCTCCCATATCGCTTATTTCCTTCCTGTTTACCAACTGAATCTATACCATATTAATCTATTATACACTCTTATGTAATGCCACGTCTAACTAAGAAGCTGCCTTCTCCGCCTTACGTCTACAGACCCAGCCTGAGTCAAATGCAAAGTCATTTCTTAACGACTCCTAACTATCTGTTCTCTCCTTCAAAATTACCTCTACCTCATGTTTCCTGCCATCTCTGAAATCCGGTAAAACCGTTCCTGAAACATTGCGGCCATCCACCGTGATTTCAGCAATTCCATTCTCCAAATGTGCAGGATTCTTGACGGCTATATGGTAATCCGCTCCCCGAAAATGCCTTGTCATCTCCGCGTATTCCCAACCGGAAGGAAAACAGGGTTCTATCCGAAGCCCGTCATAATCATGCTTTACTCCCATAATTCCTTCACAAAGCCCCATAAGGCACCATGCGGAAGTACCGGTAGTCCATGACTGATAAGATTTCCCATAATATCCCGGATTGGTGGAATAGCAGTTGGTAAACACATAAGGTTCCGCCCCGGACCGCATAGAAGGATTCTGATCACTGTCCGGCATGATCTTCTTTAAGGTTTCCACCGCCTTGCTGCCTCTCCCGGTCTTACAGTCCATCAAAATCTTAAAGCCCGTCGCATGGCAGTACACGCCTCCATTCTCAAACAGCCCCGGAAGCATACCCGACATCCTTCCCACATTGGGCGAATATTCGGGATATGGTGGCATATTTAAGGGAAAGCCGAAATCATGCTCCATGCCGTCCACTGCCTGTAGTACCAGCGGGAGTTTCGATTCATCCGCCACATCACCCAGCACCGCCCATGTCTGGGCATTCAGGTAAATTTTGCTTCCCGCACTGTCCTTTGAACCGATGTTCTCCACCGGACTTAAGGCCCGCATATACCATTCGCCATCCCATGCTTTCTCATTAATACTGGTCTTTAATATCTCGTATTCTTCTGCAACCGTCCGTGCATATTCATAATCGCCATATTTTTTCATCATCAGTTCCAGCTCTTTTAAAGCAAGACAAAACTGATGGGAGAGCATCACTGATTCTGCCTCCGGATCAGTGGTAATATTCAGCGCATCATTCCAGTCCGCAAAATAAATGCGCACCAGCCCGTTTCTCCCTTTATCGGCAATCAACCTGTTCACAGCCGCCTTTACATGTTCCAGCATGGTTGCTTCCCCGCCATCCTGCCATGAAATACATTCCTCAAGAAGGGAAAAATCACCGGTTTCTTTGATGAGCCGGCATACTGCCCAGATAATCCAGAAGGGCTGATCGGAATATCTTGTATCGTCATAAGGATACCATGTCAACACCCCATGACCATCCTGAAATTGATGTCTTAAACATTCCAGTATTTCTTCCTTTGCCTTGTCCTGTCTGTAATTCAATAATGCCGCTGCAATCTGCAGATTATCCCTGACGCCCTTTTTCCCAACAATACAGAAATCCACCTGCTTCTTTACCCAGTTATTCATAATATTGTTGATTTTCTCATCCGGCGTCTGCACAGACAGAGAGCCATACTTGTGGTAATAATAATCCTGCGCTTTCTGAAATTCCTGCTCCACCGCTTCCCCATTTAGAATGCCGGAAGCTGCCTCTCTTGCCTCCTGCCGTGATTCGCTGATTCCAAATATCAAGTGAATTTCTTTTGATTCACCGGGCTGAAGTGTAATTTTGTGCTGCAATACACCGCCCAGAATAAAAAGCGCCGCCTCGGAATTCGTACAGTCTCTTCCCTCCATTACCACATCCGGACGCTGAAACAACGCACAGGCGGAAGCATCCAGCTGTGTGATCGTGCTTGTGGAGCCGCAAAACTTGCCCAGATCCCCATCATAAGCATATACCGGCTCCGAAGAAGCAAGAAAGCCATGATACCTTCCATGGGGTGCAAAGGGATGTGAAGAATCACAGTAGATTCCATTTAGTTCTCTGTCAAAATCCGTTTTCATACATCGGTACATCTCATAATATCTTGGATAAGAAAAGCCTTCCAGATAAAAGCTTACCGCCGGGAAGACACTTAATGTCCTCTCCCTTTCTCCCATATTTCGAATATTCAGGCTCCAAACTTCATGAAAACCTTCCTGCGGCACAAAAATCCGCCATGAGCTTTGTATCTCATGATATTTTGACTGTATCATGGAATAGCCGATACTATGGGTACACTGATACTCTTCTACCTTGGCATTTAACGGTCCGAATCCAATATTCCAACATGAGCAGTCTTCCTCATCCCGAAGGTATACATACCGCGCATCATCCCGGTTGATCATGCACATATCGGCTTTCTCACTAAGATAATAGCTACGCCCATGACCGATCTGGGAAACCTGTGCACAATACCGGTTTTCGTTCCATAAATAATTATACCAGTATCTGGGTGTTCTTGGTTCTTTTATAATACAGGCGTTTCCATCCTGCGAAAATTCATATGTACTGTTGTCTGTAAGTCTGTTTTTATTATTTCCCATCGTTACAACCATGCTCCTTTTCACCGTTTATCACTAACTATATCAAGTGTAGCTTTATTTCTTTCTTTCGTATTGTAAAATAACGCTTCCGATTATAATATTCTTTCCATATACCAATCAAACATTACCACACTTCGCAAGCCGGTTTACCGATAAAACCGGTACATGAAAGCTTTTCTTTTTCATGCACCGGTCAAACCTCAATCACATCATCAATTTATTTATTTCTGCCTTGCCGCTTTTCTCTCTGCCACTTCCTGACGCATTGCAGGGAGCTTCTTCTCCAAATCAAATCTGGTGAAGATAACAAACATCAGCAGATTGATCACTACCGGAAGATAATTGGAAAATCCGTAAATGGAATATCTCATGGAAGTCGTTGCTTCTGCCAGTGTTGCATCATAAGAACCCAGTACAAGGAACAGACTAAGTAGTAGAGAACCTGCCCCACCTCCTACCTTGCTTCCAAATCCAATCGCACCGCTGGAAGTTGCAACTAAAGTTTTATCATACTTCCACTCATTATAATCAACCGCCATTGCCAGCAGCACGCCGTACAGGCACATAAGCGGAATCTGAATAAAGCTTCCCAACAGACTGGTCACTACGAATAAAACAAAGTTTGTCGGTACAAAACAACGAATCCCCGCCGCAATCGCCGCTCCCAATGTTCCTGCATAGATGGTTCTGGTCACACCCAGCTTTGCTATGATCGGTTTAGAAACTGCAAACCCTATAACAGTCGCAAGCATTCCTGCCGCTCCTATCAGCCCTACCAAAGCGTCATTTCCAAAAATCCACTTACAATAATATGTTCCGCCGGAGCCAGCTATTGTATTTGTGATATTTGTAATCAGATTGAATAGTAATACGATCACCCAATACTTATTATGGAACAACATCACAATTGCTTCTTTGAAAGGCACTACCTCTTCTTCTGCTTCCTCATGGATTTCATCCCCTATATCAGATGCAAAAACTGCTTTTCGTCCATTGTTATAACAGATCAGGAACAAAAGAAGAACCGCCGCTCCCAAAATAACACCATACTTGATCCACGCACTCTGCGTTCCACCCAGCATATTTGTTACCGGGATAGTTGCAATGGCAATTACCATACCTGCCCCATAGTTACCTACCGCACGGAAAATTCCCATACTGCCGCGTTCACTCTGACTGTTCGTCCGAACGACCATAACCGCCGAAAAGGGTGTTGCGATCATCGTGTAAATGACTGCTGTCAAAAGAATATTAGTTATCAACGCATAGATAAGCGCCGGAATCTGCCCTGCCTGAATAGGAACCGTGAACATCATCACCATGATCACTGCCGCTGGAATCGCCATACGAAGCATCCACTGGTAATATTTCCGGTTGCCGCCCTTAGAATGGTCTATAACATTTCCGAAGATTACATCTGTAAATGCATCAAGAACTTTTGCAATTGCCATAACAATACC
>JAAUZX010000020.1 GCA_014804365.1 Lachnospiraceae bacterium
TGAGATTCCGAAATTCATATTTTATGCGTTAGGCTATGCAATAGAGCGTATCCTTTCCATGAGCCGGAATGGAATAAGCAGCTTCTTCCCGAAAAAGGTAAGATCACAGCAGCTAAACCTGTTTGAGCACTTTAAAATAGAGGATTCTGGGGCATTCGTATTTTAGAAATGGGGAAACTCAAACGAAGAATCTGTTGACATCCCTATGGCATGATGCTATGATAATTTCAACAATAAAAATGGAGATTGATAGAGGTTGCGTTTTTCATCAGTAGGGGTTTGGATGTTGCAGACACAGGTGAAGAGTTTCGAAAGGGGAAGACGCCGAAAGTGAGAGTTATCTGCGGATTCTCATCTTGGGCATACAGTTAAGAGCTGTATGACTGTCATCGAATCGATGGGGCGCTATCAGGTAAGTTAGAGTTTAAGCTGGCCCTGTGCGGTCAGTTTTCTTTTTGCGTAAGCAGAAAGCGCATGGATGCACAGCGCCGATCAGCCGGACAAAGCGACCAGAAAGGCAGGGTATGTATGGCAATTTTTAAAGGAGCCGGGGTGGCGATTGTCACGCCGTTTCATGAAGACGGAAGCATTAATTATGAGAAATTTGAGGAACTGGTGGAGGAGCAGATCGCTGGCGGCTCGGATGCAATCATCGTGTGCGGCACGACAGGAGAGGCGTCCACGCTGACGCATGAGGAGCATTTGGATCTGATCAGATTCTGTGCCGAGAAGGTGAAAGGCAGAGTGCCTGTTATCGCGGGTACGGGTTCTAACTGTACGAAGACGGCGGTATATCTGTCTACGGAGGCCGAGAAATACGGAGTGGACGGATTGCTTGTCGTGACACCTTACTACAACAAAGCTACCCAGAAGGGATTATATGAGCATTTTAAAACCATTGCGGATTCCGTGAAACTACCCATTATCCTGTATAATGTACCGAGCAGGACAGGATGCAATATTCTACCACAGACAGTAGTGAAATTATGCACGGAGGTCAGTAATATCGTGGCGATTAAAGAGGCCAGCGGTAATATTTCCCAAGTGGTGAAGCTGATGGCTTTAGCGGGCGGTAAGATTGATCTGTATTCCGGTAATGACGATCAGGTAGTACCTCTGTTGTCACTGGGCGGCAAGGGCGTGATTTCCGTTGTGTCCAACGTAGCGCCGAAACAGATGCATGATCTCTGTCAGAAATTTTTCGACGGTGATATAGAGGGCAGTATGAAGGAGCAGCTTCGTGTCATTGAATTGTTTGATGCACTGTTTTGCGAGGTGAATCCGATTCCGGTGAAAACAGCGATGAATCTGATGGGCAAGAACGTGGGGCCGCTGCATATGCCGCTGTCCGTGATGGAGCCCGGAAATGTGGAAACGCTTAAGACCGCACTCATCAATTACGGCATTTTATAGAAACAGTTTACAGTGTCTGCCCTAGATTAGTGGCAGACACTTACCAATTAGAGCAGAGGGAGGAGTAACACAACATGACCAGAGTAATTATGCACGGCTGCAACGGCAAGATGGGACAGACCATATCGGGACTGATTGCGGCGGATGATGAGATAGAGATCGTGGCGGGAGTAGATGCTTACGATGAGGGCAAAAATCCGTACCCTGTTTTTGCCGCGGTTGCGGATTGTGACGTGGCGGCGGACGCGGTCATTGATTTCAGTGCGGCAGCAGCAGTGGACGGACTGCTGGATTATTGTGTGGAGAAACAGGTGCCCTGCGTGCTCTGTACTACGGGGCTGTCGGAGGCGCAGCTTGCTAAGGTGCAGGAGGCGTCGAAGAAGGTGGCAGTCTTAAAGTCGGCGAACATGTCGCTGGGAATTAATATGCTTCTCAAGCTGCTGAAGGAGGCGGCAGGGATCCTTGCACCGGCGGGATTCGATATTGAGATTGTGGAGAAGCATCACAACCAGAAAGTGGACGCGCCCAGCGGAACCGCGCTTGCGCTTGCGGATTCCATCAATGAGGAGCTGGACAATGCCTACAATTATGTCTATGACAGAAGTCAGACGAGAGAGAAGCGGGCACAGAAAGAGATCGGAATCAGCGCGGTCAGAGGCGGCACTATCGTAGGAGATCATGACGTGATCTTTGCGGGGGCGGACGAGGTCGTGACCTTCTCTCACAGAGCTTATTCCAAGGCGGTATTCGGCAAGGGAGCGATTCAGGCAGCAAAGTTTATTGCGGGCAGACCGGCAGGAATGTATGATATGAGTGATGTAATCAATGAGTAAAAGCTGATAATTATAATAGAAAAGCAAAACTCTACCATAATGGGATAGTTGTTGCGAAAAGACAGTAATACGGAGGCATTTATGGACGATTTAGAGCTACGATATTTGAAAAGTTTATCCAAGCAGTATCCGACGATCGCGGCAGCATCGACAGAGATTATTAATCTGCAGGCAATCTTAAATCTTCCCAAAGGTACAGAACATTTCATGACGGATATTCACGGTGAATATGAGCAGTTCAATCATATTCTGAAGAACGGATCGGGTTCCATCAGGCGCACCATTGATGAAGAGTTCGGTAATACACTGAGCATCAAAGATAAGAAGAGTCTGGCAACACTGATCTATTACCCGAGAGAGAAACTTGATCTGGTGCTGCGGGAGGAAGATGAAAGCACGATTGAAGACTGGTATAAGATCACTTTGCACAGACTTGTGCAGATTACGAAGAGGGTTTCTTCCAAGTATACCCGTTCCAAGGTGCGTAAGGCTCTGCCGAAGGATTTCTCCTATATCATAGAAGAATTGATTACGGAGAAAGCGGAGATACAGGATAAGGAAGCTTACTATAATGAGATCATTCGCACGATCATACGTATCGGACGGGCACAGGAATTCATTATTGCCCTAAGCTATCTGATCCAGCGTCTGGTCATCGACCATCTTCACATCGTGGGAGATATCTATGACAGAGGCCCGGGACCGCATATTATTCTCGATACGCTGTGCGCCTATCATTCCGTGGATGTGCAGTGGGGTAATCATGATATTGTGTGGATGGGAGCTGCCAGCGGACATCTGGCGTGTATCGCCAATGTGATCAGAATGGCTGCCAGATACGGCAATCTGGATACGTTGGAGGAGGGATACGGCATCAATCTGATCCCTCTGGCAACTTTTGCGCTGGACGCTTACAAAGAGACGGACTGCAGTGCTTTTGCCATCAAATATAATACCGACTACGACACCAAAGATTTGAGTCTGGACATGAAGATGCATAAAGCGATTGCCATCATCCAGTTTAAACTGGAGGGGCAGTTGATCATGCGCAGACCTGAGTTTGGCATGCAGGACAGACTGCTGCTCGACAAGATAGATTATGAGAATAAGACTCTGGTGCTCGACGGGGTCTCTTACGCCATGAAAGATGTGGATTTCCCCACAGTCAACAGGGAGCGGCCGTATGAGCTGACGTCGGAGGAAGAGCAGGTCATGGAGCGTCTCAGACAGGGATTTGTCAAGTGTGAGAAGCTGCAGAAGCATGTCAGATTCCTTTTTTCCAAAGGCGGATTGTACAAGGTGTACAATTCCAATCTGCTCTATCACGGGTGTGTGCCCATGGATGAAAGAGGAGATTTCAGAAAGGTCACTGTGTACGGCGAGGAGTACAGCGGCAAGGCGCTCTATGATGTGCTGGAGCATTATGCCAGGAAGGGTTACTATGCCGATAACAACCTGAAAGAAAAGCTGAAAGGGCAGGATATTATCTGGTATATCTGGGCGGGACCTAATTCGCCGGTGTTCGGTAAGGATAAGATGGCGACTTTTGAACGGTATTTTCTTGAAGATAAGGAAATGCACAAGGAGACAAAGAACAGCTACTACAGACTGCTTGATAACGAGATAGTGATCGACAGGATCTTCTGGGAATTCGGATTAGATGAAAAAGTTTCTCACATTGTCAACGGACATGTGCCGGTGGAGCGTAAGAAAGGGGAGTCTCCGATTAAGTGCGGCGGCAAACTGCTTATCATAGACGGCGGTTTCTCCAAAGCGTATCAGGATAAGACGGGAATCGCAGGGTATACGCTGGTAGTCAATTCTCACGGCATGCGGCTGGTTGCCCATGAGCCCTTCGAGTCTACGGAGGCGGCGATCCTGCACGAGTCGGATATTTTCTCGGATTCCGTGATCTTAGAGACCAGCAGTATGCGTCAGAAGATTGCGGATACCGATATCGGTGCGGAACTGCGGGAGAGCATACACCAGTTGGAGGAGCTTCTGCAGGCATATAGAGATGGTATTATTATTGAAAAATAAAAAAAGGAAATCCGTCCCACATACTGCAGGGGACGGATTTCTTTAAGGCCGAGTTCGCGAAGCGAATCTCTACCTTCTTGTTCCGCGTGTTGACATGTTGGAAGCGGTATTGTTGTTCGTGTTGCCGGTACCTGTCACGTCGTCTACCATGTTTTCTACGCCGTTTGCGGCATCGTCAATTACATCGGAAACTGCGTTGCCAGCATCACCGACTGCGTCGCCTACGTTATCGAGCATGGTGTCGCCTGTTGTGTCTCCGGCAGTCACATCGTTGACATTTTCATTTTTGTCTGTGTTACCTGTGGCTGTATCACCGGTTGTATTGGTTGTCGTGTTGTTTGTGGTGCCGTTAGCAGTACCGTTGTCCGTGATATCCTGAGTTGTCCCTGCGCCGCCTGTAGTTCCAGTATTCGCGTTGGTATCATTACCCGTACCGGAATCGGCAGCGGTTGAATTGTTGTTGCCATTGCCTGTGGCGTTGTCGTTTGTGCCGCAGGCTGTCAGCATGGTCATGGACAGTGCCATGAGAGAAACCAGTAACAATGCTTTTACCTTTTTCATATTTTCCTCCATTCCGAAGCATAATCGGGCATATGGTGTTGCCCGGGATTGTGCTGCTTCTGCATTCATTTGAAACAGTATGGCTCTGGGCCGCTACTATTGTACATAAATTCTGAAAGACAGGTTGTTTTTGTGTAAAAACACCTGCTCCTATGTTATTATGTCTGTTAGAAAATAAAATATGCACGGCAGACGGACGGCAATTTGAACCATGGAGGTTTATAATGGAATTTCGACCTTGTATAGATATTCACAACGGAAGTGTCAAACAGATTGTAGGCAGCAGCCTGAGCGATCAGGGTGATACGGCGCAGGAAAATTATGTGTCCGGACAGGATGCGGCATTTTATGCCGGACTGTATCGTGAATATAACATCATAAACGGGCATATTATAATGTTGAATCCGGTTATGTCACCTTACTATGAGGCGACGAAGAAACAGGCGCTTAACGCGCTTTATGCATATCCGGGCGGTTTGCAGGTTGGCGGCGGTATTACGCCTGAGAATGCCGGTGAGTTCCTCTTAGCCGGAGCAAGTCATGTGATCGTCACATCTTATGTTTTTAAAAACGGACAGATCCGGTACGATCATATAGAAAAAATGGTGCGGGAAGTGGGCAGAGAACGGCTTGTTTTGGATTTAAGCGCGAGGAAGAAGGAGAACCGCTACTTTATTGTAACCGACAGATGGCAGAAATATACCGATGTGGAACTGACGGAGCGCACATTAGATGAGCTGTCGAATTATTGCGATGAATTTCTGGTTCATGCGGTGGACGTGGAAGGAAAAGCAGAAGGCATAGAGGAAGAACTGGCGCGTCTGTTAGGCGACTGGGGTAAATTGCCGGTCACTTACGCCGGTGGTGTGCACAGCATGGATGATCTGCGTCTGTTAAAGAGCATCGGCAGGAACAGAGTGAATGTAACTGTGGGAAGTGCATTGGATCTGTTCGGCGGCAGCATGAAATTTGAGGAAGTGCTGCGGGAATGCCAAGGAATTTCTTATACAATAAAAAAACCTGCCAAATGACAGGTTTTTTCTAATCTGTTACAATAATATCGCTGATTCTAAATAAAAATTATCATTTATATTTAAGAACAGGTACATCGTAATAGAGATTATGGTGTTACAAGAACGATGTTTCTTATAACTTTGTTACGTTTACGGCCTGAGGTCCCTTTTCGCCATTAACTACTTCGTACTCAACTGCAGCGCCCTCTTCGAGAGACTTGAAGCCTTCCATGTTAAGTCCTGAGTAATGAACGAATACATCGTTACCCTGCTCATCAGAGATGAAGCCGTAACCCTTTTGGTTGTTAAACCATTTAACTGTACCTTTGTTCATCGTACATACCTCCAAAAATAATAAGTAAATTGTTGTATCAACATTCATAGAATAGCACATGTCTTTATAAATGTAAAGCATTGTTTTTGCGAATCTTTATCAGACATGGGTTTTGTGTTTTTCTTGTACGGTGAATCAACATATGGTATAGTTTCTGTAGTGAAATACCGTGCATTGATTCGTATTCTGATGTAAGAGTGGTTACGGTGTGATCATATAGATGGAGTGGGCGGAAAGAATGAAGAGTGAAGCGAGGAGACAAGAGATCATAGAAATCTTAAGCGGAGCGAAGGAGGCAGTATCCGGAACCGAGCTTGCGAGGCGGCTGGGCGTCAGCCGTCAGGTGATTGTACAGGACATGGCACTGCTGCGGACTTCCTATCGCAATATCATCTCCACCAACAGGGGATATCTTCTATATGAAGAACCCCCAAAACGTGAGTGGTTCAGAAGAGAGGTCAGGGTCAGACACGGCAGGGAGGATATTGTGCGGGAGCTGGACTGTATAGTGGACGCAGGCGGCTGGGTGATGGACGTGATTGTGGAGCACGAGATCTATGGGCGGTTGTCCGGTGATCTGGTGATACGCAGCCGCGCCGATGTACGGGAGTTTATGCGAAGAGTGGAGGAGCATCGGACGAAACCGCTTACCGAGCTGACGGAGGGCATACATTTACACACCATCGAGGCGGAACGTGAGGAGACGCTCGATGCAGTCGAGAGGGCGCTGGCGGAGGCAGGTTTTTTGATTACTATTCATGATTAGTATTTCGCGAGGTGTTTTTTGTGCGGAGAATAGTTTTTATGTAAACAAAAGATTGTATTATACGTAGTACTTGTGGTACAATAGTACTATATACAGGCTGGAGGTGATTTTCGTTGAGCGATACAGAAGGCGGCAGGAGAAAGAGAAAGTCTACTTATACATTGATGCTTTTTGCGGATTCCAAGGACGGACATATTCGGCAGATGGGGATCGGACCGAAGTTAATAGAGGCGCTGGCAGTGATCGTGTTGGCAGCAATCGTAATTCTGTCGATTATATGTTACAGGGAGGCGGAGCGGATAGAGGTTCTGGAGGCGGAGACCGTCAGGCAACAGGAAGAGATCACGCAGCTGACTGAGGAGAATGCAGACTTGGTTGCTCTCCGGGAAGAACTGACGGATAAGGTTATTATCTTAAGCGATACGATCAATCAGAAGGTGGAAGAAGAAGAGGCCATGGAGCAGATCAGAGCGCAGGCGCATATGCCGATGGGGTTCCCAATGTCTTCATCTGCTTCACTGGAGGAAGCCGATGGTGAGAATCCGATGGTTAAGTTAATCGGCGCTGAGGGCAACAGTATCATCGCAGCGGCGGATGGCACGGTNGCATCGATTACGACGGACAGCGGTTATCTTCATTGTATCAGGATAGATCANGGGAACGGNTACAACAGTATCTANCGCAATGACGGNGAGGCAATGGTCAAAGANGGCGATGAANTNGTCAGAGGAGCGATCCTNTATGTGATCGGCGAAGACAATACGGAGTTGGGATATCAGATTACCTATGATGAGAANTACATCGATCCCATGGATCTGATTAATATTGACGGATAATGANAGAAGAGCCGGCNGGTCAGCCGGTTCTTCTTTGATANGGCGCNCGTTTTAGGAANTGGATTTCAGGCGCTCGAAGANCATATCATATCCGTCATTGCCATAGTTGAGNGANCGGTTGACACGGCTGATCGTGGCAGTTGANGCNCCGGTTTNGTCAGCGATTTCCAGATAAGTGCGCTTGTCNTTNAGCATNGAGGCAACCTCGAAGCGCTGGGATAAGGACAGCAGTTCATTGACCGTACACAGATCCTCGAAGAAATTGTAACATTCTTCTCTTGTGTTCAGACACAGNACGGCNTCGAATAATCGGTCAACTGCNTCGNTCTTNATTTTTTGATTCATAGTANAAATCCTCCTNTTNCGCTAACTATTNGGGGAAAGGCANCNTGCTTTCNCACGTTAAAACTTTAGCGCTTTCGTGTATGAATATACCATAATTATGATGTGTTGTAAANAAAATGTAACGGTTNGGCACAGGACTTTGCANTTACTGCAAAGTCCGTGAGTANGTGTATATTTTGCCAACAAAATTGTTANGGNTNANAAAAGACTTGTCATGTAGTAATAAAAACTATATAATAGAACATGCATAGTACCTGTTTAGAAGGTGCTTCGTAACTGTGAAGAACAGGGTNNTGAACAGTTACCATATTATTAAAAGAAATCAGCTCTGGCATATGGTTCCGTCAGTTTCATACAGAGAATGGAACGATATGTCGGAAATGGAAGGTGCACAAGATGACGATCAANAANGAGAANCTGCTGGAGAGCATACTGGCAAGTCTGGACAGAATCGAATATATCAAATCNGAGGATATTCCGGATATTGATCTGTATATGGATCAGGTCACGACCTTTATGGAATCACATCTGCGAAGTACNACCAGAGATCCNGCGGAGGATAAGATTCTGACTAAGACGATGATCAATAANTATGCCAAGAATAATCTGCTTCCGCCGCCGGTGAAGAAGAAATATTCCAAGGAGCATGTGCTNCTGCTTATTTTTATCTACTATTACAANGGNATANTGTCGATCAGCGATATACAGGAGCTGTTAGCGCCGATTACGGAAAAGTTTTTTCACGCTTCGGGCGGATTNGATCTGGAGCAGGTCTATGAAGAAGTGTTCGGNCTGGAGAGAGAACAGANNGATGNGNTGAANGNGGATCTNGTNGATAAATTCAAGATTGCAGGGCAGACTTTTCAGGNTGCNCCNCAGGAGGATNAAGANTTTCTGCAGNTGTTTTCGATGATCTGCATGTTAAGCTTTGATGTGTATGTGAAAAAGCTGATCATTGAGAAGATGATAGACGGTCTTACGGAAGGNANGGAGAAGAAAGAACGAAAAAAACCAAAAAAGCAAGAAGACAGTAGCCAAACCGACATCTGATGTGATATTATTATAANAATGCTTTTANATATTTATNATGATCATGACAGAATGGAGGGTGAGNATGGAACCGGTTCGTACCATTANCGATTTAGAAAAAAGGGGATTCGATGTNGAAGAAGGAATTGTGATGTGTGCCGGGGATGAGGAGATTTACTTAGAAGTTTTGGATGCTGCTCTGGAGGAAGGCANGGAGAANCTGCCGTTAATCAGAGAGTGTTATGAACGAAAAGATTACGANCGGTATTGTATAGAGATGCACGGNNTGAAGAACGCCATGAAATCAATCGGTGCAAGNAGGTTGTCCGAGGCGGCCAGAGAGCAGGAGNNGGCTGTCAAAGAGAATCGTTTGAATCTGGTAGAAGAGAAAGCGGAAGAGGTTCTTGAACAGTACCGGGATGTCATAGATGTGCTGGATGAACTAATGACTAATCTCAAGTAGAATATAAATACGGGTGCTTCCNAGCNGACNGCTTGCGGGGCACCCGTATTTTATGAAAAACCNCAATGAATATTCGGTCAGTGTGCTGCNGCTTTTGCGTAGGAGGTNTCTACCAGATCAGCATAGGGGACNCGTNCGTCCANTTCNCCGGCTTCCTCCAGAATGTTCTGNAAGAGTGTGAAACTGTCCTCCTCGAAGATCAGATCGCTCTTCCANGTTTTTTGGGAAGCATAACGNTCCACGATGGTGGTGATGGTNTCGATATCNGTTCCNTCAAACTGCGGNGCGATGATCTGNGCAATTTCGGCGGNGGAATGGGNCTGCACATAGTCCATGCCTTTTTGCAGGGCATTGGTGAAGGAAGTNATTATCTCCGGATTTGCCGCAATATAACTCTTCTTGGCNGAGAAGGCAGTGTAGGGAACGTAGCCGGAGTCNTCGCCNAGTGAAGCTACGACATAACCGTCGCCTTTGGCTTCCANGGAGGTGGCGTGGGGCTCGAATTCNACCGTAAATTCTGCCTGACCGCCNGAGAAGGCNGCTGCNGTGGAACCGAAGTCGATGCTTTGGTCAATGGAGAGNTCANTTGCGGGATCGATGCCGTTTTTCTTCAGAATATATTCGAAGACCATNTCNGGCATACCGCCGGCTCTGCCGCCGAGNACATCTTTGCCGATCAGCATATCCCAACTGAAATTATCNATCGGTTCTCTGGAAACTAAGAAGTTGCCGGCCCGCTGAGTCAACTGTGCGAAGTTGACAGCATAGTCGGAAGCTCCTTCCTTATAAGTATAGATCGTACTTTCACTGCCCATGAAACCGATGTCGGCTTCGCCGGTCAACAGGGCGGTCATGGTCTTGTCGGCACCGAAACCGGTGACCAGCGTCAGATCAATGCCTTCGTCTGCAAAATATCCTTCCTCTATTGCCACATACATCGGCGCGTAGAAGATAGAATGGGCTACCTCGTTTAATACGACCGGGGTATTGCCGGAAGCGCCTTTAGAGTCTTTGGCCGTGCCGGCCTGACTGCCGCATCCGCTAAGCGCGCCGATCATGAGGAATGTTGTAAGAAGTAAACACAATATTTTTTTCATAATTTGCTACAAATCCTGTGAGCGCATTTTATTATAGACTATGCGGCGGATCGCAATATGTGATTGTTTGAGGGGATACTTCTTATTTTTCAAATTCAGAATTCAGTATCAAAAAAGCTATGAAATGCTTTAGTTAAGCGCCTCATAGCCCGTTTGCAGCGGATAACGGGAATCGAACCCGCCTCTCCAGCTTGGGAAGCTGGCGTTCTACCGATGAACTATATCCGCATGAAACTAGTATAACAGCAAATGAAGAAAAAGAAAAGCAGAAATTTATAATACTGCAATCACCGCAGCAGGCCATGAAAATATAACCGCTGAAAGTCCAATGAAAATATTGCAGTGAAAGAGAAAGCGCGGTAAGGTAAAGAGAAAAGAATATCGAAGCAAATATACAAAGGTAATGAGGCCTGATAAGGTCGAAAGGTGTGGGTATAGAAATGATGTGGATACCGTTAGTACTATTATATGGCGTGTTGAAAGGAGTCAGAGAAATTGTCAAAAAGAAAGCACTGGAGAAAAACACTACCATAGAGGTATTGTTTATGTATACTTTCTTGTCTTTTCTGCTTGTTTTGCCTGAGGTGAAAGAGGCCGTGGAAATGGAGACAAGGTTTTATCTCTATGTGGCGCTTAAATCTTTCGTGATCTTTCTGGCGTGGATGTTCAGTTTCAAAGCAATTAAGAAAATGCCCATCAGTCTGTATGGTGTGCTGGATCTGTCCAGAGTACTCTTTGCCACATTGCTTGGGGTATTCGTGCTGCAGGAAGTGTTAAACGGTTATCAGCTGGTCGGCCTGTTATTCGTATCGGCAGGGCTGCTTTTGCTCAAATATCAACCGCGCGCCGGGCGGCAGGGAGAAACGGCGGCGCAGAGCGTGGAAATGAAATATGTGATCATGGCGTTTGCCTCCTGTGTGCTCAACGCCGTGTCCGGGCTTCTGGATAAGCTGTTGATGAAACAGATCAGCAGCGCACAGCTGCAGTTCTGGTATATGTTCTTTCTGGTGACGATGTACCTTGCCTTTATTCTATGCACCCGTACGCCCGTTAATATACGCAGTATGGCGCGCAATCAGTGGGTGTGGATATTGAGCATATTGTTTGTGATCGCTGACCGGGCGCTTTTTATTGCGAACGGTATGCCGGGGAGCCGTGTTACGGTGATGACGCTGCTCAAGCAGGCGGGGTGCGTCGTGACGATCTTGGCGGGGCGGTATCTTTTCAAGGAAAAGAATACGACGCATAAGATGTTTTGTGCGGGGATTATTATTGCGGGAATTGTGATTGCGGTATTATAGAGAGAAATACACCAGATGGTACATATGATATATATATGAAAATCCTTGTGGGAAGATTGCAGTTTATGGTATACTGTGACTTAGATTAACAATAGAGAAAGGTATGGTTACGATATGGGAACAAAGGAGAATGATACGGTGTTTAGTGAGGCGAGGGCGACAAATAAGGTAGCGCTTGCCTGTCACATTGTTTTGGCGGCAGTGCTGGAGGCTTCTTATTTTCTGGAAGTTGTCAAAGGAGCCAGAACAGTCCCGTATTATTTGGTTTTTTCAGTGCTGGCGCTGGGACCGGTGATCTGGGAGATATTAGTGTATAGTAAGAACCCGGAAAGTCCGAGACTGAAATATTATATTGGTACATTTTATACAATATTCTACATATTTGTTGTGTTTACCACGGTCAGTCCGATTGCATTTACTTTTATTATTCCGATCTATATGGTATTGATTCTGTTTTCCGATCTCAGGTTATGTGTTGCGGTGTCGGGCGGAGGATTCCTGATCAATGTAATATTCCTTGTATATCAGGGAGTGGGTGGCAATCTGAGTAAAGCGGATATGGCGACTTATGAGATCAGGATGGCGCTCCTGCTTATCATAGCGATTTTTATCTGTCTGGCGACACAGACGCTTGCGCGGGTCAATCAGGCGAAGCTGTCGGAATTAAATAAGGAAAAAGAAAATGTGTCCGATCTTCTGAACAACGTAATGGCGGTATCGGGGCAGATGTCGGAAGGAATCATAGACGTGACTGGTCATATGTCGGAGCTCGGCAATGCGGTGTCGGAGACGCGTAACGCCATGCAGGAGGTATCCGAGGGAACAAATGATACCGCAGAATCCATACAGAATCAGCTCAGTAAGACAGAAGAGATCCAGAACTATATCGAGCAGATGGCGAAGGTCGTGGAGAGCATCAGCGGGAACGTGGAGCAGACCAATGACAGCGTAAGAAGCGGCAGGCAAAGTATAGATGTGCTGATGAGGCAGATGACTGCATCCGAGAAGATCGGTAAAGAAGCCGTGGAAGATATGAAGGTTTTGGAAGAGTACACGACGAATATGCAGTCGATCATAGATCTGATTACCAGTGTGGCGAGTCAGACCAGTCTGCTGGCACTCAACGCCAGCATTGAGGCGGCCCGCGCGGGCGAGGCGGGAAGAGGTTTCGCAGTGGTGGCAACGGAGATATCCAATCTGGCGAATCAGACACAGACGGCAACGGTTAATATCACCGAGGTGATACAGAATGTTTCCTCCAAACTGTCCATTGCGGCAGAGGCGGTAGGTCAGTTGATGGAAAGCAACAGAAAACAGAGTGAATCCGCCGCACAGGCATCGGAGAACTTCGGAGTGATTGCGGAGGGCACGGAACATGTGAACGAACAGAGTGTTTATCTGAGTGACGCGGTTGCAAGGCTGTCGGACGCAAACAGCGGTATTGTGGAGAGTATCCAGACGATCTCGGCCATCGTGCAGGAGGTGTCCGCACATGCGCAGGAGACCTATACGGTCAGCGACAAGAATACCGGTATTGTGCAGGAGGTATCCAGACTGGTGGAGAACTTAAACGAACAGGCAGAGCGGCTTAACCGGAGCATGTAATATTAAGAGCAAATAATATAGAAAACATGGAGGATGAGACTATGGGAATTATGACAAGATTTAAAGACATTATGACGGCGAATGTGAACGCACTTTTGGATAAGGCTGAGGATCCGGAGAAGATGATCGATCAGTATCTGAGAAATCTGGAATCCGATTTCGCCAAAGTGAAGGCTGAGACGGCATCCATCATGGCGGAGGAGAAGAGCGCCAAGAGGAAGCTGGGAGAGTGCGATGAAGAGATTGCCAAGATGGGTGATTATGCGAAGAAAGCCGTAGCGGCTGGCAATGATAACGATGCACGTCAGTTCCTGACAAAGAAGAGTGAACTGACACAGAAACGGGAAGTGCTTGTGAAGAACTACGAGATGGCACGGGATAATGCCGAGAAAATGCGTCAGATGCATGATAAATTGGAAGCGGATATCTCTGAGATGAAGAGTAAAAGGGATATGCTGAAAGCAAAGGCAAAAGCGGCACAAACCCAGAGAAAGATCAACGAGATGGGCGCCGGGCTTGAGAGTGCGGGCAACAACGCCGCTGCTTTTAACAGAATGGAAGAGAAGGTTAATAAGATGTTAGACGAAGCGGATGCCATCGGCGAATTGAATAAGTCCGCCTCTGGCAATGATATCGACGATCTGACAAGCAAATATGATACGGCTGATACCGGGTCCGATGTGGATGACGAGCTGGCGGCGCTGAAAGCGGAGATGGGAATGAATTAAAGCAGACAGAATCCGGCCGGCGGGCTGTATGTAGATTTGTAGAAAATGACATTGCAGTAGGAGGAAGACAATGGGATTTCTGAAAAATCAGTTTTCTAATTTGGTGGAATGGAATGAGAACAGTGCGGGCGTATTGTTCTATAAATGGCAGAATCAGGAGATCAAGAAAGGCTCCAGACTGATCATCCGTCCGGGGCAGGATGCTATATTCCTGTATAACGGCAGAGTGGAGGGAATCTTCGAGGATGACGGCGATTACGACATTGAGTCGGATATCATTCCTTTCCTGACTACATTAAAAAGTTTTAAGTTCGGTTTTAACACGCCTCTTCGTGCCGAGGTACTTTTCATCAATACGAAAGAGCAGCTGGTGAAATGGGGAACGAAGAATGCGATCAACTTACAGGCACCGGGACTGCCGGGCGGTATGCCGGTCCGGGCTTTCGGCACTTTCAACTGCCGGGTCGTGGAGCATGATGTGGTGATCGAGAAGCTGGCGGGCATCCGGCAGCGCTATACGGTAGATGACGTTAAGGAGCGTATCATCGCGAGTCTTGACCAGTTATTGATGAGCTGGATCAGCAAAGAGGGCAGGGATATGTTTAACCTGCAGGCGGATGCGCGAAGCATCGCTAAGGGCATCGAGGCGGATCTGGATATGGATATGCGTAAGCTGGGCATCGGCATCTCCGATTTTACGATCGAAAGCTTCTCCTATCCGGAGGAGATCAAGAAGATGCAGGAGAAGGCCGCGGCACAGTCCATGGTTGGCGATATGAACAAATATACACAGATGGCGGCAGCAGACGGTATGGCGAAGGGAGGCCGCAGCGGCAGTGGAATTGCCTCCGACATGGTCGGTTTGCAGATGGGCATGGTCATGGGACAGCAGTTGGTGAGCCAGATGAATATGGGCGGTAACGTCGGAGCGCAGATGCAGCAAGGAGTACAGTCCGGAGCAGGGCAAAGCGGTGCCGGACCGAAATTCTGTCCGAACTGCGGTACGCCTACTACGGGCTCGAAATTCTGCGGAAACTGCGGGAATCAGCTTTTCTGATTTAATGAAAAAGCCAATACCATGGGGAAAACTCATGATTGGCTTTTTTCTTGAGGGGAAGCATGGGTCAGAAACAGATAATAAAGGAATCAGAAGAAATATGAGTATATATGATACGTTAAATGACAGACAGAAACAGGCGGTCATGCAGACGGAAGGACCGGTGCTCATTCTGGCGGGAGCCGGATCGGGGAAGACCAGAGTGCTCACCCACAGGGTGGCGTATCTGATCGATAAGGAAGGGATTAACCCTTATCAGATTATGGCAATCACTTTTACCAACAAGGCGGCGGGAGAGATGCGGGAGCGGGTGGATCAGATCGTGGGATTCGGTTCCGAGCAGATCTGGGTGTCCACTTTTCACTCTACCTGCGTGAGAATCCTGCGCAGATACATAGACCGGCTGGGATATGATAATAATTTCACGATCTATGACACGGATGACCAGAAAGGTGTCATGAAGGAGATCTGTAAGAAACTGCAGATCGACACGAAGACGCTGAAAGAGCGGACGATCCTAAGTGCCATTTCCTCGGCGAAGGATGAACTGATCGACCCGGTACAATATGAGATGCAGAATGGGTTTGACTATAACGGAGACCGGATTGCTAAAGCTTACAAGGAATATCAGGCTGTTCTGCATAAAAACAATGCGCTGGATTTCGATGATCTGATTATGAAGACAGTGGAGCTTTTTAAGGCGGATGCACAGGTGCTGCATAATTATCAGGAGCGGTTCCGCTATATCATGGTAGATGAGTATCAGGATACCAATACGGCACAGTTTGAACTGATCAGACTGCTTGCGGACCGATACCGGAATCTGTGCGTTGTAGGCGATGACGATCAGTCTATCTATAAATTCAGGGGCGCTAATATTCGGAATATTCTCGACTTCGAGAAGGTATATCCGAAAGCGTGCGTGATCAAGCTGGAGCAGAATTATCGTTCCACCCAGATCGTACTGGACGCGGCGAACGCCGTTATTAAGAATAACAGAGGGCGTAAGGATAAGGCGCTCTGGACGGAGAAAACAGAAGGAAACCGCATTCATCTCAGACAGTTTGATACTGCTTATGAGGAAGCGGAGTATATCGCAGGCGATGTGGCGAAGAAGAAACGAGAGGGGGCTGTGGAGTACGGAGACTGTGCCGTGCTGTACCGCACCAACGCGCAGGCGCGTCTCTTGGAAGAGCGGTTTATTATGGAAGGAGTTCCCTATGATGTCATCGGCGGGACGAACTTCTATGCCAGACGGGAGATCAAAGATGTTCTGGCGTATCTTAAGACGATTGACAACGGCCGGGATGACGTGGCGGTAAAACGTATCATCAATGTTCCCAAACGGGGAATCGGTATGACGACCATCGTGCGCGTGCAGGAGTATGCGGATGCCAGACAGATCAGCTTCTACGATGCGCTGCGCGAGGCGGATCAGATCATGACTATCGGCAGGAGCGCTTCTAAGCTGAAACCCTTCGTCAACATGATACAGGCTTTCCGCAGCAAGCAGGAGTTCTACAGTCTGTCAGAGCTTGTGAAGGATATTCTGGAGACGACCGGGTATGTGAAGGAACTGGAGGAGTCGGATGAGGAGGATGCGGCTGACCGTATTGAAAATATTGACGAGCTGATCAGTAAGGTGGCGGCTTATGAGGAGATCCACGACGAACCGACCTTGAGTGAATTTCTGGAGGAAGTGGCGCTGGTCGCCGATATTGACCGGGTGGACGGGGAGGACAACAGGGTGCTGTTGATGACGCTTCATTCCGCAAAAGGGCTGGAATTCCCGCATGTCTATCTGGCAGGTCTGGAAGACGGTATCTTCCCCAGCTATATGACGATCATGTCCGACGATCCGATGGAAGTGGAAGAGGAGAGAAGGCTTGCCTACGTAGGAATCACGCGGGCGAAGGAGGATCTGACCATCACCTATGCCAGACAGCGTATGATCAGGGGTGAGACGCAGTATAATCCGGTGAGCCGTTTTATCAGAGAGATTCCGGCGGAGTTGATGGATGACAAGCCGCCGGTGCAGAAACGACGGGATTATCCGGAATATGATGAGGATTCCCGGGAAAGAAGCTTTTTCAAGGATACGCCTTACAGACGGATCGCGGATACCGAGTTTGATAAACCCGTATCTAAGCCGTCCTTCGGAAAAATGTTTGGTGGGCAGCCGACAGCCACCGTACAGGCGAAGCCTAAGGCGATCGTCCGTCCGAAGCGCACGGCCGTAGAGAATCAGCCTTATATCTCAAGGGCAGCGCAGGGGATCGGTGTTGTGACCTTGGAACCGGTGGGAAATAAGACGCTTGCATACGGTGTGGGCGACAGGGTACGGCACATGCGCTATGGAGAAGGCACGGTGTTAAAGATCGAGGCGGGACCGAGAGATTCGCAGGTGACAGTAGCGTTTGACGAGGCGGGACAGAAGATCATGTATGCCGGTTTCGCGAAGCTGACGAAAGTGTAGGGCAGTATATTTTGCCGTGAAACGGCGGCAGCATGGGATAATGAGAACAGGAGGAAGAACCGTATGCCGCTTACGGCTGTACAGAATCTGCAACTGCATAATCAGATCGAGCGGGTGCTTCATGTGCCGGGCAATTATCGGGGCGGCATTCTGGAGATGGCTGTGGTGATCGACCGCACTTATGAGAAAGAGACAGTACAGAGCCTGTGTGCGGATATCATTGCATCCTGTAAGAAGCAGAGCGAGGTTTTCCGCAATGTGCGTCTTAATATGGTTATGTGGGGTGCGGAACAAATACAGTCGGAAGTTGCGGCATCTGCATATGTGCAGTTGGGAACCTACTTTGACAATTACGAGAGGGAAGACGACACCGCGCATATGCAGCCGGAAGAGATCATGGAGTATCTCAAGAAATTCCATGCCAGAAGTAAACTGATCCTGCTGCTTACGCCGGATCGGGAGAGACTGCATCGCGCCGCACAGACGGATCGGTTGCGGCAGGCGATGAACCCCTTCCTGAAGCAGAAACTGGTGTTGATCTATCCTGATAAGATGGAATCCGGTACGGAATTCCTTATGCGATAAGAAAAAATATTAAAATATTATAGTAAAAATTGCCTGAAAGTGGTATATTATTAATAATAATAGTTCAGATATTGGGACAAAAGCGGCAAGAATGCTGTCTCATACGGAAATTACGATGATTTCCGATTAAAGAAAAGGAAAGAAAGAGAGGGTTACATGATGAGCAAGAAGGAGATTATAAATAAATTGGATGATATTCTGGAGAATGCCGGTGTGAATGAGATGCTTGGCAGGAAGAAAGAAGAAGAGAAGAAATGCAATACACTGCTGTGGGTGCTGGCGATCATCGGTGCTGTTGCGGCAGTTGCAGCGATTGCGTATGCAGTATATCGTTATCTGACACCGGATTACCTCGAGGATTTCGAGGATGACTTCGACGACGATTTTGATGATGATTTCTTCGAGGATGAGGAAGACGACGAGATACTCGGAACGAAGGAATCCGAATAAGAGAGGGTTCTCTATGCGGAAGTAGTAATAGTTTGTGATGAAAAAAGATATTATGTAAACTATAGGCGGGATGTGTATTATACATCCCGTTCTTTGTTCTATAGAATTCGTGTGTCAAAAGATGCTTGTGAAAGGATGAGAGGGCAGATTGCGCAAAATGTTCTCTCGTGTCGGGCTCCGTCATATGGATTTTCTAAATATTCCGGAGATGTTGTGAAAGACAGACGCAACCGCCCGACATTCGCCATCCGGGCTCAGGTCGGGCTTTTCAGAACATCCATGTTCTGAAATTGCTGTATCTTGAACGGAATATTAAGAAAATCTCATATTCCTACGCAGGACAACTTCGTGAACATTTTGTGCAATCTGCTATCTTAGTTTATTTGACACCCGAATCCCTATAAATATACATGGAAATGAGGAGCAGTATGAAAAAAGGACAGATTATCGAGGGAATTGTCAAGAGGGTTGATTTCCCGAATAAGGGGATCGTGGAAATCGAAGACGGGACATGTGTTGTGAAGAATGCACTGCCGGGGCAGAAAGTGCAGTGCAGTGTGAATAAAGTGCGTAAAGGGAAAGCGGAGGGACGTTTGCTGCGGATACTGGAGGCTTCCGAGATGGAATGCGGCAGTCCTTGTCCGCACTTCGGGATCTGCGGCGGTTGTACCTATCTGTCACTGCCCTATGAAGAACAGTTAAAGATCAAGGAAGAGCAGGTTAAGAAGCTGTTGGATAGCGTGTTAGATCAACAGGATTCATGGCAGTTTGAGGGAATCAAGGCGAGCCCGGTCTGCTTCGGCTACCGCAATAAGATGGAGTTTTCCTTCGGTGACGAGGTGAAAGACGGTCCCCTTGCGCTGGGGATGCATAAGCGGGGCAGTTTCTATGATATCGTGTCGGTGACGGAGTGCCAGATCGTGGATGAGGATTATCGTCGTATCCTGAAGTGTGTCAGGGATTATTTTGCCGGTCTGCAGGAAGAGGGGGTGGAGATTCCTTTCTATCACAGGCTGCGGCATACCGGATATCTTCGCCATCTTCTCGTGCGTAAGGCATCTAAGACGGGAGAAATACTGATTGTGCTTGTGACAACAACGCAGACGGTCAGGCGGCTTACGGAAGACGGAGAAGAAGCCGTGACAGTGCTGGAAGCGGAAACGGAGACAGCACCTGACCGTATGCCGCAGCAGGATGTACGACAGAGAGAAGATTTGCAGGAGGAAAATGCGGTTGAGCAGGAGATTCTTGACGGATTGAAACGGAAGCTGCTGGAACTTACCCTGCAGGGGGCGATCGTCGGGGTATTGCACATTAGAAATGACGCAGTGGCGGATGTGGTGCGAAGCGATGAGACGCGGATACTCTACGGGCAGGACTTTTTCTATGAGGAATTGCTGGGACTTAAGTTTAAGATTTCACCTTTTTCCTTTTTTCAGACAAACAGCCGTGGCGCGGAGGTGCTCTATCAGACAGCGCGGGAGTATATAGCGGAATATATCGTTTCTGCCGGGCCGGGCGAAGGAAGTGAAACGGTAAAGGATAAGGTCGTATATGATCTCTACAGCGGCACTGGTACGATCGCGCAGTTGATGGCGCCGGTGGCTAAGAAAGTGGTCGGTGCGGAGATTGTGGAGGAAGCGGTGGAAGCCGCAGAAATGAATACGGAGCTAAATGGTTTACATAACTGCGAGTTTGTCGCGGGAGATGTCCTGAAGGTGCTGGATGAGATAGAGGAGAAGCCGGATATCATCATTTTAGATCCGCCCCGTGACGGCATTCACCCCAAGGCGCTGGATAAGATCATTCGGTATGGCGTGGAGCATATTCTGTATATTTCCTGCAAACCGACGAGTCTGGTGAGAGATTTGGAGGTCTTCCTGGCGCGGGGGTATGAGGTGAAGCGGGCTGTGGCAGTGGATCAGTTTCCATGGACGGCGAATGTGGAGACGGTTGCTTTATTATCCCTCAAAGCTTGATTATGCGGCACATGTTGTCGGGAGCAGGCTGGCATTTGAAAAAAATGGATTTTTGAGAAAAATGAAATGTGATATACTTATAAAAGGTATATTTATTTACATTCTAAATCAATTTAATCTTGTAACCACAAATTGGGAATGGTATACTTGATTAAGTAAGTTTAGAAAAGCGTTGACAATAAGTGAGGATCGTGATATTGTTACAACCTATTACGAAGTAAAGATGTTGGCAACAAAGAGGTGATAGATATGACAGAAGCTAAAGCAGTAATGGATAATTTTATGAAGAAACTAGCTGCGGATGAGTACAAAAAAGAAAATCAGCCCAATAATGGTCCGGAGATTAATTTGGATTTTATTGACGAGCAGTTGAAGTCATATTCTAAGCTTTTAAAATCGGGAATTCTAAACGTAGCGTTGGGCGAGTAGAGGTGGCGGTCTATGCTAAGTACGCATCAGGAGCAGCGAGAGTTTTGCAGAGAGTTCAATATATCTGATGAACAGTTTAGAAGTTCCAGATTAACTTGGGAAGAATTGGACGAGATAGCAAATGATTTTGAACCAAAACGGAATGAACATCAGAACACTGTTAAGCAGTATGCAGAAGAGATACAAAAGTGTTCTTATGTTCATTCTTTAAGTTACAGGGTTAAAGATAAAAAACATCTTGTGGAAAAGATTATAAGAAAGAATACAGAATATTTGGAAAAAGGTGATTCTTTATCAAAAAGCAATTATGAGAATCTTATCACAGATTTGATGGGGATTCGTATATTGCTGCTTTTTAAGACGGATTGGATTTATGTACATGAATATTTAATGGAGCAATATGAGAATGTTCTAATTGAACCACCTTTTGCTCATATTCGTAAAGGCGATGATGATAGTTTATATAGAGGTAAGATTCAGATAAAAGACAATAAACCATATAGATCAGTTCATTATGTCATTCGTGCAAATAATGGATTGGGGATCGAAATTCAGGTACGCACATTGTATGAAGAAGCATGGAGTGAGATAGACCATAAATTGCGATATCCATACAATTTGCAAAATGAAATGTTAAGAAATTATATTGACATCATGAATAGACTTACAGGTGTCGGAGATGAAATGGGCACTTTCATTAATAGTTATATTTGCAATTTTCAAGAGAATTTGCAGTTGGGAGTTGCTGATGATAATGAAGTGTACCAGTTTATTCTCAAAGAAATTGAGAAGTGCCATGACGAGGATGTTAAGCAGGCAATTACTACTAAGATTAAACAGGCGGAAAAATATCGCGAAGTAAAAAACATGTCCGACTTAATACAGCAAGTACTAAAATACAAATGATGGGAGAGGTATAATGGATAGGGAAGAGGCAAAGAAACTTAAAGAAGAATTGAATGAATCTTTTTCCGATGAATATATTCATAATGCTGGATTATTAGTTCATAAATTGGCTGAAGAGTTTTATCAGGACAATAAGTTGGGAGGAAAAGTATATTTTAATGACAATATATTTGAGTATTGCTTGATTGATATTTTAGTAGATATAGCGAGGCTGAAACATTTTCATGATATTGGTCGTGTCAATTACATTAAATTCATTGCCTATACAGCCTCGTGGTGTCTGAAAAGGAAACCATTTCAATTAGTAGAGGGGTGTGAAGAAAAATATTTATATGTAAATGAAAGATTCGCTTTATCATTGCTTTTGCAGGCGAGTGGATGTTGTGATGAAAATGTAAACTACTATGAGGAAGATCAAAAAGAATTGATTGAAGCTATTGGACAAATATTTTACCATTTGAAGTATAGGAACACGAATCCACAAACATTAGAATTATTTTTGATTGGGATGGCGACTGGTAGAAAAATCCATTTTGCGATGGCATAAAGAGATACATAACACGATATTAAGGGGAAATCTTATATAGGTACGCCGATGAAGTATTACTTTATGGATATGGGGCTTCGAAATGCGAGAATCAATTTCAGACAAATGGAAGTGCCCCACTCTATGGAGAATGTAATCACGTCAAATACACCGAAACCATTTTATAATGATGACGGTATATTGATGATGAATGTATACGACTTTGCATGGCGCTCCCGTCCATCACCCTTTCCGAAACTTAGAAGGCGTTATCCCTTCCATTTTTTTAAATACCTGAATGAAATAAACGGAATCGGAGAATCCCGTCTGATGGCTTATTTCTTCGATGGATAGTTCTGTTGCCTTCAGAAGATACTTGGCATTGTAAATACGGAGCCTTGTGATATATTCATGCGGTGCGAAGCCTGTATACTCCTTAAAGCATCTGGACATATGAGTGCGGCTTAAGCCGAAATGGTGCGACAGGTCATCTAATGAGAGATTATTCATATAGTTTGCCTGCATGTAAGAAACTATTTTCTCAACAATGTCAGAAGTTGTACTGCGCGTTTGGCTCCGGACGATCAGGAGATTTGTCAGGAGCAGATAAAAAGTGGCGGAAATTTCATATTCCATATATGGGGCAGCCTTTTGCGTGCATTGCAATATGTGTGTCTGGAATGGCTCAAAGTTTAAAAACTCAGTATTGGAAAATTTAACATTACCGGATTGCAGATAGGACTGCACTAACGGAGCGGCCGGCGTACCATCGAAATACAGAGAGGTACTGCTCCAGTGGTAGCTGCTGGTCTGGTAATAATATTTCTGGCGGCAGTCGATCAGGCAGCCGTCTCCTTTTTTCAGCAGATAGCTCCTTCCGTTATATTTTAAATAGCCTTCTCCCTCTAATATATATCGAATTTCATAGAATTCCTGATTGCTGCCTTCCGTGTAGTAGTCGTAAGCTGTTTTCAACAAGCTGAAAGATTTCGGATAGATCAACGTTTCTTTTGCTTTGCTGCTGATGATAAATTCAGGTATGATATGTTCCGTTCCGTAAGCGAAAGAGTGTTTAATCAGTGGTAAGAAATCATATCTCATAATGATCATTTCCTTGTGCGGTTAAAAATTCATGTTTTATGCTTCTTTTTTCTATATAAGTATAAGATGAAATATTGTACAATTCAAGCATGAAAGCCTAATTCGAAGATTGTATACAAAAGTATAAAATTAATGTTTTTGGGGACGAGTAACCAAGCAGAGGGGAAAATTATGAGAGTAAAAGAGTTTCTGCGAAAAAAAGATATTGTTATTTCACCGAAACGATATGGCATCGACGCATTGTCTCAAATGGCGCAGGCGGTATTTGCCTCTTTACTGATCGGTTTAATATTTAAAACGGTCGGGGAGCAGGGGCAGAATCTTTTGGGAGAATATAGAATCTTTGCTTATTTTACACAATTGGGCAGCTTTGCCATGAAACAGGTTGGAGCAGCGATCGGTGTTGCAGTTGCATGGGCATTGAAAGCGCCACCGCTTGTTTTATTTACAAGTGCGGTGACAGGAGCGTTTGGCGCCGGTATCGGCGGGGAGGCGGCGGCACTTGTTTCTGCAATCGTAGGGGCGGAATTTGGTAAGGCGGTATCGAAAGAAACAAAGGTTGATATTCTGGTAACCCCGGGAGTTACTCTTCTGGTGGGAGGGCTTACGGCCACATTCATTGGACCTGGGGTGAAAATGTTAATGAGTGGGATAGGTTTGATTATCATGAAAGCGACGGAGCTACAGCCTTTTTTTATGGGAATCATTGTGTCGGTGATTGTAGGTCTTGTCCTAACCTCGCCGCTTTCCAGTACGGCTTTATGCATCATGCTGAATCTGTCAGGAATATCGGCGGGAGCGGCTGCGGTTGGATGCTGTGCGCAGATGGTAGGATTTGCCGCAACAGGTTACCGGGATTGCAAGATGGGCGGGGTAATGGCAATGGGACTGGGTTCTTCCATGTTTCAGTTCCCTAATATTCTAAAGAATCCTTGGATTTTATTACCGCCCACTTTATCCTCGATTATCATAGCGCCAATCGCAACATGCATTCTGGAGGCAACCAATACACCCGCGGGAGCCGGTATGGGAACCTGCGGATTTGTAGGGCAGATATTTACGTTTACGGATATGGGAATTAATGTTAAATCCATCGTTTCGGTAGCACTATTGCATTTCATCTTTCCGGTTTGTTTCTCCCTGTTTTTTGACGGGATTTTAAGAAAAAAAGGAAAAATAGAGAAGGGAGATTATTCTTTTGAAATATAAATGCGTCAGGCAGCTTTCCGCCACGGTCCTCTCCGATAAAAAGTAATCGACAGCCCCGTAGCTAACGTCCAGCCGATGGGCCATGCGCACCAGATGCCGATATAGCCGATCTGCCGGGATAGGATTTCGGCCAGCACGACCCGCAGGATCAGATCTGTAAAGGTTGCGATCATGAAGTTTTTCATAAGCCCGGCGCCGCGCAGAATGCCGTCGGCAATCAGTTTGACTGATATAATAAAGTAGAAAGGCGCTACAATATAGAGGAACCGCATACCGGAGGCAAGCGCCAGCTCGGAAGGGTCGTTGATGAAGAAGGTGACAAGAGCCTTTGTCGCTACGAGATACAGCGCCACGAGGGGAACGCAGAGCAGCCACACCATCTTAACGCCCGCTTTGAAGCCGTCCTTGATCCGCGGCAGAATGCCGGCGCCTATATTCTGTGCCGTATAGTTGGACAATCCGTTGGCCAGCGTGGTGAAGGAGGTAATGACCAGATTGTTAAGCTTGACCGCCGCGGCATATCCGGCAGTAACCTCCACCCCGCAGTCGTTGATCACGCTCTGGATAATGATATTGCCGACAGAGATAAAACTCTGTTGTAAGATACTGGGAACCGCGATCACCGCTATCTTTTTAAACATCTCAAAAGAATATAAGACGACCCTGCCTTCGGTCGGGATGCCGGAAAGCCGCTTTAATACAACGATTACTGCAAGCACACAGCTTACACCCTGACAGAGAAAAGTTGCCCATGCCACGCCGGCCACTCCCATGTCAAAAGCGGCTACGAACAGAATATCTACCAGAATATTGGCAGTCGAGGAGATTGCCAGAAAGATAAACGGTGTCTTGGAATCGCCCAGCGCCGAGAAGATTCCCGTTGCTATATTATAGAAGAAAAGGAAGGGGAGTCCCCATATGTAAATGTTCAGATATAATTTAGAGTCGGAGAGAATCTCAGACGGCGTATGGATCAGTTCAAGAAGGACATCGCAGCAGACAAGCCCGAAGAACATCAGAACCGCGCACAAAACAGCGCTGGAGATCATGGTCGTGTAAACCGATGTTTTCATTTCCACGTATTTTTTAGAACCGAACAGCCGCGACACGATGACGGAGCAGCCGATATTGCAGCCGAAGGCAAAAGCGATAAAGATCAGAGTGATCTCGTAACTGTTTCCCACTGCAGCCAAGGCATTTTCGCCGATAAATTTGCCGGCGACCAGGCTGTCAGCGATATTGTATAACTGCTGAAAAATAATACTGCCAAACAACGGCAGACAGAACTGCCACAGTACAGTTTCCGGTTTCCCCACGGTCAGATCCCTATTCATAATATCACGCCTCCGTTTCCAAATCCCTTATTATACTCTTTTCAAAAGAAAATGCAATCATAAACTGACATTTCTCCATTCCACGTCCACTCCCGTCTACTTTCCGGTTCTTCGGCATTTCTCCATTTCTCCATGTCTCTTTCCACATGGCATTTCGGCATTTTTAGCAGTTCTGTTTCCTGCCATTCCCCGACATTTCCAATACCCAGCACAGATGAAGAGTAATATCTTAAGGAACCCCATAAAAAAAGTAAATTTCTTCGAAATTAACTTTGGTCAGCGCTTAACGAGGTTCTGAGTTGCCCTGCAACTCACGAGTTTAGCGTCTGCTACGCTTTTTACGGAGCGGAAGCGCGGTTCCGTAGATATTGCTCTTCATCCGTGCGGACGTCTTAGATAATCCATCAACAATACCGCAATTTCACTCCCTCCATCCGATTGAAAAAATCCAAATTCAACGATATAATAAATAAAACGGTGCTTTACCGGAATCCCTATAAAAATAACACACCTAAATATAAAAAATGACACCGTAATTAATGCTCAAAATCTATATGATATTGATAGGAGTAACCCGGTAAAAGTCCGATTACTATATTATAACAGGGGGTAACAACCATATGCGCAATGCAGAAATGAAATCGTACGAATTTATGGATCATCAGGGAACTTTTCGGCTGGAGCAGCCGGAGAACGTAAGCTATCTGTATTTTCCCATAGCGGGGGAGCAGGGATTAAAAGGAGCCGTCACGCCGAGACTGGGCGGTGACTTAAAACGCAGTCAGAATGAATTTGTCTTACAGCCTGTCAGCGCGGAGGAACTTCATAACAACAAATCCACAAGGAACTTCTGGTGCAGACTTGCTGACGGTGCATGCTTCTCAGCAACGGGTGTTTCTGCGCAGGCGGAAGCGAAGCGGTTCACGGATGCACAGGACAGAAGCGTATTGACTGCAGGTCCTATGTGGCAGCAGATCGAACGGGAGATCGCAGAGTACGGCGTGGCTTCCAAAATTACTTCCTTCGTGCCGGTATCGGAATATTCTGTGGAGATCATGCATGTGGAGATTATAAACCGCAGGGATGAGGCGGTCACACTGACACCTACGGCGGCTGTTCCGCTCTACGGCAGGAGTGCGGACAACCTGAGGGATCACAGACATGTGACTTCCTTACTGCACAGAGCCGAGACGACAAAGAACGGCGTTTTGGTTACACCGACACTTTCTTTTGATGAGAGAGGGCATCAGAAGAATCGGATCACCTACTATGTATGTGGTATGGAACAGGATGGAACAGCGCCTGTCGGATTTATGCCAGTTGTGGAAGATTATATCGGAGAGGGCGGCAGCTACGAAAGACCGGAGAGTGTGCTGGCAGAGCAGCCTTATGATCCCGCCGGCAGACAGTATGACGGCTATGAGATCATCGGCGCCATGCGTTTTGCACAGGTTACGCTGCAGGCGAAAGAGAGCAGAAGCTATACCATCTTCATCGGTGCGGAAGAGAACCGGGAGATGATCGATGGAATGTTAGCAGCTTTTTGTGATGACGATAAGGTACGGGAAGCGCTTCAGAATACGAAACAGTATTGGCTGGACAAGATTAACGTGTCCTATGAAACGGCGGATTCCAGTTTTGATAATTTCATGTTCTGGGTGAATTTCCAGCCTATGCTGCGCAGAATCTACGGTTGTTCGTTCCTGCCTCACCATGATTACGGTAAAGGCGGCAGAGGATGGCGTGATCTCTGGCAGGATTGTCTGGCACTGTTAATTATGCAGCCGGATGACGTGCGGCAGATGCTCATCGACAATTACGGCGGCGTGCGGATCGACGGCAGTAATGCCACGATCATAGGCAGCAAGCAGGGCGAGTTCATAGCGGATCGTAATAATATTACGAGAGTCTGGATGGATCATGGTTTGTGGCCGCTTATGACGACTAAGATGTATATAGACCAGACCGGCGACCTGTCGGTTCTGTTGAAAGAGAATACATATTTTAAAGACAAGCAGGAAGCCAGAGGTACTGACATTGACCAGGCATGGGAAGCCGACGGAACGCCGGTTTTGAAAGATCAGGAAGGTCACGAATATCTGGGCTCCGTATTAGAGCATATTCTGGTGCAGAATCTTACGGTCTTCTACGAGGTGGGAGAGCACAATCACATGCGGCTGCGCGGTGCGGACTGGAACGACGCGCTTGACATGGCGGCGGACAGAGGAGAGAGTGTGGCATTTACCGCTGCCTATGCGGATAATCTGGATGTGCTGGCGGAGCTGATCGGTCTGCTGCACGAACGGCTGCAGATGGAGAGTGTGGAAGTATTAGCGGAGATAGAGCCGTTGTTAGCTTCCGGCACAGAGCTGTATGAGGAGGCAGAGCGGAAGAGAGCCCTGCTCGCAGATTACTGCAAGAGCATATTCCATCAGGTATCGGGCAGGAAGATACAGCTTGACAGTGAACAGGTTCAGACAAGCCTGCGTGAGAAAGCACAGTGGATCAGGGAACATATTCGCAGAACCGAATGGATCGACGGCAAAGACTGCGGATGGTTTAACAGCTACTATGACAATAGCGGACGCCAGTGTGAAGGAATCAAGCCCGAAGGAGTACGGATGATGCTGACGGGACAGGTATTTACCGTGATGTCCGGAACCGCTACCGATGAGCAGACTGCGGAGATTGTTAAGGCAGCGGATAAATATTTATATCAGAAAGAAGTGGGAGGCTATCGCCTGAATACTGACTTTAAAGAATTAAAGACCGATCTGGGCAGAATGTTCGGTTTCGCATACGGGCATAAGGAGAACGGAGCAGTCTTTTCACATATGACGACGATGTATGCCAATGCGCTCTACAGACGCGGTTTCGGACGGGAAGGATACCGTGCCCTGTACACACTGTACGAGCAGGTGGCGGATTTCAATACCAGCATGATCTATCCGGGGATTCCGGAGTATTTCAATGACAGGGGAAGAGGCATGTACCATTACCTGACGGGTGCGGCGAGCTGGATGATGCTGACGGTGATCACGCAGATGTTCGGTGTCAGAGGAAACTGTGGCGATATGATTCTCGCACCGCAGCTTATGAAGGAACAATTCCAGGATGGCCGTGCGGGACTCACCCTGAACTTCGGAGGGAGAAGGTGGCATATTGTCTATGTCAATGCGCAGAATGCGGAAGCCGGCACCTATCGAATCGGCAGTGTTACATTAGATGGCGGACAGCTTGCGGTGCAGGATAATGAAGTGAGAATTCCGCTCACCGAGATTGAGAAGCTTAGCGAAGAGAGTACCCATGAGATCATTGTGGAGCTGCAGGCATAGGAAATTCTATTTACCATTGAAAGGAGCATAATTACAGCGATGAAAGAGAATACAGCGGCATACAGAATTGAAAATTACGGGAAACAATCGGCTTTTGCCAGTTTCCTGCCGGGGATCAGCGGCGTGAGGGGCATCCCGATTTGGTGCTATTATGTAAACCGCGGACAAGGCGTGGTCAGTTTTGGTGTGGAGAATAAGGATCATGCCATCATGGAGTTTTATCCGGCACATCAGGCTTATCAGAATGTGAAAAAGACCGGATTCCGCACTTTTATCAAGAAAGAAGGCAAGGTATGGGAGCCTTTCCGGGATGAAAATATTCCGCATAGCATGTGCATTACCATGAACGGGCTGGAGATCGAGGAAAATCATGAGCAGGAAGGAATTGTGACGAGTGTGTCATATTATACGCTTCCGGAGGAAAAGATCGGCGCTCTGGTGCGCAGAGTGTGCGTGAAGAATACAGGCAGTCAGGAGGCACAGCTGGAGATTCTGGACGGTATGCCGGCGTGCATTCCCTACGGTGTTGACCAAGAGAGCATGAAATTAATGGGGCAGACCATAAAAGCTTGGATGCAGGTGGAGGATGTGGACGGTCATCCCTTTATGCGTGTCCGGGCGAGCACGGCGGATTCCGCGGCGGTGACGGAGATAAACGGCGGTAATTTCACTATCGGTACGCTGGCAGACGGCACTATGCTGCAGGCAGTCACCGATCCGGAAGTGATATTTGCTTATGATCTGTCTCTGGAGAAACCGGTGGGATTTATCGAGCACAGCTTACAGGAGCTTCTGGCGTTGCCGCAGGTAAATCAGAATCTGGTACCTTGCAGCTTCTACGGGGTGCAGGTGAAATTGGCAGCAGGAGAGGAGATCGTGTTCTATGAGCTGATCGGACAGGTGGAGAGTAAGGAACTTCTGGAAGAGTTTGCCCGCAGGAAACCGGATGCGGCTTATTATGAAGAAAAGAAGCAGGTGGCGGACCGTCTGGCGGAGGATCTGTGCAGACATATCAGGACGAAGACAGCTGATCCGGATTTCGACGCTTACTGTGAGTATACCTATATGGACAACGTACTGCGGGGCGGTTATCCCATCAAACTGACGGATGACAAGGTATTCTACGTGTATTCCAGAAAACACGGTGATCTGGAGCGGGATTACAACTATTTCAGCATGCTTCCGGAGTTCTATTCTCAGGGTAACGGCAATTTCCGCGATGTGAATCAGAACAGACGGTGTGATGTGTTCTTTGCGCCTTTTACGGGACGGGAGAGCATCAAGACCTTCTACAGCCTCATTCAGCCTGATGGTTATAATCCGCTGGGAGTGGAGAAAGTCACATACCGGCTGAATGCTGCGAAGACGGAGGAAATCTTCCGGGATGACAGCGCACAGGTAAGAGCGAAGCTTTGCGATATGCTCTCTAAGCCTTTTACGCCGGGAGCGCTTTACAGAGAGCTGGATAGGTCCGATCGGACGAATGAGCAGGTGGAAGCACTCTTTAAACAGGTTATGGCGGCGGCGGAAGGCGTCGTGAACGGTAAGTTCGGTGAGGGCTACTGGTCGGATCACTGGACCTACAACTTAGATCTTTTGGAAAGCTATCTGAGTGTTTTCCCGGAGAAAGAGGAAGAACTTCTGTATGAAAAAGCGTACAGTTATTACAGACCTCAGGCAGAAGTTAAGAAGCGCGCACAGCGCTATGTGAAAACGGAAAAAGGAATCCGCCAGTACGAAGCGATAGAAGAGCTGGAGGTTAAGGACGGTCAGCTGCTTTGCGCGAAAGGTGGAGAAGGTGATACCGTTTATGTTACATTGATGGAGAAGCTTCTGCTCTTGTCGGCTACCAAATTTGCAACGCTGGACGCTTACGGAATGGGCGTGGAGATGGAGGGCGGTAAGCCTGGCTGGTATGATGCTTTAAACGGACTGCCGGGACTGTTAGGATCTTCTATGCCGGAGAGCTGCGAGCTGGCGAGAAATCTGGAATATACGATACAGGCACTGAAACGCTATCCGAGAGATGTGGAGCTGCTGACTGAGCTGGCGGATTTCATAGAACAGATCGGCCGGGTCGTAGCGGCGGAGAAGAAGACACTGATGACAGAGCAGAAGGCGGTGTCCTTCTGGAATCAGATCAATGATGTGAAGGAAGCTTACAGGGAGCGGGTCTATGCCGGAGTGAGTGGTGACATGAAGAGCCTTTCCAGCGAAAAACTGGCACAGATGATGGAAGAATGGCACGAGATCGTGCGTAGAGGTATTGAGAAGGCCTGCGAAATGGCGGGCGGTATCTGTCCCACCTATTTTACTTATGAAGTGACGGATTATCGTGAGGATGAGGACGGCATCATGCCGCTTGATCTGCAGGTAGGAGCGGTGCCGCTGTTCCTGGAAGGTCCCGTGCGGTATCTGAAATTAGATCAGGCGATGTCCGGAAAGCGCAAGTTGTACGAGCAGGTGAAAGGAAGTGACCTGTATGACAATAAGCTGTCCATGTATAAGGTCAATGCTTCATTGCAGGAGGCTTCCTATGAGCTGGGACGTGCACGGGCGTTTACGCCGGGATGGCTGGAGAATGAGTCCATCTGGCTTCATATGGAATATAAATATCTGCTGGAATTGTTAAAATCCGAGATGTACAAGGAGTTCTTTGAAGATTTCCATAAGGCGGCGATCCCATTCCTTGACAGCAAGGTATACGGCAGAAGTATATACGAGAATTCTTCCTTTATTGCCAGCAGTAAGAATCCCAACAGCAGTTATCACGGCAAGGGATTTGTGGCGCGTTTAAGCGGTTCTACGGTGGAGTTTTTGAACATGTGGATTATTATGATGTTCGGCAGACAGCCCTTTAAGGTATGCGACGGGGAACTTAAGCTGCAGCTTACGCCGGCGCTGCCCGCTTATCTGCTTCAGGAGAATGGCAGCGTAGAAGCGGTATTTATGGGAGAGACGAAGGTGGTCTATCATGTGGGTGAGTGTAAAGATTATCTTCCCGGTGAGTATCAGATCACGGAATGCACACTGGAATATGCGGACGGCAGTAAGGCGAGTGCGCAAAGTGGCGTGATAAGCGGCAGTCCGGCGGAAGATGTGCGTGACGGCAAGGTAAGTCGTATTGATGTTACGCTCTGCTAGTGTTTGCTCCGGTTTGCGGTAAAGTTAACACACCGGGAGGCGTGGAAGGACATGAACACATTGTTGATCGTAGAAGATAATAAAGCGATCCGTCAGGTGATCAGGACGATCATACGGCGTTCGGAAATTGCCGTTTCCAATATTATGGAGTGCGGCGATGGACAGACGGCGTTAGAGATTCTGGAAAAACGCAAAGTGGATGTGATGATCACCGATGTCATCATGCCCGGGATGGATGGAATCAGGCTGGTGCAGGAGATGCAGAAGCTTGCGCATAGGCCGCTTGTGGTGGTCGTCAGCGGCTGCGATGATTTTGCCTGTGCGGTACAGCTTCTGCGCCTGGGCATCAGGGATTATCTCATGAAACCGATTGAGTCTGAGAGGCTTGTGGAGAGCCTTGGCAGGCTCGATCGGGAGATCAACGAGGAGAAACGCAGGGTACGGGAACTCAGAATGATCGGTGGCCAGCAGCTTAAGTATATGATCCTGAATGAGAGTATATCGGAGCATGAGGTGCAGACAGTGACCAGCAGCTTTGAGGAACAGCTTCTCGATCAGGAGTATGTGGTATGCTGTCTGGAGAATATTGCCGGAGAGGACGAGGACAGCGAGAGCTATCTCTGTCTGGGTGAGATCGAAAACAACCGTATCTATATTGTAGGACGGGACAATAAAGACCTTCTATTGAAAAACGAATTACGGGACTGCCATGTGGGAGTCAGCAGAGTGCATTGCGGTGTAGTACAGCTACGGGCTGCGTACCGTGAGGCAGAGTCGGCACGGAAAGAGGCATTTCTGTGCGTCAGACACGAAGTGGAATACAGCGGGGAGCGGCCGGCAGATAAAGGCGGGCCGGATGAAGAGAAGATCCGGCAGATCGCGCAATTGATCGGAACGGATAAGGGCGCGGCGGCGCTTAGAATGGTAGAGCAGTATTTCGCGAAGATCAGACGGGAAGGGTATTCCTGCGATATGCTGTATGCGAGTGTCAATATGCTGATTGATGAGATCTGCCGAATCTATAGAAACGTACTGCAGGAAGACGAGAAAGAGCTGATCGGATTCAGGGATATTTATCGGTTTGCCCACAGTGAAGAACTGATGGAGGAAGTGATCGGATGGATAATCGGGTTTCGGGAGAAAATCAGCGAGGAATTCGACGATTATAAGAACAAATCTAAAGTGGATATGGCGCTTGCCTATATCCGGAACAATTATGATAAAGATTTAAACATGGCGGTGGTATCTAACCATGTTTCTATGAATTATTCTCTTTTTTCTTATGCTTTCAAACAATATACCGGTCATAATTTTGTGAGCTATTTAAAGGAGCTCAGAGTAAATGAGGCGAAACGCCTGCTGGCGGAGACTGATATGCGTGTGATCGAAATCAGCCGTCGGGTTGGTTATGAGAATGAGAAACACTTTATGAAGACTTTTAAGAGCCAATGCGGGGTGTCTCCTACGGAGTATAGGAGGAATATGCAGTTTGGGGAGAAAGTGCGGAGTGTCTAAGACGGACGCACAGAGGGAAACTAATATCTACGGAACCGCGCTTTCGCTCCGTAAAAAGCGTAGCGGCACTAAGTTCGTGAAATACCTCACTAAGTGCCGACGCTTTTTAAGGGGTTCCTTAAGATATTAGCTTTCCTCTGTGCTGGATGCTGGCTATGCTTGGATAGGAATAAGACACTGTGCTGAGCGAAATGTGTGTTGTCGAATCGTATTTTATATGGTAGTATGGTAACTGTTCAGAAGGTGTTTCGTAATTGTGGGGAACAGGGTTCTGAACAGTTACGTAGTATTTTAAATGCATCGAAGTGTTTGAGGTGTCTTGGGATTTTGACTCATGGTTCGCGGGAATTGAGGAGTATGAGGAAGCAGGTCGTACAAGGGTTTCACAGTTTTAAGGGAAAAATATATAGGGTTTTCGGACAGGACGGGGAGCGGGAGCAGCAGGAGGAGCTTTCCCGGGTGGAGGCCGCAGATCTCGGAAATCAGGATATGCATGGGACGGGGCAGGATGCATTCGATAAGCTGGTCGAGCGAAGAGACTTCGAGCGGATTGTCGATGAGGAACTGCGCGCCGGGCATAGTCAGGGCTGTCTGCTTGTGGGCAATGTGGACCGGTTTAGAGAAGTATGTGAAATTTACGGGCAGGATACGGGCAATGCTATCCTGCGGCGTGTAGTAGACGTGCTGCTTGAAGCGTTTACGGAATCGGTATGTATGAGCAGACAGGGCAGAGATACTTTTGCCATATGGCTGTCCGGTGTTTCGGCCGCGAACACGACGCTGCTTTACCGGCGGGCGGGAGAGGTCAACGACGTGTTGCTGCATCCGGCAGGAGAGCTTCCGCCGGTGACGCTGAGCATCGGCATGGCTTTCGGCGATTCGGCGGAGGATTGCAGAGAACTTGGCAAGAGGGCGGTAAATGCGTTAAACCATGTCAAAGAGAGCGGAAGGTGCGGCTGTGAGATCGATGACGGACACGGAAGATGATGATATGATGATTAAGAACAGGGAATCTAAACTGCTTTTGTAAGATAATAAACAGGAGAGGAGAATGTTATGGGCGGATTTTTTGGTGTGGCTTCTAAACAGGACTGCGTATTTGACTTATTTTTCGGGACGGATTATCATTCGCACCTTGGAACGAGGCGGGCCGGTATGGCGGTATACAGCAAGGAGGAAGGCTTCGACCGGGCGATCCATAATATCGAGAATGCTCCTTTTCGTACGAAATTTGATAAAGATGCCAATACCATGCATGGCAGTTTTGGCATAGGCTGCATATCTGATTATGAGCCGCAGCCGCTGATTATTCGTTCCCATCACGGGACCTATGCAATCACCACGGTGGGCAAAATCAATAATAAAGACGAGATCGTGAAGGAGCTCTTCCGGAGCGGGCACGCACATTTTTTGGAGATGAGCGGCGGGGATATCAATGCTACGGAGCTGGTGGCGGCGGTCATCAATCAGCGGGATAATCTGATAGAGGGTATTCGCTATGCACAGGAATTGATCGATGGGTCCATGACCATGCTGCTCATGACACCGAAGGGAATCTATGCGGCGAGAGACCGGTACGGGCGTACACCGGTAACCGTAGGGAAGAAGGAAGATGCATACTGTGTATCCTTCGAGAGTTTTGCTTATCTGAATCTGGGATATGAACCGGAACGTGAACTGGGGCCCGGCGAGATTGCGATTATCACACCGGAAGGCATGAAGTCTTTGGTAGCTCCGGGTAAAGATATGAAGATCTGTACCTTCCTGTGGATCTATTACGGCTATCCCTCATCTTCCTATGAGGGAATAAGCGTGGAGCAGATGCGTTACAACTGCGGCGCTATGCTGGCGAAACGGGATGATGCGCACCCGGATATTGTGGCGGGGGTGCCGGATTCCGGAACGGCACATGCGATTGGTTACGCCAATGAGTCGGGGATTCCTTTTTCCAGACCTTTTATCAAATATACGCCTACATGGCCGCGCTCCTTTATGCCTACGATTCAGAGCCAGCGCAATCTGATTGCTAAGATGAAGCTGATTCCCGTGCATGATCTGATTAAGGACAAAAGTCTGCTGCTGATCGACGATTCCATTGTACGCGGTACACAGCTTCGGGAGACAACGGAGTTCCTCTATCACAGCGGTGCGGGAGAGGTACATATCCGGCCGGCATGTCCGCCGCTTCTGTTTGGCTGTAAATATTTGAATTTTTCACGTTCGACTTCGGAGATGGAACTGATCGCACGCCGTGTAATCAGCGAGATGGAGGGGGAGAATAAATATCCGAATCTGTCGGTCTACGCTGATCCCGACAGCACGGAGTATAGTGAGATGTTAGAAAAAATAAGAGAGAAGCTGAACTTCACTTCTCTCAGGTATCATCGTCTGGATGATATGATCGCATCCGTCGGGATAGATAAGTGCAAACTGTGCACTTACTGCTGGGACGGACGTGAATAACCGCTGTTATTTCCGGATTTCGGACATGCACAAGGATTAATATGCTGCTGGCACAGCCAAAGCTTCATCATGACGCGCTGTGGCAGCAGTTTTGCGCTTATTCTCTGCCGAGTCCACTGCTTGCTCCGGTAATGATTGCTATTCTTTTCATGGTTGACTCCTTGACCTTGTTTTGTTATGCTTTATTATATTTCTTTGTATCAGTATAACAAAGAATGTGCCGTAATAAAAGGTTTTATTCCTGCATTATAAATAGTAGGTGTTATATATAGAGAGGGGAACGGAATATGTTATTTAAATGTAGAAACTGCGGTGGTAACGTGGTGTATGAACCGGGCAGAGGCAGAATGTACTGTCCCCATTGCGAGAGCGAGGACAGTGAAGATACGATACAGGGCGGTTCTCTTACACAGTGCGTCAACTGCGGTGCGCCTATGGAGGTGCCGGCTTATGCGTCGGCGGGCAGATGTGAGCATTGCGGCAGTTATATTGTATATAATGAGCGGGTAGATGGTACTTTGGAGCCGCATCTGATTCTTCCGTTCTATATTAATAAGGAAAAAGCCGTGGCATCGATGGAGGCGGAGTTTACAAGAAGGTTGTTTACGCCCTCCGATTTTATGTCGGCGAAGAATCTGGAGAAAATGGTGGGAATCTATGTGCCGTTCTGGCTGTATGATTATAACGCTCGTTATGATTTCGCCGGAGAAGGCACTAAGGTTAGGAGCTGGACCAGCGGAAATACAGAATATGTGGAGACTTCATACTATGAGGTAGTGCGCAGAATGGAGCTGGATTTCGATAAGATTCCCGTGGATGCTTCATTTGCGATGGACGACGGGATCATGGATCTGATGGAACCTTACAACTATCGGCAGCTGCAGGATTTTCAGCCCAAATATATGTCCGGCTTCTACGGGGAGATCTATAATCAGGGAGCACCGGAACTGGAAGGAAGAGCACAGATGAAGGCGCGATGTGCCTCCGAAGAATTGATGCAGCGGTCTCTTACCGGATACAATACGGTAAAACCCTATCGAAAGGATCTGAATCTGCAGAGAAACGGTGTCAATTATGCTCTGATGCCGGTATGGCAGTATCTGTACAGTTACCGGGGAAAAACCTATCAATTTCATGTCAACGGGCAGACGGGTAAGGTAATCGGCACAACGCCGGTTTCGATGGGAAAAGTTTTTGCCTATGGCGCGTCCGTGTTCGCCATCGTGACGGCGATATGCTCTATGGCGGTCAGAGTGCTTGAGATCCTGTAAAATTACGTGATGTAGGCTAGAGCCTTAATATGATTTGATCGTCTTATCGTTGCAGTAAACTTTTTAAGAGTGAAAGAATCTGATGAATTTTTTATAGTAGGGTTTGTGCCTTGGAAAGGAATGACGAAAACTATGAAAGAGTATTTTCATTATTTTAAATGGCTATATATCATATTAGGGGGTGTCCTGATTCTGTACATAGTGATCAGCACCGGACAGAGTGCGGTTTCCGGTGCTGCCAACCGCCAGAGGAGCAATACGGAGTGTGCGACGGATGAAAGGGTGTTTGATTACGCCGATGTGCTGACGGATAAGGAGGAAGATAAACTGCGCAGTCTGATTGCCAAGCGGGAGAAACAGACCGGCTGCGATATTGTATTGATTACTCTGCAGGAGTCGCTTAAGGACTATGCGCGAGAGATCGAGCCTTACGTGAGCTATGATGAGTTCGTAAGGGTCTATGCAGAAGCGTTCTATGAGTCTTATAATTTCGGCTATAATAAGCCGAACGGCGACGGTGTCCTGTTAGTGGATAACTGGTTCCGGGAGGATGACGGCAGGATCTATACATGGTTCAGTACGACGGGCAAGGTCAAAGATGCCTATACAAGCGAAAAGATCGATCATATTCTGGACAATGTATACCGCTATGTAGAGCATAATCCTTACCGCGCATATAAGACATATGTGAATGATTTCTACCATGATATGATGGGCACCAGGCTTTTTAATGTGTACGTGCCGGCTTGGGTTCCGTGGGCTATAGGAATCGTATCGGCTGTTATTTTTATACTATGTAACAGGAGATCCAAGCGCGGAGCGAAGACCACGACCGCAACCACCTATGTGGACGGGATGGAACCGCAGTTCCGCGTCAGAGAGGACCGCTTCCTGCGAAAGAGCGTAGTACAGCACAGGATCCAGTCAAGCAGCAGCGGCGGAGGAGGAAGCCATGGAGGCGGCGGCCACAGCGGAGGCGGTGGAGGAAGCCACGGAGGCGGCGGCCATAGCAGATAACAGCGTTAGAATATCAAAGGCAGATTGCGCAAAATGTTCACGCAGTTGTCCTGCGTAGGAATATGAGATTTTCTTAATATTCCGTTCGATATCCAGCAATTTCGGGACATGGATGTCCCGAAAAGCCCGACATGAGCCCGGACGGCGAATAGAGGGCGGTTGCGTCCGCAGTCTCAGCCTAATCGGAATATTATTAGAAAATCCATATGACGAAGCCCGACACAAGAGAACATTTTGTGCAATCTGCCCTCCGCATATAGTAATGCTTAAGGTGCTTTTGCCTCGAATCTAATAATAGAACAAATAAAAACACTTCCCATGACGGTAGGAAGTGTTTTTGTTGTCTGATTACTTTCGAATTCGCGCAGCGATTACGCCATCTTATTAACGGCAAGCGCAAGACGGGATACTTTTCTTGCAGAAGTATTCTTGTGATAAACACCCTTCTTAGTAGCCTTGTCAAGCGCGGATGTAGCAGCCGTAAGAGCTGTCTTGGCAGCTGCCTGATCACCTGATTCAATTGCAGCATATACTTTCTTGATCGCTGTCTTAACGCCGGACTTGATCGCCTTATTTCTGTCAGCTTTCGTCTTGTTTACTAAGATTCTTTTCTTTGCAGATTTGATATTAGCCATGATCACACCTCCGATTCCGATTTTCTTTTCATCACTCGCAGCAAAGCTGCTCGTTAGCTTATGAAGTTCTTATAAGCTATATTTGGACGTGTCTCATTAAAGCCGGACACGGACGTTTTAATGGAAACACACGCATATTATTGTAGTTTATGAGAATCATGATGTCAATACATATTTTGTTTATTTTTGCAAAAAATAGAAAAGTAAATAACCAACTTATAAAGATACGCATATAGTAAGATAAAATGCGGGAAATGAGGAATATGGCATGGATAGCTGGTCAACAGTCAGGACAGACTTGGCGTTGGAAGCCAGAGAGAGCATCGAGGATAAAGCGGAAGGCCTGCACGGTGTTACGGTGGAAGAGCACTATGACGAGGCGTGTGATGTCCATATCACCAAGGTGGTAGTGGAGACGAAGAACGGCGCCAAGATGTTAGGCAAGCCGATGGGAGTCTACATTACGCTGGAAGCTCCGGCGATGACAGAGCCGGAGGAAGATTACCACCAGGAGATTTCGGAGATTCTGGCGCAGGAGATTCGTGACATTCTGCCTGAACCGGACAGAGAACAGTCCATTCTGGTAGTAGGTCTGGGTAATCGGGAAGTGACGGCGGATTCTCTGGGACCCAACGTGGTGGATAATCTCTTCATCAACAGGCATATTGTGCGGGAATACGGTAAGGTGGCATATAACCGGTCGAAAATGCATCAGGTCAGCAGCTTAATACCAGGTGTTATGGCAAAGACCGGAATGGAGTCAGCGGAGATCATTAAAGGTGTGATCGGCGAGACCAAGCCGGATATGGTGATCGTGATCGATGCACTGGCAGCCCGTTCCACCAAGAGACTGAACCGTACAATACAGATTACGAATACGGGAATCCATCCGGGATCAGGGGTGGGCAATCACCGCAATGCGATCACGCAGGAGAGTCTTCATGTGCCGGTTCTGGCGCTGGGAGTGCCGACGGTGGTGGATGCCGCGACGATCGTGGGGGATGCCATGGGAGAACGCCCGGTGGCGCTGAAAGAATTAAATAATATGTATGTCACGACTAAGGATGTGGACCAGCAGATTCAGCAGATCAGCCATATCCTGTGTGACGGAATCAATAAGGCGCTCAATTACCCGGAGGAATCTTAAGAAAGTCCGCACATCTTGGATGTGCCGGGCTTATGGCATGAAGTGATGTCCGTACCGCATATATATAAACTAGTATGGACATGAAAAAGAAAATAATCAAATTAATTATAGTAGCACTTGTTATCATAACGATTTTCTTCATTCTGACAGAGATTGTGGAGGCACAGCGGCAGCGGGAACAGGACAAAGGAGTGCTCTCGGACTGGGTCAGCGCTATGGTAATGGAACCGTATCTTCCCGCCATGCACATGATGCACCATGGGTCTGCTGCGACAATCACGAGTGATATTTACGTTAGATGGCTTCTGGAACAATATCCGGTGTTCCAGTACGGTCTCATGTCGGGCGGGGATGAAGAGACGGCGGCGGAGAGTGACTATGCAAGGCTTCTTATGCTGGAAGGCAGCGATGAAGATCGCAAGTCGATATCCGAGGAAGAATTGGAGTATGATGAGAATGCCATGCATTTGGAGCAGAGTCTTGCCGATGCCATGTTAGCGGAGAACGGCATGTATCTGGAGAATCAGGCGGCAGGTGAAGAGGAGACACCGCTACAGGAGGAGCCGCCGGAGCAGACCGGTGACAATGAAGCTCCGGAGTTTGTGCCCGTGCAGGCTAAGAGTTACAGCTATCAGTGGGAGGATCTGAGAAGTTACGAGATGCTTATTAAGGCTTTCTACGCTGTGGACAGTACGACGAGTGCGGGAGAGGAGCTATTGCAGGTTGATCGGTTGCTGTCCGGGGACATGCGTGTGAAGGGCACTGCTGATGCACCTCAGATCCTGATTTATCACACCCATTCCCAGGAAGCTTTCGCGGATTCTGTGGCGGGGGACGAATCCACGAGTATCGTGGGTGTGGGTGAGTATCTCGCCTCGCTGCTGCGTGAGCGTTACGGGTACAATGTAATGCACCATACACAGAGCTATGATAAGGATTCGCGTGATCAGGCTTACAGTAATTCCCTGCCGGAGATAGAGAAGCTGCTTACAGAGAATCCGTCTATAGAGGTGGTGATCGATTTACATAGGGACGAGATGCCGGCGGATAAGAGACTGGTCGTAGATCTTCAGGGCAGATCCACGGCACAATTTATGTTTTTCAACGGGCTCAGCCGCGGCAGGAAGGGAGAGATCGCGTATTTGGAGAATCCGAATCTGGCGGACAATCTCGCTTTTTCTTTCCAGATGCAGGCGGCGTGCAACGAATACTATCCGGGGCTTGCGAGAAGAATCTATCTGAAGGCTTATCGTTATAATATGCACGTGTGTCCGAAGACGCTGTTAATAGAGCTTGGGGCGCAGAATAATACGGTGGAGGAGGCAATGAATGCCTGTGATCCTCTGGCGCATGTGCTGAATCTGGTGTTAAGCGGCGACGAGCCGCAGCGGTAGTGCGATGAGGTGCAGGGGCGCAATGCAAAGCGCGTCGTAACAGTGGACATATTTCTCCCAATTTGGTATACTTATCCCTGTATGACAAGAGAGATAAGTGTTTGCAGGCTTCACTGCATAAACATAAGAAATGAGGAGATTATGGCAGCCATAGACCAGAGTAAAATCAGAAATTTTTGTATCGTAGCCCATATCGATCACGGTAAATCGACATTGGCGGATCGGATCATAGAGAAGACGGGACTGCTTACCAGCAGGGAGATGCAGGCGCAGGTGCTCGATAATATGGAACTGGAGCGGGAGCGGGGAATCACGATCAAGGCGCAAGCGGTACGCATCGTGTATAATGCCAAGGACGGGAACGAGTATATATTCAACCTAATCGACACTCCCGGACATGTGGATTTTAATTATGAAGTAAGCCGTTCTCTGGCGGCGTGTGACGGTGCGATTCTCGTGGTGGATGCCGCACAGGGCATTGAGGCGCAGACCTTGGCCAATGTGTATCTGGCATTGGATCATGATCTGGATGTTTTCCCGGTGATCAATAAGATCGACCTGCCCAGCGCGGAGCCGGAGCGGGTGAAAAATGAGATCGAGGACGTGATCGGTATCGAGGCGCAGGATGCGCCGATGATCTCGGCGAAGAACGGTATCGGTATCGAGGAAGTCTTAGAGGCGGTGGTGGAGAAGATTCCTGCGCCGAAGGGCAGTCCGGACAACCCGTTACAGGCGTTGATTTTTGATTCCGTTTACGATTCCTATAAGGGAGTGATCGTATTCTGCCGTATTATGGAGGGCAGAGTGGCGAAAGGCACATCGATCAGGATGATGGCGACCGGCGCTACCGCGGAAGTGGTGGAGGTAGGCTACTTCGGTGCGGGACAGTTCATACCCTGCGAGGAGCTGTCGGCCGGTATGGTAGGCTATCTGACGGCTTCCATCAAGAATGTGAAAGATACGGCGGTGGGCGACACGGTGACGGATGTGAACAATCCCTGTGCGGAGCCGCTTCCGGGCTATAAGAAAGTTAATTCCATGGTGTATTGCGGTATGTATCCCGCGGACGGCGCGAAATATCCGGATCTGCGTGATGCGCTGGAGAAGCTGCAGTTAAACGATGCGTCCCTGCATTATGAGCCGGAAACGTCAATCGCGCTTGGCTTCGGTTTCCGTTGCGGATTTCTGGGACTTTTGCACTTGGAGATCATTCAGGAGCGGCTGGAGAGAGAGTATAATCTGGATTTGGTGACTACCGCACCGGGTGTTATTTATAGAGTGCATAAGACGGACGGAACCATGATCGAGCTGACGAATCCTTCCAATCTGCCTGATCCGGCGCAGATCGACTACATGGAAGAACCGGTGGTCAGCGCGGAGATCATGGTCACCACGGAGTTTATCGGTTCCATTATGCAGTTGTGTCAGGAGAGACGGGGAAGATACATCAGCACGGAGTATATTGAGGCCTCCAGAGCCTTGTTGAAATACGAGCTGCCGCTTAATGAGATCATCTATGATTTCTTTGACGCGCTGAAATCCCGTTCCAGAGGGTATGCCTCTTTTGATTATGAGCTTAAGGGCTATGAGGAGTCTAAGCTGGTGAAGCTGGATATCCTGATCAATCACGATGAAGTGGATGCCTTATCCTTTATCGTGCACGCGGACAGTGCTTACGAGCGGGGCAGGAAGATGTGTGAGAAGCTAAAAGATGAGATTCCCAGACATCTCTTCGAGATCCCGATTCAGGCGGCGGTGGGCGGGAAGATCATCGCCAGAGAGACGGTCAAGGCGATGCGTAAGGACGTACTTGCCAAGTGTTACGGCGGCGATATCACCCGTAAGAAGAAATTGCTTGAGAAGCAGAAGGAAGGCAAGAAGCGCATGCGTCAGGTAGGTAACGTGGAGATCCCGCAGAGTGCGTTTATGAGCGTTTTGAAACTGGATGATAACTGACGCATATAACAGAGGCGGGACGGATAAGACAATGAACTGACATAGCAGGACGAAGAAGTGACATTATGAAAGAGTTGAGTATTTATATACACATTCCCTTTTGCGTCAGGAAATGTCTTTACTGCGATTTCCTGTCTTTTCCTATGGCGAAAGACACAGATTTATGGAAAAAAGCAGATATACGGCTGGCTGCAGATGTACGGAAGTGTAAGGATAAATGGAAAACCTACGGAGTGGAAAGTTATGTAAACTTACTGCGCTGGGAGATTACACAGTCAGCTGCATTATACCAAAAATATCGTGTGATATCTATATTCTTGGGCGGCGGCACGCCGTCTCTGCTTCCGGCAGATCTGATCAGCCGGATCATGGAAACGGTCAGAGCGAACTATCGGATGGCGGAGAATGCCGAGGTTACCATGGAGATGAATCCGGGGACGATAGAAAACGGGGAGCCGGAACAATACATAACATGCGGTATTAATCGCGTCAGCATAGGGCTGCAGTCCGCGGATGACGAGGAACTTCGGCGGATCGGCAGGATACACGATTACGCTTCTTTTCTGAAAACCTATGATCTGGTGCGCGGGGCGGGCTTTCGCAATGTCAATATTGATATCATGGCGGCGCTTCCGGGACAGGATACAGCTTCCTATGAGCGGACGCTTCGGAAGGTGACGGCGCTTGCACCGGAGCATATATCGGCCTACAGCCTGATTCTGGAAGAGGGAACGCCTCTGTACGTGCGGCAGTCGGAATACTCTTTTCCGACGGAAGAAGAGGATCAGGAGATGGACCGACTTACAAGACAGTATCTGGATTCCTGTGGTTATCATAGATACGAGATATCCAATTATGCCAAAGACGGTTATGAGTGCAGGCATAACAAAGTGTATTGGCAGCGGGGAGATTATGTGGGATTCGGACTGGGGGCTTCCTCTATGGTGCAGAACGTCAGATGGAGCAATCCGGATACGATGGAAAGATATGCGATGTATGTTATGAGTGCAGAATCTAAGCATGGAGATGACGGTGCGGAATACGGGCGGCTTATAGAGGTGAACGGGCAGGGAGAGCCGGAGACCAGATATATACCGTACAGACAAGTGCTGAGCCGACAGGAGCAGATGGAGGAGTATATGTTTCTCGGACTGCGTATGGTCTGCGGCGTCAGCGCGGCAAAGTTCGAGCATATATTTGGCAGTCCTATAGAGGACATATACGGCGAGACGATAGAATGTCTGCGGCAGCAGGGGCTTCTTGTGCGGGACGGGGACGAAATCAGTCTGACGGAGCGCGGGCTGGACGTGAGTAATTATGCAATGTCGCAGTTTTTGTTTGATTGAGATTTATTTTCGCTTTTTTCAGACATTAGATGTCATTTTAAAGAATTTGTATTGTAATTTATACATTGTCTTTGTATAATATTATTATGGAAACCGCGAAGTCATGCCCTTTATGACTTGCCGGAAAACATATTTTCAGGTGGAAAGGCACTTAAGATGCCGCCGGGTCATAGAATAGAGTAAATGGACTTTGGGGGCTTCTTTTGAAAACATTTAAGCAACCACTGACTGCGAAGGAAGAGGCCGTATACTTAAAGCTGTTGAAGACGGGGGAAGACGCAGATCGGGTGCGGGCTAAGGAAATTCTCATAGAACATAACCTGCGTCTGGTTGCACATATTGCCAAGAAATATCAGAATGTGGATGAAGAGATGGAAGACATGATCTCGATCGGGACGATCGGGCTGATCAAAGCGATCGATTCTTTCGATGCCGGTAAGGGTAAATTAAGCACCTACGCATCCCGATGTATCGACAATGAACTGCTGATGTTTCTGCGTGCAAAGAAGAAAACGTCCAGAGAAGTGTCTCTCTATGAGCCGATCGGTACGGATCGGGAAGGCAATGAGATCAATCTGCTAGACATTATAGAGCAGGATCAGATTGATGTGATCGACAGGATGGAGGCCGAGGATAAGCTGAGCAGGCTTTCGGGACTGATTCATGAGAGACTCAGTGACAGGGAACGGGAGATTATAACGCTGCGATATGGTCTGACGAGTGAATACGAGGTGACCCAGAGAGAGATAGGACGCAAGCTGGGGATTTCAAGAAGCTACGTTTCGAGGATAGAGAAGAGGGCGCTTGAGAAACTCAGGGAGGCTTACGAGGCGTTGTAAGTTGTGTAAGGGCTAAGGAGGAAACGGAAGTATGCTTTTTGTAAAAAAGGATGACTTGAAGGTAGGAATGCGGCTGGCACGTCCTATTTACAATAAAGACGGTGTCCTGTTGTATGAGCGCAATTCCAAGCTGACTATGCAGGGTATTGTGAGTATTAAGAATTTCGGACTGATCGGGATCTTCGTGCTGGAGCCGGCAGAACCCGTTCCGCCCATGACGCAGGCGGATATTGATTTTGAAAGGTTTCAGACGATGTGCGTCTTCTCAATCAGGGAAGAGCTGGAGAAGATCCTGCAGACGAAACGACTGTATAAGATGCCTACGATCGCCGCAAATATTACCAAAAACTACGGACATTTGGATAAGAAGCTCAATTTCGTACAGAATCTGCGCAGCAAGGAGGACTATATCTATAAGCACTCCCTGAATGTGGCGATTCTGTGCGCTATGGTAACGCATGTTATGAATCTGAGGCTGGATGAGCAGGTAGAGACAGTGCAGGCGGCTATTATCCATGATATCGGCAAACTGACTGTGCCGAAGAATATATCCGGTAAGGATAATCTGACCGATGAGGAGCAGGAGTTTGTCCGGGCTGCAGAGCAGCAGGGGCATAATCTGATTGATCTCGTGTTTTCTTCGAGTCCTAATATCAAGAGGATCTGCTCGCAGGCACAGAGGCTGCTGGCGAGCCTTGATACGCAGGAGGATATTTCTTCCATGAAGTTGGTCAACGGCGCTAAGGTGCTGGCGGTCATGGAGACTTTTGACACGATGACGGCGATGCAGGTGGAGAAGGAACCGGAATCCGAAGTGGCGGCTCTTAAGCATCTGCTTGATAACCCGCAGATATATGACCGTGATGTGGTGAAAGGACTGATCCGGTCTATCAGCATTCTGGGACCCGGCACCAGCGTGGAGCTTAATACCGGCGAGAAGGCGCTCGTTCTGGCGGACAATGCGCAGAACATACTGGAGCCGATGATCCTGATGTTCGGCGATAACAGTATCGTGGACTTAAGTGACAGAGAGCGGTTCGGAGATCTGGAGATCAAGGATATCATGAAGACCATGGATAACCGTCATGTGATGGACATGGATCTGTTAAAAAAGCAAGGAATCAAGGTCGAGGAACCTGAGTATGTAACAGTACCATAACAGGTGTAATATAAACTGCCGTGCCACGGCGGGACAGAGAATGGGAGAAATACCTTCCATGCTACAATACAAGAAGAGGTGAGGACAGAGAAATGCCGACAATAGAAGAGATTATGAGAGTAGCCTGTGATGCGAAGGCGTCCGATGTACATGTTACGGTGGGTATACCGCCGAAGATGCGCGTAAACGGTAATCTGATTACCATGAATTTTCCGAGGATGATGCCTGCAGATACACTGACACTTGCCTATTCCATGATGACCGATGTCCAGCGGGAGAAGTTTGATGAACGGGGCGAGTATGATATGTCTTTTTCCATACCGGAATTGGGCAGATATCGTGTTAATGTGTATAAGCAGAGAGGCTCGGCAGCTATGGCGCTTCGTCTGGTAGGTACGCAGGTTCCTTCGCCGGAAGTGCTGGGGGTGCCGGAGTCTGTTGTCAATCTGTATGAACGCAAGAGAGGATTGATTCTGGTAACAGGCCCTACAGGAAGCGGTAAATCTACTACATTGGCGGCAATCATAGATAAGATCAACAATAAGAGAGATGCCCATGTGATCACGCTGGAAGACCCCATCGAGTATCTGCATCAGCATAAGATGGCTATGGTCAACCAGAGGGAGATCGGACTGGATTCCCAAAGCTATGCCAATGCGCTCAGAGCGGCGCTGCGTGAGGATCCCGATGTAATCCTTGTGGGAGAGATGCGTGACTTCGAGACCATCAGCGTAGCAATCACGGCGGCCGAGACAGGTCACCTTGTGCTGTCCACATTACATACCATCGGCGCGGCGAGTACGGTTGACCGTGTTATTGACGTATTCCCGCCCCATCAGCAGCAGCAGATCCGGGTACAGTTTGCCAACGTGCTGGAAGCAATTATTTCCCAGCAGTTGATTCCTACATTGGACGGGCATGGGCGTGTAGCGGCTTTTGAGGTGCTTCATGCAAATCATGCGGTAAGGAATCTGATCCGTGAAGGCAAGTCCCATCAGCTTGTTTCCACTATGCAGACAAATCGTAAAATGGGTATGATGACGATGGATGAGGCGATTATGCAGCTCTATTATGAAGGCAGGATCGATAGAGAGATGGCGATTCAGTTTGCGCAGGATCCTGACGGCATGCAGAATAAGCTTATGTAATTAAATAATTGGTGTTACATAATTAGAATATGCGGAATATCAGACAGAGGGCTTGACAAGTAGGTCAAGTCCTTTTATGATGGAAAAAATATCTGTAATTCTGATCGTATCAGCAGCAGGCAGTTTCTATGCCGGTTTGCGGATATTCTATTGATTCAGGCGTATCGCCGCAAGATTTCAGAGACAGAAATTATAAATTGTGAAGGAGGTATTATTTTGTTCAGTACAATTACATCAGGGACACTTTATGGCATCCGCAGCTGCCTGATTCAAGTGGAGGTGGATGTCTCGCAGGGACTTCCGTGTTTTCAGATCGTAGGTCTGCCGGGATCGGAGGTGCGGGAAGCCAGAGAAAGAGTCAAGGTTGCGCTTAAGAATGTAGGAGTCGAGCTGCCGCCTGTCAGTATTAATGTGAATCTTTCTCCGGCGGATATCCCTAAGAGCGGCACTATGTTTGATTTGCCGGTGGCGGTGGGCATCATGACGGCATTGTCCAAAATTCCGGCGAAAGCTGCTGCGGATACGCTTCTGATCGGGGAGCTGGGGCTTTCCGGAGAGGTGAAGCCTGTGAAGGGCGTGCTTCCGATCGTGCGGGAGGCGGCGCACAGGAGGATCAAGAGGTGTATCCTGCCGGCGGAAAATCTGTGGGAAGGCTCTCTCGTGGAGCAGGTGGAAAGTGTTGGAGTGTCGGATATGCGGCAGGCTATAGAGACACTGACCGGCGTAAGACAGACGGCGGAGTGTAGGAGGGCGGAAGGTAATGCGGAACAAGGGGAAAACGGCGTGCAGATACATGGAGTCCATGACGATGTGTCACAACCGGGGCCAGCATACAGCGTATCGGAATATGACGGAAGAAGAAGGGGAGCAGCGAATGTTGAGGAGTTGAGTGAAGACGCGGCGCGTACGACGGACAGTAGTCGGGAGGACTTCGCGGATATCAGCGGGCAGGAAAGCTTGAAAAGAGCGGCGGAAGTGGCGGCGGCGGGGTTTCACCATCTGCTGATCGTGGGACCGCCGGGAGCGGGTAAGACGATGCTGGCGAGCCGGATTCCCACAATTCTTCCGCCCCTTTCGGCGGAGGAGAGCCTGGAGGTGTCTTCTGTTTACAGTATATCCGGTTTGCTGCGGGCGGAAAGCGGCCTTAAGAAGGAGCGCCCTTTCCTGAATCCCCACCATACCATCACAGGACAGGCACTTGTAGGCGGCGGACGGATTCCGACACCCGGAATTATAAGCCTTGCCCACAGAGGCGTGCTTTTTCTGGATGAGCTGCCGGAATTCAAGAGGGAGACGCTGGATATTCTCAGACAGCCCCTGGAGGATCGAAAAGTGCAGATCGCCAGAACCTGCGGGACTTATGTTTATCCCGCCGATTTTATGCTGGTGGGAGCCATGAATCCCTGCCCTTGCGGATATTATCCCGATATGGGGCGATGCCGGTGCACACCTTCCGAGGTCAGACGCTATCTGCGGCGGGTGTCGGGACCCGTTTTAGACAGGATGGATATCTGCGTGCAGGCACAGCCGGTAGAATTTCATCATATCGCAGAGCCGGCGGCAGGAGAGAACAGCGACCGGATCAGAGCCCGCGTTATGCGTGCCAGAACAATACAGGCAGAGCGGTTTCAAGATACCGGTTTGCGGTTTAACTCGGACATGAAGGCAGGAGATGTGGAACGGTACTGCAAGCTGGGTGGAAAAGAGCAGAGATTTATGGAGCAGATGTTTGCGGCCATGCAGTTGTCTGCAAGAGGGTATCATAAGATTCTGAAAGTGGCGCGCACCATAGCGGATCTGGCAGGCTGTGAGCGGATCGGCGAGGAACATCTGGCGGAAGCGGTCTGCTACAGACAGACGGAGGTGCTGCAATGACGGATCGGGAGAAAGCGTATATGCACTGGCTGTATCAGGCAGTGGGCATGGGAAACAGAGGTACACTTAAACGGCTTAAGCAGATTGGCACGCCGGAGGAGATCTACGGGCTTGCGAAACAAGGGCGGCTGGCGGAGAAGCTGAGCGAAAGATACCGGAATAAGGCGGAACAGATCACGGCATACGCAGTAGATTACGATGCGGAGGCAGAGTATGCAAAGCTGACGACAGCCGGAATCGGCTTTGTCACAGCAGGGGAAGCAGAATACCCGAAGAGGCTGGCAACGATTCCGGATGCGCCGTACGCAATGTACTATGTGGGCAGGCTCCCGGAGGATGCGCGGCCGTCGGTCGCCATTATAGGAGCCAGAAACTGTTCGGAATATGGCAAGGGCATGGCACGACAGTTTGGGGAAGTGCTGGCGGAGGCAGGCGTGCAGATTATCAGCGGCATGGCGCGGGGGATCGACGGGATCGGCCAGGAGGCGGCACTGCGGACAGGCGGTTACTCGCTGGCGGTGCTGGGGTGCGGTGTGGATATCTGCTATCCGCCGGAAAACAGACCGTTGTACGAGAAACTGATCAGTGCAGGCGGTATCTGTTCCGAATATCCCCCGGGCATTACGCCCAGAGCGGTTCTGTTTCCTCCCAGGAACCGCATTATCAGTGGCTTGTGTGATGCAGTGCTGGTAATTGAGGCGAAGGAGCGCAGCGGAACGCTGATCACCGTGGATATGGCGCTGGAGCAGGGACGGGAGGTCTATGCCCTGCCCGGGAGGGCAACGGATCTTCTGAGTCTGGGCTGTAACAGGCTGATCAGACAGGGAGCGGCGCTGGTGATGTCTCCGCAGGAGATGCTGCAGGAGCTGGGAGCAGCGTGCGGAGCCACAGAAGTATACAAGCAACAAGTGTTATTTAAACCAGAGGGCATACCGGGGCGGCTGCTTGAGCTGCTGGATTATCAGCCGAAGTCCATGGAGCAGATACGGCAGGAGTACACGGTGCTGTACGGCGCAGGAATGTCTGTTCCGGAATTGTGCAGGGAGCTGCTGGGGCTGTGTACCGACGGTTATGCCGGGCGTGTCGGCGGGAATTATTATGTGAAGATAATGTAGGGAAAACAGAAACTATAGATAACTTTGGTATTGGATAGACTTCATAGCGGGATTGTGATATACTGATAACATCAATACCAATAATACATATATTGATTGTAAGAAAGGTAGTGAACATATATGACAGAGTATGAATTGTTGCAAGCCATATATAGTAATACACAGGAGCTAAAAGACCGTGTAACAGCAATTGAAGAGCGTCTGACGGTAGTGAAGGANCATGTAGCAGCGATCGAAGAGCGTCTGACGGTAGTGGAGGANCATGTANCAGCGATCGAAGAGCGNCTGACGGTAGTGGAGGACCGTGTAACAGCGATCGAAGAGCGTCTGACGGTAGTGGAAGACCGTGTAACAGCGATTGAAGAGCGCCTGACGGTAGTGGAGGAGCATGTAGCAGCGATCGAAGAGCGTCTGACGGTAGTGGAGGAGCATGTAGCAGCGATCGAAGAGCGTCTGACGGTAGTGGAAGAAACGGTTACAGTATTAGAAAGTCGGCTATCGATTGTTGAAAACAAGGTTACGGATATTAATTTGACACTCGAAAATGAAATACGTGTCAATATTAAACGTGTAGCTGAGGGACATCTCGATATCTCGAGAAATTTGCGTGAGGCGCTAAAGATGGAGGACGAAAAGGAGATGATTTCCGTTCGTGTAAGCATTCTTGAAACCGAAATGCGCAAAACAAAAGAGCGTCTGGGGGATATTGCATGATCATAGCCTTAGAAGCAAAATAATGCAGAACAAAAGGACAGAAAAAGGCAGTCGGATCAGATTGCCTTTTTGATATTTAGGTGACTTTGTGCAACAGTCGTGGTATACTGTACCCGACAGATCGGCAACGATACGGCATAATGCAGATAAAATCACAGAGGAACAGAATGATATGGACAGAATGAATATGAACACAATTACTACCAACATTAGGAAGGAAAAAGTGCTATACTTCTTCCTGTTGACCGGACTGGTCATAGTGTATGCTACATATATCCCGTGTCTGATGGACTATTATATTGTTCGTCCGGAACAATCCTATTTTTCTTTTTTTTACGATAACTATTTAAAAGCTCCTTTAGTGTTTGAGGGCATTGTCATAGGCATGGCGGTTGCCGCGTTTTACTGTCTTACTCTGCAAGCCGGGGTGAGTACGCTGATTGTGTCTGCACTCTTGTTTATCCTGACACATGCCAGTTATATCAAATACATAAACCGAAAAGAACTGCTCAGGCTGGATGACCTGAGGCTGACGGAGGCGGCAGGCATGGCGCTTGACTACTTTCGCTTTGCGATAAACCGCTGGCTCGTGTTGCTGGCGGGTGTGCTCATTTTTTTTGCCGGTGCAGGGTTTGCGCTGGATTGGTTTAGGAGGAAAGTGCGGAAGAAGAGTGAGGCTGGCAGGGGGGCGGCGGGAAAGAATCGCCCACGTCAACGTCAATGGATCGTAGTATGCGCGAGGTTGCTGTGCTGCGCATGTCTGTGTGCCGCTATCTTTCTTTATACGGATCATTTTCTGGGGGAAAGATATGTGATCGACGTGATCGAACCTCTTGTCCCTGAGACTGACCGGTATGTGCTGTACCGCTTTCTGCAAAATGACAGTCTTTCTACGATCAGCGTGGAGCGGGTAGAAGAAAGCTATGATTACCTGCTCTCTAAGGAGCCGCCGAAAGAGGTAGCAGACGGGGAGGATTATCCGAATGTGATCGTGATTATGAATGAATCATGGTGGAATACGGATAATATACAGACGGATCGGATCACCTTCTCACAGGATCCGATGGTACCTTATAAGGAGCTTGCGGACAGATGTGTTACCGGTTACCAGACGTCTGCTGTCTTCGGGGGAGGTACGGTGACACCGGAGATCGAGTTCCTGACCGGATTGAACGCGAAATACTATCGCGCTGATTCCGCGTATGCACAGATGCAGGGGCGCAAGGTTCCTTCTCTTGTGGATTATTTCAACGGACTGGATTATGAGACTGTGGCGATACATCCTTATTACGGCACGTTTTATGGCCGGGATGCCGCGTATGCAACCATGGGGTTTGATCAGGTGATCTTTGAGGAAGACATGCAGTATAGGGATATCTATACGCGCTATATCTCAGACGAATCGCTGGCAAAGCAGATCATTGCAAAGATGGAGGAGGAGAGCAGTGAACCTAAGTTTATATGGGCGCTGTCCATAGGGAATCATAGAAGGACGCTGAACTACTCCGTGGAGTCGGTGACGGATTATGATTATCCTATCTCTGTAACACTCAATGATGTAGAATTGAGCAAAGAGGATTATGACATACTTGTCAACTATATCAATGGAATATATTTGGCGAATCAGGCATTTTCACAGCTCGTAGATTATTTCACAGGTGTGGAACAGCCCACGGTTTTGTTGATGTTCGGGGATCATTGTCCTAATTTCTCTGAGGAAGTACTGGAGGCGCTTGAACTCGGTGAAGCGGACGGCGACGGGGAGAAGGCGGAACGCCTGTATTCGACACCGGTCATTGCATGGAGTAATTTTGCCGATGAGGGGCTAAGCTTTTCGGGAGAAAGCATATATTATCTGTCGCAGACGCTGATCGATTATGCGGGACTGCCGGATTCCGATATGACCCGTATCCTACGCTATGAAAGATCTTATTTTAAAACAATTTCCCCGAAGTTCGTGCGGGATGCGTCGGGGGAGAAGCTGCATGAGTGTACCATGGAACAGCTTCAGACACTCAATCATTGCAAGGCTGTGCAGTATGATATTCTGCACGGAGAGGGGATCGGCAGGGACGTCTGGCAGCCAATTGTAGACGAGCCGTGAGCCGGCTCAGATCAGCGGCACAGATGTAGAAAAACAGACAGGGAACCCAAATTAGGTTCCCTGTCAATGGTTTTTATATCGTTTGATCGGCTTTCAGTTTTTTTACTTCATCAAGAGATAATCCAGAAATGTTTGCAATTTCGTCGAAGGCATATTTTCCTGCTGACAACATACGGAGAGCTGCTTCTTTCATCCCTTCTTTCATCCCTTCTTTTATCCCTTCTTTTAAGGATTCGTTTCTCATATCTTCCATCACTTTACACATTTCCTGAACTCCTTTCGGATTTTCTTTCAGATATCTGGTTCGTTCTGCCAGCGGTTCAAAATTCATGTCATCTGCCTTGGTGCAGTTAAAATCGTGCATGAGTTTTCCGATATTGGAATCTCCACGATATTCACCATTTACATAAAGGATATGTTGCCCATCTTCAAAAGATTTACCCGTTACAAGATTGATTTTCTCAATGGGATAAACAGCTTCACCCAGACCATAAAAATCTTTTTCGATGATAAAAATCGTATAGGTGTCCGGCAATTCTGTAAATTCCTGACCGGAGTGAAGATTCTCTATATCCATCACGCTGGAATGGTATCTTGCCCTGTGTGGGTCGGCACCCTTGTCCTCCCTCTGGATTTCCAAATCGTATCTTTTTCCGGCCAAATCTGTTCCATATGCGTCCAGACAGATGGAACGTGCCCCAGCTAGCCTTTTCATATCTTTCTGTGTTTCACAGTCGGTGATAACCAAATCCGGTTTATCCGTGATAATGCGTAGTACAAATTCCGCCAGTGGAATATTGTCTTTGAACAGGCAGCGCATGAAATCATCATCTATTGGTCGCAGCCTTCGCAAACGTTGTAAATCTTCCTGATGTTGCTGTTCTGTCACTGTCAATATTTCCATCTGTTCTCCCTTCTGTTTTTACATCTCCATATTAGCATAAGCCTCTTGATTTTACAAGCATGAAGACGGCGGAATGCCTGTCTTTTGGGGATTTCACACCCACGCAACAGCCTGAACGACCGATTTGATCAATGTATGAAAAGGAAATAAATATACAAATATCAACAAAAGAATCCCAAAAAGACTTGAAAAGCTAGACAAATGTGATAAAATACAAAGTGGAAATAGTTTGTTGTAAGGTGCAGATGCTCCGGATAACAGACTGTTAAGGTATTATACATAGGTCGAAAAGAGGTCATGAAATGGCAGTTTATGGATATGAGGTGATTGATAAAGCCGGTAAAACTTCGAAAGGAAGTATAGATGCCGACTCCGTAGGCGCAGCGAGAGCGGAACTGAAGAGACAGAATCTGACAGTAGTCAACATCTCAGAGCAGAATGCGTTGACGAAGGATATTAATATCGATATCGGCGGCAAGCCCACGGCGAGAGACCTGAGCGTGTTCTGCCGTCAGTTCGTGAGTATGACGAGAGCGGGTGTCAGCATTCTGGAAGCGATGAAGATGCTCTGTGAACAGACGGAGAATAAGAGACTGAAGAAAGCGCTGGAAGAAGTCAGGGTCAGCATGGAGAAGGGTGAACCGCTGGCGGAGTCGCTTGCGAAGGAACCGAAGATCTTTCCGGGCATCATGGTGAACATGGTAGCGGCGGGCGAGGCTTCCGGTAGTCTGGATACATCGCTGGACCGTGTGGCGACACAGCTTGAAAGAAGCAGTAAGACCCAGGCGCTGGTCAAGAAGGCGATGGTATACCCGATCGTGCTTTTGGTTGTGGCACTCGTCGTAGTAATCGTTATGCTGGTATTCGTTATCCCGCAGTATTCATCGATGTTTGAACAGCTGGATACGGAACTGCCGGCCATTACCCAGGCTGTTCTTACTGCTAGTGACTTTATTAAGGCAAAGTGGTATATCCTCATAGCGATTGTGTTGGTTGTGGTGTTTGGAACAAAGACATTCGCCGGCACCAATACCGGCAAGCACGTGTTCGGTAAACTTGCCCTTGTCGTGCCGGGAGTAAAAGATCTGACGACCAAGTCGGCGGCGTCGTCCATGGCGCGTACCATGAGTACCCTGATGGCAGCGGGCGTGCCGATGGTGGAGGCGGTAGAGATCGTAGCGAATACCATGACGAACATATGGTTTAAAGAGGCGCTTCTGGATGCGAAGGAGCAGATCGGACTGGGCGTGCCTTTCTCCAGACCGCTGGAGGACTGCGGATTGTATCCGCCTATGGTTTATCATATGGTCAGGATCGGTGAGGAGTCCGGTGCCATCGAAGACATGCTGGATAAGCTGGCGGATTATTATGAAGAAGAAGTGGAGATGGCAGTACAGTCCCTGATGGCGATGATGGAACCGATGATCATCATCGTACTGGCGGCAATCGTCAGCGTTCTGATCGCTTCGGTGCTGGCGCCGATGATGAAGATGTACGAGGCTCTGGATAACGTATAACGGGAATCAGTATTTCCGCCGATATATGATATGAATTAAGCGCTTAAGTAGGGCGAAGCGTTTAAGATAAACTTAATAAATTAAAAGAAAGAAGGAGAATGTAAACATGAAAAGAGAACAGAAAACATTAACAAACAAAGGTTTCTCCCTTGTAGAGTTGATCATCGTTGTTGCTATCATGGCTGTATTGATCGGTGTATTGGCTCCCCAGTATCTGAGATATGTGGAGAAGACAAGACTGCAGAGAGATAACACGGGAATGGCTGATTTTGCAAATGTGGTGAAGATCGCATGTACAGAGGAAAACGTCAACACATCAATTCCGGCCGCTGGTGCAAAGTTCACTTTCGATGGAAACGGTGTATTGCAGAATTCCGGCGAAACAGCTCTTGATAAAGAGGTTGATATAACGGTGCATATTGCTGACGTTAAATTGACATCCAATACTTACAAAGGCACTACGCCTTCAATAATAGCGACGATAGATAGTAATGGAATCGTGACGGTTTCATGTGATGCTTGGATTGATGCACCTGGTGGCACTCCTGGTCCTAAGCAATTCTAATCAGATTATAACACTTTGAAAGGACACAGCCCATGTTACCCGCAATAATGCTCTACATAATCATATTCCTCTACGGGATCGTGATCGGCAGCTTCTTGAATGTCTGCATCTTCCGTATTCCGAAACAGGAGAATATCGTTAAAATACGGTCACACTGTATGAATTGCGGGTATCAGCTGAAATGGTACGATCTCGTGCCGGTATTCAGTTACCTGTGTCTTGGAGGAAAGTGTCGCAGTTGTAAACAGAAGATCTCCGTTCAGTATCCTCTCATTGAGCTACTGAACGGAGTGCTCTACTGCATCGTGTTTGCGGTGTATGGTTTAAGCGTGGAAGCCCTACTTTATGCGCTGCTTACATCTGCGTTGATCGCCTTAAGCGTGATCGACTTTCGAACTTACGAGATCCCTGTGGGGATCAACATCTTTATACTGACATTGGGGCTGATTCGCATAGTGACAGACTATGCTAATTGGCTTGACTATGCAGTCGGCTTCTTTATTGTCAGTGGCTTTCTCTATATTGTTCATTTGGTTACTAAGGGGCGCGGCATCGGCGGAGGAGATATTAAGCTGATGGCTGTGGCCGGACTTTTACTTGGATGGAAACTGATCTTACTCGCCTTTGTCTTGGGATGTATTGTCGGTTCCGTCGTACATGTTGCTCGTATGAAGATAAGCGGACAGGGGCATATGCTTGCTTTTGGTCCGTATTTGTCCGTTGGGATTCTGATTTCCGCGCTGGCAGGAGATCAGATGATCACATGGTATTTATCATGGCTTGGAATATAGGGTGCAGCCTGTCTGGGTTAGGATATATAGGATTCAGGCGTACGGAGCATAGAATTATAGATTGAAAAACAGTGGTTATTTTAAAAGATATGTTCTATATAAGAATCGTATGATATGGATTATTTGAATTAGATTATAATTACATTTTGCGTGACTATTTTAGATGTTGTGCATAATGGATTTAAATAAAGGTGGGTTCCGGAGACAGGAGCCGACGAAAGGGGAATATCGATGCCAAAGATACTGGGAATAGAAATAGGAGCCTCGAAGATCAGGATCTGCGAGGAGGATTACAAGACTAAGAATCCTAAGGTGTACCGATCGGTCAGCATCAAGACGCCGCAGGGAACGGTGAATGACGGGATGCTGCGTGTTGATGAGATGTTGATTGGTACGATCAAGACAGCGCTTCAGGAGAATAAGATCAGAACGAAACAGATTATCTTTTCCGTGAATTCCACGAAGATCGCGAATCGTGAAGTCGTCATTCCGTTTGTGAAAGAGAATAAAGTAAAAGATCTGGTCAAGGCGAATGCGTCTGATTATTTTCCTGTAGATCTGGATCAGTATGAGATCGGGCACAGTATTGTCAGCACATTGGAAAATGAAAATGGCACGAAACAGTACAAGGTGCTAGTCTATGCTGTTCCCAAGGCTATGACGGCAGGTTATTTTCAACTGGCGCAGGCGCTTGGCTGCAATGCTGTCGCACTGGACTACAGCGGAAACAGTATCTACCAGATCATCCGCAGACATTGTGACACAGGCGTCCAGATGGTAGTCAAGGTAGATGAGAGTTCAACGATCGTCACGATCCTGCAGGATCAGGCAGTGGCATTGCAGAGAACGGTTGCCTACGGTGTGGAGGATGCCATCTTTGCCATGATGGAGATGGAGGAGTTCCGGAAGCCGGATTATGAGGAAGCGGTACGGAACTTTAAAGAGAAGGAATGCCTGAACGACGAGCTTACACAGTCCCTCAGCTATCTGGTCAGCGGCATATCGCGTGTTGTGGATTATTTCTCACGTAACAACGGCGCTGCCATAGAGAAGGCTTATCTGTCCGGCTTCGGTGGGGATTTTAACGGGCTTGCCGAACTGGTTTCCAATGCCATCGAGATACCTTTAGAACCCCTTCGTGAGATCAAAGGTTTACATATTGAGAAATATTTTAAAGACAAGAGCTTCGGCGAATTCTTAACCTGTATCGGCGCATCGCTGGCGCCCATCGGTTTCATGGGTGAGAAGGAGAAAGATAAGAAATCGATGGAACTGCTCCCGGATGAGAAGGACAGGATGAAGGTCGCGATCCTATTCGCGGTAGCGGCATTCATAGGCGCGGGAGTTCTGGCAGGGACTTCCTATCTCAGTCTGAAGTCGGCGCAGGATGAGAATACCCGGCTGAATAACCGGATTACGGAGCTGGCGGAAGCAGAGGACATTTATAAGGAGTATTTGCAGCAGAAATATACATTTGAAAAACTTACGTTCTTCGAGAGCAATACAGTGACATTGAATAATGATCTGGTGAGTTTTATTGAAGAGATGCAGCATAAGATGCCGGCGTCTTTGAATGTGCTTGCTTTTAACGCAGATATAAACGGTGTGAGCCTGTCGGTGACGGTTGCGGATAAGAAGGAGGCGGCGAAGCTGGTTCAGGAGTTCCGTACCTTCGAGAGCGTAGCCGAAGTAGAGGTTGCCAGCATGACGGACACAGGTGCCGTGATGGACGGAGAAGTGCTGGAGGAAGAACCGAAGGTAAGTTTCACGGTCCAGGTGAAGTATAAGGGCGGAGCAAGCGCCCCAACACCGGCTCCGGCGGTACCGGACTTGACAGAGAGCACCGATAGTTCATCATCTGATGAAGATATTTTAGAGTAGGAGGAAGAACTGATGAAGAAGAATGAAATAATGCTTTTGCTGGTCGTGTTCGGAATCCTTGCATTGGTTCTTTCATGGCAGCTGATCTATAAGAATAATCAGACGAAGACGCAGGAGATCGAAGCCCAGAATGTGGAATTGCAGCAGACGGTAGACAGGTTGGAGATTCTTAACGCAAAGAAACCGGAATATATTGAAGCCACAGAGCTGATGAAGACCAGCGATGATCTCATCATTGACAGCTTTGCATCAGGGGTCAGGATAGAAGATCAGGTTATGTATCTGTATAATATGGAATTGGTTGATGCGAACGATGTGCGGGTGCCTAATGTCAGTCTGCAGGCGGCGCAGGTTGTACCGTATGCCGGTACGCTTACCACGGAAGAGGGGTATGAGCTTCAGGATGAAGGGATCGGCATGTACAGGCTGGAAACTACGGTCGGGATGACGACGACCAATAACGGTTTGAAGAATATATTGAATTATATATACGGAATGGATTCCAGAAAATCTGTTACCGGAGTTACCCTAACGACAGGCCAAGACGGATATTTGACGGGTAATATGAAGTTAGACTTTTTCTACCTGACCGGAACAGATGTGCCTTATGTGGATCAGAATATTTCCGGTGTCTCCACAGGAACCACCAATATCTTCGGTGTCCTGAACGGCAGTGCGGTACAGCCCGTAGGCACGGAAGGCGAAGCGGCGGACGCAGAAGGCGAAACCGCAGATGCGGAAGGCGAAGATTAAGGTGTGGATAACACGATGTGGTTCCGTATTATATAGAAATAAATAACAGTTGTATGATAGAAAACATTAGGTATGATAACACGTGTAATGATATAAGAAGGCATATACGGCTGGAGAGGAGACAGAATGAAGAAGAGTGATAAAGGATTTACATTGCTGGAGCTTTTGATTGCAGTTTCCATTCTGGCAATCATTATTGTACCGCTTCTTCGTGGATTTGTCTCATCGCACCGGGTCAATGCCAAGAGCAGACACCTTATGCGGGCAACGACGCTTGCGCAGAACGAGATGGAGATATTCGAGAAGGAGAAACTGGAAGATCTGCTCGTTATGGAGGAGACGGATGCGGCGGGGAATAAGGTTCCCAGATATGTTGTGGATGATACGGAGTTTGAGACGGATGCGGATGGAGATAAGCATCCTGTCTATAAGTTTACGCGCAGCGGCGTGATCAATGATGATTCAGACATGAATATGTTTGATGTGGTTGTAACGTTAGAGCCGAGCGCTTCCGCGACAGGTATCTATGAACAGCAGAATACGAAAGATATTCTGTTCATGAATACGGTCAGCGGCATGGACAGCGCCACATATATCCAGCGTGTCAGGAATGATATCAACACCAACGGCGATGATGAGGAGGTCTACAAGATCTATGCGATCCGCCAGTATCCTGAAAGCATTACGGGAATGAAATGGACAGAAGATGATTTCGGGATGGAACTGGAGCGGACGATTACGTTAAAGATCGAGCAGGAAGACCAGGCCGGTGTCATGACGACTGTAGCGAAGATCAGGTATGACTATAAACTCGATCCGACACAAGCTTATAATGTACTGCCTTCCGAATACTGGGATTATACCACCAAGGACAAAATATTCTTCAATAACGCGCAGACATTGGATGAAGAGGGGAATCCTATTGAGCTGAAGAGCGTATACCTTTTCTATGCGCCCAGATATAACACGATCAATGATGATAAGATTATAATAGAGAATAAAGATAAACTTCCGGTCAATGTCTATATTATTCGGCAAAATGTTCTGGATGCCACGAATAAGATCTTAGGAGTGTATGAAGATAAGACGTTAGGTCCGCAGAATACGGTACCTTCCCTATATCAGGCTCATATAGAAATAAACGAGGGATTTGATGCGGACGGCAAGACCTATGGCAGATATTTTACGAATCTGAATCTGGATCTGCCGGGAGTAGCCGGAGCGGGAATGCCTGTAAAATTTGATTTGTATGATTGCGATAATCCGGGGCGGGTTTTTACCAAAGATGAGATTCTGGAGTATACTGGTTTGCGTGCTCTCGATTCGACAGAGAAAAAGGACAGGATATATACGATGGAGACAGCGGTCTATGAGCATGGTGCAGATCCTCTGACAAGCGATCCGGTGGTGCGTCTGACAGGCACCAAGATAGAGTAAGTACGGAAACGGCAGCAAGGAGGAACGGGCTGTCGGCAGATAGAGGAGTCAGGCAGGAAACGGCCGGAACTATACGGAGCAGTATCGGAAGAGGCAGTGGAAGGAAGTCGGTAAATATGGCGAACGCAGATAAGAGGGAAAAGTTATATCGGGATAACAAGGGCAGTGTCATGGTCATGGTCATTGTTATCATTGCGTTTATTGCGATCTTAGTGAGCGTATTGATGTTTGTGTCCTTTTCGGGATATCAGATGCGTGCGGTTGACAGACGCGGCAAGGATAACTTCTATACTGCGGAGACAGTGCTGGACGAGATCAATGTAGGTCTGCAGGGCGAGATCTCCGGTGCGCTGAGCAAAGCTTACACCGAGGTCATGAATAACTTTGCATTATACAGGAGTGCCAATGCGAGAAACAAAGCATTCCACGAAATATATTTTCAGGATCTGCAGGAACGCTTATGGAAGAGCAGCGCGGAAAGGAATAATTACAGCGTTGCGAATCTGCAGAGTTATTTGTCTGCAGGAAGCCTTGGAGACGGCGACGGGACGAGAGCGAGCTTCTTGAGCGGTGCGGCTACCTATGGCGCTATAGTGGAATCCAATCTGGAATATGCCACAGAACCGGAAAAATATAAGATGGAGATCGTCAATAACGGTAAACTCCTGCTGAAAGATCTGAAAGTTTCCTTTGTGGATAAGAACGGTTACATATCCATCATCAGTACGGATATCAGGATTAATCTGCCTTCCATTAACTTTTCACAGGCATCTGCTCTTCCAGATCTGGAGAGCTGCAGTATGATCGTTGACGATACGCTTACCATGGGCAATACCAATGCAGGCGGAAGTATTGTGGTCAAAGGGGATGTTTATGCAGGGCAGATGTTCGTCGGTATACCTTCTGATCCGGTATATTCTGTATTTGATAAGGATAAGAAACCGTCTGAGAAAACACCGCTTTCTCTGCCGACATTGCTTTCCACCAGTGTTTCTTTCGAGAAGGCGGATAATGCGGAGCCGTTAAGCAAGTCCGTGGTGATCAGCAGGGAGAATGTTGAAATAGCGGAAAACAGCGCTCTTAAGACGACCGAAGCAGAATTGTGGGCACGGAATATGGACGTGAACTCAGCCATAGCGGAACTGAACGGTACGGTAAATCTGAAAGATGATTTTACGTTATCCGGCAAAAGCAGCAAGGCGGTTATCGAAGGTGAGTATAACGGATTCGGCTATCTTGCGGATGCAGCAGTATCGGGTGGCGGAACAGGAGGAAGCAGTGGAACGGGTGATCCTGCGGACACTGTCGATACACGTCCGGATTCCAGCAGCGCGATCATCATTAACGGTAAGGACAGCACACTTGATCTGTCCGGGCTGGAACGTATGACGATCAGCGGAAGAGCATATGTTTCCACGGCTCATAACGCGGCGGATACTTCGGCCACAGAGCAGGAGAAGCAAAATCAGACGAATATTCTGATGGGAGAATCGGTTGCGATAAAGAGTAATCAGTTGATTTATCTGGCACCCTCAGAGGCTGTCGGGTGCGTAAAAGATGAAAACGGAATTGCTGGTGTTTCGGAATATGGATGTAATCCGTTGACGCTTGCACAGTATGAGGAGATAAAGAATAATCCGGATCAGTACTGTCTTCTGGATGGAAAAAGACAGATCTCCGTGTTGGGATATAAGAGTCTGAATGAGTATATCAGCGAGGAGACCTTAGCGGACGGATCGTCGGCATATGTCCCGGAGATCGTGTTCCGGCAGACGAATGCAGGACCACTGGTATACTGCTATCTGCGTTTTAAGGATGAGGATGCGGCTAACCAATATTTTATGGATTATTATTCCGTCAATTCTGAAGCGGTTGACCGATATACACAATTGTACGCCAGAGAGATCAAGATGGCGGATGATCTGTTGTACCTGAATATAGCGGGCAATATGCTGACTTATGAGGGGACGGAAGGCTGGGATGTTCTGTCGTCCACGGAGTCTAGCGGCAATCTGCAGCAGGCGAAGCGACTCTCTGCATTGAAAGACGATGTGTTCAAGGCTCTGAGCGCTAAGATCATGCGCACTTCCAACCAGCTCACCAGTGAGGAGCTGGATAAAACTGCATTCCAGAATATCATGGACGAGACCGAGATCGAGATCATATTACAGGTTAAGGGTGCACAGGAGGTCAGAATAGATACGCTGGGCGCAGCTCCGGATAGTATGATTCTGACGAAAAATGATGAATATGTGATAGATGGTCATACGCCGTCTTCTGTTAAAATGATTGTCAGTCTGGGGAATGTGACGGTGAAGAAAGACTTTAAAGGTCTGATCATTGCCAAAGGGAATGTGACGGTAGAGGCAGGTGCATCAGTTACCTTAGAGCCGTTGGATACAGATACTTTCTCCAATATCCTGAGAACAAAGATCGATGAGCTGTCGACGACGGATCGTGATTATCATCTGCTGAATATCTTTAACGATGGCGTGAATTATGTCAATAGCGGAAACGCATCGACAGATATGGGGACACAGCAGGTATCCTTCGTTGACCTGATCACTTATGAGAAGTGGAGCAAGAAATAGGAGCTGTTGGGATGAAAGATAACAGAGGATTTTCGCTGGTTGAATTATTGGTAGTTGTCGCGATCATGGGGGTCATGAGCGGATTCGTTTTCATCGGGCTGCCGCTATTGACTGGTCAGAATGCAAGGGAATGCGCCAACAATATGTCGGCGGCGCTCGGCAGGGAGAAGAATTATGCCCTGACCAGATCGGGTACCGCAGATTGTTATATGGAACTTATGCTGGATTCCGACGGCTATCGCGTGAAGTATTATATACCGCAGAATGCCGTTGTGGAGGGACATAGCGAGTCGGACTGGGTTCTGGCGGAAGAGCAGAAGATAGGCAGCGGGCAGGTGAACGTGACATGTTCTTTCAAGGATGGCACAAGTGTCAATATTACGAGCGGGCAGTCCGTGAAGTTTGTCTATGACCGCACGAATGGTGCGTGTAAGAAAGCTGCACAGTCGGACGGGGCTACGCTTGGAATGGTAGGAGGCGGCAGTGAGTACTGCACCGGCATTACCTTTAACAGAGGCAGAAAATATGAGATTACTTTATATCCGGAAACCGGTAAACATGTATTGTCCAGAGTGAATTAGTCTGTTGGAATCAGATGGAAAGGAGCACGCTATGGAAAAGAACAGAGGATTGTCCTTGGTCGAACTGTTGATTACAGTTGCAATATTATCTATCGTTTTGGTGATTGCGATATCTTTCATGATGACAGGAAGCAGAAGCTTCACCAAGGGAAATGCCGACTCTACTGTGCAGAAGGAGGCGGAACTCACTGTCAATCAGATAGAAGATATGATCATAGACATTAACGGCGGTGTCTCCATGACTGATGATGCCGGTAAGACGGAGATGACGATGTATCATACCGAAGATGACGGAAGCGGAACCGGCTCCCTGCTTTACACTAAGGAGGCGGTAACGTGGAACAAGTCGGATAACAATGTGTACTGTAGTAAGTGGATGGTCAACTATGATGATTCTACAGACACTTATGTGGTGGATGCTTCGGCACCTGATAATTATGTAGATCAGCTTCTGGCGGAGCATGTCACTTCATTTGATGTGGATCTGAGCGATACCTTGACGACCAAAGCCCTGGATGGTACGACGCGGACGATCGTCAAATCCGTACTTGTCAAGGTAGGCTATGATGACGGCACGGGCATAGTCGATTATGCTACCAGTCCGGTCATTACGCTCCGTAACCGTATGCTCTTAAGCGACGATCCGGCGAATATCTTCGATGAGGTCACGCCTGCGGCGGAAACTCTGAAACTGTACTATTCCGGCGTGGAGACGGCGGGTACCGTGCCTATCGTGGATCGGGTATCTGAGGTGCAGAGAGGATTTGTTTATAATATCTATGCTAAGATCAATACCGGAGCGGATGTAGGTAATCTGGTAGACTGGGAGATCGGGGAGACAGGGACGTTAAGCACAATCGACGACAGTGGGATTCTCACTGTCGGTACATACGAGACGAATGCCTATCTGACGATCACGGCGAGATATAAATCCAATCCGAGTAAGAAAGCGACAGGCGTTGTGAAGGTCGTGGGAACTACGCCATTAAAGTCTCTTAAATCTGTGCATATTCTTACGAAATCCTTGAAGGCCTATGAAGCGCATTATGGTTCTACGGTCGTTACAGAGGGATTTAGACAAGATGAGGAAGACGCGATCACATATAAGTGGACAGTTGCGTTGATGGGTGGTGGAAGAGAAATTTCGTCTGTTGTGTATGATGATTTTACCGATAATACTAAAACGCTGGATTTGATGGCTAAGAAGGATCCTGAGAATTTTGGAAAGATTCTTGTGATTACGTTGACAGCGCATTCGGATATCACTGGAGAGACTGTGTCTGATCAAGTGATGTATCGAATAAATGATGAAGGAGCGGTTGGTGGTGATTCCTTTATGGAACGTGGCAAGGGCGGTCACCATGATACTGATTACTGGTTCGAGAATAATTGGGCAAGCAATCATTGGTATGATTACTATTTCTGTGATATATATGGTAATCGTATTTCAGAATACGATAGTCTACTGAGTTGTATAACAGTGGAGGATAGAGGATGTACGGCTTATGGATTGTTCATTACTAATGATCTTCCGGTAAACAGGAGTTATTATATAAAAGTTATATGTTACTGTAGTAATACCGATTGGCAGGGATTTGAAACGAATTGGCAGCGCGAGTTTATTCAGTACATTCCAGAGGTTCGGATGTATGGGAAGTCGAATTATGAGTCGACAACTATAAGCTCAATATTTAATTTCTATTATGTTCTGGATGGATATTATGAAGTGGCGTGGATGAATCAAAGTGATCCGATTTATGAATACAGCGTTGAAGAATTTGATTATGAAGCACCGGCGGGTACGGTGGTTACACCGCAGTTTACAGGTAATACGGTGACACTGGGAGATGACTGTACAATGCATTCATGGGGGAACTTTACGTGTGAAGGCGCTGCGGATCAGGTAGTGTTAAAGAGCATGAAGATTAAAGTGACAATGAAGGATCACCCGGAAATATATACGTATTCAACTGTCATTTTTGAATAGCAGAAGCTTCAATGAGTGGATGGGAAGTGAAAAAATGAAGAGAATGATAAGAAACAGAAAGAAACTGAATGGCAAGCGTATTGCAGCGGCGGCAGTGGCAGGACTGTCCGCTGCCGCTGTTGTTATGACAGCGGTACTGTCTGATGTGATGGAGGCAGAAGCAGCGGATACTTTGCTTGGCATCGAGAAGCTTCGTACCCGCTATAAAGAGAGCGGAAGTGAATTCGTTATTCTGGAAGTTGTGCCTGACAGGGCAGCGGCGGAGATCGGATATCTTGTCAGCGGTTATGAGCCCATCCTGTGTGAGTGGGATGAGGAGGAAATGGTCTGGAGCAACTGGAAGAACACTTTATGCGAACTGCCGAAGACAAGGCGTAAGGACTTCGTAGAGGGGAAGAAAGAGGAACTGCGGGAATACTATAAGAAACAGGGGATTGAGAAAAATTTCCCTGTGGAAGCCGTGGAGGACGAATACGAAGAGGGAGAACCGAGGCAGGAAGGTTTCGAGAAGATCGTATCCGATGGTGCACCGAGAACGGGCTGGTTTCAGAAGATCAGTGGTACGCCGGAGGAAGGAACTGACAGATATCAGGTTGCTTTTAATTTCAATGGTTTGTATAACGGAAATTATGAGTTCTACGAAGATACTCTGTATTATACTGTTACAAATGCCACCGAGATAACCCCGGCTCTTGCGAACGGTATAGAGAACGACAGACCTATCTATACTAAAGAAGGTGAAGGTGTATATTCGTATTGCGGTACATGGGAAGAAATCAACAATGTAGTGATAGCGTCTTTTGATGAAGATTTGCCGGAGGAGGAAGATAAGGAAAACGAGGAAAAGCCCAAGCCGGATGACGGGAAGAACGATGACGATGATAAAAATAACGGCGGCAGCGGTGATGATAATAGCGGTGACAACGGCAACGGTGGTAACGGCGACGATAGTGGCAGCGGTGACGAAAACGAGGATAATAACGGCGACGACAGCGGCAACGAGGATAACAATAGCGGCGATGACAGCGGTAGCGAGGATAACCGCGGCGATGACAGCGGCAGCGAAGATAAAAACGACGGCGGCGATGACAGCGGCAGCGAAGATAAAAACGACGACGGTGATGACAGCAGCAGTGGGGATAACAACAGCGGCAGTAACGGCGGTTCCGACAGCAGCGATCATTCGGAGGATACCGGCAACGATATAAGCAGTGCCGATGTTGCGAAGAGAACGACATCCGTTTTTGCCTCTCTTCGAGAGGGAAAGTGGTTTAAGCTGGTTGCGGATGATACTCCGGTGGATGGCTCCGGTGACGGTACAAATGCAGGCGGTGTGTCGGAATCACAGGATGATACGACAGCGGACGATCAGCTTAATCCCGGTGAAGGCGAGGGATCACACGGTGATGCCGATGTGGATAATCCGGGTCAGGACGATAATGCGGATAAGAATCAGTCAGATACGGATGACAACACGGAGGCGGATAACACAAATCCGGATGAGGCGGACTCGGATAATGCAGACATAGACGATAATGCAGATTCGGATGAGGATGAGCCGGCGGCGGATGATCCGGTTGATGATGATGAAAGTGAAAAGAATACGCTTGCACAAGAAGATGGAAGTAAGGAATATTATCTGGTTGCCTTTCAGAGAGATTCTGCCGATGCGGTACCCGCAGACGGTACACCTATGTATTCAGTAGATACCAGAAATATCGTATTGAGTGAAGACGGCGAGTATATATTTATAGAATGGGATGGTGAAGACGCAAGCCAGCCCAGACAGGAATATCAATTCGACGGTAAAGAGATCTGGTGTAAGAATACATTCAAGAGCAACGAGTGGTTTAAGAAATATGTGCTCAATATGGATAAGGTCGATTACGGAGATTTCCGTATCAAGGTATTGACATTCACTCCACAGGAACTCAATGACATGGAGCAGATACCTAACTTTGATTTTCTGTATCTTAATTCCGGATTGAGGGTGGATGGACTTGAAGACGGTGGTGATGTTTCAGGCAACAGCATTGACACCGGAGATGACGGCAGTACGGAAAACGACGACGGCACCGAAGATGAGAATGAAGTTAGTGCTTTCTCCGGCAGTGCGATAAAGTCAAGGTTAATGGCTGCTGATTCTATTCAGGGTACATGGCGCAAGCTGGTTGCAAACGATAATGTGGAAGAGAGCATCGACAGTTTAGGGAAAGACGGTACCTTAGAGAATGACAGCGATTCCGGAAACGGCGGAGATTCTGATACGGACAGTAATTCCGGGAACGACGGCGCTGATACGGACAACGGTTCCGGGAACGGCGGCGGCTCTGATACAAGCAGTGGTTCCGAAGGCAGCGGCGGCTCTGATATAGGCAGCGATTCCGAGAATGCTGGTGACTCTGATACAGATGCCGGTTCAGATACTGATAGCGGTTCCGAGAACAGCGGCGACTCTGAGACAGACGGCGATAGCGGTTCTGATGCGGGCAGTGGTTCAGATGATAAAATCGATTCCGATACGGACAGCGGTTCACAGGATGGCGATGATTCCGACGAAGGCAGTATCTCAGAGAATAGCACCGGTTCTGATAAGAAGACGGTTAAGGCCACTTCCGACGGTGTCAGCGATGATAACAGTGACAAGACTGTACATAACTATTCGGCGGATAACGATCTGTCTGATCCGGTGTTGAAATATTTCTTTGATAAAACGATCGCAGGCGCGATGCCGTGTCTGGTAGATGGTTCTATTCTGTATGTAAAAGACGACAGTGGCAGCATCGCGGTCAATGAGGAACTGCAAAATACTAACATATTCAGGCTTTCCGCTATGCTCTGTCAGGATGATCTGAGTGAATGGTATGAGCAGCATCGCAATAATTATGCGAGACTTACCGTGAAACAGTTAATGGACGGTATCGTGGAGGATGCAGATAAGAACTTTGTGGAAGGGCAGGTCTACTGCAGATTCGGCAACGGTAGCGATTCCATCATTAACGACCAGTTCTATGCCGCAACGATTTATCAGGACGGCGGCGAGATCGAACCGGGCTTCCAGTGTGTTCTGGATGAGATTAAGCTGGAGAATCTGTATCGTGAATCGGATACATCGGGGAATTATAAGCCCCTTTCCACCAGTATATCGCAGGCTAAGGCGGTACGGCACATTCTGAATTACAGAGACCGCAGAAAGGTGGAGACGAAGAAGGAGATCAAGGTGCTGGAGATCCAGCCTGCTATGGCGGATGAGGCAGAGCTTACTCTGGATCAGATCAAGGCCTGGGCTCCCGGTGTGGAGAAGGCGGAGATCACGGTCATGACGACCGCAGAGTTTATCGGCAAGATCGAGAAGTTGAATGAGACTTACGACCTGATCTATATCGGCACGAGCAAAGACCATCTGAATATGCGTTATTGGACAGACAGCAGCTATTATGGCAAGCCGGATGAGAAGCATGTGGCGGCGGGTACTGCGTTCAATGATGTGGATATGGACGGACTGATTTATTATAACATCGGGGATCTTAGGGTGGTGAATCTGCCGATGCTGGGTCTGCTGACTTCGGAATACAAGAATAATAACAGAAGTGAATGGACTTATTTCTATAGTTATGTAAGGTACGGCGGAAATGACATCTCCAAGGAGAAGATGAATGCGCTGGTTTCATTCCTGGATGGTTCCTACCCTGTGATTATCGCGGATGATTTCATGGAACAGCCGGTGACTGTCTATGCGGACAAAGAATATAAAGGTGCACGCGTCAATCTGACGGAAGGAGAGTACGACCGTAAGCAGCTTACGGCGCTTGGCGTGAAGAATCTGGATATTTCTTCTTTCAAGGTGAAGGATGGCTACAGGATTACGGTCTTTGACGGTGACAACTTTACAGGAAACAGCGTGAGCTTTACCAAAGACGTGGATGAGCTTGCAAAGCAGGTAAAAGCGGGAGGCAATTGGGACAATAAAACAGTTTCTCTGATCGTAGAAAGAGAGGAGAACACAGTGCCCGCCAGGGAAATCGATGGGGATCATATCGATAACTGTACATACTTATATGAGTTTGTGGCCAAGGCGATGAAGGATAAATATCTGAACTTCTATGTGAAGGGAGATATCGAGGAGAATTCCGAGCTCTTTAAATTCTATCTGAATCGTCCGAAGGCGAGCCTGACTGAGATTGCGGTGAACGGTGAGGTCGAGGAAGGCAGTGACCTCTATTATATCAATCCGGACAGGAACGGAAAATATACTCTGCAATACCGTTTTAAGATTCAGAATGAGGGTGCAGCTTCCTATAACACCCGATATATCTGCAAGCTCTATATAGACGTAAACTCTGACGGTAAATTCTCCGGACAGGAGGAAATAGAGGATATTACGATCACGCAGAACGGCGGTTATGTATCTCAGGATGCGCTGTATGCCGACAGAACCTATATGCTTACCAGAACGGTTCCTGCGGGATATAAGGGACTGCTTCCGTGGAAGGTGGAGATTACACAGGCGGATAATAAGAATATCTATACATCCATGAGCGGTTATACGAAGCTGAACGGCATGGAGAAAGAGGTATTGAAGATCTGCCAGATCAATAAGAACGGCGCCGATGTTATTGACCTGAATTATGAGGTCAATACTAAGGGCAGGCATTTTAACACGCTGGTTTACGGCGGAGATTATAACGGTGAGCATTATGCAGGCATAGCTGACGAATTTGAGTTAGACATCACTACAATAAGTGTGGCTGATTTTCAGAGGGAGTATTATGCCAACAATGAGTATCTGAAAGATTTCAATATGTTGATCTTAGGTTTCTCGGATATGTACGGCGATTTCGAGGGAGATTCTGAGAGCGGACCGATGGGTGCGATCGTTGATTTTATTAACAGCGGTAAGAGTGTCCTACTCGGTCATGATACCACATCCTACTTTAACTGCCCGAATCAGGCGCCGTGGGAAGGTGATCAGGCGATGTATGGGTATCCGTGGAGAAATAACTACGAACTGCATAATATATGGTGGTACAATGAGTCACGGGGATGGTATTATACGCGTAATGCGGCTACGCTGAATAAGTATGTCCGTCCTCTGGTGGGTATGGATCGTTATGGAATCTTGGATTCCGAAATATTACAGAGAGGTAGTGTACTGACAGAGGGAAGCGGCGATTATAATACGGTGGTAAACTCCGGTAAGGATGTTGCCTACAAGCCTAAGAGCGGCAGAACAGAAACGGTGCCGGAAGTACATGGCTATACCTACGCGCTGATCAGCGCCAAGGATCAGAAGGTATTGCAGGATAACGGTACGACCAGCACGTATCAATATACCAAATGGAATTTGATGTCAGATAATTATCAAAGATATCCGGAGGTAGTATTTGAAAATAAATACACCAACATCCGTTTCGATCCTGCGTGGTTCTGGGAGAACTATGATGGTAAGGAGAATGATCCTCAGGGGAATGATATCCCCAGATATGGTGAGATGGAGAAGGTGAATAATGGCGAGGTATGGAATGTCCATGCGACCCAGGTCAACAAGGGACAGATCACGGAATACCCGTATAAGCTGCAAGAAGAGTTTGAAGTGGCGCTGACGCATACGCAGTATTATGAGCTGGATTATACGGCGGATGATGACGGTGACGGGGAGAGTGATCTGGTAGTATGGTACTGTCTCGGCGGAAGGACTTCTACGACAGGGCATAGTGATTGGGAGACGACGATCTATTCCCAGTCGCCCAATGATGTGCGCAATAACTACTATATTTATAACAAAGGCAATATTACATACACCGGTATGGGTCATGCACGTTGTAAATGGGAGGGTGCGGAATGGTATACCTTCGAGGAAGCGAAGCTGTTCATAAATACGATGATCGCATCCTATCAGGCTGGTATCAAGGATCCTCAGATCAGCGTACTCAAGAGCGGTGTGCCGGAAGCCGACACGATGAAGCTGCTCTACAGATATTACGATAAGAGCAATAATTTCTCATTAAATGATGAGATGACGGCGGAGGATTACGAGAAGATCTATTTCACGGTGGAGGATATCAACTTTATCAAGGGAACCAGAAAGATCGAATCCCACGTATACTATCAGGATGATGGCGGCGGAGAGGTGATCAACGTGGATGGAACTGATATTACGGTCAACCGGCTGCCGGACAGCATATATAGCGCCAAGGACGGAAGCGCCGTAGATGCCACTAATCTGACCAGCGCCGGAATCTACTATATTCAAGTGCCGAAGCAGATTATGAAGAAGTGCGAGGACGGACTGGATCTCTACTTCGAAGCACAGAGTACCATCACCACCAATACGACCAAGGCGAATGTGTATAAAACCGAGAAGGTCTACGCGAAACTGCAGGTACTACAGGCATATTTATTTGATCTGGAGTAACAGACCGGGAAGTACTTAAGGAAAAGCAGGAAGCAGTAATGCTTAAAAGGCTTGGAGTGGAAATAAAACAACAGGGGTAAAAGGGCATGGATTTTAACAGAAAAAAGATACGTCTTGGCGACGTGCTTGTCAACAGCGGCGTTATTACGCAGGAACAGCTTGAAGAAGGATTGAAGCGCCAGAAGGGCAGCGGACGAAAATTAGGAGAAACTCTGGTAGATGAAGGGTTTGTGACAGAGGAAGCGATTGCCAGAGCATTAAGCAGTCAGCTTGGCTATGATATGGTGGATCTGCAGAATGTGGCGATACCGGACGATATTCTGAAGCTTGTGCCCGGTAATGTGCTGGAGCGCTACAAGGTACTGCCTTTCGAGTATGCGCCGGACAATATGAACGTGCTTCATGTGGCGATGGCTGATCCGATGGACATGGCCGCCATGGATGATATCACGATCATCACCAATCTTCAGGTAGAGCCGGTGGTGTCCACGACAAGAAGCATCATGCTGGCTCTGGACAAATATTTCGGCAATGCGGAAGTTAATTCTGCATTGGAGGAATATGCGAGGGAGAAAGAGAGCCAGATGGCTGAGCAGGAGGATATGTATAGTGAAGACGTGAACAATTCTCCCATTGTTCAGCTGGTTAAGACAATGATTGACCAGGCGGTCAGACAGCGTACTTCCGATATACATATAGAGCCGATGGAACGTCAGGTGCGTATCAGATACCGTATAGACGGTGCCTTGTATGAAAAAGTGACCTACAGCATCCGGCTGCTTCCGGCCATGGTTGCCAGAATCAAGATCATCGGCGGCATGGATATCGCCGAGAAGAGGAAACCTCAGGACGGGCGTATCACGCAGGTCGTAGACAGACAGGAGTATGACATCCGTGTTTCAATCCTGCCCACGGTATATGGTGAGAAGGTAGTTATGCGTCTTACATCTAAGAATGCGCTCACCAGAGAGAAGAGTCAGTTAGGATTTAAACCCAAAGAGCTGAAACGGTTTGACCATATCTTGCAGAATCCGCATGGTATTCTGTTGGTTACGGGACCTACCGGAAGCGGTAAGTCAACGACACTGTATACTGCGCTGAGTGAATTAAATAAGATAGATGTGAATATCATCACCGTAGAAGACCCTGTGGAGGCAAATATTGACGGAATCAATCAGGTGCAGGTAAATAACAAGGCGGATCTGACTTTTGCCAGTGCCTTGCGTTCCATTTTGAGACAGGATCCGGATATTATCATGATCGGTGAGATCCGTGACCAGGAGACGGCGTCCATCGCCGTACAGGCGTCCATCACGGGACACCTTGTGGTATCTACGCTGCATACGAACTCGGCGGCAGGTACGATTACTCGTTTGATGGATATGGGAATCGAGCCCTATCTGATCGCGGATTCCGTAGTGGGTGTTATTGCACAGCGACTGGTGCGCCGACTCTGCCCGGAGTGCAAGAGAGCCAAGAAGCCGGATGAGGAGGAAATGGAGCTGCTGGGGCTTGAGCCGGATGCGGATGTTACCATCTACGAGCCTTGTGGATGTTCGAAGTGTGATGGAACGGGATTTAAGGGCAGGATAGGTGTTTACGAGATTATGGAGATCACGCAGCCCATCAAGAATATCATCAGCAAGAACGGGGAAGCCGAAGCAATCAAAGCCAAAGCTTTGGAAGAAGGCATGAATACGCTGCGTATGAGCGCTACCGAGTATGTGCTGGATGGAATTACCTCTGTCAATGAGATGATGAAGGTTTCGTTTGATCTGTAACATATGTTATATAGATGTAGAATATACTTATTATAATGCCTCTTTGTGGATTGCACAAAGAGGCATTTTTATAGCTTTATATCAAAAAGTACATAGGCAGATTGCACAAAGTGTCCCTTCGTGTCATGCGCAGGAATATGAGATTTTCTTAATATTCCGTTCAATACCCAGAAATTTCGGGGCATGGATGTCCCGAAAAGCCCGTAATGAGCCTGGATGGCGAATAGAGGGCGGTTTCGTCCGTCATTCACAACCTAACCGGAATATTTTAGAAAATCCATATGCCGGAGCCAGACATGAAGGGACACTTTGTGCAATCTGCCGCAACATATCTTTACACTTATTTAATTTTTTTCCTCTTGCCAGCATAATAAAATTAGTGTATAGTGGTTCACGTTGAAAGACCGATAAAAGGAAACAGGGGAATATGCTATGGCAAAGTATTTGGTAATCGTGGAATCACCTGCAAAGGTGAAGACCATCAAGAAGTTTCTGGGTGCAAATTATGAGGTCGCTGCCAGTAACGGACATGTGCGGGATCTGCCGCGCAGCGTGCTGGGAATCGACGTAGATCATGATTTTGAACCCAAGTATATTACGATCAGGGGCAAAGGGGATATTCTGGCAAATCTTCGTAAGGAAGTGAAGAAAGCCGAGAAGGTATATCTCGCAACGGATCCCGACCGCGAGGGGGAGGCTATTTCGTGGCACCTGCTCGCGGCGCTTAAATTAGAGGATAAGAAGGTATATCGTATTACCTTTAACGAAATCACGAAGAGCGCGGTTAAAGAATCCTTAAAACATGCCAGAGAGATCGACATGGCGCTGGTGGATGCCCAGCAGGCACGCCGCTGTCTGGATCGTATGGTGGGCTATAAGATATCGCCGGTTCTGTGGGCTAAGGTCAAGAGGGGACTGAGTGCCGGGCGTGTACAGTCCGTAGCGCTTCGGATTATCTGCGACAGGGAAGAAGAAATCAATGCTTTTATTCCGGAAGAGTATTGGACACTGGAGGCTTCCTTTGCTGTGGAGGGCGAGAAGAAACCGCTGCTTGCCAAATATTACGGTACGGTTGATGAGAAGAAGACGATTGCCTCTAAGGAGGAACTGGAAGAAATCAGAAAGAAGCTGGAAGGCGCCGAGTACCGTGTCTCATCTGTGAAGAACGGGGAGAGAGTCAAGAAAGCGCCTCTGCCGTTTACCACATCCACGCTGCAGCAGGAAGCGAGCAAGGTATTGAATTTCTCAACGCAGAAGACGATGCGGCTGGCACAGCAGTTATATGAGGGTATAGACATCAAAGGCAGTGGTACGGTGGGTATCATTACCTATTTGCGTACAGATTCCACCAGAGTGTCTGCGGAAGCGGAAGCGGCAGCAAAGGAGTATATCACTGCCGGATACGGGGAAGCGTATGCCGCGGACACGGAGCAGGGACCAAGCAGTAAGCAGAAGATACAGGACGCTCACGAAGCGATCCGCCCTACGGATATCAGCAGGATGCCGCTTATGATCAAAGACTCTCTGTCCAGAGATCAGTTCAGGCTCTATCAGCTGATCTGGAAACGTTTCGTGGCAAGCCGTATGGCAGCGGCGGTTTATGAGACAACATCGGTGAAGATCGATGCGGCGGGACAAAGATTTACGGTGGCGGCTTCCAAGGTGAAATTCGACGGTTTTATGAGCGTGTATACCGAGGACGATGAGAAGGAAGAGAATAACACACTGATGAAAGGAATAACAGGTGATACGAAATTATCCCTGATCGGATTGGAGGAGAAGCAGCATTTTACACAGCCGGCGCCTCACTATACGGAGGCTTCTCTTGTGAGAGCGATGGAAGAATTGGGGATCGGACGTCCCAGTACCTATGCGCCCACGATCACCACGATTCTCGCCAGACGGTATATCGTTAAGGAGAATAAGAATCTTTACGTGACGGAGCTGGGCGAAGTGGTGAACAATATGATGAAAGAAGCGTTCCCGTCTATTGTGGATGTGAATTTTACGGCGACCATGGAAGCGCTCTTAGACGGCGTGGAAGAAGGGAATGTGAAGTGGAAGACGGTGGTAGCTAACTTCTATCCCGATCTGGAAGAGGCCGTGGATAAGGCGGAGAAGGAACTGGAGGAAGTTGAGATCGCCGATGAACTTTCCGATGAGTTCTGTGATGTCTGCGGCAGACAGATGGTCATTAAGTACGGGCCTCACGGCAGATTCCTGGCTTGCCCGGGATTCCCGGAATGCCGCAACACGAAGCCATATTTCGAGAAGATCGGTGTGGAGTGTCCGAAATGCGGTAAAGATATTGTCTTAAAGAAGACGAAGAAGGGCAGGAAGTATTACGGGTGTATCGATAATCCGGAGTGCGATTTCATGGTGTGGCAGAAGCCGGTGAACGACCGTTGCGACCGCTGTGGTTCCATTTTGCTGCAAAAAGGAAATAAGCTCGTATGTTCTGACGAGAACTGCGGATTTATCAAGGATATGCCGAAGGCGGAAACGTCAGATAATTTTTAGCGGAGCAGCCAAATTGCGGACAAACTGAACAAAATGTGCTGAAAATACATTGATAATGCTTAAATGTTGTGATAAAATTATCTTATGTCGGATATAAGGAGTAAGAAAATGAGCAGCGTTCAGTTGTTAGATAAAACAAGGAAGATCGGAAAACTCCTGCACAATAATAATTCGGGCAAGGTTGTTTTCAACGATATTTGTGATGTACTTAAGGAAATACTGATCTCCAATGTTCTGGTGATCAGCAGAAAAGGTAAAGTGCTTGGAATCGGAGACCTGGACAGCGTGGAATCTATCACGGAGCTGATCGTAGATCATGTGGGCGGATTTATCGATCCCATGTTGAATGAGAGACTCTTGACGGTCTTATCCACGAAGGAGAATGTTAATCTGGAAACGTTGGGCTTCGAGAGTATCGACACGAAGAAATTCCGGGCGGTGATCACTCCCATTGAGATATCGGGAGAGAGGCTGGGAACTCTCTTCCTTTATAAATGCAATGAGCAGTATGATATAGATGACATTATCCTGTGTGAGTATGGTACTACAGTAGTAGGACTTGAAATGCTCCGGGCGGTGAGCGAGGAGAGCGCCGAGGAGAACCGCAAGATCGCAGTGGTGAAATCGGCCATCGGCACGCTGTCATTCTCGGAGATGGAAGCGATTACTCACATCTTTGATGAGCTGGGCGGTATGGAGGGTATTTTAGTAGCCAGCAAGATTGCGGATAAGGTAGGAATCACGCGTTCCGTAATCGTCAATGCACTGCGCAAGTTTGAGAGTGCGGGAGTGATCGAATCCCGTTCGTCGGGGATGAAGGGGACTTATATTAAAGTGCTTAACGATGTAGTATTTGATGAAGTGGAGAAATTAAAAGCTCAGGGAAGATATTAGAATGTAAAAGGATTTACTTAGGAGGCGTTTCGTCAGATGGTAAATCCTTTTTTTATGACACAGAATTGGGAATTTGTGAAAATGAATCGAAAAACCTTGTAATTTTTGATAAATTATTTATAATGGAATATGGATTCTATTAATGTGGGAGGAGTATGATTATGAGTACCCTAGCTAATACCAATGTTTTTGACTATGTCAATGTGCTGGACAAGGCAATGGACGCAGCGTGGCTTCGTAACGATGCCATCTCGAACAATATTTCCAATGCCGATACACCGGGTTACAAGAGACAGGATGTAAACTTTGAGACACAGCTTGCCAAGGCGCTTCGCAGCTCCAGGTACAAGAGTATGGATGCCAAGGTGGCGGATGTGAAGCTGAACCGTTTGAAACCTATTACATACACAGATTATTCAGGTTTCTCGTACCGTATTGACGGCAATAATGTAGACCCCGATACGGAGGGCGTATACCTTGCCAAGAACCAGGTGGTATATCAAGGGCTGGAGCAGGCAGTGAATCAGGAATTTAAGAATCTTCAGGCAGTTATGAAATAGAAGGAGAATTGACTATGGGAATGTTTACGGCTTTTGATATTAGTGCAACCGGTATGACAGCGGAACGTTTTCGTATGGATACGATATCCCAGAATATAGCGAATGCGAATACGACCCGTACCGAGGATGGCAGCCCCTATCGCAGAAAGGTGGTTGTTTTTGAGGAGAAGAATTCTCAGACACCCTTCAGACAGGTGTTAAACCGGGCGACGGACCGTTATTCGGGAACGGGAGTTAAGGTGACGGGCGTCTATGAAGATAAATGGACGGAAGGTAATATTGTGTATGATCCGTCTCATCCGGACGCCGATGAGAACGGCTATGTTCATTATCCGAATGTAAGTACGATCACGGAGATGACGAACTTAATCGATGCAAGCCGCGCTTATCAGGCGAATGCGACAGCATTTGAAGCCAGCAAGAATATCGCGACTACAGGATTAAATATGCTGAACGGCTAGTGAAGAGAATATAATATAAGGGTTTGTGTACGGAGGGAAGAAAATGGCTTTGGATATTACAGAACTTTATAATGTGTCTTCGGGAGCGATTAAAGATGCTGCCAAGACGGCTGCAACCAATAAGCCTGAGTCATATGCGGATCAGGGCTTTGATAATCTGTTACATACCGCCATCGATAATCTGGTTACGACGAATGATTATCTGTCGGATGCGGAGAACGAGAAGATCAAATGGGCACTCGGTGAGACCGAGAACACGCATGATTTAAGTATTGCCCTGCAGAAGGCATCTATAACTTTGCAGTATACGGTTGCAATCAGGGATAAACTTTTGGATGCTTACAAAGAACTTATCAATATGCAGATCTAGCGGCTGTGGGGAGCAGACGGGTGGATCGGTGCGCGCTTTGCGCAGGTAAGGGTATAAGGGAAGACTGAAGGAGAATGAGTTGCTGTGGATAAATTGTTAGAGAAGTTAAAAGAATTGGGAACCCGGCTGCTGGAATGGTGGAATCGGTTTACGGCGAAACAAAAGACACTGATCGTAAGCGGAGTCGCTCTGATAATTATAGCGATCGTGTTTGTCGTGTCCATGCTGACGCAGCCTAAGTATGTATTGCTGCGGGAGTGTGAGACCACGAAGGAAGCGGCGGAAGTGCGGGATCTGCTGGAAGGTGAGGGTATGACCTACACGGTTTCGGATGACGGTCTTATGATCAGGATCCTTAAGGATCAGTTATCCGATGCGAATCTGCTTCTGGGCGCGAATAATATCAAGGCGGCAAGCTACGGAATCGAGAATGTGACGGACGGAAGCTTTTCCACCACGGAATCCGATAAGCAGAAGAAATATGTAGTGTACTTACAGGAATATCTGGCAAAGGACATGATTTCTAAGTTTACGGCGGTTAAGAGCGCGGTCGTAAAACTCGATATTCCGGAGGACGGCGGGACACTGCTTGATTCGGGTGCGGAATCTTCCGCATGGGTGCAGCTGGAACTGAAAGATGAGTTTAATACGGACAATGCGGCGTATCTTGCCCGCGCGATCGCAACGGCGATCGGTAATGACACGACGAACAACATCGTGATCACAGACACCGAGGGTAACATGCTGTTCAGCGGTGACGATAATTATACGGTATCCGGAGCCGCCAACGCACAGCTCTCCGTGAAATCAGAGGCGGAGAAGCGAGTGATCAGTGAGGTACGCAAGGTACTGCTCGGTACGAAGGAATTTGACAATGTAGAGGTGGCGACCAATCTGGTGCTTGATTTCTCTACTACTAAGAGGACGAATCATAATTATTCCGCACCGGACGGCCGGACGGAGGGTATGACCGCACATGAAGATATTTTCAGTGCAGAAAATACAAGCAATGTGGGCGGAATACCCGGAACGGATTCCAATGACGACGATACTACATATGTGCTGGATGATAACGGTAATTCTTCTTCCACACAGTCTGAGGAGTCGAGGGATTATCTTCCGAATGAGGAGATCGTTACGACCGAGACGCCTGCGGGACTGATTGACTATAGTCAGTCTTCCCTGGCGGCCTCTTTAATCAAATACAATATTATCAGAGAAGAGGATGTGCGGACTCAGGGCGAGCTGGACGGTGTTACATGGGAAGAATACAAGCTGGCTCATGCGGAACGTACTAAAATAGATGTAGAAGAGGAGTTCTATGCGGCGGTTGCCAATGCTACCGGTATTTCGACTGACAGTATTTCGCTGGTGGCTTATAGTGAGAACCTGTTCTTTGATGCAGAAGGTTCTAATATTACGGCAACGGATATCCTGCAGATTATTCTGATTGTTGTGATTCTGGCACTGCTTGCGTTCGTAGTGCTCAGAAGCATGCGTGGAGAGAAACACGAGAACGAAGAGGAAGAATTGGCAGTCGAGACGCTTTTGCAGTCTACGCCCGATACACAGTTAGCGGATATTCCGCTTGAGAATGAGTCGGAGGAGAGAAGACTGATCAATAAATTCGTGGAAGAGAATCCGGAGGCGGTGGCAAATCTGCTGCGCAACTGGCTGAACGAAGACTGGGGGTAGGATAAATGGCAAAGGCGGCTGAGGAAAAGCTGACAGGCGGAGTCCAGAAGGCAGCGGTTTTATTGATCGCTCTGGGACCGGAGAAATCAGCATCAATCTTTAAGCATTTGAAGGAAGAGGAAGTAGAAGAACTGACGTTGGAGATTGCTAATACCAGAAACATCACACCACAGATGAAAGATGATGTGATCAGCGAGTTTTATCAGATCTGTCTGGCGCAGCAGTACATTGCGGAGGGCGGTATTAACTATGCTAAGGAAGTTTTGGAGAAGTCCTTCGGTTCCGAGAGGGCTATGGATGTAATCGGCAAGCTGACGGCATCCCTGCAGGTTAAGCCTTTCGAGTTTGTGAGAAAAACAGATGCAACGCAGTTGCTTAACTTTATTCAGGATGAGCATCCTCAGACAATAGCCTTGATCTTGTCGTATCTGTCGGCGGCACAGTCTGCGCTCATCTTATCGGCGCTCCCGCCGGACAGACAGGCGGATGTGGCGAAGCGTATTGCTGTCATGGACAGAACCAGTCCGGACGTGATCAAGGAAGTGGAGAAAGTGTTGGAATCGAAAGTGGCATCTTTAGTCAATCAGGATTACACGGTTATCGGTGGTGTGGATGCTGTCGTAGAGATTTTGAATACGGTAGACCGTGGTACAGAGAAACATATCATGGAGACATTGGAGATCGAAGAACCGGAACTTGCGGACGAGATCAGAAAGAAAATGTTCGTCTTCGAGGACATTCTGCTTCTGGACGACAGAGCAATCCAGCGTGTGCTGCGTGATGTGGATAACGGTGATCTGGCGATCGCCCTGAAGGGATCTAATGAAGAGGTACAGACTGCGATCTTTAATAACATGTCTAAGCGTCTCAGCGCTATGATCAAGGAGGACATGGAGTTTATGGGACCTGTACGTATGAAAGACGTGGAGGAAGCACAGCAGAAGATCGTAAATATCATCAGAAAACTGGAAGACTCCGCAGAAATTGTTATCTCCAGAGGTGGAGGTGACGAGATCATTGTCTAGGAATTTGTATAAATCCAGTTGGGTTGTGATATCCAACGATGAGAAATGTATAATTGACAGCAACGCCCGCATAGAGAGCAGAATCGAGGAACTGGAGGCGCTCAGACAGGCGAGGTTAAATGCGCCTGTGGGCTATGGAGAAGAAGCTGAGGACGGGGAACCGGAATTTGTGAGCGGACTCGGCGGAGAAGAAATCGACGTACTTCTGTCCGATCATGCAGAAGGCGCGGAAGGCGGTATCATCAAGGCGCAGGCACAGGATAAAGGTCCTGATCTTGAGGAGATCAAGGCGCAGGCACAGGAAATGCTCGATGATGCGCAGGCGCGGATTGATGAAATGAGAGAGGCAGCTGTGCGGGAGATCGAGATGCAGCGCCGTCAGGCGATAGAGGAAGGCAACAGGCAGGGCTATGACATGGGTCATCAGCAGGCTATGGCCGAGATGGAGGATATGAGACAGGCGCTGCTTGCAGAGAAGCGGCAGCTTGAAGAGGAATATGACCGGATGATCGAGAATCTGGAACCGAGATTTATTGATACGATCACGGAAGTATACAGCCATATTTTCGGTATAGAGCTGGCTGAAAACAGAGATATTCTGGTGCATTTGATCGATGCCACTTTAAGACGGGTGGAGAGCAGCAGAACCTTTATTGTACATGTTTCCAAGGAAGATTATCCCTTTGTCAATATGCAGAAGCAGGAACTCACGGAGAGAGCGACTGCCGGTAAGGGCATGGTGGAGATCATCGAGGATATTGCGCTCGGACAGGGTGCATGCCTGATCGAGACAGACGGCGGTATCTTTGACTGTGGAATAGACACGCAGCTACAGGCGCTGAATAATAAATTACGGGTGTTGTCTTTTGAAAAATCCAATGATTAATTTTCATAAATACAGTAGAATAGCGGACGATACGTTTTTCAAGAGAATGGGACGTGTCGAGAATGTGGTCGGGCTGACGATCGAGTCTGCCGGTCCGGAAGCTAAGCTTGGGGATCTGTGCAGGATCTTCCCGACGGATGAAGAGTATGAGCCGATCATGGCGGAGGTTGTCGGGTTTAAGGAGCGTAAGACACTGCTCATGCCTTGCGGCAAGACGGATGGCATAGGACTGGGCTGTATCGTGGAGAACACGGGAGAGCCTCTGACAGTGCCTGTCAGCGATGAGCTGCTCGGCAAGGTGCTTGACGGTCTCGGCAGATTGGACGGCGAATATATGAACGGAACGCCTTACAGTGTTGAAGCACTGCCGCCGGATGCCATGAGCAGGAAGATCATCGATGAAGTGCTGCCTTTGGGTGTTAAAGCGATCGACGGCCTTATGACTGTGGGCAAAGGGCAGCGTATCGGCATCTTCGCGGGTTCCGGCGTAGGTAAATCTACTTTGATGGGTATGTTTGCGCGCAATACGAAGGCGGACATTAATGTGATTGCACTGATTGGAGAGCGCGGCAGGGAAGTGCGTGAGTTCATAGAACGCGATTTAGGCGAGGAGGGCATGAAGCGTTCCGTAGTCGTAGTGGCTACTTCCGATAAAGCGGCGTTAGAGAGAAATAAGGCGGCTAAGACAGCTACTGCTATCGCGGAATATTTCAGGGATCAGGGCAGGGATGTACTGCTTATGATGGATTCCCTCACACGTTTTTCCATGGCGCAGAGAGAAATCGGGCTGGCCAGCGGAGAACCGCCCGTATCCAGAGGATATCCGCCCAGCGTTTACTCGGAGATGCCGAAGCTTCTCGAGAGAGCGGGCTGTGCTGAGCGTGGTTCCATTACAGGGCTTTATACCGTGCTGGTAGACGGTGATGATATGAATGAGCCGATTACGGATACTGCCAGAAGTATTCTGGACGGACACATTATGCTGAACCGGAAACTTGCGCATCAGAATCATTATCCTGCGATCGATGTACTGCAGAGTATCTCGAGATGTATGTCACAAATCGTAAATAAGGAGCATAAAGGATTGGCCGGACAGCTTAAGAACGTGCTGGCGACCTATAATGAGGCGGAGGATCTGATTAACATCGGGGCCTATAAGAGCGGCAGCAATCCGAAGATCGACTATGCCATCGCCAAGATCGATGCCGTGAATGAGTTCCTTTTGCAGGATGTAAACGAGAAATTTGATTATGAGCAGGCTGTAGATATGTTGCGGGAGCTCTTTGCAGAGTGAGGGGTGACCGGTCATGGCGAAGTTTGCATATAGGATGCAGAGTATCCTGAATATCCAGTATCAGTTGGAAAATCAGGCGAAGATGGAACTCGGCAGAGCACAGATGTGGCTGCTTGAGGAGGAAGAGAAGCTGCAGAGGCTGATCGACAGGAAAGAGGCCTATCTGGAAGAAGGCAGGAGGATGCGCAGTGATGCGCTGAGCGTCAATGATTTGAGAGATAACAGAAATGCCATGTTAATCATGGATGAAATGATAGAAGTGCAGCGAGGGCAGGTCGCATTGGCTGAGGAAGCCGTGGAAGCGGCGAGACTCAAACTGCAGGAGATCATGCAGGAGCGTAAGATGCACGAGAGGCTTAAAGAGAAGGCCTTCGATCAGTTCGTGAAGGAGGAGAATGCCGCGGAGGGCAAGGCGGTGGACGAACTGACCAGTTATACTTACGGACAGCGTGGAAAAGGGGAGTAAGAATGGCGGATGAACTTTTGAATGTCGGGGTGGATACCAAGGCAGAAAAAAAGAGATTAAAAGAAGAACGTAAGAAGATAAAAGAACAGCAGAAAGCCCAGAAGAAGGAAGCGAAGCAGAAAGCCAAGGAAATTTCGGCACAGGAAGCCCAGCTTGCCGAGGACGAGGATCCGGGCGGTGTTTCCGTAGTTTTAGTAACGGTTGTTATTATTATAATCTGGCTGGCGATCCTGTGTCTGTTAATCAAGCTGGATGTGGGCGGATTCGGGTCAGGCGTGCTTGCACCGATATTGAAGGATGTTCCGGTGATCAACAAGATTCTGCCTGCGGATACGGTGATAACTACGGATGATGAGGAAGCCTACGGAGGTTATACCAGCCTGCGGGAGGCCGTGGACTATATCAGGGAGCTTGAACTGGAGCTGGAGAGAGCACAGTCGGACAGTAATTTAGATTATGAGGAGCTGGAGCAGCTGCGTGCGGAGATTGAACGGTTACAGACATTTGAGGACGCGCAGGTTGAATTCGAGCGGATCAAGACAGAGTTCTATGAGGAAGTTGTCTATGCGGAGAAAGGTCCGGGAGCAGATGCTTATCAGAAGTATTATGAGAGCATGGACCCTGCCATGGCAGAATATCTGTATAAACAGGTCGTAGAGCAGGCGGAGGCGGATGCAGAGATTCAGGATTACGCGCAGGCTTACTCCGAGATGAAACCCAAGGAAGCGGCGGCGATCTTCGAGAGTTTGACAGACGATCTGGATCTTGCGGCCAAGATCCTGTATCAGATGAGCGCCGAGGACCGAGGTAAAATATTGGGTGTTATGGATTCGGAAACGGCGGCCAGACTGACGAAGATCATGGATCCCGATTCGTAGGGATTTATATCCGCGGCACTTTAGAAATTGCAGCAACGAGACGATATATATTGCAGCGGCGGAATACGCCGTATGCTTTATATATATATGCCGAAAGGCAGGAACCTTGAAAATTGAAGAAAGGAGGAAAGAGTATGACTGTAAACAATGTGAATGCTCTGCTGAACTACACCGCGGGACAGACAGACCCGGCAGGTATGAAGCAGGATGGGCTTGCACAGGACAGTTTCAATCAGGTCATGGCGAAGGTAAGCGATACGATCAGCAGTCTGCGGACGGAAGCGGCGGGTAATGCGGTAAATACATCGGCCGCGGTTCAGACGACGGGAGTAGCAGCTACGGCGAAGACGGAGACGGCGGCGTCAAAAGATGCTGCAACGCAGGAAACGTCTAAGAAAGCGGAGACCGATTCAGGTAAGGCCGGGGATGCAGCCGGACAGAGAGACAATGATAAGATTGCCGAAGCTTCCGGAACCGATAAGCAGACGGATCAGACAGCGGAAGAGGTTGAAGAAACCGCGAAAGAACTCGTGCAGGAAATCGCGAAAGAGATGGATGTGACACCGGAAGAAGTGGAAGAAGCCATGGCAGTGCTGGGACTTACGGCAGTACAGTTGTTTGACACCGACAATCTGAAACAGCTTCTGCTCCAGATTACAGGAAGCACAGATGAGTTGTCTCTGGTGACAGATGAGGCGCTTTATGGCAATCTTCAAAATCTGCTTGGTGCAGTGGAGGAGAGTCTGGGCAGTCTGGCCGAAGAACTGGGCATGACCGAAGATGAGGTGAACGCACTGATGGAACAGATGATTGCCGATGCCGGTGAAACTGAAGCTGCGGAGGCGGAAGATGTGCCGGAGGTAAATCTGGAAGGAATGAAGGATTATACGGTATCAGTGCAGAAAGACGGCAAGACGGTTCAGGTAAAAGTTACCGTGGATGATGCGAGCGGCAATAAGAGCGTTCAGGAGGAAGTGACAGACGCCCCGAAGACGGAGGTGCAGGCCGGGCATAGGACGAGGGAGAGAAATGCTTCTGCGGACAGCGGCAAGGGAGACGGCAGCCATGCAGGCAATGCTTTCTTACAGACCCTGGATAAGGCAATGGAGACAGGCGAGACACCGGAACCTGTTAACGTAGAGTACCGTTCGGTGCAGACGGAAGATATCATGAATCAGATCATGGATTACATGAAGATCAACCTGAAGGCAGAATCGCAGGAGATGGAGTTACAGCTGCATCCTGCAAGCCTGGGTACGGTAGGCGTACAGATCGCTGCGAAAGACGGTGTGATCACGGCACATTTCACGACCCAGAACGAGGCAGTCCGCGCAGTCATTGAAACACAACTGATCCAGCTTAAGAATCAGTTCGAAGAGCAGGGGATCAAGGTAGATGCGGTGGAAGTTACGGTTGCAAACCATGCGTACGGAGAACAGTTCTCACAGGAACATGAGAATACGGACGGTAAGCAGGGCAAAGCATCTAAGGGCACCAGACGGATCAATCTGGATGAGCTTGGGGAAGAAGCTGAGCTTGACGAGATGGAAGATTCCGAGCGCATTGCGGTGGAGATGATGCAGGCAAACGGCAGCACGGTAGACTATACTGCTTAGAAGGCAGGGCAGGAATGAAGGATTAATATGAGAGGAGATGAAGTAAATGGGAGTAGTACAGGAAGTAAAAGACGGTAAATTCGTCGATAATACATCGGCTACGTCTATGGCGAATGAGAAAGCGAAGAAGACCGGCAATTCCAGTCTGGATAAGGATGCTTTCCTGCAGCTTCTGGTAGCGCAGATGAAATATCAGGACCCCTTGGAGCCTACGTCCAACACGGAGTATATTTCCCAGTTCGCAACGTTCTCGGAACTCGAGCAGATGCAGAATATGAGCGCGACACTTGAGCTTTCCAGAGCATCCAGTCTGGTAGGACAGACGGTGCTTATGTCGGTAACAGACAGCTCAGGCAGGACGACGACCGTACAGGGTAATGTGGATTTCGTGTCATACGAGGGTGGCAAAGCGTATCTTTCCATCGGCGGAGAGCTGTATTCTTTAGACGATCTGGATAAGGTAGCGGATAAGAAATATCTGGATGCATACGCACTTGCGGCGGAGTTCTTGAGCATTATCAATAAGCTTCCCGATGTCAGTCTGCTGACGATTGATAACAAGGAAAAGGTAGACAGACTGGAAGAAATCTACAACGGCATGGACGACTACCAGAAGGGCTTCCTTACGGACGATTATTTCGAGAAAGCGGAAGCATATATTAAGAGAATGAAAGATATCACACCGAATCCGGACGGTGACGGAGCGCCCAATGCGGACGGTGATGATAAATCCAAGACGGACGGATCCGGAGAAAGTTAAGCGCCTAAAGCGGCAGTCATCTCAAGGAGGAGAGAGAATATGAAGATTCAAGGCAATCAATTCCTTTCCATAGAGCAGCTGCAGGATCAATATTTAAAAACAGGCAGACAGCAGGCAGGAGCGCCGAAACCGAATACCACGAGCTTTCAGGATATCTTATCCGGCAAGACGGACAGTATCCGGACAGAGGGAGAGGTCAGATTCTCCAAGCATGCAGCCAACCGCCTTAACGACAGGAATATTGAACTGACGAAGGATCAGGTGGAACGCCTGAACATGGGAGCAGCCAAAGCGGGTGCGAAAGGAATCAATGAATCATTAGTCATCGTCGATTCACTGGCGTTTATCGTGAATGTACCGAATCAGACGGTCATCACCGCGATGGATCAGACGGAAACCGACGAAAATGTATTTACCAATATTGACGGAGCCGTAATTATTTAGCCGGACCTTTACGGAGGCTAATGCCCCTGACTGACAGAGGGGGCAGGCGGTTTCACACAGATATAAGGAGGTCATATCACTATGATGAGATCATTGTTCTCTGGTGTGGCGGGTCTTAGAACACACCAGACAAGAATGGACGTTATCGGTAATAATATTGCCAACGTCAACACAACTGCATATAAATCACAGAACATGGTATTCAGCGATCTGCTGTACCAGACAACACAGGCAGCGTCCGGCGCTAACGACAACGGACGAGGCGGTATCAACGCCAGACAGATCGGTCTGGGCGCTAAGACGGGCGCAATCTCTACGGCAATCACGACGCAGGGTTCCGCGCAGTCTACGAATAACCCGTGGGATATCATGATCGAGGGCGATTCTTTCTTTATCGTCAACAACGGTTCTGAGAATTTCTTTACCAGAGACGGTTCCTTCACCATAGACGGTGCGGGTAATCTGGTTATGGCGAATACCGGTTTTAAAGTTATGGGATGGCAGGTAGATCCGGAGACCGGAGATATCAGACAGGATGTGGTGTCCGCGCTGCAGGTTATGCATCCGGATAATCTGACTTCCTTACCGGAAGCTACTTCACTTGCATATGTATCCGGTATTCTGGATAAGACGGACACGGCTATCAACAGTACGGCGGGTGCGATCCGTACCTTCCAGATCTTTGATGGACAGGGATATGCGTATACCGTGAAGATGAGTTTCCACGGAATCGGAAGCGAGGATGAATTCCGTGTACAGCTCGATGACATCTTAGACAGCACAGGCGTGTCTCTTGTAAAGAAATATAATCTGAGCAATATCAACCAGATTGCGAATTTCGGCGGAGATAACACAACCAGCAAGACGATGCTTTACAATCCGGACAGCGCGGCAAAACCGCCGACAGGTCAGAATACTTTTACGGATACATTTAATGTAGAACTGCCGTTCTCCAATATTCTGGAAGGTTACAGCAATAATGCACTTGTGGTTGCGGCAGGTAAGAATGTTGAGATCACAACCCCGGCGGACGGCGGCACTGTTACGGCAGGAGCTGCGGACAGCGTTACAGTACACGGCAATGTAACATTGACCAAGGCACAGTTAGAGTCGGCTCCTTATAATCTGGTATATAATGAAGGTGACGGCAAGTATTATACCAAACCGACCACCGGAACGACCGGCGTAGAGGTGACAGACTGGACAGCAGCGATCAGTGCTATGGGACTGGAAGGTGTATCGAATGTAACAGTTGTGCCTGTAACGGATGGTGCGGCAGGCGAGATGTCGGTTGAGTTTGACGCCACGTTTACACCGACCCTTGATGCCACACGTAATGACAATGTATTCGGGATCACGTTATCGATGCCGAATGATGAGAAAGAAATCTTAAAGCAGGTATATCACGTAGAGGACGGAGACGGCAAGACCTATACAATCGAGTATATTGCGCCCGACGGATCAGCACAGATCACAGAGAGAACGCAGACAAACGGTATGTCGCTTGTGTTTGACCATGATACGGGAGCGTTCTCCTATATCGGAAACGCGGGCAGCAATACGGCGACGCTTGTCTTTAACACATCCGCCTCTTCTCTGGGCGGAGAGCTTATAGAGCTGACCCAGTTCCATAATGTGGAGATTGACTTCTCCTCCGTTACGAACAACGGTAACGGCGGTAAGAGTACCTT
>JAAUZX010000021.1 GCA_014804365.1 Lachnospiraceae bacterium
CTTCCATAAGTGCATATCCCAAAAGATTCTGTCCACGCCACTCCCTCACATCAAACCGGCGCTCATCCTTCATGGATAATCCTATCCCCCAGATACGATCCTGCACCGCACATTCCGCCAACATAGCATCTCCTGTAGCCAATAACGCCTCTTGCAGTGCCGGATTCTGCATAAATTTCTCTATCAAACCGCGATACACTATGATCTGCCGGCAGCCGGACCATATATGCTCTTCATAATGACGCACACTTCTCCCCAATGCTTTAATTGCCCCAACCTGATTCGTATTTAAAATCTGCTCCGCAATCTCCGAGTCGTGAAAGAGAACTGCTTTCCGGTGCATCATATACTGTTCCATGGAAGAATACATAACGTGGTCAATCTGAAAATCCGACAGATACCAATTACTTAAAAATCCGTATTCTTCTTCCGGATTATGAAATCCTATCACTTGCCTCACATTGCTCACCTACTTTTCTTACGGCTAATTCCAGATCTAAATCATGCAGTCCGCGATAGCCTGCAATTCGGACTTCCATGATATCATCCCATACTTTACTTTCACCATTTTGCTTGTATCCTTTTAATCTAAAGAGAGAGTAATAACACCACTGTGCTATATACTCTCCCTTAGTGGCTAATTTTAGTGTTGTCTGCCAACGATCAAGTGAATGTTGATAATATATCGGATTTTAGTGTTGTCCGTCAACGGTCAATTCCTTGATTGACAAGCATATCAGATTTTAGTGTTAGCCCACTAGAAAAACACGCTTTTCTTCAAACATTATTATATGAAATAACATTTTTTATGTCAAGCAGGCTGTACAAAAAAGTACGACCAGCCTTTCAAATCAAATTTCTCAATCAGCAAGTTCCTAATCTAAGTTCCCGCCCGATCCAGATCCCTTTCGCATCCGTCCCGTGCCCGATCTGCTCCGTTACCGCAATCGGCAGGTCTTTTCCGGCAAACTTCCGAACAAGCGTCTCTATGTCCGGCACCGCATTTTTCTCCTGCATTTCAGTAAAGGTTCCCAGCAAAATGCCCGCCACTTTCCGAAAAGCTCCGAGCTGTTCCAACTGGCATAAATACGTCTCCATTTTCGCGGCTGTCCCTGTGTAGCCTTCCAAAAGCAATATTTTATCGGTAAGCTCCGGCATATACTCCGTTCCTGCTAGTTTCAGGAAACATCTGATATTACCGCCTACTACGATTCCATGCATCGCTTTAGATTTTTCCGAAGAGATCAACTTATAATCTATTCGGAACAAATCATCGGTATGATTTATGACAGTATTCTCGAAATCCTCGATCTGCTGTGCTCCATGATCGTAAAGTACATTCCGTATCTGATACAGTACCGACGCCTTACCTGTCTTTGCATAAATAGCATTGAGCACTGTCGTCAAGTCGCTGTAACCCCAAAAAGTCTTATCGCTGCCTGCTATCACGTCGTAATCCAGATAAGGAAGTATGCCATTTGCGATATCACCACCCGAAATATCAAATATTCCCTTTATCTCATCGTCCTGATAGAACTCCATGAGAGACCGCGCACGTTCCTTAGCTGTACCGCTGAAAACATCTTCTTTAGCATAGATATAATCGCTGAATACAGGCTGAAGCCCAATGCTTCTTAAGATTTCTTCCAAACGCCTGAGTTTTTCGGAATATTCTTTTTTCTGTCCGTTTGAACAACAAACGATGCCTATTTTGGAACCGGTAGTTATCATACTAAACATATCCTCATTTTTATTGTTCATCTGTACGCCATATTTCCCTAAATCCAACTGTGATCTGATATTTTTATGGATAATTTAAACAAGGTCTCTCATTACTAAGAGACCTTGCGATGTGCTGATACTATTTTTTGAGCTGCATACCGTCCTTGAATGCTTCGCCGACTCTTTCTGTCACCTTATAGTAGCCATGCGTGTACGGGTCAAATGCGATAGCGTTTACTAAAGACATATCAATTTTGTCACCAATCATAACGCTTTCATCTGCTGTAACATTTACTACCTTACCGATCACACCACAACCGTATTTGTCGTCCTGATATTCGATAAACTCACACTCTAAGCAAATCGGAAATTCGTTGATCATCGGTGCGTTCACCATTTCGGCTTTGCTCGCGGTAAGACCACTGTTTTCAAACTTATCTGATACATTGTTGCCTGATACAACACCAAAGTAATCTGCTTCCACTACATGATCCGCATCAGCAATGCTTACCGTAAATGCACCATTTGCCTTGATATTTTTTACCGTCTTATGTGTCTCTGTCAAATTGAGAGCAACATTACCTCTCTCCTGCATTGTGCCCCATGCGGCATTCATAACATTGACGCTGCCATCTTCATTGTAAGTTGCCACCATCAAAACCGGCATCGGGAAAATCCCCTCTGTTATGTTGAGTTTCTTTCTCATAATGATTACCTCGCTTCTTGAATAGGATTGACAGAACTTTTTTCTGTATATATAATTGTAGCAGGTAACAGAAAAACTGCAAGTACTATCTTATTTAACATGTACTATCTTACAGGAAAGTGTAAAATGATAAAGAACTATATCGAGAAAGCCAATTTTGAAGATACAGGATTCAGTTATACGTTGTCACTTATATCCGGCAAATACAAGATGATTATCCTTTATTGCCTGATGGAGTTTGAAATTGTACGCTTCAATGAACTAAAGCGATATTTGAAAAACGTGTCGGACAAAACACTCAGCAGCAACTTGAAAGAATTGGAAGCAGACCGGCTCATAATCAGAAAAGAATATCCTCAGATACCGCCGAAGGTTGAATATAGATTAAGCGACAAAGGTAAATCTCTAATGGAAGTTTTGGACCAATTATGTGTTTGGGGCGAAAACAATAGAGAATAATGCAGTGGTACGTTCATCCTTCGGCCTTCACGCCACATTGCATAGCTTTTAGCATTATACACTTTATGAATTTTTCTATTTTGGGGTACTGAGCTTTCCACTTGCAATTCTATGTACTATCTTTGAAAATTCTTCGGATTTCGATTCAAGCAAACCATGTGTAGTATTTTCCATTATAAACAATTCTTTATATGGCGCCTCTATACTGTCAAAATACTCCCCTGCCAGTTTATAGTTAGTCTGATAATCCATATTTCCATTGATGTTATAATAAGGAACTTTATACTCTAATCTTCCTTTTAATGAAAATGATTGAAATTCTTCTGATTGGAAAAATGCTAAATATACGCTCATATCCCTTGAAAAATATTTTGCCCAGTCAACAATTGAATAATTGGGATTGAAAATAATCGTTGTTATGAGATTATAATCAGAACCGTCCTTCATCATGTTGTAACCGTATTTTTCCATCAAGGCGTTTCTTGCCAGAATGTGATTCATAGTCATGCTCTCCGGTGTCAATTGCCTGACAAGTTCTAAAGCTTCATCGTCACCCTCAGCCCAAGATATCGCCTCTTCCTTAAATGCCTTCTCGTTATCAATTGAATCCACAAGCTGCCCTGTACCTATGAAACATTCATAATATTCCGGATATTCCAATACAAGATTTGCTCCATAAATCGAGCCCCATGAATGACCAAGTATAGTTATCTGATCTACTGATAAATAGTCTCGTATAAACTCCGTCATTTCCTTTCCGTCTTCTAAAAACATATCCCGTGTCAATTCAATCTCATTCTGCCCGGCATCATAGCTCTTTCCACAGTTTCTCTGATCCCACGTTACCACTGTATAGACGTCTGCCCATTTTCTTGTGATCACATAATCAATATCGCTTGTCGCAGAACCCGGTCCGCCATGCAAATACAGTAAAACCGGATTATTAATATTTTCACCATAAATGTTGATCCATTGCTTTGTTCCGTTTATATCCACATACATGGACTCATTTATACCGCCTTTAGGTGTTCTTCTGTTAATACCTACTCCAACTGCTCTTACAACAAAAAACAGGATTATAAATGCAATAATGGCTAAACCGATTGACTTTATGATTTTGAATATTCTTCTTTTCATTACCAATCACCCTTCTGAAAATTCTGATTCTACAAAGTGCTAAACTTGCCGATAAGCTTACCCTAAAAATCCGCTTGCACCTATAATCAAATATCTCATTTCAAATCTCCGTTTCATCTATACCTTTGTATTTTAGTAACAACAACTCAATGCAACAAATTCAAGCTTATAATCCGTTTTACACAGGTAATCCCCAGAAACACATCCGCCCCGACCCACGCAAGCACCTCTCCCCAGAAAACTCCTTCATTCCCGATCACTCGTGTCAGGAACAGGGCACACATCATCCGCATAAATACCTGCATAAAACTGGATAACATAGGCATTACCGAATCTCCCATGCCCTGAATACATGCTCTGAGCACATAGAGACAATATAGCAAAGGAAAACCTACAGCCAGAACACACAGATAGCTATATCCTACCCGAATCATCTCGCCTGTACCGCTTTCTGTCTCCTTGATAAAAAGCCCCAAAATCCCCTGTCCTGCAAAAAACATGACCGCGGACATCATAAGTGCCGTAACTATTCCGATCGCCAATGCCGCAAATAATCCGTCCCGTATTCTCTTATCATTGCCAATCCCTTTATTCTGCGCCGTATAGGTGAGAATGCCGTGTCCGTAAGAAGTCGCCGCAATCTCTAACAACACATACACCTTATTTGCCGCCGCATATCCCGTCAGAAACAGGATTCCGAAACCATTGACCGTAGCCTGCACCACCAGACCTCCGATAGCGGTAATGATGTTCTGCAAGCCCATAGGCATGCCCATCCGAATCTGCTCCCGCAGAATACTTCTGTCCGGTACCCTGTTCTCCCTGTCGATCCGGCACACCTCAATCTTCCTTATGGCAATAACACAGTAAACCGCCGCTAAAGCCTGCGCCAGTACAGTGCCGTATGCCGCTCCCGCGATCCCCATACCCAGTCCCGCCACAAAAAGCAGATCCAATACAATATTTCCGAGGGACGCTATGATCATCGCATGAAGCGGTTTCTTACTGTTTCCCAGCGCGCGCAGTATGGCTGCAGCAATATTGTACAGGAAAGTAATCGGAACTCCCGCATACAGAATCCGCAGATATGTCTGCGTCAGATCAAAAACTTCCGGCGGCGTCCGCAACAACCTAAGTCCCGGCACGATTGCGAGCTGCCCTACCATGGTAAATCCTGCTGCGCCCACCCCCGCAATGAGACATCCGCCGTAAATGGCACGTTTCAACGCGTCTATCTGCTTTTCTCCGAAAAATCCGGCAATCACCACAGAACACCCTTGAGTAATCCCCGAAATGACGCCAAACATGATAAATGTCAGCCATTCCGTCGCTCCAAGCGCTGCCAGCGCATTGGAGCTCACACACTGTCCCACGATAAGCGCATCCATGAAAGTATATAATTGTTGAAACAAATTCCCCAACATAAGCGGCATGGAGAATGCCAGCAATAAGCGGGCGGGATTACCTGTTGTCATGTCTTTAGTGTCGGTCGCTGCCACTTCAATTTCTCCTCATTCTAACTTTCTTCTTCAATTTGTTTCCTGTTTCGCTCCCTCCCCAAGTTCAAATACGCACTCATTCTATCATAAATTCCCATGCTTTGTCCTGTTCATTTTATGTCCTGTCTCTGAAAAAGCATCGTAGTCGTGAACATGATGAGCGCTGTCAACGCTGCTGTAAAGCATACAGAGATAACCACAGACATAACAGATACCGTTCCATTTAGCATAAGCTGATTGCTCCAATACGCCGGAAGCAGCTTAGAAACAAAACTTTCAGCGCCGGTTAAGTAATTTCCTATATACATAATCACCATCGTCAGAATGAAGGTAACAAAGGGATTTGCAAACATCCCGATCAAAAAGGTGATCCCGATCAAGATGAAATACATTAAAACCTGTAAAAGAATACAAGCCCAAATATTCCATGTAGAAAGCCCCTCTATTGTTGCTGCAAACAAACCCGTTCCCATGGACGAACCGGATACGAACAAGTAATAAGATGCGATACATACCAAAAGCGTTCCTATGATTGATACACCCGCTACAATGATTGCCGCCAGATATTTTCCGAGCATTACGGTTGATCGTTTTCCGATCCGCAGTAACATCAGCTTGATTTGTCCACGCTCAATCTCCCCTGAAAATTGGAAAGCTGCAAATAGAATCAACAAAATACCCACAATTCCCAGTCCCGACAGTACATTCCAGACAATGAAAATAAAGTCCATACAGGAAAATACCTCTGTGCCGCCCACAGTCAGATCAAGCCTAATCATTCCCTGTGAGTACCCGAATGTGATAACGAATGCCAACAGCATTGGGATGAACAGCATCAGACTGCTTTTTCGATGGCTGTCCTTATAAAGTTCCGTTTTGATTACTTGTACTAAACTCATATTATCTATCCTCCTCATCTCATTAACTCCACCATGGAGATATTACTGTTTTTCATATTTTCATAGGTGTCGGAATACTTAATCATGCCGTCACTCAAAACCACTATATCATCCGCCAGATCGCAAACTTCCGTGAGCTGATGACTGGAAAAAATAATGGATGTTTCATTTTCACGGCAGAGCTGACGAAGCAGACTCTTTACCTCTTCAATCCCGATGGGATCAAGCCCTACAAAGGGTTCATCCAGAATCAGCAGAACCGGTTTTGTAATGAGCGCCTGTGCCAGTGCTAAACGCTGCTTCATTCCGAAAGAAAATGAACGGACACTCTTATTAGCGGACGTTTCCAGACCTACAAAAGAAAGCAGTTCACGGATACGTTCATCCTGTTCAGAGCCATGAATTGCCTTTGTCAACATCATGGCTACCTTCAAATTCCGGTAGGCTGTCATATCATCATAAAAATTTACATCTACGAGAGAACCGATTTCTGATTTCATCGTTTCGTTCGAAGCTGTCATTTTTGCACCATGAAAAATGATTTCTCCCTGATAATTTGTGTTTAACCCAAGAATAGATTTCATAAGGGTCGTTTTCCCGGCGCCGTTTTTGCCGATCAGTCCAAGAATATGCCCCTGCTTGATTTGAAAAGATACATCTTTCAATACGGGGAATTTCTTATATCCCTTTTGCATATGCCTGACATCCAGAATAATGTTTTCACTCATATTTTGTTTCCTCCTATCCCTCTCCGATTTATCCATACTTGTGCCCCATTTCTGCCTCGACACAGATGACTCATGAAAAATGGGCACAAGTATAATTATGCACACATGCTGCAAGCAGTATGGCGCGTGTACGCTCAGCGCAGTAAGTGCGCAGAGCTGTGTTTCAGGTGTTCTTTTCATACTTTAGCACAAAAAAAGACAGCTGCCGCAACTGTCCTCAAAACAATGGGTAACTGTCCTCTAAATATACTATTGATAAAAAAGCATAACACTCACGGTAAACATATTTTCACAATATTCATATTCGATTGCTCCGTGATACTTCTCTACGGCTGATTTTACATTCCTCATTCCCCATCCGTGATTCCGTCTGTCCTGTTTGGAAGTCAGAAAGTTTCCTTTATTAATAACCGGCTCTTCGATACTGCTGTTTTCAATGCGTATAATAATGAATCGCTTGATACGACGAATCGTCACAATCAGTTTTTTGTCCGATCCTTCCGGCATTCTCCCACACGCTTCGATCGCATTGTCCAACAGATTCGTCAGAATGGTGCATAAATCAACAGGGTCTATATTGCAATCCTTCGGATATTCTGCATGGATAGTTGTTTCTATATTATGCTGCAAGGCAACTTCCATCTTCTGACTCAGAATATAATCGACAGCCTCTATACCCGTCCTGCATTCTACGGAATAAGCTGCCCTGTCGCCGCTGATTCTCTTAAGATATGCCTGTGCCTCCTCTACCTTGCCGTCTGCCAGATAGTTTTGAAGCATGGAAAAATGATTGCCCATATCATGATACAGTCGTGCATTTGATTCATAAGAAGTCTTTGCCATCTGATAGTTTTTAGTCAAGAGCCGATTCTGCAGGGCGGTATTTTCCTGTTCCTGACGTATCCGTCTTATCTGATCATAAAAATAAACGGAACAGAGGATAAAAACAAAAGCAAGCGCTAATATCGTCTGAATCATATCTATTTTAAAATTCGTCATAGTAGTTATTGCCGACAACCAGTAACCTGCACATAAAAATCCTAATACAGCGCCTATTAATGCTTTTTCTGACTGCTTCAATGTCACTTTGGCTTTTTTCAATATAAAGTGAACCACTAACATAACCAGACTGTCTATCAACTTAAGCACAATAAGTATATAGATACGCAAGGTACTGAATGATTGGTATTGTTCCGAAAATCCTTGATCGGAAAATCTCTCGATCAATCCTAAAACAGAACCTTCGACAAGCCCCAAACCGGTTAAGTAAATCACGGATACCGAGAGAAAACCGACAAAATTCCCACGAAATAGTATGCAGGCGCCAAAGGAAAGCGCGAGACAGAAATAGATGATTGTCGCAAGGCTGAAAGAAAGATCGATTAAATTCAATAAAATGATACCGGTAGTAATTACTGACGCAACCGCAAAAAATAAAAAAGCCTGCTTTTTCCGCTTAAATTGTTCCGGTGCTAATGCACGAACAATGGAAAAATAGAATGCGTTTTCAATGAATGTTACCAGCCACTCCACACATATTTGGACTGCAATCATATCTGTTCCCTCCAAAAGCAAAGCATCGTTGTTTTGAAATCCGGAACATTAGCTTTACTGATCGTAATACGCTGATCATCCGCCAGAAATATTTCGGTATCATTCATGCCTTCCACATTTGCCAGATTGACAATACATCCCCTGTCCGCAAAATAAAAATATTTTTTATTTATTTCTTCAAAAACATGAGCCAACGTCTTTCTTACCGATCGTATTTTTCCCTCTGCCAAATGAAATATGGCATACTTCCCATCCTTCAGAATGTACAGTATTTCTCTATACGGAATCTGCTCCACATGATTTTTTACCTCAATCGTGTAAAATTCATTTCTTTCCAGACGATACAGCTTATAGAAATCTTCCAGCGCAAGCGGCAGCTTCTCGTCTATTATCGTTTTCGGAATATATCGAAATACAGAAAACTCATATGCTGATATAGCATATTCTAGATGAGAAGTAATGAAAATAATCTTTGCGGCAGGCATAGTGTCATAAACAACTTTAGCTAAATCCATTCCGCCGATTCCGGGCATTTCTATATCCAAAAGGAACAAATCAAAATACATCCCATCTTGCAGATCGTATCGCAGATTTTCACTGACCTGATAGGTTTGTATTTTGCAGTCCACACAATGCGAACTAAAAAATCTGTCAATAGCGTTTTCTACTTGAAAAACCATCGCTTCGTTATCGTCGCAAACCGCTATATGTAGCACAGCATTACCCCTCTTTCCAAATCTCTGTTCCACATTATACTATATTTTGTACTCGTTCTCAATGATTGCATGAATCCCGCAAATTAATTTCCCACCATAAATACCTATAGTGTGCTATAATAAACGTGAGCTTGACAGCTTCATTTCAAGCATACTATTTTACAATGATTGGGCAATGAGAAAATGACATCAACAAAAGACATCAGAACTACATGGGAAAAACAGCCGGATGGCTTTCCGGATTTTCTAAAGGAAAACTCCGACCTTTTTCCCATAATTGAATACGCACGCAAAAATGAAAACGAAGCGCTTGTACAAGAATTCTCCCAGAGAATCCAGAAGAAACTACGTCAGAAACCGAAAGATAAAAAGCGTCAAAAACAGTGGGAACAGAAACTTGAGCAGGAACTGGAACAAGATTTCACGGAGTTCTTAGAAAGAGAAAAAATACTATCCCTTTCCGAATGGATGAGCCCCGAACTGCTTAATGCATTTAAGCGCGAGACAAAGCATTTCATAAGCAGGGTCAGGGAGTTTGATGAAACGCTGACTCCGGCACAGATCTGGCAGACATTGCGGAACTATTTTATCTATGCCATGATCGTAGATATGCAGGGAAGGGAACAGCATGCGGGAGACCCGATTCTGGCGTACAGTCTGCTCTATCCTTATACTGACAATTATATTGACGATGGTCAGATTGCAAAACAGGAGAAAGCGCGATATAACCGAATGATCGCATTGAAGCTACAGGAAGAAACCACCACACCTCATAACTTATTGGAGGAAAAAACCTGCTGCCTTTTGGATATGATTCTGGACGCATACGATGGCGCAGAAAAGAAGAAAGTCGCGGGAACGCTGTTACAACTGCTGGAAGCTCAGAATAACAGTATCGGACAACAGCAAAAAAGCGTGACGGAAGAACAGATTCTGGAGATTTCAATCCGTAAAGGAAGTACTTCCGTACTGGCGGATTATCTTTTTGCAACACCAGACTGGACAGAATATGAGGAAAGCTTCTATTTGAAATTCGGGTTTATCCTGCAGTTGGTGGACGATCTGCAGGATATCGAAGAGGACCGGAAGTCAGGGAGCCATACGCTGATGACGGAATCCGAAAAGCAACAGAAATTAGAACAATGCACCAATCATCTGCTTTGTTTCACATGGAATGTGATTCGTGAATTTGAACCGGTCAACCCGGAGTTAAAAGGATTCGTCCTGAAATACTGTGTAGAAATCTCCCTTCTGACAGCAGCCATGAATCAGCAATTCTTTCCCATGAAATACTTGAAAGCATTGGAGCCATATCTGCCGTTTTCGATTGATTTCCTAAAGAAGAGGAAGAAGCAGCAGGAAAAACTTATTAATACATATCAGAGCGGCAACATAAATCCGGAAGGCGTAACAAGATGACAGATTATGAAAAAGCCATTGCCCTGTGGCAGCAAAAAAATATAACAACGGATGCTGAACTGGCTGAAGCATTAAACGGACACAGTATTGCGTTCGCATATCATTCTGGCAAAATCGAAAATGAGAACATTACGTATCATGATACCAGAGAGATCTTTGAACATGACGGAGTAACTTCTTACACCGGAGATCTGCGGACATTGTTTGAAATCCGCAATGCCAAAGATGCGAACGAACTGCTTCTTACTTCGTTCCATGAAAAACGCGCTTTCGATGAAGCATTTATAAAAGAATTGCACCTGTTCTTAACCCAGAATACTTATGACACGCGCAGATGGCAGCTGGGCGAACGCCCCGGAGAATACAAACGGCACGACTATGTCACCGGCAAAGAAGAGATTGGCGCCGCACCGGAAGACGTATCGGAAGAAATGAATGAACTGCTCTCGGAGCTTACAGACGTGGCAGACCGTAATGCACTGACTGCCGCGGCATACTTCCATGCAAAATTTGAAAATATTCATCCTTTTGCTGACGGCAACGGTCGCGTCGGCCGCTTGGCAATGAATTACTTTCTGATCCTGCACAATCATCCACCTATCATCATCCACGAAGAAGACCGTAAAAATTATTACGTGGCATTGGAGGCATGGGATAACCGGCAGGATCTTGATCTACTTTGTATTTTTTTAAAGGAACAAACGGAGAAAACTTGGGCAAAACAGATTGCGCGTACCCAGAAACACAAAACCTGACCTTTACTTACGACCTCATACGGAGAATGCCTGTTTTTGGTATTTTCCGTATGAGCATTTAGCAGTCTCGTAGGCGGCGTTCTTTGACGCCTTAGAGCTGCTTAAGCTTTTATTCTCTTATAGTCATCTCATAACTTCCCGATATCCCATATCCGATTGCATTTTCTTCCGCTATCTGATGATCCAGAACTTCCACATTGATCTGATTGGGAAGAAACATAATATGGAGTGTTCCTGTCCCGCCCCAGCCGTCGTCTGTATATTCAAAAAACAGTTCACCGTTTTGAATCGTGCCGACAATATCATCCACCGATGCAATCCGCTCCGTTATTCCCTGTTCGGTAAAAAGGCTTCCGGAAAATTCATTACCGTTACTGATACTGCATGTCAGTTCATTTCTACTCGTGGGCATGGGATCTTCATATGCCGCAACATATCCGGGGCCTACGCACCATTTTCCTGTATAGCTTTCGTAATCTGTAAGAGGTTCATTCCCGTTTGTCAGTTGAAGCAGTCTTTTTATATCTTTCGCCAGTACATTGCTTTCCCATGGAAGATATTCGTTTATTTTATCGCTGAGCTCCTCATTATAAGTAAAATAGTTCCCGTTATCTTCATAGATTCGCACCACCGTATGCGGAATCGCTCCCTGCGGTCCGGCACCCGTCATATACTCCGCCCCTATCACTACATCCTCTTTCTCATCAGCGTTCGTGTCCGTAAACATGACAAACTTCACATCATAATACATACCATAATCGCTGGTATGATCTTCGCTGATATACGGGAATTGATAGAGTATCTTTTCATCTTTTAACAGATAGAAAGTAACATCCTCTTGCGGATCTGCTCCTCCCGCAAAATCAGGTTTGTATGATACAATCTTCACTTCTCCCCAGTCATTCAATTCCACCTGAAAAGACTGCTCCTGTATGATTCTATCTGCATTCAATTTGTCCTGCACTTGGGTACCGGACGGCTCGTCCAATATCTGTTCCGGCTTCTCTGATTGTTCCTGTTGCTCCGGCTCATCCAATTGCTCTTGCTGTTCCGGCTGTTCCGGCTGTTTCGTTTGTTCCGGCGACAATCCTCCCAACAAGTCCTGCTCTTCCACATTCTGCTGTGATTGCGAAGCAACATCCGGCTCTTCCTGCTCTACCCGGTCCTGTATGTCCCGTTCTTCACATCCTGCAAGCAGCATGAGCGCCGCCGCAATTCCTAACGTACCCATAACTTTCTTTTTGTTCATACAATGCATTTCTATTTTTCCCGTTCCTTTCTTTTCTCACTGATATAGTTCTCCAGCTCGTTCAGTTCCTCATCGGAAAGACTGTTACCGTCATTCTGCGCTTACCAAATGTATATGTCAAGACAGATTGTTGCGGGTCGGGCGGGCGTTTGATATAATAAGCGCAAGCTTGTCTGCTTGCGGCATAATAATTGCATTGCAATTCCCAGAGAATCGTGTTTGAAACAGCAAATTGGATTTGGAGAGAGGATACATGTCAAGAACGGAAGAAGTTACTTTAACAAATATGTGTATGATATATGATGGTTCTAAAGTTTTAGTGCAGGAACGGATAGATGACGACTATGGTGGAATTACATTTCCCGGAGGTCATGTTGAAAAGAGTGAGTCATTTACAGACGCAGTAATTCGAGAAGTATTTGAAGAAACAGGCTTGAAAATATCTGCGCCTAAATTATGTGGTATTAAAGACTGGATAAACGATGATGGTTCAAGATATATGGTTTTGTTTTACAAAACCGATCAATTTGAAGGTGAGCTTATATCTTCTGATGAAGGAGAAGTATATTGGCTTGAATTAGAAGAAATGAAGCAGATCCATTTGGCTGAAGGAATGGATAAAATGTTAGAAGTTTTCTTAGATGATAATATAAGTGAGTATTTCTTTTATAAGGAAAATGGTGAGTTGATGGGGATGTTAAAGTAACAGAACAATACAGGGAGGCTCATAATGAACCTCCCGCTTATATCCTCTCAGCTCTTTAACTTTTTAGCCGCCTCGGCTCTCTCCTTGCAGATGTCCGCCCAACTTGGAAGCTGTGACAAAGCAGTTGCAAATTCCTCCATTGCCAGTGGAATATCTATATGCTGTGGACAGATCTGTTTGCACTTTCCGCATTTCACACAGGCTGAAGGCTGATGCTCTTTGTCGATTGCATCCATGGCCATCCCTATATTAAAAGATGCCGCGAACCGCATTTCATTGTAATATACGATCAGCTTGGGAATATCCAGTTTTTTAGGACATCCATCACAGCAATAACGGCAGGCTGTACAGGGAAGCGAGTTTTTCATGGTTTCCGCGATTTCCTCAAGCAGCTTCTTTTCGGCCTCGCTTAAGGGATTTCTCTTTTCAAATGTATGAACATTATCCTGCATCTGTTCCATATTGCTCATACCGCTCAATATCATTTTTACATTAGGCAGGCTCTGCAGCCATCGAAATCCCCATGCCGCTGAAGAATCCTCCGGCCTTAATTCCTTTAACTGTTTTTCATACTTCTCGTCTAAAGAGGCCAGTTTTCCACCCCGTACAGGTTCCATCACCCACACAGGGATATTCCGCTGTGTCAGCAGTTCATATTTTCCTTTTGCATCCTGTAATGTCCAATCCAGGTAATTCAACTGTATCTGGCAAAACTCCATTACATCACCATACTGATCCAGAAATTCTCTCATCATTTCCGTACTTCCATGGCTGGAAAAGCCAAGATGCCTGATCCTCCCAAGTCTTTTTTGCTCTATAAAGTAATCAATAATTCCCCACTTGGGATCTGTGTAAACCTGAATGGAATTTTCGTATACATTATGTAAGAGATAAAAATCAAAATATTCTACATCACATTTTTGCAACTGTTCCTCAAAGATTTCCGCCGGATTATAACTGCTGCTGATCTGATGTCCCGGATATTTGTCCGCCAGGTAATAGCTTTCCCTTGGAAGCTGCTTTAATGCCTTTCCTAAAACAATCTCCGAATTTCCCTGATGATATGGATACGCTGTATCATAATAGTTCACGCCATTTTCACTGGCATATTTCACCATATCGAATACTGTTTTTTCATCAATGTATCCGTCCTCACCAACCGGCAGACGCATTGCCCCAAAACCTAATAATGCTAAATCTTTTCCCTGAAAATCACTTATGATCATTTACTGATATACCTCCTGCCTTGAAAAATTTATATTTCCATATCTTTTAATAATAGTATAACAGCCGATAGTAGGAACCAGTCAATATAAAAATAAAAGCTTGACTTTAAAATAGGTTCATGATAATCTTGTAAAAATTTCTTGGACAAAGTGGCAGATTGATGACAATCCAGAAGGAATTTAAAACTGTTGCCGATTGTGTCACATTATCAAATGATGAGGACGGTGTGGCAGATTGGATTGAAAAGAATATATTTTTTCCGATTAGAAGGCTGCAAACAAATTTTTAATTTATGGAGAAGTTAGAATGGAGCAAATTGTATTAATAGAACCGCAAAAGAAGTATGCAGATGATATATGGAAATTCCGCCAGGAAATTTTAGAATGTGATGTAGAGAATGAAGACCAATTTGCAGGTTGTATATCACTTGATGTAAGTAAGTCTGCTGAAGAGTGGATAAAAATATGTGAACTTAGAAAAAGCGAAGAAACGTGTGGTGAGGTAGGCACAACGGTTCCTTCGCATATGTACTTAGCTGTGCGCAAGGGAGATGACAAAATTGTAGGTGTGATAGATTTGCGTCATCATATAAATCATCCTATTCTTGGAACGTGGGGAGGACATTGTGGATATTCAGTGCGTCCTTCTGAACGAGGCAAAGGTTATGCAAAAGAAATGCTTCGCTTAAATATCCAAAACGCAAAATCAATGGGAATAGAAAAACTTCTTGTCACTTGTGATGTTAAGAATGAAGCCAGTGAAAAAACAATACTTGCTAATGGCGGAATTTATGAAAAAACCATAGATGTTGATGGGTGCAAGATGAAAAGATATTGGATTACAGTTTAAGAAATAGAGAATTCCAGTTTTTAGAGCTGAACAAATCGGGATTTGAAAGAAACAGTGATGGAGGTGTTGTATGAAAATTGAAAAATGTGAAAAAGATTCCTTTGTCGTAATCGGCAAAGAAGGTTCAACATTAGACGGCTCAGGATTTATACAAAAGCTATGGGACGATGCAAACTCCCATTTTGACGAAGTCAAGCATTTAGCAAAAAAAGATGAAAACGGAAATATAGGCGGCATATGGGGTGCAATGTCTGATTTCTCCCGCTCCTTTAACCCATGGGAGGACTTCAACAAAGGACTTTATCTTGCCGGAGTGGAATGTAGTGATAACGCAGAAGCCCCCGACGGTTGGACGAAGTGGATCATTCCCGGCTACGAATATATTTATATAGAATGTGAAAATGATAATACCTTCTCAGAGACAATAAAATATCTGGAAGATAATGATATTCCATTGGCAGGAGCTGTACACGATTTCACCTGCCCCCAGACAGGGAAAAACTATATGTTTTTTCCGATCAGAAGGCTATAAGCAAATCACAAGTTGGAAGGGCAAATAAATGATTTATAAATATTGCGCAGAATGTGGTCATAAGTTAGAAGATATTAAATGTGGTGATGATGATTGTAAGATTTGTCCAGCATGTAAAAAAATATATGGTAGTAGTCCTTTTCCCGTTGTAGAAGTGTTAGTAGTCAATGAGTTTAATGAAATACTTCTACTAAAGCAGAATTACATATCAGATACTAAATGGACAGTCGTGTCCGGCTATATGATAGATGGGGAAACGATTGAGGATGCTGTTGCACGTGAAGTAAAAGAAGAAACCGGACAAGATGTAATTAGGTGTAAATATATATCCAGTTATTACTTTGCACCTAAGCAGCTTATTATGATTGGATTTATCGCTTATGTAAAGAAATCACAATTTACAAACTCTGATGAAGTAGATGACATTAAATGGTATAAAATAGATGAGGTAAATGATGTCATAGCTCGCGAAAATAATTGCTCTGGTATGCATTGGGATAAATGCAAAGAGTTTTTATAACAGGACTATTTGATGTAATATTCTTAGTATATAATTTTTTTAGGAAGCAGTTGCTATTTTTTGTCTGTTTGAGTATACTAAATATAGGTTAATGCTTTTGGCTTAACAGTAGGCATATCTCGACCTTTAACGGAGACAGTTATAAGCGGGCATATCTCAGCCCTAAGCGAGACAGTTATAAGTGAGTGTTTCGCCACTCGAAGTGCGAACCTAACAGTGGGACGGATTTTCCGTCCCATTTTTTCAAAAGGAGGATATAAATTGGCAATAAAATTATATGAGGTCAATCCACAATATATTGATTATCTTGTTCCCCATGCTCCTCACCTGTTCCAAAATAAACAACCCGGACAGCACAATGAAAGAAAGTATATCGGTATTGTCTTAAATGTAAACAATATGAATTATTTTGCACCATTATCCTCCTTTAAATTAAAACATGAAAAAATGAAAAACAGTCTGGATTTTATTAAAGTCGGAAATTATGCAGTAATAAATATCAATAATATGTTTCCAGTCCCTGATGGGGAGTATACATATGTAGATATTCCAAAAGTGAAGAATACACAATACAGAAAACTATTAACAACAGAATACCGTATCATAAGAAGATTACAGGATAAGATAAAAAATAATGCATCAGAGGTTTATAAACATAAAATAACCAATGGTAACACAACAGCATTAGCAAAAAGATGTAATGATTTTGTGCTATTAGAAGAAAAATGCAGTCAATATAACAGTATAAAACCATAAGGTTTGAAATTCCCCTTAAAAACCAACAAGTCACAATCAGAATTCACGAGGTATTTTATGGACAGAAACACTGCAGAACGATTACTTATAGAAGCAAAATCTATGAATGAAAGCGCATGGATACAGCACTCATATCATGTGGCACGCTTAGCAGAAAAGATCGCAAATAAAGCAGGTATGGATCATGAAAAAGCGTATATTTTGGGCCTGCTTCACGATATTGGCAGAAGAAACGGCAATATGCAGGCCCGGCATGCACTAGAGGGTTTTCGATTCTTATCCGATATAGGGTTCGATGAAGGTGCAAGAATCTGCCTCACACATACATTTCAATACAAAGACATTGAAGCAATTTATGATACTTGGGATTGCACCAACGCGGAAAAACATTTTATGGCAGAATATTTAAACGATGTTACCTATAACGATTATGATAAGTTAATCCAATTATGTGACGCTTTATCCTTAGCGAACGGCTATTGCTACGCCGAAAAAAAGATGGTAAACAGCGTGTTGAAATTCGGTTTTAAAGACACCACGATAAGCAAATGGAAAGCAATCCTTGAATTGAAAGAATATTTTGATACAAAAATTAACGGAGATGTGTATTTACTATTTTAAATTATTAATATTACGCTCTTAATATGGAGGCAAACCGCAATGAGAATACATGATAAATGTATACCTTGTACCGTTAATCAGACAATTAAGGTTGCAGATATAGTTGGATTAAAAGAGAAAGACAACTTGCTGAGAAATGTATTTACTTATTTAAGTAAGGTCGATTATAAGAGTACCTCTACTCCGGAATTAATCGGAGAAATTTTCTCGTTATTAAAAACCGAAACCGGTAATGATGATCCTTATCAGGAAACAAGAACTCGTTACAATAAGATGTTTTTAGAACGGATTCCTCAATTAGAACAGGAGATCAATGCATCGGATAATCCCTTCTTGGAAAGTATCAAATATGCGATTATAGGAAATATTATTGATTTTAATCCCATTCATGACTTGTCCCTCTCAGATATAGAATCCTGCTTTGCAAAATTAAAAGAAGAATCGTTGGAATTGGACGATTCTGCTCTTTTGTTCCAAGAGATATATAAAGCAAATACACTACTCTATCTGGGAGATAATTGTGGTGAAATCTGTCTTGACAAAATACTGATTAAAAAAATCAAGGAAATAAATCCGTTATGCCATGTTTTCTTTGCTACAAGAGGGGCCGCCGTTGTGAATGACTCGGTGGAAGCAGATGCTTATACTGTAGGTATGGATGCTTATGCAACGATAATCAGCAACGGCGATTATTCATTGGGCACTGTTTTATCCAGAACTTCAAGGGAATTTCAAGAAGTTTATCAGAATGCGGACATTGTCATTGCAAAGGGACAGGCAAATTATGAGTGTTTAAGTGAAGAAAAAAAGAACATATTTTTTCTTCTCATGACGAAATGCAAGGTAATTGCAGACGATATCGGAGTCCCTGAAATGAAAATGATCTGCATGAAAAACAAATATCTTCCCCTTTGTCAAATGCAAACAGCGTCACACTGACCGCATCATTCTGGGCCAGCGTCTTACTAACAACCTGTCCCTCCTGATAAGACACCTGATTCTTTAGAATTAATACTTCTGATTTGTTGATGTTTTTCATTATTTTCTGTCCTCTTCTCTAAAAAAATATTCTGGTATTATCGGTATATACCCCGATTCCTTTCTCTCGATACGCCTCAATCTCATCATCATCATTTACTGTATGTACAAACATATGTATCCCATACCATTCACATATATCCGATAATCCGTCCTGATAATACCTCGCATTCATTGTGATTACATCGATATCATGAAGCATGCAGTACTCTGCATACTGTTGCATTCTATCCTCCTCGCCCTTGTATCCCTCTAAGTATAATGTAAAAATATAATTTGGAAACAAATAAATCACATCCACAATATCATGCATATACATATGATAGATCTGAACAACGAAACGATCCAACATCTCCTCACAGTCATTCCTTGCCGCTGCATCAACCAAAGCATAAAATTCTTCTTTAATCTCCTCAGGTTTCGAATGCTTCGTATCTGTGATAATATACATATCCGGGTGCTCTTTAAGAAACTGCATAATATCATCTACTGACAACGGAGTGTATTTTCCCATCACCTTATGACTCATAAAATCATCCAATGTAGGAATATAGTCCTCGTCCCTGGAAGAATCCTGATTCGTCTCTCTGTTCCATAATTTCCAGTCATGACATGCTACCATCTGCTTATCAGCCGTCATGATAAGATCACATTCAAACAAGCGCTTTCCCGCCTCATAGTTGTATTCCAACGCTTCCTTTGAGTTCGTGTATGTGACACCGTCAATACTTCCCAGTGCATGTACCACGACATCATCAGTATTATACCACTGCCGCCCGGCCAATCTGTACTGACGTCCTAAATAAGAACCCACGTCCAATATCATTACTGCGGCGCAAACTGATAATCCCAATAAAAATGCAGAAATATACGCTGCTCTCCGCTTGTTCATTTCTTTACACACAATATGAGCAATGAGCAAGATAACAAATATAACGGACGTTGGCAATACAACATATGTGGCAAACAGCATACGATTATTCTGCAATCCGTTTCTGAATGATTCATTCACCATGGCAAAGGTCAAGGTTCCATATGTTCCCCGAATCCATAAAGCCGCCGTTATCACAAATATCATAATGCATAGAAAAACCACCCATGCCGCATTCCCGATTTTCGCCCGTATTCTCATTCTTTATACTAATACCCATGCCCTTCTCACAGCCTGCGAATTTGTGAGCCAAGACGCTAACAGCGTCGGCACAAATTTGCGCTCATGCAAATATTATACTATATATTGAAAACAAATCAATCCTACTAAATTTATGACTTTTAACATCTGATGGATGAATTTCTGCTGCAATTTGCCAATTACGAGAAAAGCACCCGCAAGCTTGATGGAGATACTTACGAGTGCCTGATTTATTATAATATGGATACGGCTTATGAAGCAGGCGGCGCTGTAACTTGTGGTGAACCACCACACTTCCAGGCCTGATACAACTGCGTGATTACCTGCTCAATAGGCGCTTTCCTGATTTCAACATCCATGATCCCATCAGTATGCGACAACCTCTCCAGCAATACTTGAATGGACAAACTTGACAGATCCACTTCATATTCAAAAACCCCGTGTTGTCCGCCAAGAAGTCTGCACCCTTCAAGTTCGGGGATTCTGCCGTCTGTAGTAACCGTAAAATGCGTCAGATTTCCTGTGATCTCGCGCAAGCCATTGAAGCTGCCGTCATAGGCCAGCTTTCCCTTCGAAATCATCAGGATTCTCTGCGCCATCTCCTCGAGATCATCCATATCATGACTCGTCACCATGATCGTCACACCGGCCTCCTGATTGATCTTTTTCAGGAAATCTATCATCTGGCGCTTCGCAACTACATCCAGTCCAAGTGTCGGCTCATCCAGCAGAATCAGCTCCGGTGAATGCAGCAGCATCATTGCCAGATCCGCCCGCATCCGCTGCCCCAGAGACAGTTCTCTTGCAAAAGTATTCCTGATCTCGCCGATATCCAACAGTTCCGTCACCATATCCAGATTACGCCTGTACGTTTCATCTGTGATGTTCCACACCACCTTTTTCCACTCAAAGCTCTGTATAACCGGATGATCCCACCAAAGTTCCGTCCGGTTTCCGAATAATACGCCAAGCTTTTTCATAAGTGTTATTCTGTCCTTTTCCGGTGACATTCCAAGTACTGAGACGCTTCCCTCCGTAGGCTGAAGCATGCCCGAGAGAAGCTTCATGGTCGTACTCTTGCCTGCACCGTTTGGCCCGGCATACGCCACAAACTCGCCATGTCTGATTTGGAAAGAAACATTATCAATGGCTGTCACAATTTTCTTTTCCTGATTGAAAATACCTCTCTTTCCTTCTTTTCTATGCCACTGTGTAAATGATTTACTCACACAGTCCATCTTTACCGCAATATCATCAAGCGCGGTGGCCTCCTGAAACATATCTGTTGATTCCTTTTTGAACATAATATCTAAATCCTTTCCTAAAGAAATAAGCTGCGGCAAGCGATATCAGCAGTGCAAATACCGCAGGATAAAAGTTTTCAAGTGTCGTCGTCTTCCCAAACAGGATCATCGTCGGAAACCATGCCGTAAGACCTGCCGGGAAAATAGTCAATAAGGGGTATCTGATATACACCGGCATACCGGATAATGGAAATGTCATGGTATGCTCTACACTGTAGATCACTGTACTGGATATCTCCTCACACTGCACCGGCGCATAAAAAGCAAGACTGGAAAACAGGTACGAGCATGCCACCACGATCACCATACTGATCATCAATTGAAGAATCAGCATACCCGGCCACCACCACGGCAGGGTCATTTCCATCTTACATACGGCCACGCACAACAGTGCAATTCCTGACAGGAGACTGCTGGAGCAGGTAAACGGAAATATTCCGACTGTCAGTTGCACTGCATACGGAAGCGGCATGATAAACATGTGCTCCCACTGCCCTCGTCCTATGATCCTGCTTGGAAACAGCGCATTACAGCCACCCATCATATTGAGAAAACCCATCACAATATTGCCATATGCCAGCATGAACAGAACTTCATACCGATCCATTCCACCGATTCCGCCGAACTTCCATGCCAGAAGAAATATTCCGGAAATCGACGATATATTGGAAACAATATCGGCAGTGATGGCAATTACCATAAACTTAGTGTCCCGCAGCAACGAAGCCAAATCCATCCGGGCATATATCCCAAGCAGCTCAAAATATCTCTTTATCTTTACTTTACCCACCAAAACTCACCATCCTCTCTCTGTATCTCCGAAACCATATGACTGCGGCGAGCCATGTCACAATATTCCAGAAAAACTGTACCGGAATAATCTCCAAAGCCTCCGCACTTCCCACATACAATGACAAAAATGCTCCTCCCAGACTGCCAAAGGGCTGATAGCTGATCCACCTGTCCATACCAAAGGGCAGTATTTTGAACGGAATCACCGTGCCCGAAAAAAAAGATACAACAGCATTCCTGATCACATATGTCAGCCATGAAACATTGCGCAACCTGACAGTAACGCAGTAAAACAGAATTTCAAATGCAAATCCAAGTGATACACTTAATACCAGTGACGGAATCACCCACAATGTCTCCGGCATAACACGAATCTTAAAAAGAGACGCAGCCAAAAACATGGGCAGTGAAAACAAAAGAAACATCGGCATCCACTCCCCGACCGTCCTTGCTATCACCTGACCGAACACGGGTATCGGACGGGTAAACATCTCCATACTTCTGGTATCGTAATCCCATGCTGACAGAAAAGTATTCACAATCATCATATCTGTCAGCAGAGCATTGACATAAGTGTAAGTCATAAGCTGAGAAACCGACAATTCCACCTCATATCCGTTTTCCGCCAAAGATCTCCAGATAAACATTACCGGCACCAGATACACAATCTTCATAATCATATCCGGAAACATATATAACACGCCTCCGTTCGTTTTTTCCTGCACCGCCATTCGGGCGGTTGCCATATATTTACTAATCATCATTTTTCCTCTCATTCTGCCGTACACGGCACTTTTATTTACGACCCTGTTTTTGGGCATAAAAAATCCCCGTACAGACTGTTTTGTCCGCACAGGGTCCTCGTCTTCGACTGAAAAATGTCACAGCTAATTTGTGATATTCCATAAGCAGTTTATCACAAAACTGCCATGCTTCCGGTCAACTCGTCACGTGGTGAGCAGCATACAAAACAATCCGTTTTTCCAAAAAAGGGCATAGTTGTCCCCAGCAGCTCTGTTTTGTAAGTAAATCTGCGCACAATATCACTACCGGCAAATAGCTCCTTAACTGCCATAACTTCGTATCGTTTCATGCTTCTCACCACCTTTCATAAATTGAACTTGCGCTTATTATACAATATCATTTGAAAGTTTACAACAGTTTATCTAATTTTATACCATACAATGCTTTGGCGAGAGCGTACAATACTGCAATTTAGGAGATTGTTTACATATTTTCGTTATCTTCGCATGATATGTATTAACTTCGGTTATACTTGAAAATGCCCCTTGCATATGCTATAGTATGTGTAGGCAAAGAACGAAATGAATGGTTCTGGTTCAGACCAATCGAAATCCCATAGAGTTGCAGCTCTATGGGATTTCTTTTATGTTTTTGAGTTACACTAAACTAGGCTAATTACCGCTTTTGATTGTCGTCTAGCCATTTGCAAATGAGATGGCAAACCACACCTGCCATGACGGCAATAATAAACGAAATGAATAATTCCATGCTCAGACCCCCTTCCTGTCACCAGTTTAGGGGCGGTAACAAATAGATTATATCATTATTCATTTCATTGTAGAACGTTTTTTAATAATATTTTACATGAATTTTTGAATTCTATTTTCCTGCCGCTTTACAAATTCATAAATCTCAAAAGCGTTCTGTGCACAGCGCACATCCTGTATCTCTTCAAAATAAGCTACAAAAAGCAGCTCAATGCACTCCATCACATAAGGAACCGCCCGTTTCTCTGCTACTGATAATTCCAACTTACTGCCATACCCCGTAAAAACATTTTTCACCATTTCAAACCACTGTTCCTGTGTAATCCCCAGCTTCTCTTCTTCCGATAATAGGCCAAGAAGAAAATAACACAGATCAAAAATCCGTATATTCCTCTGGCTTAGATCAAAGTCGATATATCCGCAAAACTCACCGTCCGCAAACAGGAAATTTCCAAAATGAACATCTCTGTGGATCAGTTGTACTGGCAGTTGGTCATACACGCTTTCTAAACGTGATACCGTTCCCTCATATGCCTCCTTATCTATATAACTCCAATGATTTTTCTCGAAATTATTCTTTACCCAGCCGTTCATCTCCTCCAATAAACTGTTATTCCAAAATACGTCTTCGGATTCACACTTTTGAAACGCTATGTGCAGATCGGCAATTATTTCTCCCATCTTTACGGCGATTTTTTCCACATCATTAATTTGTACGACATTCTTCCCCGGAAGTTTTTTAGACAGGAAGCAAAAAATATCATCATATGCTGCATATCGTTCATGACTCCTTGTCAAAACAATTTCCCCAACCGGAATGGTCATTTCGCTCAAAATCTGCAGGATTCTCAGGTTTCGCTCCAACATCTCCACGTCATGATATACTTTCAAAACATAATCGTCGCCCACCTGCCATGCCGTATCATAGATTTGTTTTATCTCTCTTTCTTCCAATCCCCACTGATAAAGAATCTCTGTAATTTTAATATTCATGACGGTATATTCCTTTCGCTGATTGATAATGATTCTTCTGATACTTGACTCCGATAAATGATATCCTAATAAAGAATTTCCCTAATCTTCCTCATTTCCGACCAGACATTATCACCGTAATTACTTACTAATACCGAAATAATCCCTTTATCCCGATTATACTCCGATATAAAACTGACTCCCGGATCGCACCCTTGAAAATATGCAAAATCCATGCCATCGGGATTGTCAATAATCCAGACACCGTAGCCGTAATATCCTTCCTCTTTATCAACTCCTTCTCCGCTCTGTTTACTGAGCATATCGGATACCATTGCCTTTGAAATCAATTTTCCTTCCGATAAACCGATCCAAAAATTCACGATATCTCTTACCGTAATAAATGCACCGCCCGCACCGGTACCTTTTGCATCCACAGAAAATATATTTGTACGATAATCATTCGTATCGGCACAATAAATATAGTGATTGGCGCAGCGAGCCGGTAATCTGTCCAACTCAAAATAACCGGTCGATTCCATACCGCACACATCAAAAATATTGGCTTTCAGATATTCGTCAAAATCCATTCCCGTGACTTTTTCAATGATCATTGCAAGTAATACATACCCAGAATTGTTATACTGAAATTTTTCACCTTTCGGATACATCATGGGCTTATCAATCATTAACGGAAGCAGATCACTATTGCGCCTGATTTTATAATTGGGAAAATCAATCCACAACTCCTCATATTCGTCCATAACACTTTCATCAAAATAATCCGGAACACCCGACGTATGAGTCAAAAGCTGCCTGACCGTAACATCCCGGTCAATATCCTTCCACTCTATGTCGACTAGTTTTCCTATAGTATCATCAAACTTAACTTTTCCCTGTTCAATTAACTGTAAGATTCCTACTGCCACAAAAATCTTTCCCGCCGAAGCACTGGCAAATCTGGTCTCTGGCGTGTTCGGAATTTCGTTGGGCAGGTCGGCGAATCCGGATGACTGCTCAAGCAAGACTTCGTTATTTTGAACAATGTATATATTTCCTCTGAAATTACTGTCAAACATTTCTTGTATATTCATATTACCAGATCTCCTCTCCCATGTTATTCACCACCACCAAATCCGAACGAATATAGTAATCTTCTACAGATGATACCTCCATATCCTCCGATAAAGACTCCTTATCAATTCTATACCACGTTTGATCGTCCTTTCCCTCAGCCGCCTCCAATACTATGAGTTTTTCTCCCTCTGACAACAGACCGACAACATCAAACTCTTCTCCTGCACCGGCTCTGATTCTGCTTACATGTGCGCCTACACTCACTAACCGGGGAAATTCCTGTAGCTGTTCCTGTGCATCGGAAGAAATCTGATCCTCCGCTGCATACGCTTCCAATTTCTCTGTATTCATGCTGTCTGCATTTCGATTTGTATGCAAATAAGCTCCGATCGTGACTGCACCGACACCTAAAAAGATAGTGACCAAAATCATTGCCACTGTTGATTTCTTTGACATCTTTTTAAAATCCATAATTCTTTCCATCCTTTCCTTTAATACTTTTCCGTTTTCACTCAATGTAAAAGAGGCAATCGAATTTTTATACATTCCACCGCTTCCAAGAGAATTGATCAGTGTATCACCATATTTTTGACGCTCGTCCTTATCTAGGTATCTAATCACAGATTCATCACAGGCAAACTCACATAATCTGCCAATGTCTCTGCACATAAAATACACCAACGGATTAAACCAATGCAGACAAACCGTAAATTGAACAAGCCACTTGTAAAACATATCGCCATACTTAAAATGTGTCAGTTCATGCAATATCGTATATTCAAAAGCGTCTTCTTCCAGATCCGTTGTCGGAAGTACAATACAAGGATGCACAAATCCAATAAGTAGCGGCGAAGAAACAAGATTATTGGTATATAACTCAACCTGCCTTTTTATTCCGGCATTCTCTGCGACCTGTGCCAGTCGGTTTAAAAGCGCAGGATCTGATACTTCCATTTTTCCGGCCTTAACATATCGTACAAAGCTCTGATAGATCGTCACTTTCCTCACTAACATAAATCCGGCAATCATAAACCAGACATACCACATATTTTTCAGACCAAATTTGAAAATATCCGATGAACAAAGGACCGAAAACCGCGATGAATCTTTATCATGCACCAACGTATAAAATATATTATCATCATTCACCACCGGCTCTGCAATTGTACCGGCCTGCTCCATTGACCCAGTGAAAGTTGATTGTGTAACAATACTATCCATTTTTGAAAACATAATACCGCCAAAACTTGTCCGCGGAGAAAAAGGAAGGAGCAGACGCAAAACCACAATCAGCCACAGATAATACTGCCAACGTTTACTAACCCTGTTTCTAAAAAAGACCTTCAACCCAAACATCAAAATCGCTAAAATGCTTCCTGCAAAAGAGAGCGATATAACAACTTTCAGCAGATTATTCATCCCGTTTTCCTTCCCAAAATCTTTTTAATTCTTCACAGTCATTCGGTGTCAGCATTTCCCTTTGTATCATGGTAGCAATTAAACCTTTTGCATTTCCCTCATACAGCTTATTGAGAAAATTTTGAGTCTGCACTGCCTGATAATCAATTTCTGATATCAGTGCAGTGTACTCATTGCGTCTACCCATTTTATGTGACTTTATAAAACCCTTGCTAATCAATCGGGATAAAAACGTCATAATCGTATTTTTCTGCCATATCCGATCCGTTTTCTCCAGTTCAGCCATAATCTGCGCATAATAAGCAGTCCCTCCGTTTGCCCAGATAATTTTCATTAATTCCAATTCAGAGTCCGAAATCTGTACTATCATAGTGTCTCTCCATTTTAAAAGCAAGCAAAGGACAACGTAGTGTCGTCTTTTATTTAGGCTAACACTATGTTGTCCTTGTGTCAAGACTATTTTTCGTAATATTCCCTATGCTTGATGGTAGATTGGAAAATTCATCTAGTTACTTTTCACACATCGGCCAACCCGATCGCTCAAAGGGGAGTTAATATCTGCGTCACCGCGCTCCCCTCTGAACTTAGGCTGTGGTATGGGTTTGAAAAGTAACTTCATGTAAACTTTGCGTCATATTTTTCAGGATAATTTTATTGAAAATATGACACAATTAATATATAATTTAAGCAGATGGGGAAAGGAGAGATATTATGGCTGCTGTATGCGAGAAATTAAAATTACTGAGAGAACAAGCTGGTTTAAGACAAGGGCAGATTGCTGAATATTTGGGTGTTACCCAAACTTATATATCCAAAGTTGAAACCGGTGAAAGAAATCTTACAGTAGATCAATTAGAAAACCTTGCCACTCTTTATGGGTATAGTCTGCCATCGTTTGTTGATGCACAGAATGACATTCGTCCTATTCAATTTGCATTCAGAGCTCAGGAAGTTAGCCAAAACGATCTTAAAGTTATTGCAGATATTGGACGGATTGCACTAAACAGCCGCTTTATGACAGAGATGTTGGAGGGCACAAATGATCGATAAACTTGATCTTAATACAAAAGCACAGGAATTAAGAGAATTATTTGGTGAGGATGCCAATTCTCCGTTAGATATTTTTTCTCTTGCAGGTCAGATTGACGGTTTAACCATTGTATACTATCCTTTGGGGGAAAATATCAGCGGTATGTGCGTTAAAGATGATAAGGTTCAATTGATTGCAATTAATTCGACGATGTCCTATGGCCGACAAAGATTTTCTCTCGCACATGAATTTTACCACCTGTATTTTGATGATTTATCCGGTTTTAATGTTTGTGCGAAGAAATTTGATCCCAAAAATGAAGTTGAAAAAAAAGCTGATCAGTTTGCTTCATATTTTATTGCGCCCTATAAATCATTGAGAGCAATGATTAAAAAAATCTGCGGAACAGATTCCTATTCATTACAGAATATCATTGCAATTGAGCAATATTTTGGGATGAGCCACCAAGCGACGCTTTGGAGATTAATCACCGAAGGTTATTTGACAAAAGCCGATGCTGAAAAATACAGTATTGGCGTAATCTCTGCTGCAAAGAGCCTTGGATACGATGATAAACTATACAAACCGACGCCTGTAGAATTACAGAAAAAAACTTACGGGCATTATTTAAAGCAAGTAGAAGAATTACGTCAAAAGGACATAGTATCATCAGGAAAAATAGACGAGTTGCTTTTAGACGCTTTTCGTGATGATATAGCGTTTGGAGATGATGAAAACGGAGGAGAAGCGATTGACTGACAGACTTTTTTTCGATACCGATTGCCTATCCGCCTTTCTATGGGTACGCGGCGAAAGCATATTGTCACAGCTTTATCCCGGGCGTATTATTCTACCTGCCCAAGTATATGATGAATTAAAGAGGGTTCCTCATCTATTGGCAAAAGTTGACGTAATGAAAAATGCAGGAAATCTTATAGTTGACAGTATGGAAGTAGGTTCTGCAGAATATCATGACTATCTCCAAATGATAACAGCACCGGATACCGGAATGCGAATTATAGGCAAGGGAGAAGCGGCTGGTATTGCCATGGTAAAAGAACGCGGCGGAACCTTAGCCAGCAATAATTTAAGGGACATATCTACCTATGTTGAAAAATACGGATTAAAACATATCACAACAGGCGACATTCTCATAAAGGCAATGAATACGGGCATAATCTCCGAGACTGACGGCAATGATATTTGGGCTAATATGATCCGCAAAAAACGAATGTTGCCAACTGCAACATTTACAGTCTATATTAAAAGCAAAGAAACATAATAGATAATTCAAGCTCAAATATGCGGAATACGCCGTGCTATTTCTTCATCCTCTCAATCGTTTCATCCAGTGAAATGCATTCCGCATATCTGCCCTTCCACATAAATTCATTATAATATTTGTAGCTGTCTTCCGCCGACACAAACGCATTATCGAACGTAGAATTAGCATATTTCGTTACGACCATATTAAAACCATGTTCAAATCCGCATTTAACGGTTGCGTCAATACAATAGTCCGTCTGCAATCCGACAACAATCACCGTCTGTTCATTCTTCCCTTGCAAGTACTCTAACAATCCCGTATCTTTAAAAGCGCTGTTTACCGTCTTGTCAAAAATAAGTTCACCCTGCTTCGGCTCAAAGCCTTCATAAATTTCAAATCCGTCTGCTCCCTTTGTCAATTCTGTACCCGCACCGTCATCATGCCTTATATATATAACTTCGACCCCATTTTCTCTCGCCACAGCAATCAACTTTTTAACGCTATTTTCAAACACATCAAAATTATATAAATCTGCGTTGGTTATTGCTTTTTGTGTATCGACCACTAATAATACCATCTTGTTCTCCTTTCAAAATCCTCACACCTTTATTACGCATAGTCAATTATGAACAGGCTACCCGTTTCTTTTTATCCCAAACATATGCCTGATATCCCAACAGAGCTGACATGCATATTTTCCCTACCATATGCGCGGTCGTAACAACAAAACCCAAATCAGTGAAGCGCATGAATCTGTTTTTATAACCCAAAATCAGATAGCCAACTGTAACCAGGCATATTCCCATAATCATTCCCGCCGGCATCATACGCTCCTTTAGAACAAAAAACAATAGAATACATGCTGCAAACATGAGCGGTACTGCAAAATCCATAAACCATCCGAAAACATCCATGTAACCATTTTCATTTATCCGCATATCAACATATGTTGCAAAAAACGATAAAGCCGCCAGAACATACGGCATGCACATAATGTATCCGGTTATTTTAGCTGTTAATTTATTTTTTACAGATAAAAATAAGCCAATAGCCGCAACGATCAGATGAATTACTCTGATTGCATCCGAACTGATTGCTATCAGGGTAATCCTACCTGCCGGAGTACCAATCAATGCCTTATTCGGTCTTAATAAAGAATACGCACTGAAAATGCACAACAGCAAATATATAATTACCGCAATCGTATATAACATGGTTTGCACAATATTCTCTATCGGCTGCGTCAGAATCGGCTCCTTTTCAATGTTTTCCTTCAATTCTTCACCTGATAATAACTCATCTAAGGAGACATTTAAGACTGTGGCAATTTTCTTAGCTGTCAAAAGTTCCGGATACCGCGCTCCACGCTCCCAGCGCGAAACAGCCTGCCTTGTAACATATAATTTCTCCGCTAATGTCTGTTGCGTCATTCCCCGCTCTTCTCTGACCTGCTTTACTTTTTCTCCAAACTCCACCATAAATTATACTCCTCCCTTTGTTCACTTTCATCCCGTCGGTATATTCAGTGTAACCCATTATATCGAATTCATAAAGAAACCTCTCGGACTACCATGTAAACAAGATGGTGACAGGGCGGAGTTCTCCCTCTTTCATGATCATTATCGACCGAATAAAGTTCTTAAGCTTTCAGCAGATGCATATTACAAATTTTAAGCAATTAAGAAGCCGCAACCCTCTGATTACTCAAAGAATTGCGGCACTTATTTTAATATTTGACTTTACATCTTTGATTACTCAATAACCGTTTCTACAATCAGAATTACCGATTCTGACAGACTTTACATTTTCAGCGTAAACTTACCAACTATTTCATCCATAGAAATAGCCTGTGCTGATAATTCTTCACTTGTAGCTGATGTCTCCTGTGCAGTAGCAGAGTTAGACTGTACAACCTCTGAAATTCGGATAATACCCTGATCCGCCTCTTTTACAGATTCTGCCTCCCTTGCAACCATTCCACTGATATCCTTGGAATTTTCAGCAATCGAGTGCATTAAATCTACTACATTCATTAAAGATTCAGAAGTTTTAACTGCTGCCTGACTACCCATCTCAACTTTGGCCATAGATTCTTCAATCAATTGCTTTGTGTTGACTGCCGATTTTGCACTCTGATCTGCTAAATTACGAATCTGATCAGCCACAACCGCGAATCCTCTTCCTGCCTCTCCAGCACGAGCCGCCTCAATTGCTGCATTTAATGAAAGCAGATTTGTCTGACTTGCAATATCTTCAATCTCTACAATAATCCTACCAATGTTCTGCGATGTCTCGCTGATTTTATCCATTGCCTCTACCATAACTTCCATCTCGCTATGGCTCTTCTCTACTTCCTGTGCACACTGTGTTGCCGTTTCATATGCGCTGTCTGCTTTATCTGTTGTTCTTCCCAGACTTGATGAAATCTCGGAAACCATAGCCTGTAACTCTTCAATAGAAGCAGCCTGATCCGTCGCACCCTCTGCAAGAGTCTGAGAAGCCTCTGCAAGGTTTGTAGAACCTGCGGAAACCATAGCCGCCGCATTCTTCATATCATTCAATGTTGCACTGATCTGATGATTCATCTTCCGTGTTGCATCCAAAAGCCCAAGGAACTCGCCTACATATTCTTCTTTGCAGGATGAATGAATATCAAAATTTCCCACAGCCATTTCTCCAAGCATCTCGTCCATGTCAAGAACGATCGTCTGAATCTTTTGCGTAGTACTGCTGACACTCTTTATCATATCGCCTATTTCATCATCCTTATCAGTATCCGGGAACGGGGATGAAATATCGCCCTGTGCGAATCCTTCCAGTCTTACCATAAGATGATTCATCGGCTCTATGATTCCTTTGGCTGTTGTGGTGCTCAGATTGTTTGAAACAACAGCCGCACTTGCGACCAATAACACAATTACAATGATAAGCACTACAGACATCGTCGTCAGCTGTTTTTGTACCGCGTCACCTTTCTGCACATTAATATTCATCAATTCGGTAAACGCCTCGTCTGCCGCATCATAAAGCGGTGTCAGCTCCTCAATCATCATTTGCTGAGCAATGGCACTCTGCTCCGGATCTGTAGTTCCGCCTACTTCAATGACTTTCGAGTCTACCTCATAGTAGGCTGCTAATGCATTGCTCATCTTCTGGAATGCAGCCTTTCCCTCCGAAGTGACGAGAGTGTTCTGAATCTCAACCATACGCTGTTCCACTGATTGCAGCGCCTCATCATGCTGCGCCTTAACCGACTCAATGGCAGCTTCGTTCGTATATCCGATAATCGCCCGTGTTGCACTTCTTACCTCCGCATAGTCGTTCATGGCAAGTGCAATATCTCCCTGCGGGAAAGCATAATATGTAAGAGCATAGTTATATCTGAATATAATAATACCCATGACAATAATCGCTATTACTGATGCTACCGCTGATAAGAGCAATGTAATAAGTGAACTTTTCCTCAGTCTTTTCTCAATCCTTAGCTTCTGCAAATCTTTAAACATTGTTTTCCACCTCTCACAAAATAGTAATTATACATCTTCTGCAATAAGTTGCAAATACAACCCGCTACTACTAGTATACTTGATCTTGAGAATTTTTCAAGCAGAAACTCACTTTTACCATACAAATTTGCCATACAAAATATGGAACAGCGATTTTCACAAAACGGAGCGGACAAAAACCGCTGCCGGACCGATATATTTCTCCTTATCCGCTAACGTGGAATACAGGATACGTTCCGCATTATACTTCGGATCATACCCGCTGCATGTCTCAATCAGCCTGTCTCGGACTGCCCGGTCACGAAACAGGCTTCCGCACAGCACTACCCGGTTCGGCGCTAATATGGTCATGGAATTAACAATTGTTCTCGCAAACAGTTCGATCGCCTCCTGAAAGACCTCATCCTGCTCCTCCTCCACAGCCTTCTGATAGACAGTTCCGAACTCTTCTTGTACAAACGGAATCGTGCGGGCTAACGCCTGATAAGATACCTTGGTTTCTAAGCAGCCTCTCCGTCCGCAGCTGCACAGTTCACCGTTCCTCTCAACAATAAAATGCCCTAACTCGCCGGCCTTTCCGTGCCGCCCTTCATACAACTGATTATCAATGATAATCGCACTTCCCACTCCCGGTCCCCACTTGATGAGCAGCAGATTGTCATATCTGCGTCCGAATCCATACAGAAGCTCTGCCATTGCAAGGGCATTCACATTGTTTTCGATCCACACCGGATACCGCAGCTGTTCTTCTAATATCCTGCATACTTCTACTTCCCGTGACCATACGCCGTAAGCATGTACGCTTGTTCCTTTTTCCCTGTCCACTACCCCGGGAACCGCCACGCTGACTCCGGCGATGCGTGGCAGCAGGTCTGCGTGATTCTCCGCCATCTGCCGGCAGATTCCTGCGATCTGTGTAAGAAATGTTTCCGGATTCTCCCGGCGGTCTGTGACGATCGTCTGCTGTTCGACACAGTCGCCCTTCATATTTACAATGGCTAAAAATGTATTTTCCGATTCAATGTTGACCGTAATCACATAATAGCAGTTATAGTTCAGATTCAAAAGAACCTTCTTACGACCGGCTCCCACAGACTGTGTCTCAAATCCCTGCTCCTCTAACAGCCCTTCCTGTATCAATTCACTGCAGATCTGTGTGACAGCGGCAGGTGTCAGTCCGATCAGATCCGCGATATCTTTTCTGGATACCGGTTCGCACTCATTGACACAATTCAATATCGATGAGCGGTTCTGCTTTTTCACCTGCGCCATATTCATTCCAGCTTTTCTCATCCGGCCCGTCCTTTTACAGAAATTAATAGTTATTCACTTCTATATTAAGCATATTTCCTAATATTTCAAGTTCTTTTTTTACATTTCCGTAGATTACGACAAAATGCGGCTCCCAGCCTGCCAGTATACTGTTTTCCACGATCTCCCTTGCAGGATTGCGGGTTTTCACGACAATCGAAGTTCCGTTAAACTGCTTCGGTGTATCCAATGCCTCCCCTTCTGTAATAAAGAAGCGGAACGTCCCGTCCGGTTTCCTTCCTATTCGGAATACTGTAACATTTTCCGCTGCCCTGCAGGCGAAATCCAGTGTCGGACCGATCTTCCTGTTGCAATGCACATCCGCGCATGCTCCCGATTCTTCCTTTGCCAGAGAACATGCCGCCGTCCCACAGTGCCAATATGTGATCGTGTTCTCTTTCTCATCCATGGACACCGGATCTCCGAAGAATACCGGCTTGTCTGTCAGACGCATCCCCAGATACATCGATAAAGCTCCATAAGTGTCCGCTTCACAGCTTGCAGCCACCCCGAGATCATTCAACATTGCCAGAACAGCACATACCGGTGTTCCAAACGCGGTAAAAAAGTCCGGCCAGCAGCGGGAAGCGACCGCACCCACATGGTTTTCTTCCACATACTCCTTATATGCCTTATACAGCCTGGCAAAATTCAAGACATTCTCCTGTGCAATATGCTCTAATCCGCATATGCGGCTCTGTGCATCATCCAGATACTCCGCTACTTCCTCATCGGAATAAGTTTTCGCTCTGTCGATCAATTCCCTTGCCTCGATAGACTCCAGCCTCACACCAAATGTTTTTAAGAGCTCCGAATCCAGTGCACGGCCAAAGCCAAATCCCTGCGGCGTATGCCCGATTGCCGTTAATTTCAGATTCTTCATATCATATCTCAACCTGGCCGCACGCACGGTAGAAGTCACCGCAGCGATTACATCCGCTTCCTGCGGCGCACCGAATACATAGGTAAACGGCTCCTCGCGAAAGGCTTTAATCGTATTTGCCGCAGAATAGGCGCCTGTCAGGGAATTCAGACGAAGCCTTCCGCCGTCTATCACCGGCTCCCTGAGCGTCCAGAGCAGTATCGGACAATCGAATGCCGCCAGCACCTCCGAAGCATAGGCTGAGTTTGCAAACGTAATATTCTGCAGCACAATCAGATCCGGCTGTATATCCTTCATAAATTCTTTCAAGAGGTCTAACGACAACAACATCTCATCAGGGACCCTCACATCTTCCGTGACGGACCGTAACAAGGCGATCGACTTCTCGAATTCTTTACCTGCACTTTCCAAATGAAAGGTGGGAACTCCCACCGGTATATATGCAACTTCAAATTTCTTCATTATAATACACTTACTCCTTTCTCAACCTTATCCCGGGTTTTCTGTGACTTCCGCTTACGCTTCCCTCACAAAAAACCACCTCGCGGAAGCACCTTCTGAACAGTTACCCTTCTCCTTTTATCTTCCTATCTGCAAAACAATGTCACGCCTGAAATCAGCAGCAGAACATATGTCAGAATCATGAAAAATCTCTGGCTCATACTCTGATACAGTTTCCCGCCTGCAAACATTCCGGCCATTAAAACCGGAAAAGAGATACCCAGAATGCACAGATTGCCTTTATTCCACATTCCCGCATGGATATCCCCAATCAATATAATGGTATTCAACAAAATCCAGACAGTAGAAATCGTAGCCCGAAAAGACCTTTTGTCAGATATCCTGCCAGTCAGATATCCAATCAGCAACGGACCTCCTGATACAAAGATTCCGTGCACGATTCCCGCCGTAGTCAAGAGCAGAAATTCCCTCAGGCGGTGTTCTTTTGGCCCGTCCTCTTCCCGCCTGTTCCTGACTGCCGTCATCCGATACAGCCCATGTACGGCAAGCAGTACCACAAAGATTCCCAATGCCTGATATAAAATCATTTCGTTTGTTCCGACAAAATGTTTCAGCCCCATGCCTGCAAAGATACCGATTACCATGACCAGAACAATCCGTTTCAATTCTTTCCGGTTCACATACTCACGGTTACCCAGAAACACGTAGATGCCTGACAATAATCCCAGTACATTCAATACCGGCTTTGCCACATCATATCCCACCAGCATAATACCAAACGGCATCGCAAGAATGGTTCCCGCAAATCCTGTGATTCCCTGGATAATATTTGCAAGGAAGATTGTCACAAAGAATAATAATTCTTTCATTTTTCTTCCGTACTCCTTTTAATAAAACAACTCCTTGTTCTCGCCGATGACGCCGGGATATGCTCCCTGACTAATCAACGGTTCTCTGTCCGGATGCGCTAACACCCATTTATTGCGCATAAGCAGAAGCTCTTTCTCCCTGTCACCCATGCTTAAGCTTTCTCTTTCCTCTTCCGCCAGCGGGGTATTGGTGCCTTTGGGCAGAATTACGATATCCTTAAAGCCTTCCTCCGTCACACGCAGCGGCGAAAGGTGCAGGGTTGACTGATACATCTCAATAGCGGTTCCTTTTTGCAGGAAAAAGACCTGCGCATCCTCATTCCGGTAGTGGTTGTCCCGAATATCCCAGACATGCCCGAGCACCAGCATAAAATCCGTAACCGCTATGTTGACTTCGCTTCCTTTATGATACTCAAAACCATTATATGTACTGTTTCTTCCGTTACAGTATCCCGCCTGAACCGGCATCCCGCCGTAAAGCAGGCGGGATATGTTCTGAATAACGGGAAGCGCTTCCAGTTCCTCCTGTGAAGCAATATAGATATTTCCGTTCTGCGGAACGGCAGTTTCCTTTTCCATATAGGAAATGGCTTCCGAAAAATCATATCCGTGAAGAATCCTTCCGTAACTTGCAAATTCTTCCGATTCCACCGGATAAACTTTCACATTATTTACCTGATTCAGGCGTTCTAAACATTCCATTATTTCTGCTCCCTGACAACTTTGACTGTAGCACAGAAGTCCTCTTTCCCGTAGCCGGCTTCCATGGCTGTATCATAGACACGCTTTACATTCGCCGCGCCCGGCATGGATACCTGGCACTCTTTCGCAAGCTCCATGCAGATATTGATATCTTTGGACATATTTTCCACGGAAAATGCCGTCGTGTAATCTTCTTTGGAGATAACTTCTTTTTTCGAATCCAGATAGAAGTTCTGCCCTCCGCCGTAAGAAATTGCCTGGGCAAAGGTCATAATGTCTATACCGTTTGCCGCCGCTAATACGGAAGTCTCGTTAACTCCGTTCTGAATCTGCGCCACCAGCGCATTGTGACAGATCTTCATGACCAGTCCTTTTCCGTTGTCACCCATGCGGATTACATTTTCTCCCATATAAGACAGAATCGGTTTGATCTGCTCATAAGCCTCTTCATCGCCGCCCACATAGATGCCAAGCTTTCCGGCAATGGCAGCCGGTTTGCTCTTTACGACAGGAGCATCCAGGAATTGTGCGCCGGTTGCTTTGACCATCTTCGATATCTCCACGGAAACGGCCGGATCAATCGTGCTCATATCGATACATGTCTTTGATTCGTTCAGTACCGGAAGGATCTCTGTGTAGACACTTCTAGAGTGCTCTGATTTCGGAACCATGGAAATAATCACCTGCGACTGCTTTGCCACTTCCGTTGAATTCTTGCAGGCTACAGCTCCTTTATCGGCCAGCAGTTTTACTTTCTCTTCCACAAAATCAAATACAAATACCTGATCGTCATGCTTATTGATGATATTCTCGCACATGGATTCACCCATGATACCCAAACCTATAAATCCAATTTTCATTTTCCTCATCCTTTCCCTGTCTCTTCTATTACTCTGTTGCAGTGTGATCCCATGCATCCACAAACGTATCAATGCCCTGTCTGGTATATGCATGTTTCATGCTGTCGCGATATACATCAAGTCCCGCCGTCACAATATCGGCTCCCGCTAACGCACAGTCCACAAACTGTTTGGGCGTGCGCACTGCTGCACATATAATTTCTGTTTTGCCGTAAAATCCGTAATTTTTGTAGATTTTTACGATATTCTCGATATATTCCTTACAATCCTCTCCGTTTGCCTCCTTCCAGCCGATAAACGGAGATACGAATTTCGAACCGTTCTTCGCCGGCAGGATTGCCTGTGCCGGGGAAAAGATCAATGTCACATTGGTACGGATTCCCTTTGCTTCTAATTTTCTCGCTGCGGTGACTCCTGCCTCCGTTGCCGGAATCTTAATGACAAAATTACTGCTGATTGCCGCAATTTTCTCCGCTTCGGCAACCATATCCTGCGCATTATCAATATGCGGATTGATCTCCACAGAAACCGGGAATTTCTCATAACCCTCTAATCCCTGCTCCTTAATCCAATCTGCAATATCCGTAACCGCATGCAGAAACGATTTGCCGCTCAACATGATATGTCTCGGATTCGTTGTCACACCGTCAATTCCGAATGTCTCATAAGCATATTTAATTTCATCCATTTTTGCGCTGTCTAAAAAATATTTCATCTCTATATCCATGCTCCTTTCTCAGCCTGCGAGTTTGTAGCCGTAAGGCACAAATCTCGCGGTTGAAAGAATGTAATTCTTTCAACCTTCTCTCCTTTGATTTTTAATTTGATTTTATTTATTTTATTTAAATTTTAATGCATTCTCTTTATTCCAAAATCTGTCGTAAGAATAGCCGGTTACCTTCTCACAGATCGCAATCTCCTCTGCACTGATCTTACTGTTATCCTCGCCTTTTCTGCGGGCAATTTCTCTCTTGATCACTTCAAATTCAGCCTTGTTCATGGGAAATATCTTAGCAAATATCAAGGCTGCCGCCATCAGTACGATCGGGGCAAATACATAAATGTATGCTATCCCGGTCTGCGTTGCCGCACTCTGCCTTCCGCCTGAAGAGGCAATGACCTCATTGTATCCGACCCATCCGAGCAGAATACCAATCACGGCGCTTGATAGACCGGTAGCAATCTTTCTCACAAAAGTTGCCATCGCAGAACAGGTAGCCGGTCGGTTGATGGACGTAATCAGCTCATCCACATCCGCTAAGTCCGCCAATATCGCATAGATACTGGTGGAGGAACCCGCCATTCCCAGGCCGATAACAAACGACAGTGCCAGAATGATCGTGAAGTTTGCCCCCTCATGAGAGAACAGAAGCATAGCCAGTGTCGCCGCAATTCTCACAGGAAACCCTACCATAATAGGAAACTTCTTGGATGTCTTCGCCATGATCGGCGTAAACAGGATGGTTCCTACAAACTGTGACAGCAGAATAACCGCCATCAGATAAGTAAACCTTCCGCCTCCGTAAGCGTTGAGCACATCATCCACATAATATACGGCAAGCCCCGTCACGAAATCCGCCGCGCCCTGACCACACAGGAAAATCGCAATAAACAGCCGGAAACTTCTGCTCTTATATACCGTAAGTGACTGTACAAAACTCTGCGCAAAGCCGATCTTCACTACTTCTTTTTCACGCTCCCACGTTCCGAGGAAAGTCAGCAGAATCGTAATAAAGAAAATGATTCCGAAAATTACCGCCACCCGCAGGTAAGCCGCCGCGTCCGTATTGTCTTTGACCATCAGCGTCGGAATCAATCCGGCTAAGATTGCCCCGAATGTCGAAAAGATCATCCGCACACCGGAAAACTGGCTACGCAGTGTATAGTCATCCACCATATCCGGAAGCAGTGCGTTATAGGGAACCATTACAATTGTAAAACCAGTCGAGAACAGCATATACATCAGCATATAGAAGAAATACTGTCCTCCGGTCGTGTTTCCCGGAAAAGTGATCCACATCAGCACGAATGTAATCGCCGATATCACACTTCCGATCAATATGTACAGTCGCTTAGCGCCAAACCGGCACTTGGTTCTGTCGCAGATATTGCCCATCAACGGATCTGTGATTGCATCCCATACTTTACCGATCAACGGAATGGTTCCCGCCAGTGCCGTAGACATTCCCAGTGATTTCGTAAGAAATACGGTAAAAAAGGTACTGATAATGACGAAGGCGCCGCCTCCGTAGATATCCGCGAAGCCGTAGGCACATTTGGCACGCATGCTCCGCTCTCTCTTTTCCTTCGTGTTCATAAACGCCCTCCTTACTCTGTTATTTTCGTAACTCTTCAGAAGCCTGTTCCTCACAGTTACGAAGATGCACATTCTGAACAGTTACTTATTTTCATTAATTCTTCAAATCTCTCACTATTTCTGCGGATAAATACAGGCGGCTGCCCGATCGGCGCCTGTACAGTTACCTTTCCGCCGCCATATTCCTGCCCGGTAAAAAGGTGCACCCATCGCTCTGAAGGCAGGAGACAAGTTCTCTCACTAACGCCTTCCTTCAGTACCGGAGCCACCAGGATATCCCTGCCTAACAGGTATTCTCCCTTTTCCTGATACAGTTTCTCCTCGTCGTAATGATAGAAAAGAGGCCGCATCACAGGAATACCTTTCTGCACTGCTTCCGCAACACAATCCTTAATATATTTTTTTAAGGAAACATGGATTGCCATGCATTTTGCCAGATGGGCGAGCAGCTCCGCATCGTTGTCAAACTGCACATTATTTACCGGTTGATTTCCCTCGTGGGTCCGAAACAGCGGAGAGAACGCATTCATCTCTTCCCACCGCATCAGAAGTTCTTTGCTGCGGCGCATATGCATGATCGTCGTATAACCTCCGGCGTCGGAATGGGTAATCCCGAATCCGCTCATCGCCAGCGAAAGAGTGGCCGGAATAACCGACGGCAGCCCGTCGTCCACCGACCAGTCCACATGCTGGTCTCCGGTCCACATCATATCCGAGTGGGCGATCGTCCCCGTATGCCCTGCACGGGTGAAAAAGAAAATCTCCTCCTCCATGTGACATTCCCGTATCGCCTCTCTGTTGAGCTTCGCCCAGATGGCTGGCCACTGGTTATGCACCACTTCCGGATTCTCACCGCTGTAGAGCACACAGTCTATCGGCAGATATTCCCCGAAATCCGCCATCCAGCCGCTCATCCCGATACCGATCATATTTTCCTTGATCAGATTCTTATACCATTCATAGGCCTTTGGATTCGTAAAATCTATCATCGCCGCCGGGAAGGTTGTGATCGTTACCATGTAGTCCTCCCCTTTTTTATTTTTCACGCAGTAGCCTTTTTCGGAAGCCTCCCGATAAATATTTTTCTCAATGGCAAGGAACGGATTGATATATCCCAGAAAGCGTACACCCTTTTTCTTCCATTCAGCTATCTTATCAGGCAGTTTCGGATACAGCTCATCGTCCCGCTGCCAGTTCCACATCACCTGATATCCAAACCCGGTTCTTCTGCATCCGGACCAGTCCTGACACCAGACCGCGGTTATTTTCACGCCTGCCCTCTGTGCCGTTTCAATCTTTCTGTCAACTGTATCGCAGCCTTCCTGCACGGCCAGAATCCCACCGTCATAAATCCAATCCGGCAATGCCTTCTGCCTGCCTAACACATCACTTAATCCCTCAGAAACCGCCTCAAAACTGTCTCCCCATCCAATCGTAATCTCCGGCTCTTCCTGAAGCTCCAGCACAATCTGTCCTCGATTGCTGAAATCAAACTCGGCAAAGGCATTCGTATTGACATGGACAAAATATTTATCACTGGAAACGAAGGTCGGTTGTGCATAATAGGACTCATATGCAGAAAAAGCCAGCGTTCTCTCAGGGTGCTTTCCCAGCAGCTTCTCGCGAAGAATTTTACCCGATATTCGTCTGGTATTCTGGTGCTCCGCCACCCAGATCCGCACCTTCTCACCTTTTAAGTCCAATTTGGAATAAGTCTCTCCGCAACCGTAAATATGCTCCCACTGATTCGTCGGAAATATCAGCCTGTAGCGGTTCACTTTCTCGAAGGGCATGTCTCTACAGACTATCTGCAGCCTGTTTTCATGCAGTTTTACGCATATTTTCCCTGCATATTTTCCTGCCTTACTCTCATAGTGCAGTTCAAATCCATCCGGGAGTGCTACTTTTTTCCTCAAATACAGCTTCTGCATTCTTACATTCTTCTGCCTATATACAAAACTGCCACGTTTCATGGAAAAACAGTTCTTGCCCGTGCCGATTTCCAGTCTTATATCCTCAAATCTCTTAATATCAAACTGCAACGCAATCCCCCTCTCATCTTCACTTCGAATTAATTAATTAAATATTTTAATTAATTATACAGCCTATGACCTTACTTTACAAGTACTAAATTGATCCTAAGCCTGCTTAATCGCTTTCGCAGTTACAGAAAAATTAATTTTCTTGTTTTAATCAAAAAACTTACCCTTGAAAAAGTTTTGGTTCCCCAGTGGTTTCGCTGTCAGTCTGAACAAAACGCAGCCGTCCGGACACATAATAACCTTACTGTACTTACTGTCTCCGCCTATATTCTCTAAATCTCCGCCGCTTCTGACAGCTTCCATAATGGGATACATCATCATCATGACTTTAGAACAAATTCCCTGTCCTTGTGCATTTACCGGACAACCGTAAGTACAGGTATATTTATCTCCGATCTCCTCACCATTCCGGCAGAATCTTTCTGTTTCTTCATTGTCTTTATTAAACCCTATCACTTCTATTTCCCATTCGTATTCTTCATCGTACCATTTCTTCATGTTAGTTTTCTCCTTGCCAGCATTAAGCAACAAGCTAAGATCTCCTAAATATGATTTTCATATTGCATAGGGACATATCAGGCTAAAGTTATCACTGTATCTTCTTTTTTGCATAATCATTGCGATATACCGTGATAAATCCAAGCTCGTCATATAATTGCTTCGCACGATTATTTCCAACAACACAATATAGAAAAATATTTGTATATCCGTTATTTATAAGCATATTGACAATATATTTCACAAAGACTTTCCCTATACCCTTGCCCTGACAATCCGGCTTAACAGACACACTGCCGATCTCACTTCCTTCTATGTGGGCATATCCAACAATTTCTTCTCCGTTTAGAAAGACCAGACGCTCATTTTCCGTATCCGACCAATATTTCCGCCCTTCCTCACTTGCGGGTTCCGGAACTGAATCCTGAAAACACCCGGTACTAAGACGCATCAAATGAAAAGCCTCGGCATACATTGAATGTGCCTCTGGATAATCTTCATCCTTATATTGTCTGACAGGAACTGTCATCGGCTCAAAACACGGTCCTGAATAAACCATGTAATCAGATGAAAATTCTTTTATATAACCGTAGTCTTTTGCAAATTTATTCGCTATGCAATTATCGGTGCGGTAATAGGTTGAAATATTTACAGGATTGCAAGTATACAATTCCTGCTCAAGCAGCAGAGCTGCAACCCTACCAAATCCTCTGTGTCGGTAAGCCGAGAAAATATATATGTACAAAAATGCATATCTGCCTTTCTCCGACAGAGCCAGACCAACCGTCGATTCCTGATACAAAACAGAGTAAATGTTTTCATCATTTTCAGATACCGCATTGATAAAATCAGTGTCAGCATCATTCATATCAATTTGCTTCAAGTATTCCTCGGGATTTAAAGTTTTACATATTGTAATTTCGGCTGCCATTTCATTGCCCTCTGTCAGAAATCAATATCTCCCATATCTTTATTGGAAATTTCATGTTTGCTTCTTATCTGATTGTACCACACACGTTCCCTATTAAGGAATATAAATTTTTACAATCACATCACTGACGAAGTAGAATTTAACCTCGACTAAGAGGTCTGTATACCAACATCGGTAGATTTTGAAAATGCACCCTTGGGGGAGCTTTATTAAAGTTACCCTTTTTTACCACCGATACGAAAAAGAAATTTTTTGCTAATTTAGGATTGACTCTTGGTCTCCATTTCAAATAATCTTATTATAATTTAGTACCTAATCCCAAATACCTTCATTCGCATTCCATTTCTTTTCAAATGCACGTCCATTCATAACAGCAGTATAAGGTTCGCACAAAAAATCATTAATGTCCTGCAAGATTGTTGAAAATCCATCTGTTTTAGCATCAATCTTCTTCGTAAATGCCTTCCATTTCTTCTGCATCCCGTCATCAGAATCAAATGTCATAATTTGCTGAAACTGTTCTAATGTAAAACCATGCTCGCGATTCGTAAATGTCCTATCCAATGCTTCGCATAAAACCTTTCCATCAAAATCAAATTTATGTGAAAGATAGTAGATATCATAGTAATCTTTCATTCTGCTGGAAAATTCCATTAAAGAAAGAATCGCATCTATTTTTTCTGCTACCGTAGTCTCGATAGAATATGTATTAATAATAGGTGCGTCAAAATCATCCAGTTGTGTGGGTATTCTACGTTTTTCCTGTTTAGGGACAATAACATCACCCACCCCAAAATCGATGCTAAATGGTGTCCGCGTATTCTTAATCGTTGACTGTATTGTCACCCCAATACCAGCATATTTTTTAGCCACAGCAATCGGTGCAACATCCTTTATTTCAAAGGATATAAAATCATTGCCTGTACTAACTGCTATAATTTCTTCGACAACGTCCCTTAACTGCTCTGGGGTGTTGGGTATTTTCCTTAACAGAAAATCTATGTCTACAGTTACTCTGCTGTCAAACTCTGTCAATGAATATATAAACAAACCACCTTTTAAAACCAAATTATCTACATATTTTGATTTTTCAAGCCTCCTAAGAAATTCTTCCTGACAAAACAGTTGCAGACACAATTGATAACTTCTTCCACTTTCCTTTGCCTTATTTTTTAATCTTGCAAGCACTGAAGCTGCTACATCACCCATTCAGCATTACCTCCATTAACTCAGTAACTCTTTTATATACTTTCATTTCTCTTGCATATTTAGAAAGATTCCCCAGATTTTTCTTTTCATCTGCAACATAAGCATTTATTGCCTTATTAAAAATTTCATTGTCCATTTTAGATCTATATTTAAAACAGTCACAAACTGTACGTTCTCTATCATAAACAGGAAGTTTTATTCCATTAAACATACCTTGGGTTTTTCCTAATTCCAGCTTATCATTTTGGACAAAATAAATTTTATATGCAAAGTTATCAATTTTGATTTTTGTCCGAGTTATTGTTCTTGGTACTGCAATGGTCCATTCTAAAGGCGTTTTATCACTATATCCATAGTAAAATAAAGCAGATTCCATGCATATGATGCCTTCCTCAAAAAAAGTAGCAATCATCTTTTCCTCAGATATTTCCATTCTATCAGCTATTTGGTAATATCCATGTTTGACTCTCTCAAGTTCTCCACTTTCACACATTTTTATAATTTCAGAATTTCGTATTCCCACTTCATTTAACTTTGCTGTTTTTGCTATGCCGCCATTATTCATTATAACTGATTTTGCAATGTCCAATTTTTTCATAAATTCACCATTCTCATTAACAAATTCGAAGCTTCTTTTATTATATAGTATACATTATGCTATATAATAATTCAATAACAAGAATATTTTTTTGTGTTCGAAAAATTATATTTTGCATATATTCAGAAAGATTCTACTTTTTATAATTTTATTTCTTTTTTGCAAAAGGCGTTGCACCCAACGCCGCAAGATACGCATTTCGTGGGCACGAAATGCTAAATCTTATCGGGGAGTACCCCGAACCCCCTTAAAAACTGCTAAATTACAAGGAGTATTGGGTTGGCATGCTTTGCTATCGTCTGAATATTCTTGTGCGATGAAATCGCACTTCCGGAAATCTGGAAATCAGATGTCCGGGAAGTGGAAATCATCTTATGCGAGTCTACTCGCGTATTGTTTTGTCTAATCCATAGACCTCACGCATTGAGATGTCATGCTCGGCATCTATGCTTGTGATGTTAATGCGATAACTATCATGGGCAATGCGATCAATGATTGCATCTGCCAGAGGGCTGTCATCTCCACCCAGCTGGTCATACCACCCCTCGAATTCATACTGGGAGCAGAAAATCGTTGAAGATTTCTTGCGTCTCCGGTGGAGCAGTTCGAAGATATCCCTTTGTTCTGAATCCATTGGTTTCAATAGAAGCCATTCATCCAGAATCAGGACTACAGGATTGGCATACTTAGCCATGACTTTTTTGTAGCTGCCATCTGTCCGTGCCATCTCTAAGTCAATAAGCAGGTCGGGAAGGCGGACATATCTGGTGTTGAAATACTGCTTACAAGCCTCCATGCCAAAAGCACAGGCCATGTAAGTTTTGCCACAGCCTGTGGCGCCGGTAATAAAAAGATTCCGGTGTTCAGATATATATTCGCAAGTGGCAAGTCTGCGAATCAGTTCCTTGTTCAACTTGCGC
>JAAUZX010000022.1 GCA_014804365.1 Lachnospiraceae bacterium
TTTAAATTATGAAGAAGGAAGATTTTTTTGAAGTCCTTGGTGAACTTAATGATGACATTGTGAAAGGAGCCAAAGCGCCCGTGAAAAAGAAGATGAATTGGAAAATCTGGGGAGCGGCGGCTTGCTTGTGTCTTGTGCTGACAGGAGGCGTTTTATATAACGCTTTTAAGTCGGTGGGATTTAACGCGATGATCGCCAACTATTACAATACTACGTTTCACAATGCTTCGTTATACGGCACAAATATTGACATTGGGGGCAAACAAGCCTGGTATCACGAAGTATCCATTCGCAGCGAAAAACTGGAAAAATACATTGGGGAACCGTATCAGAGTGCAGACAGCAGAGCATGGTACATTCCCGCTGGAATAACGAATCTGAAATATTTGATTTTGCAGGACAGCGAGGACAATTATTCTCTGTGGGAGTTCAGCTCTTTTATTGTCGATAAAGGTGCTTCTTACACTTATGGAGATGTTATGAAAACGATCTATGGCGTAAACAGTGCAGAGGATATTGTCCGAATTACGACCACCCCATCGACGAACAGCAACACAGCTCTGCACAGATCCATTCAAAAGGAGATCGGTACGAGAATATATACAGACAGAGAGAGTATCGAAATATTCTATCAGATCGCTGAAAATGTGGTCTGTTATGGAGTGGGTAGCGAATCAAAAGGCGACCCCAACCGTTTCTCATATAGTTTTTTCACGGATGAACGGGATAAGCCTACCAGTGAAGAAAGCACCTATGGAACGCGGTTTATCAAAATCACATTGGCAGACGGCACAACCATAGACAGTTGGAAGTATGATGCTTTATCGGGCAGCTTTTTTGAATACGGCAGTATTTTCACGCAACCACTTTCGGATGAAGATGTTTATAAATTGAATGACATTTTTGATATCAAGTAAGTTAGATACTGAGATTAAGAAGAAAGCCACTCCGATTTAGGGGCAGCTTTCTGAATGGAATTTGCACGCCTGTCGTAGACACATTATATTCGTACAGTTCCGGGAATTGGATGCTTATACACTGAAAAACCGGATTCTGAGCACCGGGAACACAAAAGCGAATTGGGATTTTCATAATATTCTCCTTATGGTCATTTGCGAGCAACTGGCCGTCATGCCCTACAGGGTCCGTCTGTCATCGGACTTACCCAGCAGATAATCGGTGGATACCTCGAAATAGTCCGCTAAAAATGCCAAACTTCTCAGTTCTTTTATTCACTCATTTGCTTAGCTTATATTCTCTTGCTCTGATTTTTGCCCAATAATACAAGTAACAAAAACAGTAATGCTATTACACCGAGTAAAAAATAATTAAGCTTGACGTTTAAATTTATAGCGCCCAAAAGGAACAATACTATGGAACTAAATAAATTGGTGATCAAAGATATCATAGAGAAAATAGTATCTCTATATTCGTCTGTTGGAATACTATTATTGACCATATACGTAAACATTGGGGAGGTGATACCCCACGTTAGTCTGTAACAGCAGACAAATAAAAAAATCCAAAACACACTTGAGACTTTTGACAGACCCCAAAAGCAACCAACAATCAACAGGATACAAAAAAATAATATTGCTCTTTTTGACTTCGAAATTGCTTGTAATTTATCAAAGAAAAAAGAACCACAACTAGCGAATAGAGCTGCAATAAAATAGAGTAATCCATTATATGATGATTGAAGATCGGATTCTGCTAGGTAAGGCTGCAAGAGTTGATACCCGCATACCAAAAGCATGGAAAAGAAAGCATTAAAAAGGCAATCTTTACGGAGCTCTCTGTTCTCTGCAATTTCGTGAATAGATAGACGAAGAATGGTGTCTGGTTTTTTGTTCCTGTTTTTCTCGATTTTGGGTATAAAAAAGCCGCAATAAATGTCAAAATGTTTGAACCCAGCGTTGCATAGAATGGAACAGTCACATTTCCAAACTTTGAAAGGAAAAAGCATCCTATAAAAGAAAAACAAAGCGCTAACCACTGTAGTGAATAGGTTCTTGAAACGATTTTGCTGTAATTTGTTTCGTCTTCAGAGGATTTACAATACTGATACACCAAAGCTTCAAAAGGTCCAGAAAAAAAGGTGCTTCCTATGCCAAATATTATTTCACCAACGTATAGTAGCGGAGTATTTCCAAATATGAACAACGATGTTGAAATTATAATTAACCCTGACCCAATTATTAACGATTCGCGTTCACCGACTTTATCTCCAAGTAAACCTGTTGGGATTTCAAAAATAAAGGTTGATAGGGAATAGCAGGCAAACAGAATTGTTATCTGGGAATTCGTAAACTTGTGTGCTACTTGAAAAAATGACGCGAACACTGGAGTATAAAAACTAACAGCCATTAAAAACGAGAAACAAAAAATTACTCTTCTTCTTAGCTTTGCAACTTGAAAATGATTTCTCATGGATTTTTACCTCTCCTGTACTTATCTTGAAAAGGAATTGAGGAAATTCAACTCAACTCAGCTTATATCCGCAACTGCGTAATCGCCCAATTCAATCTTATCTCCAATTTGAAAAAGCAGAGGCTGCTGAAAAATCGGCCCATCCACGGCAAGCGTATGATATTCGCCATTCTCTCCACAAATATCAATGCCTGCTGACTTCATAACTGAGATAGAAGTTTCATCTATAAATGTTCCGAGGATATCCATAGGCAAAATCGTTCGGTTGATGCTTTTGATAAGACATTTATAGCCAAGTCGGATAAGCTCATAAACAATTTCCTCCCGGCCACGCTGCCACAACGGAAAGTATGGAATCAGCCCGACAGCCTTGCAGCGATCTTCCTCCCACTGCCGGTTCTGCTCAATATCAATGTCGCCAAAGCAGACCGCCTCAGCACCCATGATTTTTGCTTCTCTCAAACCCGCTTCAAAGGCCGATTGGTAGGTTGCTCCTTCTGCGGGGCAAGTTATGATCGGGAGGGCGAGGGCTTCCGAGTAGCGTTCCAACATCGTATAATCTGCCCCATGGAAATAGGAGCGACCGGCAGCTTCGTTCACCATAACAACCAGACAAACAGGCTTATGACCTTCCTCCTGCATTTTGTGGAGCGCTAGAGTGCTATCCTTGCCACAACTGTATGACATGGCAAATTTCATTGGGCACCTCCGAAAATTTTTATTTGAGTATAGCAGAGTTTGGGGCCATGGTCAAGCTACAGACCTAAATCTGTATTCTTTGAAGTTGCTATATATTTCAACGTCACCAGATGTTTCGTTCCGACCAGGCTGGAGGTTGTTTTGGCTGATTGTTATTCCCCAGCATCTCGGTTTCCGAAGTCCATGTCTATATAATTCTGGCTGATGATGTTGGTGATGGCTGCGTTGTCACCAACAACCGGCTCTTTCCAGACGATATAGATGCCCTCCTCCTACTTTCCCTTTGTTGCAACGCAAAATACTTCCATAAACAATAGCGCAATCATAATGGCTGCCATGAATTCGTACACAAAAGCATGATTTGTATACTCCAAAATGTATCCCAGCGCAATCACAATACCGCCTTTGATAAAGTTGGTCACCAGACTGTTCATGGAAATCATTGTGCTTTTCACTGATTGGGAGGGGAGGTTTTTGAACATGATGTTTTTAATGACCAGTCCCCAGCTTCCGAAAGCGATTTGCTGAACGATGATCGCAGCCAGAATAAAGGGCCATCCTTGGGAAAGGGCAAACACGATATAGGACGCAACAATCAGAATAATAAATAATGTAAAAAGTCCATGCACACCCATGCGATCCAGCATTCTTTTAGACAGCTTGGCGCCAATGCCTCCCAAAATCATAAAGGAAGCATACAATAATCCATTATACTGCGAAGGAAATTCCAGCTTGGATAAAATAATTTGATAGTACTCAAAATTAAAAATCAGAAGGGACATGACCACTGCCGACAGCATTGTAACGCCAAAAATAAACCTGTTTGCAAAAATATGCTTCAAAACACCAATTGTGTCGGATACATATTCCTGGAATTTATTGGTTCCGTTTTTATTAGCAACATACTTCTCGCGTGTTTTGGGCAGCATACAAACCGCAATAAATGCCAAAATGCCAAATCCACAGGTCAAAAGGAAGTTCAATTTGTTGTTTATGTGGTACAGGTAACCGCTCGCCAAAAATAACGCGGCTTTCACATAGCCACCCCAGTATTCCATTTTCCCCGCGATATCCACATAATCATCCTGGGTGTTTTCAGTGATATAATCATCAAGGTAGCCATCATCCGCGCCGGAGATAAAGGAACTGCTCAATGCCAGCAAAACCTGGGTCGCTACAAAACCAAGGTAGTTGGGAAAAACTACATAGACAAGCGAGTGGAGGGCAAACAGGACCGCGCCAATGGCAAGCGACATTTTTTTGCTCACCTTGTCCGCTATGATACCAGTTGGCAGCTCCGTGAGGGCCACAATGACCGAGAAAATACCCTTTAACACAGCCACCTGTCCTGCGCTGGTATGATACTCAAACATATAGAGCACACGGATGCTCGTAATTAAGCTTGTGGTCAACAACGCAGAAATCAAAAAAATCCTGTGGTATACTTTGTTCATGAATTATTTCCTCCACTGTGCAAATATTATTGAAATACTCAACTGACTAGATAGTGTCTACACAAGTTTGACAAAAGCAATATAATGGAAGCAATAAAAGAAAGAAGAGGGACAAGAAATGGAAGCTTCTTCCTGCATTTTGTGGAGCGCTAGAGTGCTATCCTTGCCACAACTGTATGACATGGCAAATTTCATTGGGCACCTCCGAAATTTTTTTATTTGAGTATAGCAGAGTCTGGGGTTATGGTCAAGCTGCAAACCTAACCGAAGTCCCAAAGACATTATGGAGTAAAGACCCTTTCATGCTTCTGTTGATTGTTATTCTTGCTTTGAAATGATGCCTGCGTCCATTCGGTATACTTCGCTGCAAAGGTATGCGATATCCTCCTTGAAATGGCTTGTCAACAGAATCGTCGTACCGCTTTCTTTCAAAGCAAGAAGCACGGAACGCATATGTTCCACCCCCTGATTATCCAAGCCGTTCATGGGCTCGTCCAGAATAAGCAGCTGAGGCTTTTCCATGATACCATTAGCCCGTCAAATGGGCCTTGTGTTTTGGTCACTTTGTATGGATCATTCAACACCGTGTGGGGCGTTGAGTTGGAAGCAGCCACCGACGACTGGGAGAACCGACAGGTGAGAGAAGATCATTCAGTCGTGTTCACCTCCTGGGTGGTCATCCCATAACGGCAAAAGGCAGCGGGGAGCGTCGCTCTCCGCTGTTTTTCATACCTTTGGCTGGTTTTTTGTGTCCTCTCAAATTGGTTTGATTACATTATATCATAAGAAGAACAGCGGGCCGCAAAAAAGCGGGGAATATTACTTCTCCGAGGAATTGATTTACCCATATTCTCATGTTATACTATGAATAGGTATAAGACAATAATCAATGCCGTTTAGATTGAGAGGAGGGATAGACATTGGAATTGTGGCCATACATTCCGATATTTATAGCGGTTTTTTGCATTGGCATATATCTGTTATATTCCCAAGGCATCGCAACATCTAAGTGTATCACTGCAATTTTATTTATGTTTTGGCCTGGAAAAGACAATGACCAAGCAACTGTGGATTCCTGCAATGGATGGATTAGGCATATAGGTAGATTCCATGAAAGCCGAACATATGAGTTTACTCTGTATACTCATATGTCAAAAGGAGATGTGGAAGTGTTTCTGCTGGATGAAGAAATGCAGCCGTTATTGAGGCTGACTCAGTGGCTTCCTACCGGAAGAATAGCGCTAGATGGAAAAAGCAAGTATTATTTGCAATGGGAATTTAGCAGCGCCACAGGCAGGTGCGAGTTACATTGGTAAATAGGATAGAATCCTTACTTGGGATGTATTGTGTAAAGGGTGATTTCACCACCCAAATACACATTGGCTGATGGTTCATTTGTGGCAGAATGGCACAGTCAGAAAAGGCGGTGATCGACCAGCAGGAGAAGAACGAAGTGGGAGCGTCTGGGGATGACCTGGGGGCTCCTCTTTCTTTATAGGCCCCCGGCAAGGGCGCACTTACTCACCACCCGCTTCTCGGGCGGTGGTACTGCCTGCGGCAGCCGTGCGCTCTCCGGGGGCAGCTCCGCCGGGGCTGTTCTTCCCTGCCAGTATATACCAGCAGACGCCAACGGCGGCTTGTGCATCGGATGAAGCTGCGCCGATGCACTGGGGGCTTGGGGGCCATCGGCCACCAACAAGCGGCCTGGGGTATATACCCAGGCATTGCTTGCCGCTACTGTCCAGTGCTTATAAATGAGGGTTGACAGGCAGCTCTAACCGTGGTACAGTTTGTCCGAAATAATTCGGCAAATTGCTGTTTGATACAGAAGGAGCATTCCATGAATAACGAAGAATACCGTAAAGCAATCCTGCGTGCCAAAAGAAGCAATGAAATCATTTTTGCTGGTTTCGCCTGTTTATTCCTGATTGCAGCAATTGCGTTTTGCACATTTAAGTACCACCACACATTTTCAAAATCGAAATGGGACATAAACAGGGAAAGTCGCTATAAAATTGTGAATGATATGCTGGACAAATATCAACTCATTGGTATGAGTGAATTAGATGTTATTCAAATATTAGGGGAAGAGGACAGTGAACAGACATCGTTCAAAATCAGCAGGAAATACTTCCCACCAGATTCTACGCTTGTCTATTACTTAGGTGTTGATTTTATGGATAATAACTGGCTAATCCTTTCCCTAGACGATGGCATTGTGACAGAATACTGTCTCGATGTATCTTGACCGATTTCAGTTTGTTGGGGGATTTCATCTTCTGGGTGAAATCCCCCTTGACAAATCCCGTCTTGAAAATGAATTATGGAGGACGGATACGATGATCACTCAAAATGAGATTGTAGCGTGTATTATTTTTGGAATTATTATATTATTGCTTATTGCCCTGTCTGTCATTTTGCTGATGGGGAAAGGGGCATGGCTCATTGCTGGATACAACACACTCAGCGATAAAGGAAAAGCACAGTATGATAGTGTCACATTATGTAAATTTATGGGCAAATATTTGTTGTCGATTGGCCTGCTAATGCCTGCCATTCCAGTTGGGGTGATCTTTAAGATGAGCTGGCTGATCGCCAGTTATGTTGCCTATATGCTGATTTCAACAATTTTTGTTATAGCCTACTGCAATACGGGTAATCGCTTCAAAAAGTAAATAACTTTTGCAGGGATTACCATGATAAAAGCTATAGAATTCCAGTTTGCAGAGTCGTTGAAAATCCCGCCGAGAAGAGTTCGCTTCTATACATGGTCTACGATGTACGGCCCTGACTTGCGAAAGGCAGGGCCGTTTGCGTCACTCCGCTCTGTACAAGAGGCTGTACCCCTGTTGGTTGTTATTCATGTTTTGAAATGATGCCAGCGTCCATTTGGTATACTTCGTTGCAAAGATATGCAATATCCTCCTTGAAATGGCTTGCCAACAGAATCGTCGCACCGCTTTCTTTCAAAGCAAGAAGCAGGGAACGCATATGTTCCACCCCCTGATTATCCAAGCCGTTTATAGGCTCGTCCAGAATAAGCAGCTGGGGCTTTTCCAACACCATCAGCCCGTCAAATGGGGCTAGTGTTTTGGTCACCTTCGTGTTATACTGACTGCTGTCAGAAAACGACAAATCGGGAGTTTGAGGGATGATGCCATATGAAGAAAAGTGTTTTAATATTGTTGACTCTTGTTCCTGTAATAGTTGGATATTTAGTTAATGTCTTGATTATGGTTCCTGTAATTGGTATGGCAGGCTTCTACTTACTCCCTCTGCTCACAACAGCCTTTTGGTTTTATCTGGGCAAACAGTATGCACACAGATGGAAACCTGTTCCTGCAGTACTGATTGCTCATACCGCGGGCATTTGTTCACTGTTGATTTACCTTTGGCAGTTCTTAATTGAAACAGATGAAACAAGAAGTTGGACATTAGCGGGCTTTTCGCAGATGTTTTCCGCTTCAACACCATTGTATTTATTTGGCCGGATTGCAAGACTTGCAGAAAGCCATCCGAATTATGTAGGTAGAGCATCAATGGTTGCCATGCAGGTCATAGCCCTTGTTTACATGACAATTGTTTTCTGTATCGGTATTTATTGGGAAAAGAAAAGGAAATTTTGAATATAGGCAAGTTCCGGGTTATCGGGGGAGATTTCATCTTTTGGGTGAAATCCCCCTTGACAAATGTTCTCTTGGCTGCATTTTGAGAAGTGATGTCACATCCTCAAAAAAATTCCGTCTTAGTAAATGAATGGACCTTTCAGATGGAGGAGGAACACCTATGGAGGACGAGGCCATCATTGGACTGTACTGGGCCCGGGACGAGGGAGCTATCGCTGCCAGCAG
>JAAUZX010000023.1 GCA_014804365.1 Lachnospiraceae bacterium
CTATCTTCTATGATTATATACGAGTGGAAGTAATTTTTCTTTACATTTCTTGCATAAAACGGATAGATTCATCTTACATAATCCATCTATTTTCTATCCATTCCGCACTTTTACAGCTATCATAGACAAAAGAAGCATTACTACATTTGCCTCAAATGGGACAGTTAATAATAAAATTTTTTCCATAAGTGACATTTCTATTCCTCTTATAAAAATATAAAAGCAAAAAATAAAGCTCCCTATTTTGTAGTGGATTTTTCAGACGCAAAACAGCGCAAGAAGTTAAAGGCATTGAAACAATGTGCTCTATTTTTATCAATAATATGATTTATCAATAATTATTGACAAGCATTGCCCGTGTCATGACACACAGCCGGAATTCCCCATACCTCTCTACCGTCCGTAAAATGTTCCTGCTTAAACAGCCTGTTTTTGGCGGTAAGGATATCACGCTCATATATCTTACCCTTTTTCGCGATCTTACACCCTGTGCGAACATTTCCATTTTCATCCACAGAGAAAAATCGAGTGTATTATGAGTATTACAACTTGGGAACGACAGAGAATGTGCCGGAGGATTATACGGAAATCTCCTTTGTATGCTTGAGGGAAAATGGCTGTCTTGAACTTCCTGCCACCGTAGAAACAGCCTGCCGGACAGCGGCAGGGAAAGTACCGGAATTAGAAGGATTTCACTTTCACACATTTCCGCCACACCTATACGACGAACCTGTTATCAAACGGGGCACAGCCCAAAGACGTACAGGAACTTTTAGGACACTCAGACGTAAGCACTACCATGAATGTCTATGCACACGCTACAAGGGAGGCTAAGCGAGATTCCGCAAAGCTCTTGGATAAGGTTGTGGGAATGAATTAGGAACAAAAACTGAATAAGAAAAACTTTCCCTTGTAACTTGCCCATGAGGGCAAAAACAAGGGAAAAGGATACATATTTTGAGGCTGGCATTGTGAAAAGCCTTGAAAATAGGGAAAACTTATGGAAAAAGCATATAAACTGGAATTTGCCGGAGAGCAGACAGGCAGTCTGTATGTGAACTGCTGCGGACTTTCCAAAACGGAGGGATTGCACAGCTTCGGTCCGGCATTAAAACCACATTATCTGGTACACTATATATTGAGCGGTAAGGGCAGGTTTGCCATCGGCGGCAAAGAGTACCCGCTGGAAGCAGGCTGCGGCTTTCTGATTACGCCGGATGAGCTGGCTTTTTATCAGGCGGACGAGCATGATCCGTGGACATATGTCTGGGTCGGTTTCAGCGGTACATTAGCCGAGGAATATATCAATCATATCGGGCTGTCTGTCAGGCAGCCCGTTTTCAGATCGGATGCGTCGGAAGAAATTTATCGGATCGTCAAAGATATGATGGAGCATAATACTTTCGGGCTCTCCAACGATCTGCGCCGTAACGGGCAGCTTGGCATTTTCTTGTCAATCATAGCCGAGGGAACCAGACCGGAAGAAAAGAATGAAGAAGATCGGGCCAACACATATGTGCGCAAGGCGGTTTCTTTCATACAGAGTAATTATTATAATCCGATCAAAGTGACCGATGTGGCGGATTACGTCTGCATCAACAGAAGTTATCTGTATACGCTTTTCATAAATTCCATGGGTATGTCGCCGCAGCAGTTTCTGACGACATTCCGCATCACGAGGGCGGCACAGCTGTTGTCAGTTACGGAGCTGCCGATCGAGAGTATCGCGCTTTCCTGCGGATATCACGATCCGCTTGTATTTACCAAGGCATTTAAACAGATGAAGAAGATGTCGCCTACAGGTTACCGCAGACAGATGCAGGAAGGCGGAACACGCCGTAATAAGGAATATTTGAAACAGGTGGAGGATTTCATTAATCAGATCAACAGCCTGAACGATACGTTGTCACCGATATAATGCGGCAAGAATATGGTGCCGGAGGAATAGTAACTCATATAACATTTTGACAGATTTATTTAACAAAGAGATATTTTAAAACGGTCCGATATTTTATATCATTAAAGCATATAAACAAGGGAGAGCAACCGTGTGCGCATATAACCCGGAATAAAAGAGAAGTGCATATGGGATTTATAACAAAAAGCTAAAGACGATTCGAAAGGCGGCGGCGGACGGACAGAGAAGAAGAGGCGCTTGGGAGCGCTTAGAAAAATAAAATTAAGAGAGAAGGAGAATGGGCATGAAGGAAACAGTATTAAAGAAATTTGAGGAACTGTATGGGGATACGCAGGGTGTGAATGTCTATTTTGCACCGGGACGTGTGAACCTGATCGGTGAGCATACGGATTATAACGGAGGACATGTTTTTCCGTGTGCACTGACTATCGGCACTTATGCCGCAGTCAGAAAGAGAGCGGACAAAAAGTTGAATTTCTATTCTATGAATTTTGAAGAGCTGGGTATAATCGAGAGCAGTCTGGAAGATTTAAATCCCTCTGACAAGGCGGGATGGACTAACTATCCGAAAGGTGTTATGTGGGCTTTTGCGGGCAGAGGCATGGAGATGGACTGTGGTCTGGACATGGTGCTTAACGGCAACATCCCGAACGGTTCAGGATTATCGTCCTCGGCTTCATTGGAAGTTCTTACCGGTTACGTTCTGAAAGATCTGTATGGATTTGAGGTGACGAATATTGATCTGGCGAAGATCGGTCAGTATTCCGAGAATAATTTTAACGGTATGAACTGTGGTATTATGGATCAGTTTGCGTCTGCCATGGGCAAGAAAGACAATGCAATTTTCTTAGATACGGCAGATCTGTCTTACGAGTATGCACCCCTTATTCTGGATGGTGCGAAGATCGTGGTAACCAACAGTAACGTCAAGCATTCGCTTGTCAACTCAGCATACAACGAGAGAAGAAGTGAGTGCGAGAAAGCGCTGGAGGAGTTACAGGCCGTGATCGATATCAAAGGGCTGGGCGATCTCACCGAGGAGCAGTTTGAAACAAACAAATCGGCCATCAAGGACGAGGTGCGTGTCAGAAGAGCGAAACATGCGGTGTATGAGAATCAGAGAACGATCCGTGCGGTGGAAGCGCTTAAGAAGAATGACCTGAAGCTGTTCGGCGAGTTAATGAATGCTTCCCATGTATCGTTGAGAGACGATTATGAGGTTTCCTGTGAGGAGATCGATGTATTAGTGGAAGAAGCGTGGAAGATTGACGGTGTGATCGGGTCCCGCATTACCGGCGGCGGATTCGGCGGCTGTACGGTCAGTATCGTGCGAGATGAAGCGGTGGATGCTTTCAGGGAGAAAGTCGGTGCGGCGTATCAGGAGCGTGTGGGTAAGACAGCGGATTTCTATGTGGTAGAGATCGGTGACGGACCGAGCAGACTCTGATTTGACATTTTATAAATATGAATGACATGCGTCCGGGTGCATTGTGAAGAAAACCGGAAGTGTTGCAGACGGTAGAAAGACAAATTGACGGGAAGGAGATATTATGATTCAACAGGATATTAAGAAACTGGTACAATACGGATTGCAGACCGGTTTAATTACGGAAGCGGATAAAATTTATACGACCAACAGATTGCTGGAGCTGTTTCGGCTGGATGAGCTGGAAGAAGATGACACAGATGTCACAATGAGCGAAGAGGAACTGGAAGATGTCCTTGGATCTATGATGGATTATGCGTATGAGCAGGGCATCATGACGGAGAACAGTATCGTGTACCGTGATTTGTTTGACACGAAGATCATGAGTATGCTGGTGCCCAGACCCAGTGAGGTGATCTCTGTTTTTGAAGCGAAGTATAAGAATGATCCCAGGGAAGCCACGGATTATTTCTATAAATTGAGTCAGGACACAGACTATATCAGAAGATACCGTATCAAGAAGGACCAGAAGTGGATAGCTTCGACGAAGTACGGAGATCTGGATATCACGATCAATTTGTCCAAGCCGGAGAAAGACCCTAAAGCGATTGCCGCGGCCAAGAATACGAAGCAGAGCGGTTATCCGAAATGTCTGCTCTGTATCGAGAATGAGGGATATGCAGGCCGTGTGAATCATCCCGCAAGGCAGAATCACAGGATCATTCCGGTTACGATTAACGGAAGTAAATGGGGATTCCAGTATTCTCCCTACGTGTACTATAATGAGCACTGTATTGTGTTTAACTCAAAACATATTCCGATGAAGATCGAGCACGATACGTTTTGTAAATTGTTTGACTTTGTAAAACAGTTTCCGCACTATTTCGTGGGTTCCAATGCTGATCTGCCGATCGTGGGAGGCTCGATTTTGAGCCATGATCATTTCCAAGGCGGACATTATGAATTTGCCATGGCGAGAGCCGATGTAGAGAGAACTTTTACCGTGAAAGGGTTCGAAGACGTAAAAGCCGGAATCGTAAACTGGCCGATGTCGGTAATCCGTATTGCATCACAGGATACAGACAGGCTGATTGCCTTAGCGGATATGATTCTGGCAGCGTGGAGAGGTTATACGGATGAGGCGGTGTTCATCTACGCTGAGACGGATGAAGAACCTCATAATACGATTACGCCGATTGCCAGAAAGAGAGGCGATCTATACGAGTTGGATCTGGTGCTACGCAACAATATTACCACACAGGAGCATCCGCTCGGCGTATATCATCCGCATGCAAACCTGCACCATATCAAAAAAGAGAATATCGGACTGATCGAAGTAATGGGATTAGCGGTACTGCCGGCCAGATTAAAGGATGAGATGGAGCATCTGGCAGAGGCAATTGTTTCCGGTGCAGACATTCGTAAAGATGAAGTACTTGAGAAGCATGCTGACTGGGTAGATGAGTTTCTGCCTAAGTATCAGGGTGTTACCAAGGATAACATAATGGATATTCTGCATAAGGAGATCGGTAACGTGTTTATGCAGGTGCTGGAGGATGCCGGTGTCTATAAGAGAACAGAGGAAGGACAGGCAGCATTTGATCGGTTTGTACAGAGCCTGAACAGATAGGGAAACAGAAAGAAATGAGGCGGAATCGTTAGATTCCGCCTTTTAGACACGCCTGCAAAAAGCAGTGTGAAGATCAGAAATGACAGAGTAAGGTGGTGTTTCGGTTTATAGGGATGATCTGTCATTCTGTTAGAAATGCGATGCTATTATGTATAAAGCCGACAGATGTAGCTGGGCATGAGTTTGTGTAAATTACATACGACATTTATTAGAATATTTTTCAAAGGTTCTCGTTAACATCCAGTATGCTGCAAAAAAGGTTATAGAAGTCTTTCTGTTGGCGTGGAGTCAATTTTTGGAACATGGAGATCATATGTTGATACTTCTTAAGAAGATGCATGTTGTCTGCCAATAACAAATCTGCACTCAGACGTTCCTCAGAAAGATACAGAACATAATCCGTAGAGACCTGAAAAAAACGTGATACACTGATCACAAGCGTGGCATCGGGAGTAGATAACCCGCATTCCAGTTTGCTCAATGTGGTCTGATTGACACCCAGATAGTTTGCGAGCGTCTGTTGTGATAATTTTTTTTCCAATCGTAATTCTTTGATTCTTGTTTTCATGCGAGTATCCTTTTTGTTATTTTAGGCGATTTCCTCGGGGAAAAAATTCCAATTTTTAATAAGGATATTCTGTACAGAATATTTTGGGATAAAGACTGTAGGAAAAGTGGTATAAGAGAAAAATAAATACAATATGTTGTACGGAATTACGTTAATAGTACAATATATTGACGAATATGTAGTGTCTTAAATATGGAGGTGCTGAGGCGCTTATAATTAAGCCGCACTAAAATATACGTTATTGCTTAGATGTAATGTCATGTTGTAAACCCGGACGCGCCGGACAGTATGTATATGCCCTAAGGACGCGCTTTCGCTCGGTTTCAAACGCAGCGGTACTAAGCTCGTGAGTTACGGAGCAACTCAGAATCTCGCTAAGTGTCAGATTTAACCCGTAGGGTTTAATCTTTTTCAAACGGTCCTTAGGACATCTGCATACTATCCGACGCTGTGTATTGATATAATCCAGACTAAATGATATTGTATCGGAGTAGTCACTATATCAGTAACCAAAGTAAAATTATTATGTTACTACTATTTAGTAATAGCCACAACCTAGCGCAGATGGAAGTTAATATCTTAAGGAGCCCCTTAAAAAAAGTAAATTTCTTCGAAATTAACTTTGGTCAGTGCTTAACGAGGTTTCTCACGAGTTTAGCACCTGCTACGCTTTTTACGGAGCGAGAGCGCGGCTCCGTAGATATTATCTTCCATCCGCGCGGACGTCTTAAATAACCTAATTAACAATACCAACAAAAATAAACCGCAAAGTGCATTTTTCCCCCGCAGAATGTGATATACTGCTCTATAACAGGGAGGGTTCACAATGGGAGAGAAACCGACTGGTTCATATGTATGTATTGACTTGGAGACGACAGGACTGAACCCCAAGACAGATAAGATCATTGAGATTGGTGCGGTCAGAGTCGAGAACCATGTAATCGTAGAAGAGTGGGAAACATTCGTGAATCCGGACAGACAACTGGACGAACGAATCATTGAGCTGACAGGAATACGAGATGAGCAGCTGATATCGGCACCGACGATCGATCAGGTGCTGCCGAAGCTGCTTGAGGTAATAGGCGATCGTGTGCTGCTGGGGCACAGTGTGACATTTGATTATTCTTTTATCAAAAGGGCGGCAGTAGGACAGATGCTGTCCTTTGAGAAAGACGGTATTGATACGCTTAAGATTGCCCGCAAATATCTGCCGGATCTGGAAAGCCGCAGCCTTGGTTATCTGTGCGAATATTACGGCATCAATCACAGTGCGCACAGGGCGCTTTGCGATGTGCAGGCTACCGTGGAGTTATACCGGAAGTTGACAGAGCTGTTCTATGATATGGAAGCAGCAGAAGGAAATAAAAGCCTGTTTCTGCCAAAAAAACTGCGGCATAATGTGAAACGGGAAACGCCGGCCACGAAACCGCAGAAAGAACAGTTATATAAATTGAGAGACAGGCATAAACTGATAATAGATTATGATATTGAAAAGCTTACCCGCAGCGAGGCTAGCAGGAAGATTGATCGTATTCTTGCAGAATACGGACGATAGTCTTCTGCATGGCGGAGTTTAACGTTTCGGCGATCGGGTACAGATTGTGGATTTTTTCCGGTGTTTGCTGTTCCTGATAGATCTGACAAAGCAGGCGGTATGTGGAGCTTACGTCAGTGCCTGTGGAGACGGAGAACTCCAGCATGTGACAAGCTTCCCCGATGTATCCCGAATCATAGAGAAGCTGTGCCCACTGCTGTAATGTGCGAACCAGAAGAGTATAGTTCTGATCGTAACGGATCAGAAGATCAAGATTGGGAGCACCGTAGCGCAATTTAAGATCCGTGTTGGTAAGACCGGTGAAATTGACGATAGGCAGTTCGCTCAAAGAGAGAATAATCTGTTTATAGTCCTCTACCTTCGGGACATCCTCAAGAAGCGACATCGGAAACTCTTCTACGGGAATCGTAATGTAGTCAAGATCATCCAGCGGCTTACGTCTTGTGCTGTTAGCCGCAAGCTCTCTTTCCCAGAAGGCTTCCCGCGAAGAAGCATCGGATTTTTTATGGGCTTTGAGGTAGAAGAAGATTGCGGCGGAAAGTATGAGAACGCTTGCATTAATTATAAAATTCATATATAATATCCTTTCAGAAAGTGGGGAGGATTCATCTATGTTTAACAGAAAACAAAGGAAGATTATATCTTCGATCATCATTATAATTGTCGTGTTGGCAATGATTATTCCGATGATTTTTTCTGCGGTATAAATTATACCACTAATTTTATGTTTGAGCAATTTTACATGTGAGAAAGGTTTGGTTATTTCATGAAAAGACTGTCCATGGCGGGTTTGTTGATGATAGCAGCGATGACGGTTTCTACGTTGCCGGTCAATGCCCGGGAAGACAAATTTGAATCAGGAATTTATGTGGATGATATGAATCTGTCTGGTATGACGCTGCAGGAAGCGGAAGATCAGATAGAAACGTATGTTAATTCTTTCGGCGAGGCGGAGATCACGATGAATGCAGTTGAAGGCGGCACCATCGTTACGACGGCTTCCGAGCTGGGACTCAAATGGGGTAATGAAGCAATCCTTAAGGAAGCGGCGAACTTCGGCCGGGACGGTGATATTCTGCGCTGCTATAAAGAATTGAAGGATTTGGAATACCAGAATAAAGTATATCATGTAAAATTTGATTTTGATAAAAATAAAATCAGGACATTAATCGAAGAGAATGCTACACAGTACAACAGGGAAGCAGTCAATGCGACACTGACTAAGACGGAAGAGGGGTTCGATATTACCGAGGGCCAGTCCGGTGTCATGGTGGATACCGCGGCATCTGTGGATACGGTATATGATTATCTCACAAACGATTGGGAAGGTACAAGCTGCGAGATCGACCTGGTGATTACCGTGGAAGAGCCTAAGGGGAATGCTGAGGACCTTGCAAAGGTCAGAGATGTACTCGGAACTTTTACCACCAGTTATTCCACTTCCGGCGGATCGAGAAGCGCAAATGTAGCCAATGGCTGCAATCTGATCAACGGTACGACTATGTTTCCGGGCGACGAGTTTTCCGCTTATGAGGCGGTGTCTCCTTTTACCGAGGCAAATGGATATTATATGGCCGGTTCTTATTTGAACGGGCAGGTGGTAGACAGTCTCGGCGGAGGAATCTGTCAGGTGTCCACGACGCTGTATAATGCTGTTTTATTGTCGGAATTGGAAGTGACAGAGCGTTACAATCACTCCATGATCGTTACCTACGTGGACCCTTCAGCGGATGCTGCGATTGCAGAATCTTCCGGTAAAGATTTTAAATTTAAAAACAACTTGGACTATCCTATTTATATAGAAGGTGTTACTACGCCGGACAAACAGATCACTTTTACGATCTATGGTGTGGAGACGAGAGACAGCAATCGTGAAGTCATCTACGAAAGTGTCGTTCTGGAGCGTACCGTACCGGATACGGAGGTTATCTATACAAATGAATCTCTGCCTGTAGGATATTGCTCTGTGCAGTCGGCGCACATAGGATATAAGGCGCAGTTATGGAAAGTAGTGCGTGAGAACGGTGTTGAGGTCAGCAGGGAGCAGGTCAACAGCAGCTCCTATATGAAAGCACCCAGAAGTGCGACGGTTGGTGTTGCTTCACCTGATGAAGGGGCGCGTAATGCCATCATGGCTGCGGTAGCAACTAACAGTATAGATGAAGTGAAAGCAGTGGCGGGTGCATATAAGGCCGCAGCGGATGCGGCAGCGGCTCAGGCGGCGGCAGACGCAGCAGCACAGGAGGCACCACCGGCACAGTAGATCAGACCCATCACAATCAGATGTTAGGCACATAGTCATGAGAAGAGGAAAAATATCGGAGAGCGTGCTGAAACGTTCCGTATTGAAAAAGATCAAAACACATAGGGAAGAAGTAATAAATGGCGCAGGTGTAGGGACAGACTGCGCTGTTTTATCGTTGCGGGAAGAGTATGAGACTATGCTTGCGACTACGCCAGTGTCGGCGCCGGTCGAAGATCTTAGCACCTATGCTATATCCATGGCGTTAAATAATGTGGCCGTGTCAGGGGCGGAGCCGATTGGCGTGTTGCTTACGATTCTGCTGCCGGAAGAGACTGCGGAGTGCGACTTGCAGAAACTGATGGAGAGGGCCGAAACCGTCTGCAGTGTGTGCGGCACAGAGATCATCGGCGGACATACGGAGGTGACTCCGGTCGTGCGTCGGCCGGTCATGGTAGTGACCGGAGTGGGAAAACGGCATACTTCGCAGGCGAATCTGTTGCCGGGAGTCGACCCCGGTCAGGATATTGTGGTGAGTAAATGGATCGGTCTGGAAGGAACGATACGGCTGGCAAAGGAACATGGGGAAGAACTGTGCGCGAGATATCCGGCGCGCATGATCGAGGAAGCGGCCGCCTTTGACAAATATCTGTCCATCATACCGGAGGCCGCCACCGCCGTGAAGTCCGGCGTTTGCGGAATGCACGATGTATCCCGAGGCGGTATATTCGGTGCCTTGTGGGAGATGGCGCAGCGGGCAGGCGTTGGACTGGAAATAGATTTGAAGAGGATACCGGTGAAGCAGGAAACGATAGAGATATGTGAATTTTACGGTTTGAATCCCTACGAGCTGTTATCGGGCGGGAGCCTGATCATGACGGCAAAGGATGGCTCAGCGCTTGTGAAGGCGCTGTCCGAAAAGGGTATTCCGGCAGTGGTCGTGGGAAGAACGACGGATGGCAATGACCGCGTGATCTTTAACGAAGAGGAAAAACGCTATCTGGATAAACCGAAAGAGGATCAAATCTATATGGTACATTGGTAACTGTTCAGAAGGTGCTACGTAACTGTGAAGAACAGGGTTCTGAACAGTTACGTAGATTGAAATTTATAATGGGAATATAAGGAGGATATAATCAAAATGAGAGAAGAATTATTAGCGATCGTGGAGAGGAACAGCCGCATTGATTTAAAAGAGCTGGCAGTTATATTAGGCGTAGAGGAGATTGATGTAGTCAATGAGTTGGCAGCATTGGAAGCAGAGGGTATTATCTGCGGCTACCATACGATGATTGACTGGGAGAAGACCTCCATCGAGAAAGTTTCCGCATTGATCGAGGTGCGGGTGACACCGCAGCGCGGACAGGGCTTTGACAATATTGCCGAGCGGATCTATAAATATCCGGAAGTAACTTCCGTATATCTTATTTCCGGCGGTTATGATTTGTTGGTTACATTAGAAGGCAAATCCTTAAAAGAAATCTCGGGCTTTGTGTCTGACAAGTTATCGACGCTGGAATCCGTCCTGAGCACGGCGACCCATTTTATATTAAAAAAATATAAGGATCATGGCACAATTTTGGCTAAGAAGTATGAAGATACAAGAGAGAAGGTGACACCGTGAGAAATATGTTATCAGATAAAGCAGTAGCGCTGAAACCTTCCGGTATCCGAAAATTTTTTGACATTGTGAGCGAGATGGACGATGCGATCTCCCTCGGAGTAGGTGAACCGGATTTTGACACCCCATGGCATATCAGAGATGAAGGCATCTATTCGCTGGAAAAAGGGCGTACTTTCTACACTTCCAATGCAGGACTGAAGGAATTGAAAGAAGAGATCTGTCATTATACCAAGAGGAAACAAGGTGTTACATATGACCCGGCGCACGAGGTTCTGGTTACCGTGGGAGGCTCCGAGGCGATCGATATCGGCCTGCGTGCGGTTGTCAATCCCGGCGACGAGGTATTGATTCCGCAGCCCAGCTTCGTATCCTATGAGCCGTGTGCGATTATGGCGGGTGCCGTGCCGGTCATTATTGAGTTGAAGGCGGAGAATGAATTCCGTCTGACAGCGCAGGAACTGGAAAGTGCCATCACCGATAAGACGAAGATGTTGGTACTTCCTTTCCCGAACAATCCCACCGGCGCTATTATGGAGCGGGAAGATCTGGAAGCCATTGCGGAGGTGATCCGGAAACATGACATACTTGTCATGTCTGATGAGATCTATGCGGAGCTGACTTATAAAGAGAAACATGTATCCATTATAGAGATTGAAGGTATGCGGGAGAGAACGATCCTGATCAACGGTTTTTCCAAGGCATTCGCTATGACCGGGTGGAGACTGGGTTATGCCTGTGGACCGAGGGAGATCATCGAGCAGATGGTGAAGCTTCATCAGTTTGCGATCATGTGTGCACCCACCACAAGTCAGTATGCCGCGGTGGAAGCGCTTCGAAACGGAGAGGACGATGTGCAGGAAATGCGCACGGCTTATAACCAGAGAAGGCGCTATTTAATGAATGCCTTTCGCGAGATGAAGCTGGAATGCTTCGAGCCCTTCGGTGCTTTCTATGTGTTCCCATGCATTAAGGAATTCGGCATGACCAGCGAAGAATTTGCCAACAGATTTCTGACAGAAGAGAAGGTTGCCGTTGTACCCGGCACGGCATTCGGTGACTGCGGGGAGGGGTATCTGCGGATATCCTATGCGTATTCGCTGGATAATCTCAAGCTGGCCATTGGGAAATTGGCGGATTTTGTACAGAGACTGCGAAGCGAATCTAAATAGATATTTGATGGAGAGAATATCATGCATATTATACTGCATCAGCCTGAAATCCCGGCTAATACCGGCAATATCGGTCGTACCTGTGTTGCCACAGGTACGAGCCTTCACTTGATCGAGCCGCTGGGTTTCCGCCTGGATGAGAAATCAATTAAACGATCAGGTATGGATTATTGGGAGCATTTGGATGTTACCAGATACATGAATTATCAGGAATTTCGGGAGAACCACCCGGAGGCTAAAATATGGATGGCAACCACGAAAGCGAAGCGCGTCTATACAGATGTAGCATTTGATCCGGATGACTATATTATGTTCGGTAAGGAGAGCGGCGGCATCCCGGAGGAGATTCTGGTAGAAAATGAAGAGACCTGTATCCGCATTCCTATGTTGGAGCAGATCAGGTCTCTAAACCTGTCTAATTCTGTGGCGATCGTGCTGTATGAAGCGCTTCGTCAGAATCAGTTCGACGGTATGCTAAAGGCAGGGGAGCTGCACCGCCTGCACTGGAAAAACGAAGAAACAGACATGAGTTACAGGGAGTGAACTTAACATACTGTCATTGTGGTCAGTCATCGTCCTCCACGTCTGATTTTGACAGGGAGAAGATAAACTCGGTTCCTACGCCCTCGGTGCTGATTACGTTGATATTTTCCTCGTGGGAGCGGATGATCTCTTTCGTGATGGATAATCCCAGTCCGGTGCCCTTTTTATCTTTACCGCGGGAGAGATCGGATTTATAGAATCTGTCCCAGATCAGCTTCAGATCGTCCTTCGGAATACCGATACCGGAATCCTTGACGCTGACGAATACCTTGTTGTGCTTCTCTGTCGTTTCTATCTTGATCACGGAATCGTGATGACTGAACTTGATGGCGTTATCTAACAGGTTGTAGAGTACCTGCTGAATCTTATCCACATCGGCCACCACATACATCTCATCGCCTGTCAGTACCAGTTCGATGGCGATCGTCTTGGCGCGGCACGTGCCTTCGAAAGAAGCCGCTACGTTGCGGATCGTCCTGTTAATATCGAAATCAACTTTATTCAGCATGATCCCTTTTGTATTCAGATTATTAAGTGTCAGAAGGCTGTTGGTCAGTTTCCGCAGACGTTCTGTTTCGTTTAAAAGGATCGTAAGATATTTCTCGTGCATTTCCGGTGGGATCGTGCCGTCGATCATCGCCTCCAGATACCCCTTGATGGAAGTCAGCGGGGAACGGAAATCGTGGGAAACATTGGCAACGAACTTTTTCTGGTCGTCCTCGGAGCGGGCGATTTCACTGGCCATATAGGACAGCGTTGCTGCCAGATAACCCATCTCATCTTCGCTTTCTACACTAAATTCATAATGCATATTGCCGCTGGCATACTGCTCCGTTGCTTCCGTGATCTTACGAAGCGGAATGTAGACGATTTCCGTGAAGAAGATCAGGATAATAAGTGATAATAGAAACAAAATGACCAGCATGATATAGGAGATCGTAAGCAAGTTATCGGCCTCTTTAAGAATACCTGATATGGAACCGTGAATCACCACATATCCTTTGACCTTATAGTCGGAGGTGATGGGCGCGAACACACTCAGCATATCTTCGTCAAAGGTATTAAAAAAGTTGCCGATTGTATAGTAGGAGCCTGCCGTAACGGTGGGATCAAAGTTTTCAATCACGATCTCATTTTCCACATCCAGAGGAGCGGAAGAGTCTAAGATCAGACGACCGGATGGATTGATGATCCATAACGTAGCGTTTAGGTAGGTGTCCAATGCGTCCAACTGTGATTTGACGACTTCAAGAGATACTTCATTATTGTACAGTCCGCTTGCATAGGTGTTGGCGATCAGTGTTGCCTCCCGGTAGAGAGAGTCTGCCTGCTGCTTCTTCAGATGATCCATAGTCATATTGGAAACAAAGGTTGCCACAACTACGAAACCAAACCAACCAAAAATGATGTAGGCAAGTATAAATTTGAGATATAACGTTTTCCTCATATGATATTTCCCGTTCTTTCGAGTTTGCGAAGCAAATCTCGCGAACGAGCTTGCTCGTTTTGTTAATTTCCATAGGAAATTACATTTCCTACCTGGATTCAAATTTGTAGCCAATACCCCAGATTGTGGCGATACGCCACCTTTCGTGGTCATTGATCTTCTCGCGGAGACGCTTAATATGTACGTCTACGGTGCGCGTGTCGCCGATATACTCATAACCCCAGATCTGATCCAGAAGCTGCTCTCTCGTAAATACATGATTCGGCGAGGAAGCCAGAAAATATAACAGCTCCAGTTCTTTGGGCGGCATCTCAATTGTTTTACCCATATAGACAACGGAATAGTTTGTCTGGTTAATGACAAGATCGGGATATTCCACGCTCTTTATGTCGGAAGCTTTCGGTTCCGCAGCGGCAGGCTTGTACCGGCGAAGAACGGCTTTGACTCTGGCAACCAGTTCTTTGGAGTCAAAGGGCTTCTCCATGTAATCGTCCGCGCCCAATTCCAGACCAAGCACTTTATCAAAGACTTCGCCTTTGGCGGACAGCATAATGATGGGCAGTGTGGATTTGGAACGAATCTCACGGCAGACCTGATAACCGTCGATGCCGGGAAGCATCAGATCAAGAAGCATCAGATTCGGCTCGAAGCTGTCCACTGCGGTGAGTGCCGATTCGCCGTCGTTGACAATCATCGTCTCGAAACACTCCTTCGTCAGATAGAGGGAGATTAACTCCGCGATATTGTTGTCGTCGTCTACAATTAAAATTTTCTGTTTGTTTACCATATTTACTTTGTATGATGTCTGCAGGAGCAATACATCATGTTTCCTTTCTTTTTATTGTATAGGAAATTCTGCGGTATATATAAAATTATATGCGCTGGGATGTCCAAACGTCAACTCCAACAGTTCTATCGCTATATTTTTAATGCTTGTAAGTAGACATACATAGAAAAACCACCCCTAAACCTTGACCGGTAGCGGGGTGGTTTTTCTACTCTATACATTTGGTCAACCCACCTTGTGGGCTGCTGTTCCTTTTATGGGTATAATATAGCATACAGCTGTTTTTTCAAGAGCTGAAACGCAGATCGCCTTGTTTTTATAATGCATTTATAAAATTGTGCCCTATAGTGTCATGAAATTGTCAGCGTTATACCTTCCGCACCGGCCTGACATATTTCCAAAACCGTTTTGGATCATGATAAAAGTAAAACACTCTGCCCGGAGTGGTATCAAGACAGTAACCGGCGGCGGCATAATCAAATGTTTTCATGGCTGCTTCGATCTTTTCTTCCACACTGCTGTTCTCCCTCTCCAAGTCAAAGGGTCCGTGCTCGAAAACGATATATTCCGCTTCCGGAACATCGACCATAAGCATTTGCTCAGGTATATCGCCGCTATAGTTGATCGGAAGACGTACACCGTAGCATTCTGCGAGAGGAATCCCCCAGCTGCAGATTCTGCCGGTCGGCTCATTTATATATGCCATAATCTGACCGCTTCCGCTGTTTGCATCACTGGCTCCCATATCGTCCAATTTGCCCTTGATACTGTCAAGTAAACCACAGATCGTTTCACAATCCTGTCCCGGAATAAGACTCTGTTTCTGCCAAAAGTCCCAGTATCCAATGCTCTCATAATTTTTAATGTGTAAAAATTTGTGTGCCGGAATCGTTACAAAATAAGTTTTTACATCCTTTTCAGATTTTTCCATACCGCATCCTCCAATGCTTAATAAGTAACAGTCGAAAGGTTTTATGATCGTACGAAGCGCAACAGGTCTTGGATTATGACGATATTCACTTGGGGTAATGCTATAGGCTTCCTTAAATGCGCGCGTAAAAGCTTCATGGGAAGAAAACCCATACTTCAAAGCAATATCCAATATCGAATCATCAGTATCTCTGAGTTCTTTCAACGCAAAAGCTAATCTTCGATACCGCAGATAATCTCTAAACTGCATACCCGAGATTTCTCTGAATTTTCTTGAGATATGACATTCAGAATACCCTAATTTATCAGAAAGACACCTCAGTGACAATGCTTCATCATCATTCCTTCTAATACATATGTCTATCTCTTCAATCATAATTTGTATCTGCTTCTGCCATTCGTACATATGTTATTTAACCTCGGCTCGACCATCCTGCATTTATTATACAGAGGCGAAAATAGATATGCTTGATTTTAGTTGCGGAAAACTGCCGCTTCTATCAATCTTTAAACTCAGCAATTGTGACACCCGCGTCACCTTCGCCGAACTCTCCCAGCCGGTAACTTTTTACTACCTTATTTTTGCGCAGGTAATTGTGTACCGCATTTCGCAGCGCTCCGGTGCCTTTGCCGTGAACGATGCGGACGCTGGGCAGATGTGCCAGATAGGCATCATCTAAATATTTGTCCAGCTCTGATAAAGCTTCGTCTACGGTTTTGCCCAGCAGATTGATCTCGGTGGAGACGGAGTAGGACTTGGACATCTTAAGTTTGCCGGAGGAGCTGCGCTGCATCCGGCCGGTGTTGATTGTTTCCTCTTCCGCGAGTACAAGATCGTCTAAGGATACTTGTGAGCGGATAATGCCGCACTGGACAAAGAGTTTGCCGTTCTTGTCCGGAAGGGAACTGACGGTACCTTTTAATCCCATGGAAATGATCTTCACACTTTCCCCCAGTTTGATCTGGCTCGGCTTTAGGAGCTTGTGGGTAGGTTTGTCATTTTTCAGTGACAGTTTATCATTTTTCTCGGAAATCTTGTCCCGCACCTTCTGGCGGGATTTCTCCAACTCTTTGATGGAAGACCCGGCGCCTGCCTTCTGGAAAGTGCGAATCGTCTCGTCGGCAAGTTCCTTGGCATTTTGCAGGATCTCACGAGCTTCCTCATTTGCCTCGCGCAGAATACGCGCTTTCGCCTGATCGATTTTCTCCTGTTTGGCTTCCAACTGCTTCTTTAATGTCTGAACCTCTTCCTTGTAGGACGCTACTTCCGCCCGTTCTTTTTCAATGGTCAGCCTGCTGTTCTCCAAGTCTGCCAGAAGATCTTCGAAACTTTCCTTATCCTCCGTGATATGCCGCTTGGCTTCCTCGATAATGTGGTCCGGAAGTCCCAGCTTGGATGAGATGGCAAATGCGTTACTCTTACCGGGAATACCGATCAATAGGCGGTAGGTGGGACGCAGCGTCTCCACACTGAATTCGCAGCTTGCATTTTCCACGAAACTCGTAGACAGCGCGTAGACCTTCAATTCACTGTAATGTGTTGTGGCCATTGTCCGTATTCCCCGGCTGTGCAGATAGTCAAGCACTGCGATAGCGAGGGCGGCGCCCTCCGTAGGATCGGTGCCGGCACCCAGTTCGTCAAACAGACAAAGCGAATCGGCATCCGCCGTTTGCAGAATGGACACAATATTTGTCATATGGGAAGAAAAGGTGCTGAGGCTCTGTTCAATGCTCTGCTCGTCTCCGATGTCAGCGTAGACCTCTTCAAAGACGGACAGCTCAGAGCGGTCTAATGCCGGAATGTGCAGTCCCGCCTGTCCCATTAAGGTAAGCAGTCCTACTGTTTTTAAGGAAACGGTCTTACCGCCGGTATTGGGTCCCGTAATGACCAGAAGGTCAAAGTCCGTACCCAGCGAAATGTCGATGGGTACAACTTTCTTTTTATCCAGAAGCGGATGGCGTCCCTGGCGGATGCGTATCCGATGTTCTGTGTTAAAAATCGGCATGGTGGCATTCTGCTCCATGGCGAGAGAAGCTTTGGCAAAGATAAAGTCGAGAGCGGTCATGGCTTTCTGGTTACCTGCCAGTGTATCTGTATGTGTACCTGTCTGTGCGCTTAAGTCCGCCAGAATGACTGCGATTTCTTCCTGTTCCTTGATTTCCAGTTCCCGCAGTTCGTTGTTCAGACTGACAACGGCCGCCGGTTCTATGAAGAAGGTGGAACCGGTGGAAGACTGGTCGTGTACCATGCCGGGCACTTGTCCTTTGTATTCGGATTTCACCGGAATGCAGTAACGGTTATTGCGCATAGTCACGACGGCATCCTGCAGATAGGTGCGGCAGGAACCGTTGATCATGGAGCTGAGCTGGGAGTGAATCCGGTCATTGGTGATAGACATGCTGCGCCGGATGTGTTTTAATGTCGGGCTGGCATCGTCTGCGATCTCTTCTTCCGACAGGATACATCTGCGGATTTCATTTACCAGCGGTGTGAGCGGCTCCAGTATGTCGAAATATTCATCCAGCGAGTCGGCAGGTGTATCTTCCCGATCCTTCCGGCCGTAAGTCTTGATGCGGTTCACATTTTCCAGAAAGGATGCTATGCGCAGAAGTTCTGCAATGGAGAGGACACTGCCGATCTCCAGAGACTTGATGCACATGCCTAAGTCCTTGTTACCGCCAAAAGAGGTTGAGCCTTTACGAAACAAACGCCCCAGCGCATCTGCGGTTTCCGTCTGTGCTGCAGCGATTTTTGCCTGATCCGTCATGGGAACAAGCGCACGGGTCAGCTTTTTGCCCTGCTCCGAGGTGGCTTTGTCTGTTAATTGGTCGATGATTTTGTTGTATTCTAAAACTCGTAAAACTTTGTTGTTCATGGTCTGTATGCTTCCCTAAGCAGTCTGTCCTGCTGCCGTGATCTGTTAATAAGAGTTAATGTTGCAGTGCCGGTATTGTAAGTTTGTGTGGATATTCTTACGAATATTCCTGTGCCGGAACATAACCATCTTATCATAAAGCTGGGTGAATTACTATGAAATTATTATTTCTGTGGGCTGATCTGTGTACTTATAAAATGTTAAATTATTACGATTAATACAACAAAATATTTTACGATATGGAGGAAACGCAAATGAAAGAACTGTATTCGATCATGAGAGAACTGCTGGAAGTGGAGTATAACCAGAAATCCCTGCTGTACATCATGGAGATGCTGGAGAGGGGGTATAACGGAGAAGGGCAGGAATGCACGAGTCTGGCGGTCAACGGCGCCCGATACTATCTTGCAGTCTTGCATAAGGATCTGGGAACTGCAATCAACAAGCTGGATATCTATATGGCGCAGGGAGCAAAGAAACAATAGTGTTTTATTACTTTTCTTGAATAAAAAGGCAACGGCTTTATCTAATCAAATGAAAAATGCCGTTGCCTATTTTAGAGGATATTCTGTTTGAATGTCGCTTGCGCCTGTAATGTAATCCATCGATACATCATAGAACCTGGCAAGAATCAAAAGGCTGTCAACAGGGATTCTCGTCTTGCCGCTCTCGTAATCTGCATAGGTTCGTTGGCCTATGTGAAGCAGATCTGCAATTCTCTGCTGCGTCATGGAATTGTCTTCTCGGATTTCCCTTATCCGCTCATTATATCTCATCGCCGTGATCTCCGGAGCCATATTCGGAAAAAGCATCCGGCTTATTGCCGAATCCTCTGATTCCGTGAGTTTAGTATACGTGAATAAAAGAAAAGTATTGACAAATAGAGTTATAAACTCTAAACTAAGCATGGAACACGTAGAGTTATATACTCTAAAGCAACGGTGTATATAAGGGTCTTATTTCGTATGGAAGTATTCTCTTATGGTAACTGTTCAGAAGATGCTTCGTAACTGTGAAGAACAGGGTTCTGTACAGTTACCTCTTATGAAATAAAAGAATGTGCAGATAAGAGAAAGGTATGGATGATTGAATCGTGCAGACAGGCGGCAAAAAGAAAATGTTATACATCATAGGGATCGACTGGAACTGGATCTATCAAAGACCCCAGATCATAGCAGAATGCCTAAGCAGAGATTATGACGTAACTGTCGTATATCCGGTGAAAGTATGGGAAAGACTCAGCGGTCGCAAAGAGAAAAAAGAAAAGACGGACATACATTATCTGAGAATATGGACGCTGCCTTTTCAGAGAAAGATCAAAATAATCGGATGGGCGGCTGACCAATATGGCAGCCTGCTTCTGAGAGTCTGCCGTCAATATGATTACGTATACATAGATTATCCCACCTATATTAAATACATTCCAACGGACTATAAAGGCTGCCTGATTTATGACTGCATAGACGACCATGCACAGATGTGCACAAAAGAAGCCATGCGGAAAGAAGTCGAAAAGACGGAGCGTGAGGTGATTGCAAGGAGCAGTCTTCTCATGGCCTCCTCCATGAGCCTGTTACGGAAAATAGAACAGCAGGCAGAGGGTAAAAAGGCGGCTCTGATCCGGAATGGAACAGATTTTATAAAAGTGTGCGATGTAAAGGAAAGCCGTATCAAAGAGCAGTATACCATAGGCTATATCGGAACCATTGCAGAATGGTTTGATGAAAGACTGCTTGAAAAGAGCGCAGCGGGGCATCCAGAATTGTCCTATCATTTGATTGGTCCATGTATGGGAAGGGATTTGACGTTACATCGGGGCATTTCTTATGACGGAGTTGTGGAACATGCTGCATTGCAGTCGTATATCAAAGAATATGACTGCCTGATTATGCCATTTATTGTAAATGAGATCGTGAAGTCGGTGGATCCTGTCAAACTGTATGACTATATTGCCTTTGGTAAATGTATTATCAGTGTCTGGTACGAGGAGCTGGAGCACTTTAAAGATTATGTTTATTTCTACACCACGTACGAGGAATACGATCAGTTGATCGGAGAGTTGGTTCGCAGCGGTTTTCCACCCAAATATAATGCGCGGCAGCAGGAGGATTTTCTTCGTGAAAACAGCTGGCAGGAAAGATATAAGCTGATCACAGAAGCAATCCGGCACATGGATAGAGAAAGGCAGTCTGTAAATGAAAGTAATGAGTGTATTCGGAACGAGACCGGAAGCGATCAAAATGTGTCCGCTGGTGAAAGAACTGGAAGAAAATCCGGAGATAGAAAGCGTCGTATGCCTGACGGGGCAGCATCGGGAAATGCTTAAGCAAGTCATAGATATTTTTGGAATCAATGTCAAGTACAATCTGGATATCATGCAGACCAAACAGACATTGACTACGATCACCACCTCCATATTGGAGAGGATGGAGGCAGTGCTGCAAAGTGAGAAGCCGGATCTTGTTTTGGTACACGGTGATACGACTACGTCTTTTGCGGCGGCGCTGGCGGCATTTTATCAACAGATCCCCGTAGGGCATGTGGAAGCCGGACTTCGTACCTATGATAAATATTCTCCTTTTCCGGAGGAAATGAACAGAAATCTGACGGGAAGGATCGCAACACTGCATTTTGCACCGACAGAAAATAACTGTAGAAATCTGGCACGGGAGAACGTTACAAAGAATGTTTTTAAGACGGGCAATACGGTGATTGATGCGTTTCGAACAACAGTGAGAGAAGGATATCAATATAAAGACAATGACTTGCAGAAGATAGATCTGGAAGGTAAAAGGTGTCTCCTTATGACTGCCCACAGAAGGGAGAATCTTGGTCAGCCCCTTGCTGATATATGCAGGGCGGTAAAGAAGATCGTTGAGGAGTACCCGGATGTAGAGGTGATCTATCCGGTACATATGAATCCGGCAGTACGTGATACAGTGGAAGAAATACTCGGAAATACGGAAAGGGTACATCTGATTCAACCATTAAATGTGGAAGATATGCACAATCTGATGTCCGGGAGTTATCTGGTCATGACAGACTCCGGAGGACTACAGGAGGAGGCGCCCGCATGCGGAGTACCGGTATTGGTGCTGAGGACGGAAACAGAGAGACCGGAGGCAGTGGAAGCCGGAACAGTCAGGGTCATAGGGGTGAATACAATGGATATTTACCGCAGTGCCTCCATGCTTCTGACAGATCAGGCGGAGTATGAGAAGATGGCAAAGGCCGTCAACCCGTACGGCGATGGACATGCCGGAGAGAGGATCGTAGAGGCTATACTGGAATGGTTTCATGGTTGATACGGGGAAAGCAGCAACAAGAGACGGAGTTATGCAATGACGGTTTTGAGAAAAGTAACAGAGCTTGCAGCGGATATATATGAAGACAGGCAACTGCTTAAAGATCTTTCCCTGAAAGATGTGAAGAGAAGATTCTCGGGAACTTATTTCGGAATGGTATGGGGCGTGCTGCAGCCGCTTCTGACGATCATCGTATATTGGGCGGTGTTTCAGTTCGGGTTCAGAAGCGGAGATGTGGACGACGCGCCTTTTGTGCTGTGGTTTATCACCGGCATGATCAGCTGGCTTTTTATTTCAGAGGCCTTCGCCACAGCAAGTAACAGTTTCGTAGAATACAATTACCTGATACAAAAAGTAAAGTTTAACATTAACATTCTTCCGCTTATGAAAATTTTTTCGAGCTTTTATATTCATCTCTTTTTCTTGCTGATTGCTTTGGTCATCTGCGCATTATTCGGCTTTTATCCGCAGCCCATGCTGTTGCAGATCGTATATTACATGTTTGCGGAAATCATGTTCCTGTTTGCACTTTCCTTGATTACTTCTTCTGTGCTGGTTTTCTTCAGGGACTTAAATCAGATCATCAGCATTTTTCTTCTTATGGGAATGTGGGGAACGCCGATCGCGTGGAATATTACTAATTTTCCGGAGGATGTACAGAAGGTATTAATGGTAAATCCTTTCTATTATCTTGTGGAAGGGTATCGGGATGCCATCTTGGGTAGACAATGGTTCTGGGAGAAAACGGTACTGGGTATACGCTTCTGGGTCATTACGCTTGTGCTGTTGGTGGTTGGCACGAGTGTTTATACACGGTTAAAACCTTATTTTGCGGATACAGTTTAAGAAGATTCGTCTGGCTACAACAAATTTGCAGATCGAAAGGGAAACATGTTTAAGAAATGATGGATACGGACTACAAGATTAAAGTGGATCACGTCTCGAAATGTTTCAGGATGTACAACACGCCGATGGATAAGATGAAAGAAGCGTTTAGTCTGTCCGGGAAATGCAGACATACGGATTTCTATGCAATAACCGACTTGAGTTTTTCCGTCAGGACAGGGGAAATCTTAGGCATTATGGGCAGGAACGGTTCCGGCAAATCCACATTGCTGAAACTGATCACGGGAATCTATGAGCCGAGTGGCGGAGAAATTGTCGTAAGCGGAAAGATTTCTTCCTTATTGGAGCTGGGCATCGGTTTCAACATGGAATATACCGGAATTGATAATATTTATTTCTACGGGACGCTCATGGGTTTTTCTAAAAAACAGATGGATGAGAAGATACAGGACATTATTGATTTTGCTGAAATAGGGGATTACATATACCAATCAGTAAAGACGTATTCCAGCGGAATGTTTGCCCGGCTGGCATTTTCGTGTGCCGTTAATGTGGAGCCGGATATTCTGATTGTAGACGAGATCCTCAGTGTAGGGGATATGAGATTTCAGGCAAAGTGCTTCAATAAATTTAAAGAGTTTAAGGAAAAAGGGGTCACGATTCTTTATGTAGGACATGATGTCGGCATGATGAGAACCTTCTGTGATGCTGCTATGTGGATGGATAAGGGAAGAATGGTTGATATCGGTGATCCCACATTTATCAGTGCAAAGTATACGGAGTTTATGTATTTGGATGATATATCGGATTTTTCAGACTATAAGAAACTGGAGAAAAAGAGTGACGATTTTTCAATGGGCAGCAAATCTGTTGAAGAAATTCCTGAAAGTAAGGAAGAGCATTCTGATCTTGGCCTGAGTTTGGAAAAGTATAAGTGTGAGCATTCGATTTTTGATGACTGTATTGCACATTGGGGAACGGATGTAGGATTGGTGGAAGAAGTAAGATTATTAAATACGGCAGGCGAATGTGTCAATCATTTTGAAACAGATGAGAGCATGGTAATAGAAGTTAAATTCAGAATGCCGCCCTCAATCAATCCGGATTTTTTTTCGGTGGCTATATCTATTAAGAATGTGGAAGGGACGGATTTAATCGTAAAGACAACATATGATGAAGGCATACATTTTCAAAAAGATATCACCTCTATAAAAGTAAAATTCAAATTATCCGCCATGTTGGCAAAAGGTGAATATTATTTGGTGACAGCTTTGGAAAACAGAGAAAATCAGGCAACTATATATTATGAATATATCGAAGGAGTGAAATATTTCAAGGTATTCACAAATAAGAGAATTTTTGGACTGTTTGATCCTCCGGCACAAATTACGATTAGGGAGATTGGCAATGAAAAAAAATGCAGTTAATAGTCTGGAATATTGGAATTCACGATTTGAAACAAGTGACTGGGAAGATTCAAGAGGGAGGGAACAGTCAGAATACTTTGCAAAGACTGCTATGGGAATGATTCCTGAGTGGCTTATCAGAGATGCAGCAAAACATGAGTACAGCTTGTGTGATCTTGGATGTGCGGAAGGTGATGCGATTCCCTTTTTAAAGGAGCGATTTCCGACTTCAGAAATAGTCGGTGCGGATTTTGCCGAAAAAGCAATTGAAAAGGCGCGCAATAAATATGAATTTGCCGAATTTATGACAGTAGATATATTTCAAAATGAAAACAACATTACATATGATATTATTTTCTGTTCAAATGTGATAGAGCATTTTCCGGTTTTTAGAGAAACGCTAAAAAGAATATGCAGTTTTTCAAAGTTGTATACAATAATCATGTGTCCGCTTAGGGAGAGCTTTGAGGTGCCTGAGCATGAAGTCATTATCAATACAGATATGATTCCGTGTATTATTGAAAATAATTATCTGATCTATGCTCATTCTGTCAAAGGAGATATAAATTATTATGGCGGTGAGCAGCTTCTGCTGATTTATTCAAAAAAACCGGAAGATCAAAAAATTGTTAATTTATCAAATCTGGCTGATCAGATGCGATCCGTGGCACTTAATGATACGGAAAAGTCATGGAAAATAATGAATGACGAGCTGTATCTGGAAAGAGAAAATACAAAGGTTTTATCTAGGAAATTAAATGACTCTGGCGAACAGCTCCATAGATTGGAATGCGAGTTGAATCATAAAGAAAATGCTTTACAAATCGAAATCGAAAGAAGAAGTGCGGTTGAGAGTAATTTATTGGCTGAGAAAGACAGGCAGAATATTCAACAGGAAATGTTAGATCTTATAAGCAAACTCGAAAATAAAATCTATGAGTGCAAAGACGATGCGGACAAGTATAGATGGAATGAAGAACTCGAGCAATTAGAGCAGAGGAAACATAAATTAGAACAGGATATATGCAGGTTAGATAAAAGCTATTTGTTGGATCAGACGCATACGATTACGGAACGATTAATGGATACAAAGGCATATTTGATTGCATTGGGTTTACGGCGTTTTGATAATCAAATGATGAAAGGCACATTTGCAGAAAAAAAAGATTTTATAAAGTATGTGATAAATAAAATATTTCATACTCATTTCAGCTGCAAAGGCATAAGGGACTATGATCCACTATTGCTTGCCGACCGGTATATACAAGAACTGCAGGCTTTAAAGAGAACCGTAACATCAGAAGAAAGTACCGTGAATGCGGGAGTGTCTCCCTGCGTAAAAGATACTTGTCAAATATTTATATTTGCCGGAGTTCCGTTCTATGACGTCGGGGGAGGACAGAGATGTTCCCAGCTTGCGAAAACATTTGATAAGATGGGGTATGAAGTACACTATATCTATGCATATGAATCCAGTGAGAGCAAGAAATATAATCTGTTTAATCCGGCGGTTACGCATCTATATCTTCATAGCATAAGTGAAGAGTGGCTAATGAAGAAATTAGGCGGGAATGTTCTCTTTATTTTTGAAGCTCCGTATAAGGGCTTTGTTCCCTATTTGAAACTTGGAAAAAGGTGTGGGATAACAACTGTCTACGAGCATATTGATAACTGGGAAACAAGCATTGGCAGCCTTTTATACGACAAAGACTCATTTCAAACATTTATCGGGGAAAGCGACTGTCTGATTGCTACAAGTATAGAATTAGTGAAACAGCTGCATCAGTATACGGACAAAAAGGTGGAATATCTGCCTAATGCCGTAGACATAACAGTATTTGAACCCGCGTATGTAACAGAAAAGCCGGAGGATTTAGTAAAAGGAAAAGATAAAACGTTGCTTTATTTCGGCTCTCTCTGGGGTGAGTGGTTTGATTGGAATTTATTGGTAAAAGTTGCGGAGGGGTGTGCGGATTGCTCATTTAATATCATAGGTGACTTTACGACGATTGCAGAACGGATGAATCAGTTTCCGGACAATATGCATTTTCTGGGATTAAAAAAGCAGGTGGAATTGCCGGCATATTTGAAAGAGGCAGACTTGGCAATTCTGCCGTTTAAGAACTGTGAGATCGGTAAATATGTGTCGCCGCTAAAAATTTTTGAGTATATTGCCATGGGGAAATATGTGTTATCTGAACCATTGCCCGATGTTATAGGATATCCCAACACATTTTGTTCGGACAATGCAGATGAATGGATCAGAGTGATTCATGGTGAAGTGAAGATTGAAAACTATTCTGAATTTATTTCCATGAATCACTGGTATGAAAGATGCAACAGAATTTTATATTTAACTGATAAGTACTATTTAAACTCTGATAAGTACATAGGCAGAATATCGGTGATCGTGCTGAATCATAACAATGATCGGGTCATTCACAAATGCGTTAATTCATTGCTGTTACATAATACCAGATACCAATATGAGGTTATTGTTGTAGATAATAACAGTGAAGACAATTCTGTAGAGAAGCTTAGATGTAATTTTAGTAATAAGATAAAAATAATACAAAACAGTAAAAACGGATGCTCATCGGGAAGAAATCTGGGCGTTGAAAATGCGCTTGGGGATATTATAGTTTTTTTGGACAGTGACCAGTGGGTCATTTCTGATACATGGCTGGATGCGGGTCTGTACATTTTAGAACACAGGGGAAGTGTAGGCGCAGTATCATGGGGAGCGGGATGGTTTGTCAACAGCGACTGTACGGGCCCGATCGTTGATTATTTTGAAAACAGAGCGATCACACCTGAGAAATTATATAGGGATGATTTGTCGTATTTAGCAACAAGTGGATTCATAATCTCCAAACAATTATTTAACCAGATAGGGGGATTCGATGAAGCATATGATCCAACATGCTTTGAAGACACAGATTTATCTATGGCGGTGAATCATGCAGGATACCAGACGGTATATTGTCCGTATTTGAATATTATGCATTTACCCCATCAAACGACCAATTCAGGTTCAAAGGGACATAAGGAGCTGTTAGAGCGCAATGGAAAATACTTTATTGCCAAATGGAAAGAAAAAGGAACACAGAATGTGTAAAAAGTATTTCGGATACATATGGATGTTCATTTTAGTTACGATAGAGTTTTTGCAGGCTGAATTTAGCTGTGGGATGAAAAATAATATTGTCTCAATGGAGTTTAAATATATATGCATTAATTGGATCGTAATATGCTTTTTTAATATGCTTATTCTATTGGCAGTAGAGAGGGTATGGCTGACTACGCTCATTTCAGAACTGTTTTGCGTGACAGTCAGCGTGGTCAATTATTATGTTATTCTGTATCATGGAATGCCTTTATCTGTCAGTGAATTGAAGAATCTAAAAACAGCACTGTATGTTGCGGTATCTTATTCGTATCATATCGACGGTATTGTACTAAGTATTTTGGCCGGTTTTCTTATTAGTCTCTGTATATCGATTTTACTAAAAAAAGAACAGATTATAATAAAAAGAAAGATCAGTGCGGGCGGTTTGGTAATCGGGCTTGGAGTTATATACATTAGCTTTTTCAGTCCGAATTCAGTGAAACCTAAAGTGACTATAGGCTGGTCATGGAAAGAGGCTTGCAGAGAATATGGATATATTTCGTATTTAGTCGAGGATGTCTATGGAAAGAAAACAGGAGTGATAAAACCGGAGCATTACAGCTTGGAGACGGTAGAAGAAAAATGTAGCGAATACAAAGAGCGTCAGTCAAGCCAGTGTAATGAGTTGCCGGATGTTATTTTAATTCTGAATGAGACTTTTTATGATCTGCACCAAGTTGTAAATTTCCAGACAGATCAGGATTACCTGACCAATATTAAATGTATTGAGGATATGGCGTGTGGATATGCGGTTTCTCCTGCATTGATGGGAGGTACAAATGGGGCAGAATATGAGGTCCTTACGAGCAATTCCCTATATTTAATTAAACAGGGAGCTCCATTTAACAGTTTAGAGTTGGAGAATTCAAGCAGTTTGGCGGGATATTTAAGATCATTGGGATATAGTACGCTTGGCACTCATTCCGAAACAGGAACAAACTATAACCGGATATACGGATATAACGCATTAGGATTTGAGGAAGTAAAATTTCAGGAAGATTATGAGAACTGCTGGTCCTATGACGGCAGAATGTATAAAAGCGATTATAGCGTATATGAAAATATTAAGAAGTGGTATACGGAGATGGGAGATCGCCCTCGGTTTGTGTATTGTTTGACGATTCAAAATCATGGCGGCTGGGACATGGGTTCGGAAGAGTTTGATACAATTCATGTGACAGAAGGTGATGTTGGAGAAACAGATATTGTTAATGAGTATTTAACGAGCATATCTCATTCTGACGAGGCATTCAGTGATTTCATAGAATATTTCAAAACAATTACGGACAGAAAAGTAGTTGTTTGTATGTTGGGAGACCATGCACCAAGCTTTGCTGCAACAATAGCAACCCCGGAGTATTCAGAGGCTGAAAGAAACATGTTGTTAGGTGCGACACCTTTATATATCTGGTCAAATTATGAATTGGAGAATATGGATTTAGGTTATATGAGTATGCATTATGTCGCGCCTACTTTGTTGGACGCGGCAGGTATTCCGATGTCTCCGTATTATATGTATTTGATGGATACAAAACGGGAGGTTCCAATAATTGCCTCTTGGGGCAAATATTATGACAAAGATTATGAATGCTATGATATTGGCGGAGGAAAATATTCGCAAGTCGTAGATGATTATTTCTGCGTAGAATACAATAATATAAAAGGAGAACATGAAAGAGTAACAGAATTTTACAAATTGGATTATTTGGCGACTGAATGATAAAAAAATCCACCGGAGAGCAATAAGCATCACATGTTCAAAGCCTTCCGTGAATCTGTTCATGTAAAAGAGGTAATGGCATTGTTGCGAACTGCGCCATATGGTATTAGGTAGTTCATACTCAAATAGATGTAATAGAAAATAATTGACAAACAACAGGAAATACTCATTATGTGCTGGAAACGGTCTACCCTGTCAGTGATGAGTGCATTTATGATCGGATCATGGAGAGATGCGTTCCAGTTGCTTTTTCAAGGAAGAATTACCAGCAGGCAAAAGTAGGGCAAATTTTCAGGCATTTTAAAAGAATGAAACAGCAGATTTTCAAAGTGAAAACATTGTGAAATGTTGCACGATTCTTGAATATGCAATGAAAAAATGGTATGATAAAACCACAAAAGAGAAGGGATTAATACATGGCAAATATATATGATGGGGCGTTCCGGACAATCTTAAATGACTGCCGGAAACTGATTATCCCTGTAATCAATGAGATTTTCGGGGAAACATATACAGGAGAAGAAGAAATACAGTTTTTTCCCAATGAGCATTTTATCTACCAGCAGGATGAAGCGGACAAAGAACGTATTACGGATACAAATTTTACAGTTTTTGGAAAGATACCAAAGAAATACCATATCGAATGTGAAAGCAGCTTGCCGGATGGGAAAATTGCCATAAGACTTTTTGAGTATGATGCACAGATAGCGCTTGATGAGGGCGAAGTTACGGAGGAAACACTGACAGTGACATTCCCCAATACGGCGGTGCTGTATCTTCGGATCTACAAAAAGACACCGGATAGAATGAAATATGTTATCATCACCCCGGGCGGAACGGTGCAGTATGATGTGCCGATTATGAAAGTACAGAAGTATTCACTTGATGATATTTTTGAAAAACGTCTGCTGATGCTGATACCGTTTTACATTTTCTCACATGAAAAAAGCTTTCCGGAGTATAATAGTAATGAGCAGAAACTGGCGGAATTAAAGGTAGAGTATCAGGAAATTTTAGAAAGGCTTGACGAACTGGAACAGCAGGGAGTGATCGGGGCGTTTGATAAGCGGACAATCATAGAGCTTTCCGGCGATGTGATTAAAGAGATTGCACAGAAATATGAGAATGTGCAGAAAGGTGTAGGTGATATTATGGGTGGAGCATTGATTGAAACAGAAGCAAGAACCATTTTAAATCAGGGAAAAATACAAGGAATTAATGAAACAAAACAGCTGACAGCACTTAGGATGCTAAAAATGGGAAAGCTGACAATCGAGGAAATTGCGGAATGTTCTGAACTCAGCGTGGCAGAGGTAGAACAGCTCGCAGGACTCCAAACGGTGTAAAATGGCAATGAAGAAAATTTAATATTGTAGTTATATAGCAGAGAAATAACTGATGATTCAGATTTGTTTCTCTGTTTTTTGTGTCATTTTGACAGTAGCTCGTGGATATGTCAGCGTCAATAAATTTGTATCCTTGTACAGTGTCAGGGCAATTACAGAAAAAAGAAAGGGTTAAGATTATGGATAATGTATCCTTTGCGAAATTATTGACGCCCTTGCTTCAATTCTTTACAAGAAAGCGGAAAAAAGATATACTGAAAGAGCAGTGCAAAAGTTACTACTGTTCATGAGTAAGAGGAATCAGGTCGATGGAAGAGCAGGATAAAGAACAAAGCGGCATAGAGCAGGGTACGGTCAAGGAACAGGCAGAATATACGCCGCCTGTGCAGCCGGATTTTCTGCGTGAAACGATAAAACAAAAGCCGGTCAACAAGAAGAAGCTAATAAGAAGAACCGTGATCACGGTAGTGATGGCAGTTGTTTTCGGTCTGGTGGCATGTGTGACGTTCCTGGTACTTGAGCCTGTTATCAGCAATCGTCTGTACCCGGAAGAGGAAGCAAAGGAAGTGCAGTTTCCGGAAGAGACGGTGACGGAAGAGATGAGGCCTGAGGATATGCTGGTGGAGGAAGAGAAAGAACCCGAGGTGGAGATCGTGCAGGCGGAGCTGGAAGATGAGCAGATCGAAAAACTACTGTCACAGGTACAGTTTGGAATGGAAGATTATCAGGCGCTTTACGGGGAGCTGGCGGAGCTGGCACAGACGGCAGGACGGTCCATTGTGACCGTAACCGGGGTCGTGTCGGACGTTGACTGGTTCAATGATATTTATGAAAACGAGGCTTCTGCTTCGGGAATTATTGTAGCGAATAACGGTAAATCTATTTTGATCTTAGTCAGCGGCGGAACGCTGAATAATGTGGATAGTATTATCGTGACATTCTGCGATCAGGCGAAAGTCAATGCGGAACTTGTGCAGAAAGATGTCACGACGGGACTGGCAGTCCTCTCGGTGCCGCTTATGAGCATAGAGGAAGAGACGATGGATGTCATAGACATTGCGAATCTGGGCAGTTCCAATAACAGCAATCTTCTTGGTATGCCCGTCATGGCGCTGGGCAGTCCGATGGGGACAAGCGGGTCGGTCTGTTACGGTGTAGTGACTTCTGCGGGAACAGTGTTAGATCAACCCGATTCCGCATATAAGACGATTACAACGGATATATATGCCAGCCGTAATGCGACGGGGGTGCTCGTCAATCTGAAAGGGATGGTCATCGGTATTATTGACAATGTCAACACAAGCAATGATATGGGAAATCTGTTGACTGCATACGGAATATCCGAGTTGAAGAGAACGATCGAGAAGATGTCCAATGATAAGGAAAGAGCTTATCTTGGCATCCGTGGCGCTGATGTGCCGAAAGAGGCAAGCGAGGAACTGAATATCCCGCAGGGCGCGTATATTAAAGGGATCGAAATGGATTCTCCCGCAATGGCAGCAGGGATTCAGAGCGGTGACGTGGTGGTGCAGATCAATGAGACACCGGTAAACACTTATAACGACCTGCTTACGGTTCTGTATAATGCCAATCCGGAGGATACGCTGACTTTCATGCTGATGCGGCAGGGACGAGAGATGAACGCAACAGTAACATTGGGAACGAGATAGGCTGTACAGTTATGCCGGGGTGTGCTTATGCCATCGGCAATCGGAGACTCCGCATAGGTTGTGTCTGCGCGCATTTGACACAAGCCTGTATTATGAGGCGCTTCGATAGAATAAAAATTATGCGTAGAAATGAGGATAGGATGAAGTATATTAAGGATTATAAAGAGGGCGACAGAGTATTTGATATCTATCTGTGCAAACATAAGCAGTCCGCGGTTACGAAGAACGGCAAACCATATGACAACGTGATCCTGCAGGATAAGACAGGAACCGTGGATGCTAAAATATGGGATCCTAATAATGCAGGAATCGAGGATTTCGATACATTAGATTACATAGAAGTGTATGGGGATGTAACCAGCTTTCAAGGAGCCAATCAGGTTAATGTGAAACGCATCCGCAAGTGCAATGAGGGTGAATATGATCCCGCAGATTATCTTCCTGTAAGCAAATATCCGATCGAGGATATGATGAAAGAGCTGCTTGCGCTGATCGACAGCATCGGGAATCCATATCTGAAGAAATTGCTGCAGGCTTTTTTCGTGGAAGATGAGGCATTTGTGAAGGTATTTAAACAATCCTCTGCGGCGAAGACGGTGCACCATGGTTTTGTGGGCGGACTGCTGCAGCACACGCTTGCAGTGGCGAGGCTGTGCGATTATTTCAGCAGTCAATATGCCGTTTTGAACAGAGACCTTCTGCTGACGGCGGCGATCTGTCATGATATCGGCAAGACGAAAGAGTTGTCTCTTTTCCCGCAGAATGATTATACGGATGACGGACAGTTCCTCGGGCATATTGTAATCGGCAGTGAGATGATCGGGGAGAAGATCAGGATGATAGACGGATTCCCGGCGTTGCTTGCAGGGGAACTGAAACACTGCATTCTGGCACATCACGGGGAGTATGAGTTCGGATCACCCAAGAAACCTGCTATTGTGGAAGCGATCGCGCTGACCTTTGCGGATAATACCGATGCGAAGATGGAGACCTTCACGGAACTTCTGGAAAGTACGAATGAGACGGGGTGGCTTGGATATAACAGGCTGTTTGAGTCTAATGTGAGAGGGACGAAGGTAGAGTAGGATAGCGAAAGAGGTATGACGATCTATGGATTACGGAAAGTATCAGAAAAATGATATTGTCACGGTCACGATAGAGGATATCGGTAATGACGGTGAAGGAATCGGCAAGGCGGAAGGATATACGCTTTTCGTAAAAGATGCGGTTATCGGTGATGTGGTGGAGGCGAGAATCACCAAATGTAAGAAGAATTATGGTTATGCGAGAGTAGAGAAGGTGGTAACGCCTTCTTCTTTTCGTGTGGAACCAAAGTGCAGATTCTACAGACAGTGCGGCGGCTGCCAGATTCAGGCTATGAGCTATGACCGGCAGTTAATCTATAAACAGGATAAGGTACGAGGAAATCTGATTCGCATCGGCGGATTTAGGCCGGAGCTGGTGGATGTTGTGACGGAACCGATTGTCGGCATGGACGAGCCGTGGCACTACCGCAATAAGGCGCAGTATCCGGTAGGATATGATAAGAACGGTAATCTTGTCACCGGTTTCTATGCGGGCAGGACACATGACATTATAGCAAACACTGACTGCGCGTTAGGCGCGCCGGAGAATCAGGATATTCTTGAGGCGGTTTTAGACTATATGCGAGAGAACCATGTAACCGCGTACCGCGAGGCAGAGAGCACCGGGCTGGTGCGTCATGTGCTGATCCGGACAGGATTTCAGTCGGGGGAAATCATGGTATGTATTGTGATTAACGGGAGGAAGCTGCCGGCAGAGGAGAGGCTGGTTGAGAGGTTGATAGGGCTGAGATTCTCGTATGGTGTAGATGGGGAAGTATTAGCGGGTGAAAAACGAAGGGCGGTTCATAAAAAGGTAACAAGCATCTCTGTCAGCATCAACACTGAGAAGACGAATGTAATTATGGGGAAGGAAATTCGAGTGATCTGGGGGCAGGATCGGATTCATGATACTTTGGGTGGAATATCTTTTGCGATTTCTCCGCTGTCATTTTATCAGGTCAATCCCGTGCAGACAGAGAAATTGTATGTTCTCGCACTGGATTATGCCGGATTGACAGGGAAAGAGACCGTCTGGGACTTGTACTGCGGAATCGGAACAATATCCCTCTTTATGGCGAAGAAGGCAAAGCAGGTATACGGCGTGGAAGTAGTTCCGGAGGCGATTGCGGATGCCGGAGAGAATGCCCGCGATAATGAGATCAGTAACGTGCAGTTCTTCGTTGGAAAGGCGGAAGAAGTATTGCCGGCATTTTATGAGGGGAAATTGAATACGGATGATGTGTTGGGAGAGGGAAACGGCAAGGAAATAGGATTAACGGACGATCAGATGCGGCATCCCGACGTGATTGTGGTAGATCCGCCGCGTAAGGGATGTGATGAGAAGTGTCTGGAGACAATGCTTGCGATGAAACCGGATAGAATCGTGTATGTGAGCTGTGACTCGGCGACACTGGCGAGAGATGTGAAAGTACTGTGTGAAGGTGGGTATGAGTTGAAAAGAGTGCGGGCGGTGGATCAGTTTGGGCATAGTGTGCATACAGAATCTGTGAGTCAGCTTGTGAGAAAAGATACAGATGACAGTATAGTAGGGAATACAGGGAGTACGGTGAAGAAAAAAGTAAATTATCGTGAAGAAGAGATACCGGATTGTGGGTGTATTTATGGATAAACAGGAAAAGCGATGAGGTGTAATGCTGTGCTTGTGTTATTTGTGTAATATAGCAATTGATGTTGGATAGTAAAATAAGTTGATTATGAGCAAAAGTCGGGCCGAAAAAGGACTGGTTTTTGCTCTATTTTTTGTCTGATTTGCATATTCAGCAAAAAATATATAACAGGCTTGATATTGTTTACCACTCTCGTAGTGAACTGCTGTGGCTTATGCAGCGGTAACGGCGGCGCTGGGAACATGAAGTATCTGTTCTGAATAATACAGAACAGAAAATATATGTGATTAAGTAGAGGGGGATTTCTCTGATGAGAAATCCTCTTCTACTGCCTGCTTAGATCATAGATGATATAGGATGCAATCCCAATGATAACCTTGACAAGTAATATTGGATTTGCTATTCTTAGACTAAAGGTTAAGCGGTTTACTAAAAGTAAACGGAATGAAAGCGGGGATATAGTAAAAATGCGAGGAAAGATAAAGAACATAACGCCGGCAATTCTGGCTGCGGTGTCGCTGTTTATGACAGCTTGTTCCGGCTCCGATATTCCGAGTCAGGAAACAAATAAGGATAGCGGAATCATAGAAGGTGCAGCGACAGAAACGGAAATTGAAGCCGAAACAGAAACAGCAGAAGCAGGTAATGAGTCGGAGGCGGCAGTAGAAGAGGAGCCTGAAGAGACCGTCGTCAGATACCAGCCGGAATGGACCAAGGACGCTGTCATATATCAGGTGAATGTCAGACAATATACGGAGGAAGGAACTTTTCAGGCTTTTTCCGGTCATTTGCAGGAGTTAAAGGATATGGGGATTACGACATTGTGGTTTATGCCGATTTACCCAATATCGGAAACAAAGCGTTCGGGAGTGCTTGGCTCCTATTACTCTATAACGGATTACCGCGCAGTGAATCCTGAGTTCGGAACAGATGAAGACTTTGCCGCATTAGTGGCGGAAGCGCATGATATGGGCTTTCATGTGATGCTGGACTGGGTGGCGAATCACACCGGATGGGACTGTGCGTGGATAACGGAACATCCGGACTGGTACACACAGGATGGACAGGGCAACGTTATTTCACCGGAAGGAATGGGCTGGCCGGATGTGGCGGATCTTAATTATGACAGCAGTGATATGAGAGCAGAGATGATTGACTGCATGAAATACTGGGTGGAAGAATATGATATTGACGGTTTCCGATGTGACTTTGCTAATGGTGTTCCGCTGGATTTCTGGGAAGATGCAAGAGCGCAGCTCGAAGAGATTAAACCCTTGTATATGCTGGCGGAGGATAATCTGGTAAAAGAGCTTCTGGATAGCGCGTTTGATATGAATTATAACTGGGGGCTTTACGATGCAATGTTAGAGGTTGCAAAGGATAATAAAAAGGCGGATAAGTTAAAGATTTATATTCCGGATGATTTTCCGGACGGAACCTATACTTTGAATTTTTTGGATAATCATGATAAGAATTCTTATGAAAGAACGATCATGGAAGGGTTCGGGGCAGACAGCCTGCCGGCAATGTTCTCCTTTATCTATACAATTCCCGGTGCACCGCTTGTTTACACCGGTGATGAAATCGGACTGGACCATAAGATTGCGTTTATGGAAAAGGATACGGTGGATTGGGAGAGCTCAGATTACTCTTACAGGGAACTTCTGGCGAGGCTGGGAGAAATCCGAAGCGGAAATCCGGCGCTTTACTGCGGTAATTATGGCGGCGGCATAAATTATTACGAGACCGATAATAAAAACATTTTTGCTTTTTACCGTCAGAACGGCGACAACTGCATTAAGTGTATTTATAACTTATCCAAGCGGGAACAGACCATAGACGTATCGGAAATCATTGACGGAACGGAGACGGTCCTGCTGCACGGACAAGGGGGAGAAGAGCCCCGAATGGAGGATTATCCGGTCAGTGAAGACGGGCTTGATGGGGAAGTGACATTACAACCATGGGAGTTTTGGATTATATCGGGAAAGGAAGGTTGACGGAATGGGTATGGCAGTAAAGAGATGTATTGGAAAAGAACGAATGGCAGGAGTTTTGATGCCGGTTGCTTCCTTACCTTCTGCAGACGGGGCAGGCAGTTTCGGAGAGGAGACATATAAGTTCATTAAGATACTGGCGCAGACGGGTGTGAAGATCTGGCAGATTCTTCCGCTGAATCCGCTCGGATTCGGTAATTCTCCCTATCAGCCGTATTCCTCTTATGCAGGAGATGAATTGTACGTAGATATCGGGCTTTTGGAGAAGGAAGGTTATCTGCCGCGGAAGAGAATACGCTTTGCGGAAGANGGGAANNCCTGAGCGTNTTGCGTATGANAGGGTCAGAGCTTATAAGGAGCCGTATTTNCGGGAAGCATACCGNANNTTTTGGGATAAAGGACAGTGAGCAGGANGGATTNCTTAANTTNNGNAAAATGGACTGGGTCTATCCGTATGCNGTGTTTGCCGCTTTAAAAAANCAGAATNACAGGCGCTGTTGGAATGAATGGCCTAAGGAACAGCAGGACTGGATTTTAGACCGGAAATATGATATCAGNCATCTGAAAGATGAAATACAGTACCAGATGTTTCTGCAGTATATGTTTTTGCGTCAATGGAGCCGTCTGAAGAAATATGCAAATAAAAACGGANTACAAATTATGGGGGACATTCCGTTTTATGTAGGAATTGATTCACTGGATGTCTGGCAGTGCAGGGAAGACTTCCTGCTGGATGAGGATGGCAGACCGCGGTTTATAGCGGGAGTGCCGCCCGATTATTTCAGCGCGACAGGGCAGCGTTGGGGAAATCCTATTTATGATTGGGAAAACCTGGAAAAAAATAATTTCAATTTCTGGGTAAAGCGGTTAAAATATAGTTGTAAACTATATGATATTATTCGGATTGATCATTTCAGGGCGTTTGATACTTACTGGAAAATACCGTCTTCCTGTGAAACNGCAGTGGACGGAGAATGGGTGGAAGCTCCGGGATATAAGCTTTTCGACAGGGNATTGGAAAAATTGCCNGATATACAGATCGTAGCGGAAGATTTGGGCGACTTGCGTGATGAGGTGCTTACGCTGCGNGATCATTATCATTTCATGGGAATGAATATAGCTGAGTTTTCTCTGCTTTCTGCGGAGAGCGTGAGAGAGCATCAACTGATTTATACGGGNACCCATGATAACCAGACTGTTGCAGGCTGGTACCGGGATCTGGACGAACAGGAAAAGAAGAAAGTCAGAAGAAAANTGNTGACGTNTGGAATGCCATGGGAAAGCGTCTCCGAGAAAATGGTCCGATTCGTGTACCGGAGTAAAGCATGTATGGCAATTGTTCCGCTGATGGATATTCTCGGGCTGGACGATGCTGCAAGGCTGAATACACCGGGAACGGTNGGAAGTCCTAATTGGGAATGGAGGCTCACGGATCTGAACANACTGNGCAGGTATCAAAAGNGGATGAAGNAANTGATTCGGTCTTCAGGAAGGCAGGCAGACAGATGAATTTAAAGGATATTGCGAAAGAGGCGGGAGTAAGCACNGCTACCGTTTCCAATGTCATTAACGGTAATTNTCATAAGGTNTCTCAGGAAACCNTTGNNAANGTGCAGAAGATCATTGAAGAAAATGATTATAAGCCTAANACGGTTGCCNGAAGCCTTGCGCGNAAAGAAAGTAAAATTATCGGAGTGGTTATGCCGAACCTCGGAGANGAGGAANCCTTTTCGGTAAGCCCNTATAATACNCAGATATTGGCNTTGTTGGAGAATTACATACGCAAACAGGGCTATTATCTGATGATACGNAGCGTAAAGGAATGTAAGGAAATTATTCCTCTTTTTTCCACATGGTACGTAGACGGGATGATTTTCATGGGAGCATTTAAGAATGAGATAGAGGATATTCGAAGNCGTNTGGATGTACCCACNGTGTATATTGANGCCTATGCGGNNGAANTGGAAATCGCNAATGTGGGGATCGACGATTATAAAGGNGGTTTTCTGGCTGCCAGATATCTGATNGGGAAAGGNCANAGGAAAATTGCTTTTGCCGGTCCGGATATAAACAGTCCGGGAGTTATTCAGGAAAGGTACCGTGGATTTTGTGANGCCTGCANNGANCGGGGNATAGAGGTNAATCAGGCATGTATNTTTGAAGCCTGGACNCTCTACGAATACGGAGTAGAGNTTGGGAAAAAAATCGCNTTTTCGGATGAGGGATTTACNGCAGTGGCAGCNATGTCCGATATTCTTGCTTTCGGTATTATGGAGGGNTTACGGNTGTGCGGGGTGAACGTNCCGGGNAATATTTCCGTGGTGGGATTTGATAACCTTCCGGAGTGCCGGTATTCTAATCCGAAACTTACTACGGTATCCCAGAATCTGGAAAGAAAAGCCTTGCTTGCAGGGGAATATTTATTTCAGATGATACGAAGTAAAGAAAAAGTGGTGATCGACCAAAAAGTCGATGTAGAAATCGTAGAGCGGCAGTCGGTGAGAGAAATAGTATGAGAATGTCTCAAATATGAGCATTCTCTAAGGCAAGCCTGTTTGTCTTGTGATTTGTGTTTACGTCGTTAACATCAGGTTCAGATTCTCAGGTTGAGTAAGAATGAGGGGTTAATATTAAAATCAATGTGAAAGTTAAGAAAAAGCTGAAAGGGAGAAGGAAAGATAAGTATGGAACAATGGCTGGAAAGTGTATATAGCGACGGAACGTCATGTTTTGTCAGTAAACCGGAACCAAAACTTTTTGACACTGTAACTATCTGGATCAGGATGTATGAAGACGCTCCGGTGCGTCATGTATTTTTAAGGACGGTGCCTAATGGCGCGGAAGAGCTGATAGAGGCGGAAAAAAGGAAAACAGAGCATGGTCTTGCCTATTATACGGCAGAACTGAAAATTTTGGAAAACCGGATGCAGTATCATTTTTATATTGTCTGTGACGATATTGTGTACTTTTATAATCAAAAAGGAATTACTACCTATTTACCCGATCATACATATGATTTTGTCCTGCTGGCGGATTATGTACAGCCTGCATGGGTAAAAGAAGCAGTCTTTTATCAGATATTCCCGGAACGTTTCTGTAACGGGAATCCTGACAATGATGTGAAAAGCGGGGAATACAGCGTGAACGGTCATCCTGCGATTCATATGGAAAACTGGGAGGATAAGACGCTTACCTATGAGGAAGGTTTCTGTCTGGACTTTTATGGCGGAGATCTGCAGGGCGTTCAGGAGAAAATTCCCTATCTGAAGGAACTAGGGGTAACGGCAGTATATTTAAATCCCATATTTACAGCGCCGTCGGTACATAAATATGACTGTATTGATTATTTTCATGTAGATCCGCATTTCGGCGGGGATGAAGCGCTGGCGGAATTGTCCCGGGCTCTGCATGAAAACGGTATGAAGCTGATTCTGGATATTTCCATCAATCATACGGGAAGCGCCCATAAATGGTTTAACAAAGACGGCCTGTTTTTTGACAAGTCAGTGGGCGCATATAATAATCCTGATTCTTTGGAGAGAAGTTACTACTTTTTCGAGGACGACAATACCTATCATGGATGGTGGGATAATCCGGGATTGCCTACTTTGAATTATACGGCGGATTCTCTTCGGGACATAATTTACAGGGCACAGACTTCGGTCCTCAAAAAATGGCTGAAACCGCCGTACAACATCGACGGTTGGAGATTTGACGTGGCAGATGTTTTTGCGAGACATAATGAAGTGCAGCTGGCACATGAGCTGTGGCCGGAGATTCGCACCAGCATACGGGAAGAGAATCCGCAGGCGTATATTCTGGCGGAGGATTGGGGAGATTGTGCTCCTTATCTACAGGGAAAAGAATGGGATTCGCCTATGAATTACTATGGCTGCGGGCGGGTAATCCGTCAGTTCCTCGGGGAACCTGATTTGTTTATGGATAGAAATGAGATTCTGCGCAAGGTGCCGTATAAGATGACGGCACAGGACGTAGAGGGGCGTGTCATGGAACATCTGGCAAAGATTCCTTACGTGATGTGGGAGAACCAGTTTAACCTCTTCGACAGCCATGATGTCAGCAGGCTGCATAATAACCCCAAGGTGCATCCGGATGAGTACAGGGGAGCGATTCTTTTCCAATTTACGCTTGTGGGCGCGGCATCCATCTATTACGGAGACGAAGCGGGCATAGACGGCGTCCTTGGGACGAATGAGGGCTGTAGATATCCCATGCCGTGGAGCAAGGATTACAGGGACAGCGAAGTATATCAGATGTACCGTACTATGGCACACATGAAGGCGCAGCATAAAGCACTTTCACAAGGCGGCATGAAATTCCTTTATGCGCAGGGGTATGTGGTGGCGATCGCGCGTTTCTGTGACGATGAGGTTTTCGTCACGGTGATTTCTGCCAGTGATAAAACCGAGAAAATTCGTCTGCCGTTAGGGGCAGTAGGAGCAACGGAACCGAAAGGCAGTGAGGATGTCTTCAGAAAGAAGCTGGAGTACAGACAGTTGGATGTAAACAGCATTGAACTGACAGTAGAGGCACACCAGTCCTATTTCATAGAGTGTAAAGTGTGAATTTATTGCGGAATATGCAGCATGTAAATGGTTATGTATCAGTCCTTGTTCATAACCATTTACTTTTACTTGGCTGGTTAAGCGGTAAACCTAAAATCATTTGAAAGGAGTGCAGATAAAATGCAGAAAGACTATATGTTACAGATGAATCCTGTTGCGAGGAAGGAAGCGATCGTGGCGGGAGAGAAGTATCGATTTACGGTATTGACGGACAGATTGATACGTATGGAATATCAGGAGTCGGGAGAGTTTGTGGATGAGCCGACGCAGACAGTCATCTGCCGTGATTTTCCGGTTCAGGAATATCGTGTGATGGAACAGGAGGATTCATTGGAAATCGTCACGCCGAAGCTCCATCTGTATTATGATAAAAAACCTTTTTCCGGGGAAGGACTGACCATTCAGCTAAAGGAAGGATTTCATGTATATGGCTCCGTCTGGAATTATGGTGATACGATCAATGATCTGAAAGGGACTGCCCGTACACTGGACAATGCTGATGGAGCCATAGAGCTGGAGAAGGGACTGATGTCGCGGGATGGCTTTAGCGTGCTGGATGACAGTATGACGGCTTTTATAACGCAGGAACAATGGGTTATGGCAAAACCGATGGAATCCATCGATTTGTATTTTTTCGGCTATGGCCATGATTATCTGGGGTGTCTTAGGGATTTTTACCGGTTGAGCGGAGTAACCCCTCTGCTGCCAAGGTACGCTATGGGAAACTGGTGGAGCCGGTATTACCAATATACCGAAGAAAGTTACTTGGAGCTTATGCACCGGTTTCGGGAAAGGGAGCTTCCTTTCGCTGTTGCGGTGATTGACATGGACTGGCATCTGACCGATATTCCGGCGAAATACGGGAGCGGATGGACCGGGTATACATGGAATCCCGATTTCTTTCCCGATCCTGAGCGCTTTATGAACAGGCTGCATGAAATGGGAATGCACGTAACTTTAAATGTCCATCCGGCTGACGGGGTCAGGGCACATGAAGAGGCTTATCTTCCTATGGCGAAGGAATTGGGAATCAACTATGAGGAGGAAGACAAAATTCCTTTCGATGCCATGGACAGGCAGTTCATGGATGCATATTTCAAATATTTACATCATCCGAATGAGGAAAAAGGGGTTGATTTCTGGTGGCTGGACTGGCAGCAGGGAAGCCGCTCCAAACTGGCGGGAGTAGACACCCTTTGGATGCTGAATCATCTGCATTTTCTGGACAATGGAAGAAACGGAAAAAAACCGCTTACTTTTTCCAGATATGCGGGAGTCGGAAGCCATCGCTATCCTGTTGGATTTTCGGGAGATTCCTATTCCACCTGGGATTCCTTGGAGTTTCAGCCGTATTTTACGGCAAATGCGAGTAATGTGGGGTATAGCTGGTGGAGCCATGATATCGGCGGTCATCAGGGGGGATGCCGTGATGACGAGCTGGCAGTGCGCTGGCTACAGTTTGGTGTTTTTTCACCTATTATGCGTTTACATAGTACCTCAAACGAGTTCTATGGGAAAGAACCGTGGAGTTACAATATGGAAGCGGAACGTATTATGACCGGATTTCTGCAGCTTCGGCACAGGCTGATTCCTTATCTGTATACCATGAATTACCTGACACATCTGCAGGGACTGCCCTTATTACAGCCGATGTATTACCGCCATGACACGGAAGAAGCTTACCATGTGCCCAACCAGTATTACTTTGGTACACAGATGATTGTATGTCCTATTACAAAGCCCGTGAGCAGGAGAACATTGGTCGCCGAATTTGATGCATGGCTGCCGGAGGGGGAATACTTTGACTTCTTTACGGGGCAGTATTACAGGGGCGGACGCAGGATGAAGCTATACCGTGGAATGGAATACATTCCTGTATTGGTGCCTGCCGGCGGAGTGATACCGATGGCGAAGGACTTCATGGAATGTCATCTGCACAATCCGAAAGAGCTGGAAGTGCATATATTCAACGGGGCGGACGGTTCTTTTGATCTGTATGAGGACCGGACAGAGGAAAATGGAAAGGCTGATCCCGTTGTTACCCGTTTCGAGTTTACTGCCGGTAAAACAGCCGAGGTGCACATTCGGATAGAAGGAGAACCGGAAGGAGTTATTCCGGATAAGCGATGTTATGACATCCGTATCAGGGGAATTGCAGAACCTTCAGAGATTGCTTTTGCAGATAATGCTTCTGTACAGTTTAGCCAAAGTTATGATGCGGAACGAAAGGAGCTGGGTATCCGGTTTTGCGGTGAAAATCTTAAAGATATTAATATCCTGGTCCGACTGCAGGACGAAAAAATTATTGATCCGGAAAAAGAGAATGTTATTTTTAATCTTTTACATCGCGCACAGATCGAGTATGCACTAAAAGCAAATATTTTTGAAGCTGTGTGCAGTGAAAAGAATCGGGAAAGGTTGATCGGTAAACTTGTACAAATGGAAATGGACGATGATTTGACCGGCGCTGTCGTTGAACAGATCATCATGGATTGTTAGAAAAAATCTACAAATGTATTAAAACGCTGTATATGAATTGGGGATAAACACAAAAATGGAGAAGAGATATGAGGAAAAGCAAATCAAAGCCTATTGGAAGAAAAACGAATGAAAGGAATCTAAGAGGAAGGAAAACAGGTATACATGGGATTCGGGTTAAAATGCTGGCAGCATTCTTCCTGCCGGTAATCTGCATGGTGCTGCTCGGTATGACCAGTTATCAGAGAGCATCGTCTATTCTTGTTGATAACAGTGTATACGATATGAAACAGACCCTGAATATGTTGTCGGAATACTATCAGTCGCAGTTTCAGTCCATACAGTCGCTGATGTATGAATATTATCAGAACGGAGATTTGAGAGAGTACCTGAAAGGAAGCTATGCACTTTCCAGTACAAAAGAGGTACAGTTTCATAATTCTACTTTGGATAGTATGAAACACAGATTATGGAGTGATGACCGGCTGAGTGGTATTTCCATAATATCTGATCATGCCGAATCTATTATGACGAGCGATCCCGGGAACGACAATCTGTATGAGGAGCTTGCACAGACAGCGGAAGGTCAGAAGTTATTAAGCGATAAGAAACAGTTTCATTGGTTCGGGATAAGCTCCGGGCTGGATGAAATGCTTGGAACCAAAGAGGATACTTATTTATTCAGGCTGGGAATGGCATATCCGGATGAAGATGCGTTTGTGATTACGGAGATTACGGAAGATACAATATCGGAGATCATACAGCAATTGGATTTCGGGGAAGGAAGCATTATCGGCATCGGAAATGCAGACAGAACGGAATTAGTCTATGACGGTGAAAACTGTATGGTGCGGGACGGCTTTTTTGCCGATCTGCTTACCGGAAATGAAGGAGAAAGTGATGTATGCTACATAGATTATAATGGCGAAGAATACCTTTTTCTGACAGAAAATATCATAGAGGATGAGATAATGGCATGTGTACTGATACCGTCAGATTATTTTACAAAGCAGACGGAAGTAATCGGCCAGATTACAGTTTCACTCGTTATTGTGGCATGTCTGCTGGCGCTTTTGGTCGGTATCCTGTATGCAAGAAGTCTTGGCAACGGGGTTTACCAAATCAATCAGCATTTGGACAGAATCGCAGAAGGAGATTTCACGAAACACTTGAACCTGAAGCGGAAGGATGAATTGGGCATACTTGCGGATGGCGTAAATCATATGATGGATAATGTCTGTGCACTGGTTCATGAAACAGGAACGGTTGGGAACGTATTGCTTGATGAAGTCCATGAGGTGGCGGATGCGGCACAGAGATTTGTAAGTTCGACAGCCGCGATTAAATCATCAGTGGGAGAAATTGAGGCAGGAGTCGGGCAATTAAATGAAAATTCATCAAACAGCATGCAGCAGATGGAAGCATTGTCACTTAAATTCAAGCAGATTAATCAGAATACTGCAAGTATTGGTGAGGCAACGGATCATACGGTGGAGACGATTAATGAAGGTCTTCTTACGATGCGGGAATTGAATGAAAGAACATCGGAAACGACACAAGTGATGGATCAGGTATCCGTAACCATGCAGCTTCTTCAGGACAGGATCAATGTGATTGATACGATTGTCGGTGCAATTGATGATATTGCGGCGCAGACTACTTTATTATCCTTAAATGCATCGATAGAAGCAGCGCGTGCAGGGGATGCAGGACGGGGCTTCAGTGTGGTTGCGGATGAGATCCGTAAGCTGGCGGATCAGTCGATGGTATCGGCAGGTGAAATCCGCACGATTATTCAGGAGGTTACCGTACAGACACAGCAGGCAGGAGATTCTGTCAGCGTTGCGTATGCAAGCGTGGAAAATCAAAAGAAATCAGTGGAGCAAATGACAAAGTCATTTCATCAGATGGATGGGCAGACCCGCACCCTGATGTCACAGGTGCAGGAGATCCTAGGGTATATTCAGAGCATGGAAATTGCAAGAAGGACTACGGAGGAAGCGATAGAGAGCATATCGACTGTTGCCGAGGAGACGGCGGCAAGTTCTGCTGATGTAAACAAAACGACAAAAAATCAATCTGCAGAGGCAGAGACATTGCAGCGGGCATCCGAGCAGATGCGGGAGTGGGCAGTAAAATTGCAGCAGGCTATTGAGAAATTTACAGTGGAATAAATATGTCGTTGTATAACTTGTATAGAAGATGATTAGGTTAAACGGTTTTTATACGATTTTTACCGAAAAAAATTAAAAAAGCACTTGACAATTATAGCTATTTAATATAATCTATAGTTAACCGCTTAACTAAAGCAAAAAAAACATATAAATTTCAGGAGGTAAATTATTATGAAGTTGAAAAAAGCAGTTGCGTTACTTTGTACAACCGGTATGTTAATGAGCATGCTTTCCGGCTGTGGCGACAGTGGTTCAGGCAGTACAAGTACACCGAGTTCAAGTAACGGCGGAAGTTCTGAGGACAATGCGGCGGATGATAGCGGAAGCTCCCAGGACAGTGCAGATGCCGAAAATTCTGGGGGGGGGGTTGAACAAGTCAGCCTGAAAGTATGGGTTCCTGAAGAGGAAATGGAAATAACGCAGGCGATATGTGACGCGTTTAACACAGCGCATCCCGAATATGATTGCACTTTTGATATCGCGGTTGTAGGTATTGATGAGTCTGCAAGCAATCTGGAGACAGATCCTGAACTGGCAGCGGATGTATTCCAGCTTCCTTCCGGTTCTATTTCCCAGTTAAAGGATGCCGGACTGATTTATCCTATTACAGCAAACATTGATGAAGTTAAGGCTTTATATGGTGATGGCGCTCTTGCGGCATGTACGAGAGATGATTTAATGTATGGTGTGCCTTTTTCACCGAACTCCTTCTTTATGTGGTACAACAAGAGCATGTATAGTGATGATGACGTGAAGAGCCTGGAGACGATGATGGCTAAGGATCTGGGAAGCGATGTGTATAACTTCTCCTATACTCTTCATGATTCATGGTATCTGGAAACCTTCTTCTATGCAGCAGGCTGTACTCTGTTCGGAGCAGATGGTGAGGATCCGACAGAATGCTCATGGAATAATGCAGGCGGCGTTACTGCTGTAAATTATATTCTTGACAACCTTGTAAACAATCCGAAGTACATAGAGGACAGAGACGGTGTTGCAGGCAGTCTGTTCAAAGAAGGCAAACTGGGCGCTCTGTGTTCCGGTACATGGGCTGACGCAGATGGCGCACTCACGGAAGCTCTTGGCGATGATTTAGGAGCTTGTGCACTTCCTACGATTAATATCAATGGAAAAGACAGTCAGCTCAGCAACTTTGCTGATTACAAGTGCTTCGCTGTAAAATCCAGCACAGCTCATCCTATGGCGGCACAGCTTTTAGCTGAGTGGTTGGCTAATGAAGAGAACCAGTTGACCCGTTATAAGGAATGTAAGGCGACTCCTACCTGCCTTTCCTTAGAGGATAGTTCTGAACTGGCATCTGATGTTGCTACCCGCGCTCTGCTTTCACAGACACAGTTTGCGACTCCTCAGCCTTCCATTTCTCAGATTGCAAATTACTGGACACCGGTTGCAACCTTGGGCGAGAGTCTCTTACAGGGTGATGTAAACGGTAATAATGCGCAGGAAAATTTGGATAAAGTTGTTGAGCAGATTCTTTCTTCCATTACGGACTAAAGAATACTGAATGATAAGTAGTTAAGAGAAAGGGGGCTGCCCGTAGAATATAACAGATGATCTGTGGGCGGCTCCTTTTTGGTATTTTCTGAACAATATATGGAGGTAGTAGGATGGAAACTGTAAAAAAGAATGATCCCATATCCATTTTTAAAAGGGGTGACATTTATACCAAGCTTTCCTTTATCATCTTTGGTCTCTCCAATATAGTCCGTGGGCAGGTTGTAAAAGGGCTCATTTATCTTGTGGCCGAAATTGCATATATTGCTTATATGATTCAGACAGGTGCCGGTAATCTGGTAAATCTGACGACGTTGGGGACGCATGAGCAGGGGATGGTCTTTAATGAGGAAACCGGTATTTTTGATATGATTCAGGGAGATAATTCCATGCTGATTTTGCTGTGGGGCGTTGTAACATGCGTCATCACCGCGGTGTTTATTTGTGTATGGCTTGTGCAGATCTATTCAGGNGAACAGGCAAGACAGATTAAACTGTCGGGCAGAAAGGTNCCCGGTNTTATTGANGATGCGAAGTCCCTTCTGAATGATAATATCCATAAGCTGCTNCTGGCAGTTCCGGTTGTGGGCNTGCTTGTTTTCACGGTCACACCGNTAATTTATATGATTTTGATGGCATTTACCAATTATGATGCTAATCACCAGCCTCCCGGAAATTTATTTACATGGGTGGGACTTAGAAACTTTGTTAAATTGATGTCTACCGGTGATACGTTATCCAAAACTTTCTGGCCGGTACTCGGCTGGACCTTTATATGGGGATTTGCCGCGACTTTTACCTGTTATTTCGGGGGCATCTTCCTTGCCATGGTGATCAATTCCAAGGGAATCCGCGGTAAAAAGATCTGGAGAACAATTTTNGTCATTACCATGGGTATTCCCGCTTTCATCTCACTGTTGGTTGTGGGCACTATGCTTGGAGAACGGGGCATTTTCAATGTGTTGTTACAGCAGTGGGGCTTTACAACACAGGCACTGCCGTTTTTGACNAATGTTACCTGGGCGCGTGTCACGGTCATTGTTGTCAATATGTGGATNGGTATTCCGGTGACTATGCTGATGGTAACCGGTATCCTGATGAATATTCCTGAGGAGTTATATGANAGTGCAAGNATTGACGGTGCAAATCCNGTNGTTCAGTTTATTAAGATTACGTTCCCCTATATGTGGTTCGTAACCACACCGTATCTGATTGCCAATTTGATTGGTAANTTCAATAACTTTAGCGTTATTTATTTCCTGACNGCNGGTGCTCCTGCGAAGATGGATTACTATCAGGCGGGCACAACGGACTTNCTGGTTACCTGGCTNTATAAACTGACCAANGANAGCAATGATTTCAATCTTGCAGCGACGATCGGTATTATCATCTTNATNTTCTCCGCTGTATTCTCATTGATTTCTTATACGNGGTCAGGAGCNATGAAGAGTGAGGAGGGATTCCAATAATGAAGAATAAGGTCATCATCGGTTTAANATTANAATTTNTGNTTCCTGCGCTTGTGGCGAGCATTCTTGCACTGCTTGGANTATTTCTTCCGTATGTTTCNACATCNGCAGAGANTTCATCGCTGCTTAGTGTGATGGGCAGTTCGTGGATCATGGNAGTCGCGGTGNTCNTTGCAGTGNCNGCNGCNGTNTTGGGCATTGTGAGTTTTGTGCGCCCTACTNTCTGGGGCGTCAGAATCTGGGCAATCGTTGACGCTGTTTTGGCAATTGCGCTTACCGTGCTTCTTTTTGCCAGCAAAAGCATTTTGGATGGTTCAGGGGTGTTATCAGAACCTTTTCTGGTAAAATATTTTGGCATAGGTTATTGGCTTAGTCTGGTANCGTCTTTTGTGNCTCTTATTTTCTCAATGAAGACGGCAAAGATTAATACAGGCTATATTGTACTGACTGTTCTGGGTGTNATTTGGCTGTTCCCCATCCTCTGGATGGTTCTTACATCACTGAGNGCGGAAANNGGTTATTATGTAGGNTATTTTATTCCGANAGGATTAACNTTTNATAATTATGTGNANTTATTTACCAATCCCAGNGTACTNCCATTTGGAAGATGGTGGGTCAATACGATGATTGTCGCTGTNTGCGGNTGTCTGATCAATACANCGATTGTTCTGGCAACNGCNTTTACCTTGAGCNGGACACGTTTCNCAGGAAGAAAGACCTTTATGAAGATATTGATGATTATCGGNATGTTCCCCGGTTTCATGTCCATGATTGCAGTGTACAATATTTTGAANGGTATTGGTCTGAACCAGTCAATCGTAGCATTGATNGTGGTCGGTGCTGCTGCCGCTGCAATGGGNTATCATGTNTGTAAGGGATTTTTCGATACGATTCCAAANGCTTTGGATGAGGCGGCGATTGTGGACGGNGCNACCAGNTGGCAGATTTTTACAAGGATTACGATTCCGCTTTCCAAACCGATTGCNATTTATACGCTGCTGACAAACTTCCTGGGCGCATGGTCGGATTATATTTTCCCNAGTATCTTGTTCGGTGACAAGCAGGCNAACTATACGGTAGCAGTTGGTTTGTACTGGATGACCGATTTCAGGCGAATTGACAAGTATTACACACAGTTTGCNGCNGGTGCNATGGTAATCGCAGTTCCGATTGTAATCTTATTTATCTGTTTGCAGANATTCTATGTTGAGGGCTTGTCGGGATCGGTAAAAGGATAATAACAGATAGACAAGTAATATTTATTTTGCTATTATTAATNTAAAGATAAAGGGCGCTTCTTTGGTTGGGAGTCCANCAGAGAGGGNGCCCTTTATGTGATCATTCCGACAAGAGCAGCGTATGTGCAAACNATCNATAGGAAGCCAAAGGGGAATTTGCAAAGGAGAGCATAATGAAAANGCAAAAGAGTAGTATGAAAAATGTATTTTTACGGAATCTGCTGTTAGGAATGTTGTTGCCGTTTGTCATCATTCTGCTGGTGATAACTGTACAGATTTTCAAGGATGTGCAGGCNGATAAGGCGGATACCTATTCGACNATGGCGGATATGATTGCAAGTAATGTAAANGCGGTAGTGCAGCAGTATGTTTCTGTTGTCAGGACAGCGGCNGATAATGAAAATGTGACCGGTATGGATTATAGCAGGGCGGAGGAATATCTGAACAANNTTATCNNCGATAGCGGAAATGTATGGTCCCATTTTCTGATTACCGACAGTGAGGGCGTTGAAATTGCTCACACGGATGGCGAAGAACACCACGGAACGTCTATAGCAGACAGGGAATATTATTCGGNACCATGGAATGAGGAGAAGACNGTTATTTGCGAGCCTACCTTNTCNAAAAGCACGGGNNGAAGAATNCTGGCAATCGGCACACCGGTTTACAGTGCCGGGGAAAAGGTCGGCGTGCTGGTCGGATTTGTCCGGCTGGAGTACGTATCGGCAGAGGTCAATAATTATCGTATCACGGACAATAACTACGCATTTATGCTGAATTCGGATGGTATGCTGTCAGCGCATCCGAATGAGGATATTGTTTTACTGCAGAACTGGGCAACCGGTGAATGTGACGAGTCGGTTTCATCGGATGAGATTGATAATATGACAGATAATCAGAGAATCGTGGTAGCAGCTATGATGCGGGGAGAAGAAGGCGTTGTGTCAGGCATGGATTACGTTTACGCATATGCTCCGATCGGAATCGGCGGGATGTCTATCTGTATTACAGCTCCATCTGTGGAAGCATACGAAATCGTGTATAATTTGGTAAAGATACTGGCGNTCTTTATTCTGATTGTGATCGCATTGGGNGTTATGNTTTCCTTNTTTATGGCCAAGANTATTACAACACCGTTTNTNTGGATCGCAGAGCAGACAGAGGCGCTTGCTCATGGCGATACGAATCTGATCGAGAGAAANATGGGTTATGCCCNTACCAAAGAAATGATNGAATTNAAGCAGTCGATNTCCTTCCTGGCTTCCAGTCTGGAAAGNATGCTGTCAAAATTAGATATAGAGTCGAAAAACATGCTGAATACCGTTGAGGCAATTGCCACACAGGTATCCGAGTCNAATGCAAGTGCAAATGATACGTCTGCAACNATGCAGGAGCTTGCGGCAGCGATGNAGGAGGTGTCGGCGACAACGGCGAATATGAGCTGTTCAACNGAGGTTACCGCCGATACGATTCTTCAGATTGCCCATAATTCTGAGAGTGGTGCAGAGTTTGCCAAAGANTGCCAGATAAGAGCCAGAGAAAGTGAAAATACGGCTGTAAAAGGAAAAGCATCAACTAATGCAATGGTGGATGAAATTCGGTCCATTATGACNGAGTCTATTGAAAACAGTAAAAAGGTAGATGATATTACAAACCTTACTTTAGATATCTTAAGCATTGCCAGCCAGACAAACCTTCTTGCACTGAACGCTTCCATTGAAGCGGCCAGAGCCGGAGAGGCAGGCAAGGGATTTGCNGTTGTTGCAGAGGAAATACGTGAANTGGCGGAGCGTTCAAGATTGACCGCGAATAATATTCAGACAATTAGTCAGAATGTTGTTGAAGCAGTTGAGAAACTGGCATCTGATTCGAGTTCAATGTTGGAGTTTGTTGATACGACCGTATTGAAGGATTATGACAAATTCGCCGAGATTACACAATACTACAGAGAAGATTCCACTCATTTGGAGAGTGTATTGAGTGAGTTTGCAGCTCAGGCAGGTAATTTGAGAGAAAATATGAATGTATTGAAAGAGGGNATGAACGGGATTGCAAATGCGGTTGAAGAAAGCACAAATGGTATCGTAATGGTGGCAGAGACGACAACNAATCTTGTAACGAANCTTGGATCCATTCAGCAGGAAGTNATTGATAATAAACGTATATCAAATGAACTGCGTCAGGAGGTGGATAAGTTCCGTTAATAATTTTCCCATATCATTTCGGAATGAATACGGCGTAAGAGGTATCATAAGAGGTATCAAAGGGAGAAATTTCCTTTGGTATCTCTTTTATGGCAGAAGGAGAGTGTATATCAATGGAAACAAGAAAAATGGATAAACTGAATATTGAGACTTCTTTGCTCGGTTTCGGGTGTATGCGTTTTCCCACAACTGCGGACGGGGAGATTGATGAGTCCGAAGCGGAGAGAATGCTTGATACGGCAATTGCGGCAGGGGTAAATTACATCGATACNGCTTATCCCTATCACAATGGGAAGAGTGAACTTCTCGTAGGGAAAGTACTGAAGAAGTATGACAGAAATTCCTTTTATCTGGCAACGAAGCTTCCCGTTTGGCTGGTACATACGGTGGAGGATGTGGACAGACTATTGGATGAGCAGCTGCAGAAACTGCAGACAGACCATATCGACTTTTATCTCATGCATGCCATGGATAAGGCGCATTGGGAGCAGATGAAGGAAATAGGGTGTATCGAGCGCCTTGAAAAGCTGAGGNAAGCCGGTAAAATCAAATATATCGGATTTTCTTTCCATGACAAATATGAAACATTCGAGGAGATTATAGAGGCCAGGGATTGGGATTTTTGTCAGATTCAGCTTAATTACATGGATACCCGGGAACAGGCCGGATTGAAAGGTTATGAGCTGGCAGCTTCTAAAGGCATTCCACTGGTGATCATGGAGCCTGTCAAAGGTGGTTCGCTGGCAGTCTTTGCTGAGGATATCATGGATAAATTTCATAAATTGGATGCAGATGCTTCTGCGGCTTCCTTTGCGCTTCGCTGGGTGGGAAGTCTGCCGGGAGTGAAGGTGATCTTAAGCGGAATGTCCACCATGGAACAGGTGGACGATAATTTGAAAACATTCGGGTCTTTCAAACCGTTGACAGGGGAAGAAGAGAAGACNATCACCCNGGTGACGGAGCTCTTAAGGAGCCGTGTACAGAATGGNTGTACCGGATGCCGTTACTGTATGCCATGTCCGGCAGGGGTTGATATTCCGGGATGTTTTGCGTCATGGAATACATATCATATGTACCAGAATTATAATGTAGTTAAGTGGAGATGGGAGCAGGCGCTGGGAGAAGGAAAGCAGGCTAAGAACTGCATCAAGTGCGGAAAGTGCGAGCAGGTGTGCCCGCAGAAGCTTTCTATCCGCCAGGATCTCGAGAAGACACAGGCAGATTTAGATAAGAAGGAAATGGTTCTGTAAAATTTAATAAAAAAAGAAGCCACAAAGCAATAGAGGATTGCCGCTGTGGCTTCTTTTTTTGTTGCGGCATGAGACCTTNCGAACCATTATGTNCTATACAGCAATTATGAATAATATATTAGCTTATTATTGTATTTTCTTGATATTTGGGTTAAAATATTATCTATGAACACAAACTTTTCTTTTTTATCAAAATCACCGGGAGAGATACAGAAACTTATCGCAGAGCGTATTCGTACGATCCGCAGAAGACGGAAGATATCACAGAAGAGACTGAGTGAACTATCGGGGGTAAGTTTAGGTTCCGTAAAAAGATTTGAGCGAAGCGGTGAGATTTCTTTTCTCTCTCTTATCAAGATTGCAGCCGCGCTGGGGATCAACAATGAATTGGAGCATTTATTTGAAGATGTTCCTCCATTGTCCATAGAGGAGATTATCCGTGAACAAGATTAAGCAATTGAATGTGTTTTATCATGAGAGAAAGGTCGGCACTCTGGCGCTATATAAGAAGCAGCTGGCGGCTTTTGAATATGATAAAGACTGGATCGAAAACGGGTTCCCGATCAGTCCCTTTTCTTTGCCTTTAGAGAAGCGGATATTTCTTCCGAAAATGGATCCCTTCGGCGGTCTGTTTGGTGTGTTTGCGGACAGTCTTCCCGACGGATGGGGACGCCTGCTGGTAGACCGCCTTATGCTGAAAAATCACATAGACCCTGTGGGAGTCGGGAACCTGAGCAGGCTCGCGATCGTAGGAAATTCTGGAATGGGCGCACTTTCCTACAGACCGGATATTCAGTTAAATGCGTCTTCATCGGTGATGGGACTGGATCAGATTGCCGAAGAGTGTGAGAATGTGTTGAAGACGGAATATTCAGCCGATTTGGATCAATTGTTTCAATTGGGCGGCTCATCCGGCGGTGCGAGACCGAAAATATTGACAGCGATAGACAACGAGGAGTGGATCATCAAATTCCCGTCTTATGATGACAAAAAGAATATCGGAAAGCAGGAATATGAGTATTCGGTATGCGCAAAAGAATGCGGTATTGAAATGACAGAAACTAAGCTTTTTCCGTCAGAGAGGTGTGAAGGATATTTCGGTACGAAACGTTTTGACCGGAAAAGAGGCAGCGGAAATGTTATGACTAAAATTCATATGTTATCTGTCAGCGCTGTTTTGGAAACGTCGCATCGGATTCCGAATCTGGACTATCATCTTTTGATGAAGCTTACATTGGAAATCACAAAGGATTTTTCAGAAGTGATGAAGCTGTATCGTTTGATGTGTTTCAATGTGTTTGCTCACAACAGGGATGATCATTCCAAGAATTTCTCTTATCTGTATGATGAACAGGAATCCCGCTTTATACTTGCGCCTGCCTATGATCTTACTTACAGTAACTCTCTTAACGGAGAACATGCTACGACCGTGAACGGAAACGGTTTAAATCCGGACATGGAAGATATCTTAGCGGTGGCCGCCGGGATCGGTATCAGGGAAGCGCAGGCAGGAAAAATTGCACGAGATATCAGGGACTGCGTTTATGAAATGCTGGCGGAGTATTTGCGGCCTGTGTAAGGGGCAGTTATGAACGTAACAAAAGGAGAGTGCATGTGGGTAATCGAAAGCACATGGGAAAAGATAAAGGAGGAGTAATTACATGGGAGAAAGAGAAATACTGTTTATAGAATATCCGAAATGTTCTACCTGCCAGAAGGCCAGGAAGTGGCTGGACGGACATAACATTACATATACGGATCGTCATATTGTGGAGAATAATCCTTCTTATGACGAATTAAAAGGATGGTATGAGAAGAGCGGCTTGCCACTTAAGAAATTTTTCAATACAAGCGGTCTCATGTATAAAGGTATGAATCTGAAAGATAAGCTTCCGACCATGAGTGAAGAAGAACAGCTAAAGCTTCTTGCGACCAATGGAATGCTTGTGAAACGTCCGCTTGTGGTGGGTGATGATCTGGTACTCACGGGATTTAGGGAAGCAGAGTGGATGGAGAAACTACAATAAAAATTGCAAGGCAGACACGCAAGGCAATTACACAGCTTCGCATGCGACAGAAGATAAATTTCGATTGGAATAAAACGCCGGATTTGCTATAATTGGCGTATACCAAAATCAGGAAATATTACATAGGCGGACAGGAGAAAAGCATGACACCGAACCCGAATTTAAAGACATACACATTGCAGGAAATCGAACATTACAAGATCTACGGACGAACCGACGAGACACAGAACCCGCTGCCGCTGTTTTTCAACGGGAGTGGTATTGAAGTGAATGTAACAGGAACAGAGCTGTGGATCGACATTGATGTGGATTATGATATGCATGAGCCGTGGATATGGACGGCGCTTAACGGTGCATTTATGAGCAGGCAGATGCTGGCAGCAGGCACGTATTCGCTGTGCCTTTTCAGGAGCATGAGCCCGGAGGCTGTCAAGAATGTGCAGTTTTTCAGAGAATTGCAGGCGATGTCAGAGGACAATACCTGCCGTCTGTTGATTAAGGGATTGCGCAGCGATGGTGAATTTCGTCCGGTGGCGCCTAAGCGTTATAAACTGGAATTTATCGGCGACAGCATCACCTCTGGAGAGGGAACATACGGGGCAAAGGAGGATACGGACTGGCTGGCCATGTATATGAGCTGCAGCCGGGATTATGCAAGGATGGTTTCCGATGCGCTGGATGCGGAGTATCGTATGGTATCTCAGGGCGGCTGGGGCGTGCTGTGCGGCTGGGACAATGATCCGCGACACAATATACCGTCCCGCTATGAGAAGATCTGCGGTCTGGCGGAGGGAGAGATGAATGAGCGTCTGGGCGCGGCCAAGCCGTATGACTTTACAAGCTGGGTGCCTGATGTCATTATTGTGAATCTGGGCACGAATGATGCCAGCGCGTTCAATCAGCCGGCGTGGACAGATCCTGTGACGGGACAGACTTTTCAGCAGAGAAAAGAGGCAGACGGAACCTATAATGCAGAGGACCTTGCACGCTTCAAACAGGCTGTGATTGATTTTCTCGGAATGGTACGCAGAAACAATCCGACCTCTCATATTGTGTGGGCATATGGCATGCTGGGGTATGACCTGACGTTGGCAATCACGGATGCCATGAATACTTATCAAAGACAAGCAGGAGATACCAATACCGCATTCCTGCAATTACCTGATACGACGGATGAGACGGTGGGCTCCCATGCACATCCCGGAGAAAAGTCCCATGCAAGGGCGGCGCAGGTAGTCATTGAATATTTGGAAAAATATCTGGGAGCATAAGAGGGCAGCAAAGCTAAGAGAAGGGCAGGGGTATAAGTATGATAAAAAGATACGTATTCGGGAATCCCATTGAAACGGACGCGGTTTTAAGCAAGCCGGAAGTCTGTACGTGGAGCAATGACAGACTATGTTTTCGGGAAAACGCATTGGAATGTGGGTTGGAAGAAGATGAGATCGTGTATGGTCTGGGACAGAATGTGAGGGGAATCAACAAGCGTGGCTGGATCTATGAGAGCAACTGTACGGACGATCCCCAGCATACCGAGAGTAAACACTCGCTGTATGGGGCGCACAATTTTGTGCTGCTTGACGGGGAGAAGAAGCTGGGTATCTTCGTAGATACGCCTTCTAAAGTTGTCTTTGATATAGGGTATACCGATCATAATCGAATGCGCATCGCGCCGCAGAGGCCGGATTTTGAATTATATCTGATTGAAGGAGAGAGCCTTAGCGTGATTATAAAAGAGTTCCGCGGATTAATCGGCAGAAGCTATATTCCGCCGCGGTGGGCATTCGGTTACGGACAGAGCCGCTGGGGATATCGTTCGGCCGAGGACATCAGACAGGTGGTAAAGAATTATCGGGACAATCATATCCCTATAGACAGTGTATATCTGGATATTGACTATATGGAGCGGTATAAGGATTTCACGGTGAATGAGGAGACTTTCCCGGATTTTGAGGAGTTTGTATCGGAAATGAAGGGGCAGGGAATCCACCTCGTGCCGATCATCGACGGCGGTGTCAAGGAAGAAGCCGGATACGATGTATACGAAGAAGGCAGGGAAAAGGGATATTTCTGTAAAGATGAGGACGGGAAAGATTTTGTGCTCGGTGTCTGGCCGGGAAGGTGCTGCCTGCCGGATATGTTGAACGAGGAGGCGGGAAGATGGTTCGGGCGGAAGTATAAAATATTGCTGGACCAGGGCATAGACGGATTCTGGAATGATATGAATGAGCCGGCGATCTTCTACTCGGAGAGGGGTTTGGCGGAAGTGTTTGAGAAGATAGACCAATACCGCAACCGTAATCTTGATATTAATTCTTTCTTTGCGTTTCGGGATCTGGCGGAGCACATTTCCAATAATCCGAAAGATTATGCGTCTTTTTATCATAATTATAAAGGAAAAAGATATTGCCATGAAGACGTGCATAACTTGTTCGGATATTATATGACGCGTTCGGCGGCAGAGGCGTTTGACGAGCTGTCACCAGAGAAGCGGATTCTGCTTTTTTCCAGAGCATCCTATATCGGAATGCACAGATACGGCGGGATCTGGCAGGGAGACAATAATTCATGGTGGTCTCATCTTCTGCTGAATATTCGCATGATGCCGTCCTTGAATATGTGTGGATTCCTGTATACGGGAGCAGATATCGGCGGCTTCGGAGCAGACGCTACGGAGGATTTGCTGATCAGATGGTTATCTTTCGGTGTATTCACCCCTCTGATGAGAAATCATTCGGCGCTGGGAACGAGACTGCAGGAGGCATATCGATTTGGAAATATTGATCTGATGAGAGATGTGATAGGGGTTCGGTATAAGCTGCTGCCCTATCTGTACAGTGAATTTATGAAGGCGGCTCTGCGGGACGAAATGATGTTTAAGCCGCTGGGATTTGTCTATGGTGATGACAGGATTGCAAGACATGTGGAGGATCAGCTTCTTTTGGGAGATGAGATCATGATAGCACCCGTGTATGAGCAGAATGCGGTGGGCAGAACGGTGTATTTTCCGGAGCCCATGAAACTGATTCGGTTTCGCGGTGGGGAAGTACAGGAGGAAGAAGTCTATACGAAGGGTTATTCCTATGTGGAAATGCCCCTTGGAGATGTGTGTGTGTTCTTCAAGGAAAACCGCATATTGCCGTTAGCGGATGGGGGACAATGCATCGCGGAGGTGGATTTCGATCATCTGAAACTGCACTTTTACGGAGATCATGTAAAGCCCTATGAATATTATACGGACGACGGAGAGAGCAGAGACTACGATCCTGACAGATTTATCAAGATGCTGGAGGCGTAATGTGTCTGTTCCGGAGCAGCAGAAAATAAGGCGGTCCGGCGGCGGGACAGAACCATAACTCAGTGCCGCATAGGAGAATCACACATATGTTTAAGAGAAAGTCAGCAGCGCGGATACAACATTACGATAAGGAAACCTACAAGCCGATATTGAAGTGCAGTATCTGCAACGGTGAACAGGTGGCAGGCTTTCGGAATTTGCAGACGGGAAAATTTGAGGAGATCATGCTTGTCAGGAATGCGGCTGATTTAAGAGAATTCATGGAGCGGTACGGAGTAAGCGATGTACCGAAGGAATACTGAAAAACAGAAAGGTTAGAGTATTATGCCCAATACGACTAAGTATGCGCTGGAGGCGTCACTTAAGAAGCTGCTTACGAACAGACCGCTTGATAAGATAACAATCAATGACCTCACATCGGATTGCGGGATCAGCCGGATGTCTTTCTATTATCATTTCAAGGATATATATGATCTGGTGGAATGGTGCTGTATCGAGGACGGACGCAAGGCGCTTCAGGGTAAGAAGACCTACGATACATGGAAGGAAGGCATATATCAGATCTTTGAGGCCGTCATGGAGAATAAAGCATTCATTTTGAATGTTTACCGATCTGTCGGCAGAGATAAGATTGAGAATTATCTCCACAAGCTGACTTATCAGTTGATTGCGGACGTGGTGGAAGAAAAGTGCGAGGGCGTGGAATTGCCGCAGGAGGATAAGGAGTTTATTGCCGGGTTCTATAAATACGGTTTCGTCGGGATTATGCTCGACTGGATCGAGCGGGGGATGAAAGATGACTACGGCGTGATCGTGGAGATGATGAGTGTTACCTTACACGGGAGCATTGCGAATTCCATACATAACTTTGAAGAATGGAAGCAAAGTTTTTAATCAAATGAGGCGGAATGATAAGTTTTTTATCATTTCGTCTTTTTTGTAAATGGGATTATGGAGAATATAGGCATATGATAGGGGCATGAGCAGATATCACTGATGTACAGACGGACGGAAACAGGGCAACAACTGAACCGGCGGATCTTCCTGAATAATAAGAGGCAGGAAGATAACGACATCAGGCGATACATAGAACCAATAAGAAAGGTGGATATGAAAATGGCAAATAAGAAAGGGATCGGCATCGGCGTTGCCGTTGCGGCAGGAGCGGGCGCTGCAGCCTATGCGGCTAAGAACCATAAGAAAAACGAGGCGGGTGGAAATGCATCGCAAGCTGTACACAAGAAGGCAGTAGGGAAAAAGAGCGCGTACACGGATCTGGATTACCGCAATACGGAATTAGGCAGATACGACAAGAACAGCAAAGGTATCTATTATACGAACGGCAACTACGAGGCATTTGCCAGACCGAAGAAACCGGAAGGCGTGGATGAGAAGAATGCCTATATCGTAGGCAGCGGCCTTGCAGCTTTAGCAGCGGCGTGCTTCCTGGTACGTGACGGACAGATGCCCGGCAGTCATATTCATATTCTGGAGGCGATGGACATTGCAGGAGGCGCCTGCGACGGAATCAATGATCCCGCCCGTGGATATGTGATGAGGGGCGGCCGCGAGATGGAGAATCATTTCGAGTGTCTCTGGGATCTGTTCCGCAGCATACCGTCCATCGAAACTCCGGGGGTGTCTGTGCTGGATGAGTATTACTGGCTGAATAAAGAAGACCCGAACTATTCCCTGTGCCGCGCGACAATAAACCGCGGAGAGGACGCGCATACGGACGGCAGGTTCAACTTAAGCCAGAAAGGCTGCATGGAGATCATGAAGCTTTTTATGACCAAGGACGAAGACTTGTATGATAAGACGATCGAGGATGTGTTTGATGAAGAGGTATTTGATTCCACATTCTGGTTATATTGGAGGACTATGTTTGCCTTCGAGAACTGGCACAGTGCATTAGAGATGAAGCTGTATTTCCAGAGATTTATTCATCATATCGCGGGACTGCCGGATTTCAGCGCACTGAAATTTACGAAGTATAACCAGTATGATTCTCTGATCCTGCCGATGCAGAAATATCTGGAAGAGGCGGGCGTTGACTTCCAGTTTAATACGGAAGTGACCAACGTGATCTTCGATATCGACGGGGAGAAAAAGGTGGCCAAGGCCATAGAGTGTAAGGTCAAAGGTGTAGAGAAAGGCATCGTACTCACGGAAAATGACCTCGTGTTTGTCACCAACGGAAGCTGCACGGAAGGGACGATCTACGGCGATCAGAACCATGCACCGAACGGCGATGCGGAAGTCAGAACGAGCGGCTGCTGGAGCTTGTGGAAAAATATTGCAAAGCAGGACCCGGCTTTCGGACGTCCGGAGAAATTCTGCTCCGACATTGCCAAGACCAACTGGGAGTCCGCAACGGTTACTACGTTGGACGACAAGATTATTCCGTACATCACGAATATTTGTAAGCGTGACCCCAAGAGCGGCAAGGTCGTTACCGGCGGTATCGTAAGCTGTCAGGATTCTTCGTGGCTGATGAGTTGGACGATCAACAGACAGGGACAGTTCAAGGATCAGGATAAAGATAAAGTATGTGTCTGGGTATATGGTCTGTTTACGGATGTACCCGGAGATTATATCAAGAAACCGATGAAAGAATGTACCGGTAAGGAGATTACGGAGGAATGGCTCTATCATCTGGGAGTGCCGGAAGAGGAGATTTCTGAACTGGCAGAGAACAGTGCCGTCTGTGTGCCTACAATGATGCCCTATATCACCGCATTCTTCATGCCGAGAACCAAGGGAGACCGCCCCGATGTCATTCCTGACGGGTGCGTAAACTTCGCATTCTTAGGGCAGTTTGCGGAAACACCGAGAGATACCGTATTTACAACGGAATATTCTGTAAGGACGGCAATGGAAGCTGTGTACGGTCTGCTCGGCGTGGACAGAGGCGTACCGGAAGTATGGGGCAGCGTGTATGATATACGTGAACTGCTAAGCAGCAGCGTGAAGCTGATGGACGGGAAGTCTCCGCTGGAAATCGACTTAGGACCGCTTAATCCCATGAAGAAACTCCTGCTTCATTTTATCAAGGGTACCGCAATCGAGAAAGTAATGCGGGATCAGAGAGTGGTGAAAGAGGGAATGATCTGAAAATCCGCGAATGTATTCGTTTGCAAGCGGGTAAAGGAGCAATATATAAAGTGATGGGAAATGACGCCTGTGTGAGAACACGGGCGTTTTCCAATCCCTCGAACAACGATTTTGAAGCGGCATACACGATTTTACAGCTGTGCGCATAGGATAAATAATAATGAGAAGATGTGCACGGCTGAAGGAAGTGTCAGGCGAGACAGACGGCACATCGGGCTGGGGGAAGTTTGCGTATGGATGGAATGGAACAAGTCTTAGAGAATAATTGTAATTTCGGAGGCGTGACACCGCTGAATCTGCCGCTGCCTTATCCGCCGATCCGGGTCAGGGAGGAGAATCAATTCTATGCGAATCTGCTTACGCTGGATTATTGCGGCTCTGTGTCGGAGCTGACTGCTGCGCTGCAATATATCCATGGAGAAAGCTGTCTGTGCTGCCACAAGTGTGGAATGGCCAAGACAATTACAGGAATGGCGGTGGCGGAGATGATTCATCTGCAGCTGCTTGGAGAGATGATCCTGCTGCTTGGCGGAACAATTGATTTTTCAATCAAAACACGCACCGGAAGGCAGATGTGGACACCGGAGTACACGAATCTGGCGAATCAGGAAGAACAGATCATAGCAGCCAATCTCGAGGCGGAGCAGGCGGCCATCGAGCAGTACCGGCAGCATATGAGCCTAATCGAGGACGATTATGTGAATACACTTTTGGCGCGGATTGTGCAGGATGAGGAGTATCATATTATGTTGTTGCAGAGGCTGTAGGCAGTAATGGAGGGGCGGAAAAGCATTGGTTACTATTCGTATATTGACCAATCTGGTCGCTCAGAGTGAAGTTAATATCTGCGTCACCGCGCTCTCGCTCCGCAAAAAGCGTAGCGGACACTAGACTCGTGAGATACCTCGTCAAGTGCCGACGCTTTTTGAGGGGTTCCTTC